>NZ_JBIWFB010000018.1:0-1231 GCF_044762855.1 Psychrobacillus sp. NPDC096389 | reverse complement strand
GAGGAAGAGGGATTCGAACCCCCGCGCGGTATGACCCGCCTGTCGGTTTTCAAGACCGATCCCTTCAGCCAGACTTGGGTATTCCTCCGAAATATGTTGATGGTGGACCTTGCAGGACTCGAACCTGCGACCGGACGGTTATGAGCCGTCTGCTCTAACCAACTGAGCTAAAGGTCCTTAAAAATAGCGGCAGAGGGAGTCGAACCCACGACCTTTCGGGTATGAACCGAGTGCTCTAGCCAACTGAGCTACACCGCCAAGATGTTACATTTTACTATAATTGGTGGAGCCTAGCGGGATCGAACCGCTGACCTCCTGCGTGCAAGGCAGGCGCTCTCCCAGCTGAGCTAAGGCCCCAATATTTTTGATATGGTCGGGAAGACAGGATTCGAACCTGCGACCCCTTGGTCCCAAACCAAGTGCTCTACCAAGCTGAGCTACTTCCCGTAATATATGGCGCGCCCGGCAGGAGTCGAACCCACAACCTTCTGATCCGTAGTCAGACGCTCTATCCAATTGAGCTACGGGCGCTAATTATTCATAAAAGTGGTGCCGAGGACCGGAATCGAACCGGTACGGTAGTCACCTACCGCAGGATTTTAAGTCCTGTGCGTCTGCCAGTTCCGCCACCCCGGCACTTTAGTGAATCTTTGGAGCGGAAGACGAGGTTCGAACTCGCGACCCCCACCTTGGCAAGGTGGTGTTCTACCACTGAACTACTTCCGCTCGGTTATGAAATTAAATGGTGCGGGTGAAGGGAGTCGAACCCCCACGCCTTGCGGCGCTAGATCCTAAGTCTAGTGCGTCTGCCAGTTCCGCCACACCCGCATATATTGCATTCTTTTTAAAAATGGTGAGCCATGCAGGATTCGAACCTGCGACCCTCTGATTAAAAGTCAGATGCTCTACCAACTGAGCTAATGGCTCGTACAATGGTGCCGGAGAAAGGACTTGAACCCTCAACCTACTGATTACAAGTCAGTTGCTCTACCAGTTGAGCTACTCCGGCGATGGATTAAATGTGGTGGAGGATGACGGGCTCGAACCGCCGACCCTCTGCTTGTAAGGCAGATGCTCTCCCAGCTGAGCTAATCCTCCTGGGTATAAAATCGAATTGAAATATGTATTTATTGCAAGCCCAGCGACGTCCTACTCTCACAGGGGGAAACCCCCAACTACCATCGGCGCTGAAGAGCTTAACTTCCGTGTTCGGTATGGGAACGGGTGTGAC
>NZ_JBIWFB010000017.1:0-1891 GCF_044762855.1 Psychrobacillus sp. NPDC096389 | reverse complement strand
GATGTGCGCCCGGCATGCACATGAACTATAGGGTGCAAGTCCCGAACCCCGAAGACAGAAGTAGGGGTTAGCCAAGAGCAAGGGTGTCCGTGGTGACGCGGAATCTGAAGGAAGCTGGAGGCAAAACACCGGTCCGAGGAAGACGAACCTCATATAAGGCTAGGTATGACTGGATGAGTTTGCATCACAAAACAAAGTCCATTCTGTCGAAGGTCATCTTTAGTAAATGAGGCGGATAGATGGTGTGAAAGTGCATGTGCTTACCCGGGGAGGTCTGATGGAAACGTGAAGTACCCTTCATAACCTACTTGGTGACAAGTAGCTGAACCATCAGAAGTCAGCAGAGGTCATAGTACGAGTAGGTCTAGAATTACTCGGAAGGACTGAACAATTAAGAGAGATTAGCCCTTGGCTTTCCATCTAGAATGAATAACACAGAAAACAGAGAAACCTCGCGCTTAGAAAGTAGTGGTGAATCCCACGAGGGTATTTGCGGAGGGTGGAGTTCAGATGGGTATAAGAAGATAAGCTAATCACGGAAAGGAACGAAATGGTGATGTTGGATCAAATTCTTGAACGGCAAAATATGATACAAGCTCTAAAACGAATCGAAGCGAATAAAGGAAGCCATGGAGTAGACATGATGCCCGTACAAAACTTACGAAAGCACATCCTCGAAAATTGGGAAACCATTAAATCGCAGATTTTGAATGGAACCTATGAACCGCAATCAGTACGTCGAGTCGAAATCCCGAAACCAGATGGTGGTGTGCGTTTACTAGGTATCCCAACTGTGACAGACCGTTTGATTCAACAAGCTATCTCGCAGATTTTATCGAAGGAATATGACGAAGCATTTTCGGACCATAGTTATGGATTCCGTCCAAATCGGAGCGCCCATGACGCTGTACGGAAAGCAAAAGGTTATTTAAAGGAAGGTCATCGATGGGTGATTGATATGGATTTAGAGAAATTCTTCGATAAGGTCAATCATGACCGACTAATGGCAACATTAGCGAAACGAATTTCAGATAAACCCTTATTAAAACTTATACGTAAATATCTCCAAGCCGGTGTCATGATAAATGGAGTAGTTTCAAGTACTGAAGAAGGAACACCCCAAGGTGGACCTTTAAGTCCTTTACTTTCAAACATAGTTCTAGATGAACTCGATAAAGAGTTGGAGGAACGTGGACATAAATTCGTTCGATACGCAGATGATTGCAATATTTATGTGAAATCAGAACGTGCGGGGCTAAGAGTAATGGCGAGTGTACAGAGATTTATCGAGGGAAAACTTCGTTTAAAAGTAAACGAAAAGAAATCAGCAGTAGACCGTCCTTGGAACCGGAAATTCTTAGGTTTTAGTTTCACCAATCACAAAGAACCAAAGGTTCGTCTTGCGAAAACAAGTCTAGTTCGAATGAAGAAGAAAATACGAGAAATTACTTCAAGAAAGATGCCATATTCCATGGAATACAGAATCGAGAAGTTAAACCAATATCTAATGGGGTGGTGTGGTTATTTCGCATTAGCAGATACAAGTTCCACATTCAAATCACTAGATAGTTGGATTAAAAGAAGATTAAGGATGTGTCTATGGAAGAATTGGAAGAAACCTCGAACAAGAGTCAGAAATCTTACTCGGTTGAAAGTTCCTTATGGAAAAGCATACGAGTGGGGAAACACCCGAAAAGGGTACTGGCGCATTTCTAAAAGCCCCATATTACACAGAACCCTCGGCAATTCCTATTGGGAAAGCCAAGGGCTGAAAAGTCTGCAAGTTCGTTACGAAACTTTGCGTTATTCATCTTAATTGAACCGCCGTATACGGAACCGTACGTACGGTGGTGTGAGAGGTCGGGAGTTAATCACTCCCTCCTACTCGATT
>NZ_JBIWFB010000016.1:1261-3866 GCF_044762855.1 Psychrobacillus sp. NPDC096389 | reverse complement strand
ATACATTTTGGTTAAGTCCTCGATCGATTAGTATTCGTCAGCTGCACGTGTCGCCACGCTTCCACCCCGAACCTATCTACCTCATCGTCTTTGAGGGATCTTACTTACTTGCGTAATGGGAAATCTCATCTTGAGGGGGGCTTCGTGCTTAGATGCTTTCAGCACTTATCCCGTCCACACATAGCTACCCAGCGATGCTCTTGGCAGAACAACTGGTACACCAGCGGTGTGTCCATCCCGGTCCTCTCGTACTAAGGACAGCTCCTCTCAAATTTCCTACGCCCACGACGGATAGGGACCGAACTGTCTCACGACGTTCTGAACCCAGCTCGCGTACCGCTTTAATGGGCGAACAGCCCAACCCTTGGGACCGACTACAGCCCCAGGATGCGATGAGCCGACATCGAGGTGCCAAACCTCCCCGTCGATGTGGACTCTTGGGGGAGATAAGCCTGTTATCCCCGGGGTAGCTTTTATCCGTTGAGCGATGGCCCTTCCATGCGGAACCACCGGATCACTAAGCCCGTCTTTCGACCCTGCTCGACTTGTAGGTCTCGCAGTCAAGCTCCCTTCTGCCTTTACACTCTTCGAATGATTTCCAACCATTCTGAGGGAACCTTTGGGCGCCTCCGTTACACTTTAGGAGGCGACCGCCCCAGTCAAACTACCCGCCTGACACTGTCTCCTACCCGGGTTACGGGTATGGGTTAGAATTTCAATACAACCAGGGCAGTATCCCACCGACGCCTCCTCCGAAGCTGGCGCTCCGGGCTCTAAGGCTCCTGCCTATCCTGTACAAGTTGCACCAAAATTCAATATCAAGCTATAGTAAAGCTCCACGGGGTCTTTCCGTCCTGTCGCGGGTAACCTGCATCTTCACAGGTACTATAATTTCACCGAGTCTCTCGTTGAGACAGTGCCCAGATCGTTACGCCTTTCGTGCGGGTCGGAACTTACCCGACAAGGAATTTCGCTACCTTAGGACCGTTATAGTTACGGCCGCCGTTTACTGGGGCTTCAATTCGCACCTTCGCTTGCGCTAAGCACTCCTCTTAACCTTCCAGCACCGGGCAGGCGTCAGCCCCTATACTTCACCTTACGGTTTTGCAGAGACCTGTGTTTTTGCTAAACAGTCGCCTGGGCCTATTCACTGCGGCTCTTCGAGGCTATGCACCTCAAAGAGCACCCCTTCTCCCGAAGTTACGGGGTCATTTTGCCGAGTTCCTTAACGAGAGTTCTCTCGCTCACCTTAGGATTCTCTCCTCGACTACCTGTGTCGGTTTGCGGTACGGGCACCTCCCGCCTCGTTAGAGGCTTTTCTTGGCAGTGTGAAATCAGGAACTTCGCTCATACGAGCTCGCCATCACAGCTCAACGTTATAGAATGCGGATTTGCCTACATTCACGCCTTACTGCTTGGACGTGCATAACCAACAGCACGCTTACCCTATCCTCCTGCGTCCCCCCATTACTCAAACGGCGGGGTGGTGGTACAGGAATATCAACCTGTTGTCCATCGTCTACGCCTATCGGCCTCGACTTAGGTCCCGACTAACCCTGAGCGGACGAGCCTTCCTCAGGAAACCTTAGTCATACGGTGGATGGGATTCTCACCCATCTTTCGCTACTCATACCGGCATTCTCACTTCTAAGCGCTCCACCAGTCCTTCCGGTCTGACTTCAACGCCCTTAGAACGCTCTCCTACCACTGATACCATAGGTATCAATCCACAGCTTCGGTGATTTGTTTAGCCCCGATACATTTTCGGCGCAGCGTCACTCGACCAGTGAGCTATTACGCACTCTTTAAATGATGGCTGCTTCTAAGCCAACATCCTGGTTGTCTAAGCAACGCCACATCCTTTTCCACTTAACAAATACTTGGGGACCTTAGCTGGTGGTCTGGGCTGTTTCCCTCTTGACTACGGATCTTATCACTCGCAGTCTGACTCCCAAACATAAATCATTGGCATTCGGAGTTTGTCTGAATTCGGTAACCCGGGATGGGCCCCTAGTCCAAACAGTGCTCTACCTCCAAGATTCTCACGTTTGAGGCTAGCCCTAAAGCTATTTCGGAGAGAACCAGCTATCTCCAGGTTCGATTGGAATTTCTCCGCTACCCACACCTCATCCCCGCACTTTTCAACGTACGTGGGTTCGGACCTCCAGTAAGTGTTACCTTACCTTCATCCTGGACATGGGTAGATCACCTGGTTTCGGGTCTACGACCACATACTCATTCGCCCTATTCAGACTCGCTTTCGCTGCGGCTCCGCTTTCTCAGCTTAACCTTGCATGTAATCGTAACTCGCCGGTTCATTCTACAAAAGGCACGCCATCACCCATTAACGGGCTCTGACTACTTGTAGGCACACGGTTTCAGGGTCTATTTCACTCCCCTTCCGGGGTGCTTTTCACCTTTCCCTCACGGTACTGGTTCACTATCGGTCACTAGGGAGTATTTAGCCTTGGGAGATGGTCCTCCCGGATTCCGACGGAATTTCACGTGTTCCGCCGTACTCAGGATACACTCAAGAGAGAATGAACTTTTGACTACGGGGCTTTTACCCTATCCTGCGGACCTTTCCAGATCGCTTCGTCTAACT
>NZ_JBIWFB010000015.1:0-17440 GCF_044762855.1 Psychrobacillus sp. NPDC096389 | reverse complement strand
AGCCCCGGTTTCCCGGAGTTATCCCAATCTACAGGGCAGGTTGCCCACGTGTTACTCACCCGTCCGCCGCTAAATCAGAAGAAGCAAGCTTCTTCGTCATTCGCTCAACTTGCATGTATTAGGCACGCCGCCAGCGTTCGTCCTGAGCCAGGATCAAACTCTCCATAATAGAGAACTTAAAAAGCTCATGTTGTTTTGCTGGCATCATCATTAAATGATGTCAAAATTGTTTTGCTTATGAAGTTAATCAATAAGCTATATGTCTTAACGTTTTGCATGTTCAGTTTTCAATGTTCATGTTGTCTACCATTTCGTTTACCTCTTGGCGACTCCTATTATATTACTCTCTTCACTCAAATAAGTCAACACTTTTTACAAAGTTTTTTAAAGTAATATAGAAATAGCTACTACAGAAGCTACCCCTGGCACTCCCAAGACCGCCACTACAGCACCTGTGAACAGGTTTATAGGGATTGTATAACCAGCTAAACCTAAAAGTAAATGTACGCCAAATAATAGTAAAACGGAAAAACCTAAGCGGAATAAAAAAATAGATATTCCTTCTATTACTCCCGAAAGAGACTTTCTAAACAAAAGAAGCAATAGTAATACTAGCGAACCTCCAATGATAATTAACTTCATGAATACCATCCTCTCATAAAATAACTATCTATCACTATATGAAGCTAGTACTACTATTATACTTATTTTAAAACTACGTTTCGGATCTTCGCTTCTTTATATAGATAAAAGTGAATACTTTCTGCAATTTTTCTTTTCGCCAGCGTCTCCAAATCGTAGTCATTCAAATACTCTTCTATCAGTTGAGCTTGCTGCCAATCTTCTTTTGTTTCTCTTATTAATCTCACAAATTGCTGATCAAATTCTTTCTTTAACTTTGCCCGTTGAAAAAACATCGTACTACAGCATCCCCCTTACAACTCTCGGCGACCTTCTAATGCTTTGGATAAAGTTACCTCATCCGCATATTCCAAGTCTCCGCCTACAGGTAAGCCGTGCGCAATTCTCGTTGTCTTAATACCAGAAGGCTTTACGAGACGAGAAATATACATTGCTGTTGCTTCTCCTTCTATTGTAGGGTTAGTTGCTAAAATCAATTCTTCCACTTGTGTATCCTGCAATCTTTTTAAAAGAGAAGGTACATTAATATCTTCTGGACCAATTCCATCCATTGGTGATATAGCACCATGAAGTACATGATATAAACCATTATAGTCTCTCATTTTCTCCATCGCTATGACATCCTTTGTATCTTGAACAACACAAATCATGGATGCATCGCGCTGCTTGTCTTGACAAATATGACAAGGATCAATATCCGTAATATGACCACAAACGGAGCAATACGTTAAGTTTCTTTTAGCATCAACTAATGCTTTAGCAAAATCTAAAACAGTGTCTTCTTTCATCGTTAACACAAAAAATGCCAGACGGGCCGCTGTTTTCGGCCCGATTCCCGGCAATTTCATAAAACTATCTATTAGTTTTGATATTGGTTCAGGATAATGCATCTTTTTTCCTCCTAGAACATACCAGGAAGGTTCAACCCTTTCGTGAATTGCCCCATCGTGGAGTTCGCTGTTTCATCTGCTTTTTTCATTGCTTCATTCGTTGCAATGACGATTAAGTCTTGAAGCATTTCGATATCTTCTGGGTCTACAACAGTTGGATCTAGTTCTACTTCAAGTACTTCTTTATGCCCGGAAACAACTACTTTTACCATTCCGCCACCAGCTACGGCTTCGAAACGTTGTGTTCCTAGTTCCTCTTGTGCCTCTGCCATTTTCTTTTGCATTTTTTGCATTTGTTTCATCATACCTTGCATATTTCCCATTCCACGCATGATTAATTTCCTCCTTAGTTATCCTGTACTTCTACAAATTCTTTTCCAAATAATTTTTCTGCTTCTACAATCAAAGGATCTTCTGAAATCTCTTCCATTCCTTGTAGAAGTTCCATTGCTTCTGTCGGCTCGGAAGAAGTATCTTCTAAATCTCCTGCATTTCCTTTTTTTAGACCGTTTTGTTTTATAAAGTCTTCTCTAATTTTCAACCAATTTTCCTCTGGTACATATACGACTTCATACATTGTACCAGTCAGGTTTGCAATTAACTGTGGAAATGAGGAAGAAAAGGTTTTATTCTCCATGGCCATTTGACAGTGAATATCATATTTAAATTTTAACACAAATGCACTAGAAGATGCTGCTACTGGTTCAGCATCATTTAATAATGCAGCATGTGACTTTTGAAGTTGTTGCAAAATAGCAGCCCAATTAGATTTAATCGTCTGAATATCCGTCTTAGTTGCCGTTTTTAAAATTTCTTGTATCCGACCACTTGATACTTTCACACCGCTATTTGACTTTTGTCTCTGTCTTTTTGGTTGTTCCTGTATCCCAGCATTCGCTTGAGGTATTATTCCTTGACTAATCTGCTGTTGAAGCTGCTGCAGCTGACTTTCCAGTGTTTTTACTTTCATCTCTAGTTCTGAATTACTTTGCGTCGTAGCCGTGTTCCCTATCGGTACTTGTGCTAACCGAATAATTGCAGTTTCTAAATACACTTTTGCATGATTAGAAAAACGCATTTCCTGTTGAGTATTCGTTAATATAGAAATACTTCTATACAATGTATCTTCCGCAAATTTGGAGGCCAACTCGGCAAACATTGCATCTCCCGTAGCTATTTCCAATAACTCAGTTTGTTCCGGTGCAACAAGCAATACAAGTAGATCGCGGTAAAACGTGATAAAATCCTCTGTTAATCGAACTGGGTCCTTTCCGTCCTCTACTAACTGTTCCACACAACTTAATGCCTTTGCGACATCCTTCTCAATTAATGCTTCTGCTAGTTGAAAAAATACGTCCTGTCCAATTGAACCAGTTACTAGTAATGCATCTTCCAGCGTCATTTTTTCTCCGCTAAATGATACTACTTGATCAAGCATACTTAGTGCATCACGCATTCCACCAGCTGCTGCTTGTGCAATAATCTTCAGTACATTTTCATCGTATTCTATATTAGCGTCAGTTAATACTTCTTTCATTCGCAAAACAATATCCGATGAAGTAATTCGTTTAAAATCGAATCGCTGACATCTAGATATAATCGTTAAGGGAATTTTATGTGGTTCAGTCGTTGCTAATATAAATACGGCATGCGCTGGTGGTTCTTCTAATGTTTTTAACAAAGCATTAAATGCACTAGTAGATAGCATATGCACTTCATCTATAATATACACTTTGTAACGTGCATTCGAAGGGGCAAAACGAACTTTTTCAATAATTTCCCGCATTTCCTCTACACGAGAGTTAGAAGCTGCATCGAACTCAATCACATCTGTATTAGACCCTTCAGTAATACTTTTACAAGTTTCACAAGTATTACACGGTTCTTTCGCTGGTCCATTTTCACAGTTTAAAGCTTTGGCAAATATTTTTGCCGCACTTGTTTTTCCTGTCCCACGTGGACCGGAGAATAAATACGCATGTGTCGTTTTATTGTAAAGGAGGGCATTTTGAAGAGTTTGCTTAATATGTGATTGACCAGACATTTCTGCAAATGACTGCGGTCTATAAGCGCGGTAAAAAGCTTGATACGACAACAAATCCCCTCCTTCTCTCATTTAAGTAAATAATGACTCTATTATACCATAAAGCAATTGTTACTTCGCCTATTAATGTTGGGAAAAATTCTATTACAAACTTTAAAGTGTAAGTACCTGTCTCTGAATACATATAGCAAGAGAAATATTGAATGGAATGAAGCAACTTATAGGGATAATGCGTCGTAAAGAGTGCTACTAGGTGACCGCTGTGATTTTCGCTGCAGGACGGACGCTTTCCGTGGGGTGAGTGATGAGCCTTCACCGCCGCTTAGGCGTACGTTGTGAAGTCTCATCTTACTCACTTAATCCCTTCGGAGTTGCCGCCCTGCAGCGAAAATCAATGAAAAAATACTAACTTATCAGTGTCCGAAATTAACAATAAATGGTGAAAGAGATAATATAATATACAGTGCGAACCCGACAAACTCGCCTTTGAACTCGATCAACTAGTCGAGCCGATGCCTGCTATGCAGTTTAACGGGCTTTTAGGAATATTATAATCTGCCTAAACCATGGTCGTCTCACTCCAAGTAAAGAGATATTGTGATAAATTAGTTGCTTTCATCGGTGATTTAGTTGATCTCATGCTGATTTTAGTTGCTTTCGGTGTAGAATTAATCGCTTTCAATGACTAGTTGGTTTCTCTAATCCATTTACTGGGTACACTCCATGAAAAGATAATTGCTTTAATCAAGACGATACTAAATAAGTAGGCAATTTCTATTGATTTTCGCTACAGACGTCGACTCCTGCCGGATGAGGGAGCAAAATGAGCCATCCCAACGTACGCCCAAGGGCGGCGGGGATGGCTCATCGCTCACCCGGCGGAAAGCGTACGGCTGTAGCGAAAATCGCAGCGGTCACTACGACGCATTATCACTAAATAGTGCCATACCATCTAATTTATTATTTCCTAGAACACAAAAAAACTCATTCGTCGGAAAGACAAATGAGTTGATCAGTTAATTTAATGCCGTGCACCTTCCTTCGCTTGAAACACATAAGCGGCACCCTTGTCGTTAACTCGGCTTAGGCTACCCCGCGGCACATGAGAAAACACCACTTAATGCTGCTTCCTTCCGGACCTGACATGGTTCATGGGCACCCATTGCGCAGGACCCAAACGTCAACATCACGTGCAAATACCAGACCCTACATGTATTCAACCTCAGAGAAGGAGTTCAGTCTCGCTAGAGCGGATTGCGAGTTACAAGACACCGCTACCTTC
This sequence comes from Psychrobacillus sp. NPDC096389, assembly GCF_044762855.1. Lineage (NCBI taxonomy): Bacteria > Bacillati > Bacillota > Bacilli > Caryophanales > Bacillaceae > Psychrobacillus > Psychrobacillus sp. NPDC096389. Next base: position 12,582 of record NZ_JBIWFB010000015.1, on the reverse strand, counting down.
CCACCTAGCACGGCATTAACTAGTATACTTTTTTTAGAAAGAAAAATCAACGAAAACAAACTATTACTTTTAAATACAGGTTATATTTATTTATGGAATGGCTAATCAATTTTTCAATTCTGTTGATTATTCCACTTCACTATTAAAGATTCATCCAAAACAATAACTATGCATAAATCATATGGTCTGTTAGTGCAATTCTAATCATCAAATCACTCAGTGCTTTTGGTTAATTAAGAACGGATTATATTTTTTATTAAAAATATGAATAAAAATGTTGACTTTGTTTTTCAACCATGATAAATTAGTTCTTGTACTTCGGAGGAATACCCAAGTCTGGCTGAAGGGATCGGTCTTGAAAACCGACAGGCGGGTCATACCGCGCGGGGGTTCGAATCCCTCTTCCTCCTCCATTTTAAATACACACACGCATAAATTTGAGATTGAATTCGTTGCAGTGGTAACGAATTTTTCTTTATAAACATTGTTCAGAAAATTAAATATTATCTATACATGTTAAAACCTCCCGCCTTTAACTAATTGGTGGGAGGTTTTATATTATTTACGCAATATTGCAGTTTGCTCCATGAAATGACCAATTCTTGCAATAATCATTTCTACATTTTCTGGATTTTGTACGATATCATAATCGTTAATATTTAGACGAAGTACAGGGCATCCATTAAAGGAGTCAATCCATTTTTCATAGCGACCATGCATTTCTTCCCAATAAGCAATAGGTGTTTGCTGCTCCATCGGACGTCCTCGATCATGAATGCGATCAATAATATTATCTAATGATCCTTCTAAGTAAATCAATAAATCTGGGTGTGGGAAATATGGTGTCATGACCATTGCTTCAAAAAGACTTGTATATGTTTCGTGATCTACTGGATCCATCGTTCCTTTTTCTTTATGCATTTGTGCAAATATGCCAGTATCTTCATAAATGGAACGATCTTGAATAAATCCTCCACCATATTCAAACATTCTTTTTTGCTCTTTAAAACGCTCTGCTAAAAAGTAAATTTGTAAATGAAAACTCCACTTAGAAAAGTCTTCATAAAAACGATCTAAATATGGATTCGCATCTACTTTCTCAAATGAGGTTTTAAAACGAAGTGCATCCGCAAGTGCTTTGGTCATCGTAGATTTTCCTACACCAACAGTTCCTGCAATCGTAATAACTGCATTAGATGGGATGCCATACTTCTCTCTTAAATTCATACTTATAAACTCCTTCTATGCAATGTTGCATCTACTTGTTCTAATATTTTTTGTAAATCTTGTCCATTTTGAACGAAATCTATTTTGTCTCCGTCTAGTCTTAAAACCGGAATATTCGGGTGCTTTTTTTCAAAGTGATCGATAAACATACGATAATCTGATGAAAGTTGCTGTAAATAATCTGGGCTTATCTTTTTTTCAAAGTCCCTTCCGCGCATATCAATACGTTTAAGAAGAACATCTAAACTTGCATCAAGATAAATAACCATGTTAGGAACAGGCATATCTTTCGTTAAAATTTGATAAATAGATTCATACTTCTCAAATTCTATTTCATTTAACGAACGTTTAGCGAAAATTAGATTTTTAAAAATATGATAATCGGCTATTACTCCTTTATCTTTCGATAAATACTTTTTGTCTATATCACTTAATTGTTTATAACGATTACATAAAAAAAACATTTCCGTTTGGAAACTCCACTCGGCAATATCATCATAAAATTTATTCAAAAAAGGATTTTCATCCACAATTTCTTTTAACAATTCAAATTGATACGTTTGTGCAATTATCTTTGCTAACGAGGTCTTCCCAACACCTATGGGGCCTTCTACCGTAATAAATGGAATGGACATAATTCTACCCTCACTCTAATATTTCAAATCGTGCCCTTTATTTTAACATAGCTAGAACATAAAAAATAGAATATAGTTGCCTTTCCAAAAGAAAGACAACTATACTCTATTTTTTATTCATCCGAAACATTTCCTGTAGCAAGTACCAGTTTTGCGGAAAATCAAAACCGCTATGCCAATAAGCTATTCCTAATAACTTTAACTCTTTCAATAGTTTAAACTTTGCTTCAATGGATCTTGCATCCTCAAACCACACCTCATGTTCTTTTCCATCTAACCAATAATGAAAAAATGGTGCTTGCGCAACATCATCATACTCGATAGCTGCATTCCGATTTTTTGCTACTTGAATTGCTTGTTGAGGACTCAATGCTTTGGCGATTGGATTACCTGGCTTATAAGGCAATGTCCAGTCATATCCATATAAATTTTGACCCATCATAATTTTACTAGGCTCAATTTCTGTTACGGCATATTCTAATACTTTTCGAACTGGACCGATTGGAGAAACTGCCATCGGCGGACCGCCACTGTAGCCCCATTCATATGTCATAATGACAACAAAATCAGCCACTTCTCCTAATCCTTTATAATCGAATCCACCGTACCATTTACCATTCTGATCGGCACTTGTTTTTGGAGCAAGTGTTACGGAAATTGCATACCCTTTAGCGAAATCTTTAAATTCTTTTAAGAAGTTCACATAATTTTCCCTGTCTGCTTTATCTATATATTCAAAGTCAACATGAATATGTTTTGTACCTCTTCTTTCTGCTTCTGCTACTGTTTGTGCAAATAGATTATTCTTCACGGTTTCATTTGTAAAAATGGTATGTGCTAATGTATCACTAAATGCATAATTTTCAATATTAACAAGTACAATAACTGTTTCTACCTGATGTGTTTGTGCAACTTCGGATAATCTTCCCCAATCCATAGAAGTTAAGGAGCCGTCCCTCTTTACCTCATATGCAAATGGCATCATATACGTTAATTGGTTTGCATTTTTCTCTACTTGGTTAATAACATTTTCCGATGGTGCTTCTGTATACCACTCTACGTATAAATTTGTTTCAATCATAGGCCGATCTGGATTAGGACTAGATGGTAAAACTAGCGCCTGACCAACGACTAATACATCAGGGTCAGGGAGTTCATTTATAGAGGCAAGTGTTGCAACATTTGTACCAAAACGCTTTGCAATTGCATATAAATTGTCTCCTTGTTTCACTATATATATCAATCGATCACTCCTTCAACTTACAGTATGCAGAACATAAATAAAACATGCTACACTATGCTTGAGGGGTTGATTTTAATTGGATGAACATTATATGAACTTAGCGATAGAAGAAGCAAAAAAAGCGGCTGCTATTGGAGAAGTACCAATCGGAGCTATTATCGTATATAAAGATGAAATTATTGCAAAGGCTTTTAATTTAAGAGAGACAACTCAAAACGCAACGACCCATGCCGAATTATTAGCAATTCAACAAGCATGTGAGAAAATCGGAAGCTGGCGATTAGAAGAAACTACTTTATATGTAACACTAGAGCCTTGTCCTATGTGTGCAGGAGCTATTTTACAATCCCGTATCCCACGGGTTGTATACGGGGCTAGAGATATAAAAGCAGGTTGTGTAGATTCCTTATATCGACTTTTAAACGATGATCGATTCAATCATATATGTGAAGTGACAGAAGGTGTTCTGGCTGAAGAATGTGGAAGCTTACTTACCCAATTTTTCCGGAATCTCCGTGCACAAAAAAAGAACCAGAAACGCATATAGCATCTCTGGTTCTTTTCATCTTACTTAATGACAGTTTTACCGCCCATATATGGTACTAGAACTTCTGGAACTAATACTGTTCCATCTGCTTGTTGATAGTTTTCTAAAATAGCAGCAACTGTACGACCTAGCGCAAGTCCACTTCCATTTAATGTGTGTACGTATTCTGGTTTAGCGCCCGTCTCTCTTCTAAAGCGTATACCAGCACGACGAGCTTGGAAATCTTCGAAGTTACTGCAAGAAGAAATCTCTTTATACTCTCCGTAACTTGGCAACCAAACTTCTAAATCATATTTTTTCGCAGCAGTAAAACCTAAATCAGCTGTACACATATGAAGTACACGGTATGGTAGACCTAATAACTGCAACACTTTTTCTGCGTGACCAGTAAGTAACTCCAACTGATCATAAGACTCTTCTGGTTTTACAAAACGAACAAGTTCCACTTTATTAAATTGATGCTGACGTATTAAACCTCTTGTATCACGTCCTGCAGATCCTGCTTCTGAACGGAAACAAGCACTAAAAGCAGTAAATGCTTGTGGTAACGCTGCCCCATCTAAAATTTCATCACGATAAAAATTCGTTACTGGAACTTCTGCCGTAGGGATTAAGAAATAATCCTCTTCATTTATTAAAAATGCATCTTCTTCAAACTTTGGAAGCTGGCCAGTACCTGTTAAACTCGTACGATTAGCCAAGTATGGAGGAAGCATTTCTTCATATCCATGCTCTTCTGCATGCAGATCCATCATAAAATTTATTAAAGCACGTTCTAGTCTTGCTCCTAAACCAAGATAAAATGCAAAACGACTTCCCGTAACCTTTGCAGCTCGTTCAAAATCAACTATTTTTAAATCGGTTGCAATATCCCAATGGGCTTTTGTTTCAAAATCAAATGAAGGTACTTCTCCCCATGTACGAATCTCCACATTATCGTCTTCTGAATCACCAATAGGAACACTGTCATGTGGAATGTTTGGAATACGCATCATCATATAATCGAACTTTTCTTCTACTTCACGTAATTCGTCATCCAATACTTTAATCTCATCGCCAACTTCGCGCATACGAGCAATAATATCATCGGCATTTTCTTTATTACGTTTCATCTCTGAAATCTTTTGAGAGAATTCATTTCGTTCCGCTTTTAACACTTCTGTTTTAGCAATTAGTTCTCTTCTCTTTTGATCTAACGGTTGAAACTGATCAAATTCCGAAATTTCTTCTCCACGCTTTGCTAGTTTTTCTTTTACGGCTTCGTAATTATCTCGTACAAATTTCACATCTAACATGTACAATTCCTCCTAATTTTTAATAAAAAAACGACAAAAAAGCCCTCATCCCCTATAAAAGGGACGAGAGCATACCCGCGTTGCCACCCTGATTGACTTGACCATTTATCAAGTCCACTTGTAAAATAACGGCTTTTCAACCGGCCACGACTTACTAAATATTCGGTCGCGCAACTCAAAGGACGGATTCACAAGTGTTTTTATCAGCTCTCACCAACCGCTGACTCTCTACAAAAAACGTGCTTGTTACTGCTTCCTATCATCGTTTTTTAATCATGAAATTATCTTCACTTTACTATACAGTTGCTTTTTTAGCAAGCGATTCCTTTACCATTTCCGTAAAATAGGCAGTTATACGATAATCTATCGTTAGCTCTGGATGAAAAGAGCATCCTAGCAAATGCCCTTGTCTCACCATAACTATTTTGTCTTCATGCGTAGCAAGTATTTCTACATCTGATCCTACTTCTACAATATGAGGTGCTCTTATAAAAACAGCGGGGAAATCAGTTGCGATGTCTTTTACTTCAAGTTGTGTTTCAAAGCTATCAACTTGGCGACCAAAAGAATTACGCTCCACTGTTGCATTTAGCGCACCAATATGTGCAGAATCATCTCCTACTATTTCTTTAGCTAGTAGTATAAGACCTGCGCAAGTACCAAACATAGGTTTTTCTGTTTTCGCAAACTCTATAAGAGGCGTAAGCATGTCATAGCGATCAATTAGTCTACGCATAGCAGTGCTTTCTCCCCCTGGTAGGATTAAACCATCTACCAAAGTCAAATCGTCTGTGCTTTTTACTATTAAAGCTTCTGCTCCACATGCTTCAATAGAATTCATATGCTCGCTAACCGCTCCTTGCAGAGCTAAAACTCCTATTTTGACCATATTACCACCCTCTATCTTGCATGCGTTCTCCAGCAGCTAAGCGTGAAATTTCGATTCCCTTCATAGGGATTCCTAAGTCTTTTGAAATTTCTACAAGTAAGTTATAGTCTTGGTAATGAGTCGTCGCTTCTACAATAGCACGTGCAAATTTCTCTGGATTTTCTGACTTGAAAATACCTGATCCAACAAATACACCATCAGCTCCAAGCTCCATCATTAAAGCAGCATCTGCCGGTGTTGCTACTCCTCCTGCTGCGAAGTTTACAACTGGTAATTTACCGTTCTGTTTAATTTGTAACAACACTTCAAAAGGTGCTCCTAATATCTTAGCTTCTGTCATCAACTCATCTTCGTTCATATGAACAATTTTGCGAACTTGTGCATTCACTTTACGTAAATGACGAACTGCTTCTACGATATTCCCTGTTCCAGGTTCTCCTTTTGTACGAAGCATGGAAGCTCCTTCCCCGATACGACGAGTTGCTTCTCCTAGATCTTTACATCCACATACAAATGGCACTGTAAATTCACTTTTACGTAAGTGATACTCTTCATCTGCAGGTGTTAATACTTCGGATTCATCAATATAATCGACACCCATTGCTTCTAAAATACGTGCTTCTGTAATATGTCCAATACGTGCTTTTGCCATTACTGGAATAGTTACAGCACCCATTACTTCTTCCATAATACGTGGATCTGCCATACGAGCAACTCCGCCTGCTGCACGAATGTCTGAAGGTACACGTTCTAGCGCCATTACTGCAACAGCGCCTGCTGCTTCTGCGATTTTTGCTTGTTCTGCATTGATAACGTCCATAATAACGCCACCTTTTTGCATTTCTGCCATTCCTCGTTTTACCCTATCTGTTCCAGTTTGTATAATAGTCATATTATTTCCCCCTCTAAATTGTTATAATGTTTAGTATAATGAAATATGACCATTTGAAAAGTATCAGAAATGAATAAATTAAAGTGGTCAGATAGGAGACAATAATGGATTTTCTCATGTTTCAACTGGAAGCAGACTCACTAATACCTCTATATGAACAACTTTACACAGAAATAAAACAGGCAATTATTAATGGAATAATTGAAGAAGGAGCCAAATTACCTTCGAAAAGAAAATTGGCAGATTATTTGTCAGTGAGTCAAACAACAGTTGAATTTGCATATAGTCAATTAGTTTCAGAAGGATTTATCTCGTCAGAACCGAGAAGAGGCTTTTACGTACAAAACTTAGCAGAGTTAGCATTGATCGAGCAGCAAACACCGATTGTTGTTCAAGATGACCGTACAAGAGATGTTTATTCCATTGACTTTTCACCTGGAAAAATCGATACAGACTCTTTTCCTTTTAGCATTTGGAGAAAATGTTCCAAGGAAGTCATAAACGAGTCAAATAAAGAACTTCTTTTACTGGGACATCCACAAGGCGACTATACGCTAAGACAGCAAATAAGCACTTATTTATACCAATCTAGGGGAGTTAAATGTACACCAGAACAAATTATTCTTGGATCTGGAACAGAGCAACTTATGCCCTTAATCATTCGTTTACTTGGAGAAAAAGCCGTTTATGGAATTGAAAATCCTGGCTATCCACTTGCCCATCATTTACTTATAGATAAAAAGGAAAAAACTGTGCCAATCTCAGTAGATGCGGACGGTATCATCGTTTCACAGTTAGAACAATCCAATGCGACTGTCATGTATGTAACACCATCTCATCAGTTTCCTACAGGAGCCGTTCTATCTGCTACTCGCAGAACCCAACTGCTTTCCTGGGCTTATCAAACAGAGAATCGATATATTATAGAAGATGATTACGATAGTGAATTTAGATACACCGGTAGACCGATTCCTTCTTTACAAGGAATTGATCAAAACGAACGCGTCATTTATTTAAGTACGTTTTCGAAGTCATTAATGCCTTCTCTTCGAATTGCTTATGCCGTATTACCGAAACAGCTCATTTTACAATACAAACAAAAGTATTCCTATTATGCCGCTACGGTTCCTCGCATGGATCAGCAAATACTTTCCAGATTCATGGAATCAGGTTATTTTGCAAAACATCTAAATAAAATGCGGAAAATTTATAAACGTAAGCTAGAAATTATAACTAAAACAATCGCTGCATATGATCCCCTCGTTACGATTTCAGGAGAACAAGCAGGCATGCATCTTTTATTGACCTTCGAATCAGAGAAAACGGAAAGTGAACTTATTGCACATGCAAAACAAGCAAGTATACGCATATATGGTATACAAGAATACGTTTCTACTAATGATAATGCATTTAACAAACCAAAAATCGTATTAGGATTTGGCGGAATCCAAGCTGAAAACCTAGAAACTTCCATTGAACGTCTAATGGAAGCACTAGAAATAAGAAAGTCGTCATAATAAAGTATCTTTTGCACAGTATAGAGATAGTGTTTCTTAGAGAGTTCTATCAGGTGAGTGATAAACCTTCAGCGAAAATCAATGATAAACACTAACTTATAGGTATCCGAAATTAACAATGAATGTCTGAACGAGACAATCTTTCCTTTGAATACGATAAACGAATCGAGCAGATGCCCGCTAGGAGAAATCGGCGGTCTTTTAGGCATATTATTCCTATAATATGTCGAAATCACAGTCGTCTCAATCTAAGTGAAGAGCTATTGTGAGAAATTAGTTGCTCTCACGTTGATTTTAGTTGCTTTCGTACTGAAATTAGTTGCCTTCAATAGCTTTTGATTGCCCTTAGCCATTCTTTGGAATTTTCCACGCCCGTGTGAGAGACCCTGCAAAGGCGTTAGCAGCTCGTTACCATTCGCCCGGCGCCCTTATTCAGCTCACTACGACCTTTTATCCCTAAAAGCGCTATACCAGTTGCTATTCAAAGAAACTAAATAACAAGTCCAGAACTTAATTGTTTACCAATAAAAAAACACTGTAAACCCGAGATTTCGAGTGTACAGTGCTTTTTATTTAAAATAATCCGCCGATAAAATCAGTTGTGCTGCCCCATAAATTACCGAAGAACTTCCCAATGCCTTGGAACATTAAACTAATCCAGCTAGCTCTTTCTACTGCTTCAGTAGTGACAACATCCACTTCTGTCGCCTGATCAAGAATATAACCATAGTCTGTTCCTTCTGTTTTTTCTAAATGTACTTTACCTACTACCGCACCTTTTTCAACAGCAGCTTCTAATTTCTTTTTATCTGCTGTGAATACAGGCTTGTACAATTCTTTTTCATTGGTCTTAATAACCATTGAAATTGGATCTTTTACAGCAATAGCTACATTGTCTTCTTTTCCTTTTTCAACTGCCAATGTTTCATGGTCCGGAATCTTATATCCAGCTGGTACAATTTCTTCTTTTGAAAATTGAGAAAAACCGTAGTCAAACAATGCTTTCGTTGCATCGAAACGTGCTTTATAAGAACCTACACCGTTAGCATCTACTGCTTTCATAACAACTGCAATTACACGCATACCGTTTCTCGTAGCTGTACCAGTAAAGGAATGTCCTGCAAATTCTGTCGTACCAGTTTTTAAACCATCGACACCTTCGTATTGGTAAATTAATCCAGGTAACATCCAATTCCAGTTATCCATTTTAATTGCATCAGGAGTCCCTTCACGGAATATTTTTTTAGGAATTTTTGTCGTTTCTAAAACTTCTGGGTAATCCTTCATTAATATATACGCCAGTTTTGCTACTGATTTTGCTGGCATTATATTTTCATCAGATGCTCCTGTACTTGCTGGGTGCATCCCTTGTAAATCTGAATTATTTAAACCGGTGGAATTGACAAATTTATAACCAACTAAGCCCATTTCTTTCGCTTTTTCATTCATTAATTTAATAAAATTATCTTCTGTACCAGCAATTGTTTCTGCAATAGCAATAGTTGCAGCATTAGCTGAGTAAATAGCCATTGCTTCATACAATTCTCTAATCGAATAAGTACCATCTTCACGAAGAGGAACATTACTCAAACTACGATTTTGAGAAATTTTATATGTATATTCCGTTACAGAATACTGTTGATCCCAAGTAATTTTTCCCGATTCAATCGCTTCAAATAATAGATATTCCGTCATCATTTTCGTCATACTAGCAATACCTAAAGATGCATCTGCATTTTTTTCATACAGAATTTTACCTGTTTCAGCGTCGATTAAAATTGCAGCATCAACGTTTAAACTTAAATTGTCCTCTGCTTTTGTAGCAGTTGGCATTCCAATAATAACTGAAACAAGAAACATCGGAAGTACTAGCCACTTTATCATTGATGTCATCCAAACTTTCTTCACTACTGTACCTCCACTAATAATTTTTATCCAAGCTCATTTTATCATACTTTATCCCTGAGAGGGCTTATCGAATGAAAAATGCACCCATTCGACCTAGACTATGACGTCGAATGAGTGCAAAAGTTTCGATTTAAATGTAAATATTAAGATATAGAATAATTCGGAGCTTCTTTTGTAATTTGTACATCATGTGGGTGACTTTCACGAAGACCTGCACCAGTCATGCGAATGAATTGTGCATTTTCTCGTAAGTCTTCTAAGTTTCCAGTTCCACAGTATCCCATGCCTGCACGAACTCCACCAAGTAATTGGTGAATTGTATCTGAAAGTGGTCCTTTATATGGTAAACGTCCTTCAATTCCTTCTGGAACTAGCTTTTTCGCTTCTTCTTGGAAATAACGATCTTTAGATCCTTTTTCCATAGCAGCAATTGATCCCATTCCACGATACGTTTTAAAACGTCTTCCTTGGAAAATTTCTGTTTCTCCTGGACTCTCAGTTGTACCAGCGAGTAAACTTCCTAGCATGACTACATGTCCACCTGCAGCAAGAGCTTTCACGATATCTCCGGAGTACTTAATTCCTCCGTCCGCAATAATTGTTTTGCCTGCTTTACGAGCTTCAGTTGCACAGTCATAAACTGCTGTAATTTGAGGTACTCCAACTCCTGCAACAACACGAGTTGTACAAATGGAGCCTGGTCCAATTCCTACTTTAACAACGTCTGCACCAGCTTCAAATAATGCACGAGTTGCTTCACCTGTTGCTACATTTCCAGCAACAATATCTAACTCCGGATAAGCTGCTCGAATATTTCTTACTGTGTCCATAACTCCCTGAGAATGACCGTGTGCTGTATCAATAACAATGACATCTACTTGTGCTTGTACTAGTTTTTCTACACGAAGCATTGTATCTGTCGTCACACCAACAGCTGCCCCTACTAGTAAACGACCAAGATGATCTTTAGCTGCATTTGGGAATTCAATCACTTTTTCAATATCTTTAATTGTGATTAGACCTTTTAAAATACCGTTTTCATCAACGATTGGTAATTTTTCGATTTTGTATTGTTGTAAAATCTTTTCTGCATCTTCGAGTGTAGTGCCAACTGGTGCTGTAACTAACTGCTCTTTTGTCATTACTTCATCAATTTTTAATGAATAATCTTGAATGAAGCGTAAATCGCGATTTGTAATAATGCCGACTAACGTTAAATCTTCTTCATTATTAACTATCGGAACACCAGAGATTCTGTATTTACCCATTAAATGTTCTGCATCATATACTTGGTGACTTGGTGTTAAGAAGAAAGGATCAGTAATAACGCCATTTTCAGAACGTTTAACTGTTTCAACTTGCTCTGCCTGTTCTTCAATGCTCATATTCTTATGAATAATCCCTAATCCACCTTGTCTCGCCATTGCAATTGCCATTTTAGCTTCCGTTACAGTGTCCATACCTGCACTAATTACTGGAATATTCAACTTAACTTTTGGAGTTAGTTGCACAGAAAGATTGATATCTTTCGGCAATACCTCTGATTGAGCTGGAACTAACAAAACATCATCAAATGTTAAACCTTCTTTTTGAAATTTAGACTCCCACATTTCTAATTTCCTCCTTCTACAAATGAATATTATTACAAGGTTATCAGCGTGTACGTCTAGTGTCAAGAACACTTAAAATTAAACATTAATTCCGATTTTTCTATCAAATATTTTTTGAATATCTTGCTCCATTTTTAATGGGGTAGTCTGCGGTGCATATCTACCTACTACTGTTCCTTCTTCATCGATTAAAAACTTTGTAAAATTCCACTTAATGTGATTAGATAAAAATCCTTTTTGCTCGCTTGTAAGAAATTGAAACAGTGGGTGTATATCTTTTCCTTTCACATCTATTTTTGCAAACATAGGAAAAGTAACACCATAGTTAAGTTGACAATACTCCATTGTACTATCGATGTCCTCAAACTCTTGGTTGTTAAATTGGCCACATGGAAACCCCAATATTTCCAATCCCTTGTCATGGTATTCTTCGTATAGTTTTTGGAGTTCAGTAAATTGCGGTGTAAAACCACAATGACTTGCAGTATTGACGATTAATAATGGTTTACCCTTGAACTTATCTAAAGATACATCTTCCCCCTTTGTATTCTTAACTGTAAATTCATAAACCGATGTCATATAAACACTCCCTTATTCGTCTTATCTATACAATATTTCTTTCTTCGAACATGTACAAGCCATTTGTTTTCAAATGAAACAAATAGTTTTTAAGCAAAATAAAAAAAGGTCATTACCGATTACTCGGTAATGACCTTTTTAATTATGCCCAGCGACGTCCTACTCTCACAGGGGGAAACCCCCAACTACCATCGGCGCAAAAGAGCTTAACTTCCGTGTTCGGTATGGGAACGGGTGTGA
>NZ_JBIWFB010000014.1:0-52964 GCF_044762855.1 Psychrobacillus sp. NPDC096389 | reverse complement strand
GTTCCCATACCGAACACGGAAGTTAAGCTCTTTTGCGCCGATGGTAGTTGGGGGTTTCCCCCTGTGAGAGTAGGACGTCGCTGGGCACATTAAAAGGAAGTCGTTACCGAGTAATCGGTAGCGGCTTCCTTTTTATTTGTAGAAGATTAACCACCAGTAAGGAATAATCATGGTATTTAAAAGGCAGATTTGAACAACTTGAATCATATATTTTGAAACAAAACATAATTTAATTAGATAATTATACTTGAGGTACAATAGTATTTCAGTTGGTTGTTTAATCTCTTATCTACATAGTATTTTATAAAGCAGTACCATTATATAAGTAACTGGAAAACATAAAAATGCTCTATTCATGTATAATAAAAGAAGATGGTTAGAAACGATATTGTGAGGTAGTATAACATGCAGGAAAAACGACCGTTAGTCGAGGCATTAGAAAAATTTCATAACAAAAGAAGTGTTTCTTTTCATGTACCTGGACATAAGAACGGACTTTTATCAAACTTGCCAAATGTATTAAAAGAAACTATGCGGTATGATTTGACAGAGTTAAGTGGATTAGATGATTATCATCATCCAGAAGAAGCAATTAAAGAAGCAGAGCAGCTACTTTCAGAAACTTATAAAACGCAGAAAAGTTATTTTTTAGTCAATGGAACGACTGTAGGAAATTTAGCAATGATTTATGCTACTTGTCAGTTTGGTGAGCAAATTATAGTACAAAGAAATGCTCATAAATCTATTTTTCATGCGATTGAATTAGTCGGGGCTGAACCTATATTTGTTGCACCAGAATGGGATGAGCGAACGAAAACAGCATCTTATGTTTCATTGGAAGTTATTGATAAAGCCATACAGCAGTATCCTATGGCTAAAGCCGTTGTACTAACCTATCCAAGTTATTATGGGGTTGCTTCTTCTAATCTGCACCATATTATCGATTTATGTCATATGAATAATATGCCGGTCTTAGTGGATGAAGCTCATGGGGCACATTTCCGTGTGAATAAGGGATTTCCCAAGTCTGCATTAATGTGCGGAGCAGACGTAGTTGTTCAATCGGCTCACAAAACATTGCCAGCACTAACGATGGGATCTTTTTTACATTTTAATTCGAAGTTAGTCAAATTAAATAAGATAAATAAATATTTGCGAATGCTACAATCAAGCAGTCCTTCCTATCTCTTATTAGCTTCACTGGATGATGCAAGAAGTTATGTCGAAAGATACAATGAAATAGATTATAAACATTTTATAGATAGAAGAAAGTTATTTATCGATGCGTTACAAACTATATCTAGTCTGGAAATAGTGCAAGTAGACGATCCACTTAAATTATTAATACGAGTAGGGGAGTATGCTGGTTTCCAAGTACAAAAAGCATTTGAAGCGCAGAATATTTATGTAGAATTAGCGGATACACATCAAGTATTAGTTATTTTGCCTTTATTAAAGGGAGAGCATGAATATCCATTTGCAGATATTAGAAAGCGTATAAAGAAAGCAGTAGATCAATTAGGAAAAGAGTTGCCAAATAGTCCTGGAGAAATCCAACCGATTATTCAATATCCTATTTCAACATTACATATGAGTGTCGGTGTATTGAATGAAAAGCAAGGTCAATGGATTCCATATACCCGTTCGATCGGAAGAATAGCAAAAGAAATGCTGATTCCCTATCCACCAGGAATTCCTCTTTTAATAGCAGGCGAGAAAATCACAGTTTCAATGCTAACTGAATTAGAAGAATGGTTGGATAAGGGTGCGGTATTTCAAGGAGAACATAGACTTGTAGAAAAGTTAATATATGTAGTGGAGGATTAATAGTGCAAAAAAGAGGGTATTTTATAACTAGTGAAGGTCCTGAAGGGGCTGGAAAAACAACCGTCATGAATTTACTTGGAGAACAATTAACACAAGAGGGTTATGACGTTGTAATGACAAGAGAACCTGGTGGGATTATGATTTCTGAAAAAATTAGAAACATAATTTTAGATAATAAGCATACAATGATGGAAAGCCGTACGGAAGCTTTACTGTATGCTGCAGCAAGAAGACAGCATTTAGTTGAAAAAGTAAAGCCTGCTCTTGAAGCTGGAAAAGTAGTAATATGCGATCGTTTTATAGATAGTTCGCTTGCATATCAAGGTTTTGCAAGAGGTATTGGTGTGGAAGAAATATTAGCTATAAATAAGTTTGCAATAGGCGATACAATGCCAAACAAAACGATTCTATTCGATATTGAACCAAGTGTAGGGCTTGCCAGGATAAACGCCCATGAAAACCGCGAAAAGAATCGTTTAGATGTAGAAAGTCTAACATTTCATGAAAAAGTAAGGGAAGGTTATTTATCATTAGTTGAACAGTATCCAGAACGTATAGATGTAATTGATGCTTCTCGTTCAGTTGATGAAGTATTAAAAGATGTATACCAAATTGTAAAAAGCGAATTAGAAATAGTTAGATAATTCATGTTATAATAAAAAGAAGAAAATACAATAGGAGTGAGTATCGATGAAATTGATAGTAGCAGTAGTGCAAGATCAGGATAGTAACCGATTGTCCAATGCTTTAACGAAAGCGAAGTTCAGAGCGACAAAACTGGCGAGTACAGGTGGTTTTTTACGATCTGGAAATACTACTTTTTTAATCGGTACCGAGGACTCATTAGTAGCTTCGGCTTTAGAATTGATAAGAGATAATTGTCGAGCAAGAGAGCAAATGGTTGCGCCTGTTTCTCCAATGGGAGGAAATGCAGATTCGTATATTCCATATCCAGTAGAGGTTGAAGTAGGAGGAGCTACAGTATTTGTTCTGCCGATTGAACAATTCCATCATTTTTAATAATGAAGGAAGGGGTAGAAAAAGTTGAAGATAAATCAAGATGTACGAGTAGGTATAGATAAAGTAAGAAAAGATTCCATTCATAATGGTCCAAGATCTACAAACTTTGGACAAATGATCACTAGACATGAACAAAAAATGCAGACGGAAACAATAACAAAACTGCTAGGAGATATATCAACGGCAGGGGATCGCCTTGCACGATCAAGAAATTTGCGTGATATGGCAAAGTTTAAAATGCTAATTCGAAAGTTTCTACAAGAAGCCGTAGATTTTGGAATGGGGTTAAAACAATCCCATACGTGGAATCGTTTTGGTGAAGGTAGGAAGTTGAAGATTGTTGAGACAATTGATGAGAAGTTAGTAGAATTAGCTGAAGAGATTTTAGACCAGGAGAAAAGTTCCATTGATCTATTAGATAAAATTGGAGAAATAAAAGGTCTACTTGTTAACCTTTACACGTAAACTTCCCGTGTTTTCGCCACCTGCGAGACACGGGATTTTTTAGAACTTACTTAAGCAAATGATAAAAGCATTCGATAATAAAGAAGGTGAGATATATGGAAGACTGGTCAATTGATGAAGTCGATAAATTACAACCGGTAGCAATTAAGCAAATTCAATCAATTGTTCAGAAGAACCGAATTGGGCATGCTTATATCATAGAAGGTGCAAAAGGTACTGGCAAAGTAAAGGTAATGCAGTTTTTTGTACAACTTATATTATGTGAGAACCGAAACGAAAATGTTCCATGTGAAACATGTAGAAGTTGTAAAAGATTAAAATCCGCTAATCATCTAAACTTTATGGAACTTGAACCAGATGGACAATTTATTAAGCGTGGTCAAATAGATGACTTAATACATGAAATGAGTAAAACAGCTATTGAAACTGGTCGTAAAATATATGTTATCCATCAAGCAGATCAATTGAATGCTAGTGCTGCTAATACATTATTGAAGTTTTTAGAAGAACCACAGAGTGAAATAACGGCGATTCTTTTAACGGATAGAATGCATGCACTCATTCCAACCATTCGTTCTAGATGTCAGCATTTAAGTTTAGCTGCTATGCCGCAATCCGTTCTAAAACAAAGACTTATAGAAGAAGGAATAACTGAATCGATGGCTTCTACTGTTTGTCGGATGACGAATCAAGTCGAGGAAGCGATAAAATTAGCGAAGGACGAGCAATTTGGACTTGCAAGGAAATCAGTGTTAAAATTGGTTGAAGCGAGTGGAAAAAGTGTGCAAGAAGCATTAATGTGTATTCATGAAGACTTTGGCCCATTGCTTAAAGAGAAGGAGCAAGCAGAGCAAGCATTAGATTTACTCCTATTCGCTTATCGTGATATAGTAGCTATAAAAGCAAGTAACATCGCAGTCTGTACTTATCCCGATATGGTTCATTATTGGAAGCAAGTTGCCCTGCATACTACGTATGAGCAATTATCCAAACAATTAGAAATAATTTTACATGCAAAACAAAACTTGCATAAGAACATGAACCGGACACTGATGATGGAGCAATTAATGCTAAACTTGCAGGAGGTATTTACTTTTGTATAATGTTGTAGGAGTTCGCTTTAAAAAAGCGGGTAAAATATATTATTTTGATCCAGTAGATTTTGCGTTAGAGAAGGATGATTACGTTATTGTAGAAACCGCTAGAGGGGTTGAGTACGGCAAAGTAGTAGTACCGATCAAACAAGTAGGCGAGCATGATGTAGTTCTTCCTTTAAAACAAGTAGTCAGACCTTCTACGGAGAAAGATCGAATTCAAGTGGAAGAAAATCGTTTAGAATCTGTACAAGCTTTGGCATTAGGCACTGAAAAGATTCTAGAAAGAGCTTTAGAGATGAAGCTTGTGGATGTTGAATATACGTTTGACAGAAACAAAATTATTTTTTATTTCACTGCGGAAGGTCGAGTAGATTTTCGTGATTTAGTGAAGGATTTAGCTTCAGTATTTAGAACTCGAATTGAACTAAGACAAATTGGAGTACGCGATGAAGCTAAAATGCTAGGGGGCATTGGTCCATGCGGACGTATGCTTTGTTGTTCTACATTTTTAGGTGATTTTGAACCAGTATCTATTAAAATGGCAAAAGATCAAAATTTATCATTGAATCCATCTAAAATATCAGGTTTATGTGGACGCTTAATGTGTTGTTTAAAGTATGAAAATGATGAATATGAAGAAGCAAGAGAACAAATGCCTGACATCGGTGATAAAATCGAAACGCCCGATGGATTTGGAAGAGTAGTAAGTATGAATATTTTAGAACGGGTTTTACGTATAGAGTTAAATGATCCCCAGAGAGTATTAGATTACACGTTAGAAGAAATTATTAGCCATTCGGAAAATCCGGTACAATGGTCGGGGCAATGAGGTGAATGTGTGATGGACCGTAATTTTTTAGATACAATTATAGAATTTGAAAAACAATTAGAGTCCACGCAGCTGCAATTTCGAGCTTTAAAAGAATTTGTGGCGATAATGGTAGAGGAACGTCAAACGCTACAACAAGAGAATAACCATTTAAGACAGAGACTCGATGAAATGCATGAAAAAGAAGCATTAAATGAGAAAGTTCGAGAAGAAAGATTAAACAAAGCTGATATTGGAGAAGGTCATGATAATTTAGCACGACTTTATCAAGAAGGCTATCATGTTTGTCATGTTCATTTTGGAAGTTCTCGAAAAGAAGAAGATTGTCTATTTTGCTTATCATTTTTAAATAAACAAAACGTATGATCAATTGACTGATGCCACTCCAAAAGAGGGTGTCAGTCTTTTGTTTTGCTTGGAGGAATCAATTATGGAACAATGGTTAAAGGATGACGAACGACTCGATTATTTATTGGCAGAGGATTTACGGATTATTCAAAGCCCATCAGTTTTTTCATTTTCATTGGATGCCGTTTTATTGGCAAGGTTTACATATGTACCGATTAAAAGAGGAAAAATAGTAGACTTATGCACTGGTAATGGTGCCATTCCGTTATTTTTAAGTGCCCGTACGCAAGCAGAAATAATAGGCATTGAATTACAAGAAAGACTTGCAGATATGGCGACAAGAAGTGTAGAGTATAACGAACTTTCAGAACAAATTATGATTCAAAAAGGTGATGTTAAAGGTATTGCTACACAAATTGGATCGGAAAAGTACGATGTTGTCACTTGTAATCCGCCTTATTTTCCAGCCCATGAAGCAAGTGAACGGAATTTAAAAGAACATTTAGCGATTGCTAGGCATGAAATCCATCTCACGCTAGAAGAAGCAGTCATTTCTGCAAGCGAACTATTAAAACAAGGTGGAAAGGCTGCATTTGTTCATCGACCTGGAAGATTACTTGATATTATAACAGCGATGAGAGCAAATCGACTGGAGCCTAAACGTATTCGATTTGTTTATCCAAAAGAAGGAAAAGAAGCAAATACACTATTAATAGAAGGAATAAAAGACGGGAAGCCAGATTTAAAAATTTTACCCCCTTTATATGTATATGGTGCAGATGGTCAATATACAGAAGAAGTAAAAGAGATGCTATATGGAAAAGAATGAAAAGATTCATACATTTTATGTTTTAGAATGCATGGATGGTTCCTACTATGCTGGTTATACGAATGATTTAGCAAAAAGAATTATGGTGCATAATGAAGGAAAAGGTGCAAAGTATACACGAGCAAGACGCCCCGTTATCTGTATATATAATGAAACATTTGAAACGAAACGTGAGGCAATGCAAGCAGAATATGCTTTTAAGCAATTATCGAGGAAGCAAAAGATTCATTATATGGGAGGGCAAATAAAGGATGAAATCTCAGAAATCGACTGAGCACGAACAAAGTAGCAGTTTATATTTAGTTGCAACGCCTATCGGCAATTTAGAAGATATGACAATGCGTGCTATTCGAATATTAAAAGAAGTAGACATGATTGCAGCAGAAGATACACGCAATACGAAAAAACTTTGTAATTATTTTGAAATAGCGACGCCTTTAATGAGCTACCACGATCACAACCAGCAAGCCGGAGGAGAAAAGATATTAGATTTGTTGAGAGAGGGAAAACGCATAGCGTTAGTGAGTGATGCTGGACTTCCTTGTATCTCAGATCCTGGTGCAGACATTGCTGCAAAAGCGGTTAGTGAGGGGTTTGCGGTCATTCCGGTCCCTGGAGCAAATGCAGCACTAAGCGCATTAATTGCTTCAGGGTTATCGACACAGCCTTTTTTCTTTTACGGATTTTTAAGTAGAAATAAAAAAGAAAGAAAAGCAGAGATTACACAGCTTCAAAAAAGGCAAGAGACTGTAATTTTATATGAATCGCCTCATCGATTAAAGGATTCCTTAAAAGATATGCAGTCAATTATGGAGGGCACTCGTCAAATTGTATTAGCGAGAGAACTGACAAAAAAGTTTGAGGAGTTTCTAAGAGGGACAATTGATGAAGCGGTAAACTGGGTAGAGCAAAATGAAATTCGTGGGGAATTTTGCATTGTATTAAATGGTAATAATGAAGCTCCTTTAGATGAATCAGATGTACCGTGGTGGCAAGAGTTAAGTATAGAGGAACATGTGAACAATATAATAGAAGAAAAACAATTTACGACGAAGGAAGCTATTAAAGAAGTAGCAATCCAAAGAGGTTTGCCAAAAAGAGACGTTTATCAAACTTATCACATAGAATAAATAAAAACATCCGTATTCTAAAAAAGAATGCGGATGTTTTTCTATTATTTTAAGTTATTTTGAATCTCTTTAATTAGTAATTCTGCACCTTCAGGGCTTAGAATTAGTTTACCGCCAACAAGACGAAGGTTATCATCTGATACTTCACCAGTTACAGCGCAAGTCATGTTAGGCATGTATTTTTTTAGAATGATTTTATCGTCATCAACGTAGATTTCTAGAGCATCCTTTTCTGCAATTCCTAGTGTGCGGCGAAGTTCAATTGGAATAACTACGCGTCCTAATTCGTCAACTTTACGAACAATACCTGTAGATTTCATAATAGTTTTCTCCTCTCAAGAGTTCAAATTTTTCGTCATTTTTCGACATAAATCTATTACATATATATAATCATACCAAGTACTACCATTTACGTCAATAATTAAATTATGAAAAACATTGCGTTATATCATAAAAATTTGATCAAATAATATATTAATAGATAAAAATTTGATTAATAAATTTAAAAAAAGTCATTATTTTGGAATAATAACCATTTTATTTAATAATTTAGGTAGTTAAACATAAACTAAGAATA
The DNA here is from genome assembly GCF_044762855.1 of Psychrobacillus sp. NPDC096389. Lineage (NCBI taxonomy): Bacteria > Bacillati > Bacillota > Bacilli > Caryophanales > Bacillaceae > Psychrobacillus > Psychrobacillus sp. NPDC096389. Next base: position 44,842 of record NZ_JBIWFB010000014.1, on the reverse strand, counting down.
TGTGTGCAGATTAGTTAATTTATACTAATACCATTTCACTATATGGGGGGTAAGTATCTTATTTTTCACTAGAACAGTTTTAGTTCGCCTTAGACAAAATAATAACAACGTCATTTTCGATAATTTTATTGTGGGTATTTAAAGGAGCATGGTCTAAATATGCGACATCATGGTTGCTCTCCGAATATGCGATTTTGGCACACTATCGCTTTTAGCAGGTATTTCTTGCTTTTTATTTGCAGAGCTCGTGCTAGTAATATGTTGATACTATATTGAAGGGGAATACCTCTTTCCAATTGAAAAGGCGAAAATGTGAAAGAGAAGGACTGAGCAGCCAAAATTACATCTTTGGCTGCTTTTATTTGGATAGGAAAGTTGCCATTTTTTTATTCTCAAAAGCTTGGGCACTTTAATTACCAGTGTTTTTGAAGAGTGACGGACCAACAACTACCACCCATCTTTTAAGTAATGGTATAAAACTTGTTTCGTTCAATGCGCACCAAAAGCATCTATATAATAGAGTGCTTTTGGTGTTTTACAATCATAACAATCAATTTACTGGATAATTGTATTTATTCAATATGTGGGAGTCGACAATTATACAGTATAGTTATTAATTATTTGAAACAAATACTTTGTTTAGATAGAATAGAATATAAAGTAGATTTTCGCATTGGAGGCATTTTTACATTGAAAGATCAACAAAAAACATTTTATTTAACAACGCCGATTTACTATCCAAGTGGCAAGTTTCATATTGGTACTGCATACACAACAGTAGCATCCGATGCAATGGCACGTTACAAACGACTAAGAGGCTATGATGTTAGGTTCCTTACAGGAATGGACGAGCATGGTCAAAAAATTCAAGAAAAAGCACAAGAAGCAGGTAAGGAGCCACAAGCATACGTCAATGAAATTGCGGAAGCAGCGAAAAAGGTATGGTCTTTGATGGACATTTCATATGATGATTTCATTCAAACAACAGAAGAGCGCCATACCAAAACAGTTGAAAAGATATTTCAACGTTTTTTAGACAATGGAGATATTTATAAAGGTGAGTACGAAGGGTGGTATTGTACTCCTTGTGAATCTTTCTTTACAGAGAACCAGTTAGTAGATGGTAATTGTCCAGACTGTGGTAGACCTGTTCATAAAGTAAAAGAAGAGTCTTATTTCTTTAATATGAAGAAATATACAGATCGTTTATTAACTTATTATGAAGAAAATTTAGAATTTATCGAACCGGAATCTCGAAAAAATGAAATGATTAATAACTTTATTAAACCCGGATTAGAGGATTTATCTGTTTCCAGAACATCATTCGATTGGGGAATTCAAGTACCAGGAGATCCGAAGCATGTTATTTATGTATGGGTGGATGCGCTAACAAACTACATTACTTCACTAGGTTATCTTGCAGAAGACGATTCATTATTTAAAAAGTATTGGCCGGCGGATGTACATGTTGTAGGAAAAGACATTGTAAGATTCCATACAATTTATTGGCCGATTTTCTTGATGGCACTAGATTTACCACTACCTAAAAAAGTATTTGCACATGGATTTATTATGATGAAAGACGGCAAAATGTCTAAATCTAAAGGAAATGTTGTGTACCCAGAAATGTTAGTGGAACGTTACGGGTTAGACGCAACGCGTTATTTCTTATTGCGTGAGCTACCATTTGGACAAGATGGCGTATTTTCTCCCGAATCGTTTGTAGAACGTACAAACTTCGATTTGGCAAATGATTTAGGTAATTTGTTAAACAGATCCGTGTCGATGATCAATAAATACTTCGATGGAAAAGTACCAGTAGCTCTAAGTGAGCCGACAGAATTCGATGCAGCTCTTCAGGAATTTGCAAAAGAAACAATTGAAAAGTATGAAGCGAGCATGGAGAACATGCAGTTTAGTGTTGTATTAAGCGATTTATGGGCTTTCATTTCTCGTACAAACAAATATATTGATGAAACACAACCATGGGTGCTTGCAAAAGAGGAGGCACTTCGTGGTCAGTTAGCGGCTGTAATGACCAATTTAGCTGAAAGTTTGCGTCAAATTGCAACATTAATCCAACCATTTATGACGAACAGTCCAAAAGAAATGATGAACCAGCTTGGACTGACTGAAGAATATTTGGAATGGGATAAACTTGGAAGTTTCCATGTGATTGGAGACAATATAAAGGTAATTCAAACGGGTGTCCCAATATTCCCTCGTCTAGATGTGGATGTGGAAGTAGCTTATATTCGTGATCAAATGCGCGGGTCTGTGCAAACACCACAAGAAGAAGTAGAAGAGGTAGTAGAGGCCGAAGAAATTTCAATCGATGATTTCTTTAAAGTGGATTTACGAGTAGCTACTGTTTTGGAATGTGAACAAATTCCAAAGGCAGATAAATTATTAAAGCTACAACTAGACATGGGTTATGAAAAACGTCAAGTTGTATCTGGAATAGCGAAGCACTATAAACCGGAAGAGCTTATCGGGAAAAAAGTGATTGTCGTTGCTAATTTAAAACCAGTTAAACTTAGAGGAGAACTATCTCAAGGGATGATTCTTGCGGGTGAAAAGGATGGCTATTTGACGCTAGCAACAGTAGATGAAAAGCTTGAAAATGGCGCACAAGTGAAATAATAAGTTAAAATAGACCTGTCGCTAAAAAAGTGACAGGTCTTTTTATCGCTTTAGTAAATTCTAAAACTTTATATATGTTGTAAACCTTTTTGTAAGTAATGTAAATAATATCATTTTATAATCAAACGCAGTGTAGAGATAATGTGTCTTAGTGACCGCTGTGATTTTCGTTGTAGCCGTACGCTTTCCGCCGGGTGAGCGATGAATCATTCACGTCGCTTGCGCGTAAGTTGATCAAGCTCTACACGAAGTTGGACGATCTCTCTTCCAAACACTGCAAATAGATGAAATTATGCCTATAAGCTAAAACTAATAGTGCTTCCTTAAGACGCACTATCCCTATTAAATGCACCATATTAATGTTAACCATTTCCATTTGCCATATAGGGACTGAAATAGAAGCTTATGCTTTTCTTATTAAAAATGCTATTTTCAAATACTATTCTAAAATCTATATAAATGAATTTAAGTGAGGAGAAGAAGTTAAATGTTTATAGATACACATGTACATTTAAATGCCGACCAATATGACGAAGACTTACAACAAGTAATTGATCGAGCATTACAAGCAGATGTAAAGAAAATGGTTGTTGTCGGATTTGATCGTAAAACAATCGAACGAGCAATAAAACTAGCGGAAGAATATGCATTCATCTATGCAGTAGTAGGTTGGCACCCGGTAGATGCAATTGATTGTACAGAAGGTGAACTTCAATGGATTGAAGAACTCGCTGCACATGAAAAAGTAGTAGGTATCGGAGAAACAGGACTGGATTATTACTGGGATAAATCGCCAAAAGATATTCAACAAACATTATTCCGAAAACACATTCGTTTAGCTCAAAAAGTGAATCTACCGATTATTATACATAATCGAGAAGCGACGGAGGACGTCATACGTATTTTAAAAGAAGAGGATGCCTACCTCACAGGTGGCATTATGCATTGTTTTGGAGGAAGTGTCGAAACAGCACGACAATGTATCGACATGAATTTCATGATTTCTCTTGGCGGGCCCGTAACATTTAAAAATGCAAAGAAACCTAAAGAAGTAGCTGCGGAAATTCCTTTAGAGCATTTATTAATTGAAACAGATGCCCCTTATTTAGCACCTCATCCTCATCGAGGAAAGAGAAATGAGCCTGCCCTTGTTACACTTGTTGCAGAAGAAATTGCAAGATTAAAAGGGCTGCCAATTGAACAAGTTGCAGAAGCGACAACGATAAATGCAGAACAATTTTTCCGCATAGCAGACAAAAAAATATAGGCTTTTTGACGTCCAAAATATAGTCTACTTTTGCTGTGTTTGAATTGTGTAAAAAAATATAAAAAGTTGACAAGATGACGAGTACTCTATATAATCACTCGAGTGAACAAGGAGGCGTTTTTCATGTCAAATAATACCATGAAAAACCTGTTCTTTCATTCATTGAGGAGCAAGCAAACACTAGTAACTATTGCATCTTTACTATTGTTTCTTGCAGTCGTTTCTTTCGTTTTATACGAAGGAACTAAGAAAACTGTTGCTTTAACAGTTAACGGTGAACAACAAGAGATTTTAACGCACGCAAATACAGTCGGAGAACTACTAAAACAAAATAATATAGTAGTTGCAAACGATGACTTTTTACAACCCTCAGTGAACACTTCAATCAAAAATAATTTAAAGGTTGAGTGGGAGCAGGCAAGACAAATAGAAATTACAGTGGATGGTGAAATTCAAACAATCAACACTACTGAACATTTAGTTTCAGAAATACTCGCAAAAGCAAATGTTCAAATAAATGAACATGATGCAATAACACCTGCTGCGGATGCAGAGGTTGGACCGAAAAATAAAATTGCAATTGAAAAAGCGTTTGAAGTCACGCTTTTAGATGGTAACGAAGAAAAGAAGGTATGGTCCACTTCGACTACGGTCGCTGACTTTTTAAAACAATCTAACATTCAACTGAATGAATTCGACCGAGTAGAACGGCAAATGGATGAGATGGTCATTCCAGATTCCGTTATAAAAGTGGTGCGAGTAGAAAAGGTCACCGATGTAGTTGAGGAAGCTACAAACTTTGCAGTAGAAACGAAAAAAGATGACTCGCTATTAAAGGGAACAGAAAAAGTAGTACAAGCAGGTGAAAAAGGATCTGTTTCACGAACTTATGATGTTCAAAAAGAAAATGGGGTAGAAGTGTCCCGCAATGTTATTAGTGAAAAGGTAATAAAAGAACCTAAGAAAAAAGTAGTGGCAGTTGGAACGAAAGTAGTAACTGCTAGTGTATCCCGTGGCGCAACAGATAGTGCAGGAAATGAGTTCTATGTAACAGCAACTGCATACACGGCTTATTGTAATGGTTGTTCTGGTGTGACTACAACTGGGATTAATTTAAAGTCTAATCCAGATGTGAAAGTAATTGCAGTAGATCCTAAGGTAATTCCATTGGGCTCTAAAGTTTGGGTAGAAGGCTACGGTTATGCAGTAGCTGGAGACACTGGTGGTGCCATCAAAGGAAACAAGATTGATTTATTCATGCCATCTAAATCGAAAGCATATGACTTTGGGCGTAAGAAGGTACGCATTAAAGTATTAAATTAATGTTATATAGCTTCCCTTTCATTGATAGGGGAAGCTTTTTTGCGTTATGATAAGAAGTAATAAAGTAGAAAAGAGGAAGTACCTTTGCGAATAAAAGAAGTCATTGTTGTAGAAGGTAAAGATGACACAACAGCTATTAAGCGTGCAGTAGATGCAGATACAATTGAAACGAATGGATCCGCTATTTCTAAAGAAACACTGATGAAAATTCAGCATGCACAAGAGAAAAGGGGAGTCATCGTATTTACAGATCCAGATTACCCAGGGAGACGGATTCGTGCAATTATTGAAGAGCATGTTCCTGATGTGAAGCACGCGTTTTTATCAAAAGAAAAAACGGTTGCCAAAAACGGCAAAGGATTAGGTATTGAACATGCAAAAGACGAGGATATCCGCCTAGCACTTGCGAGTGTTTATACTCCTAAATCTGATATGGATGTAGCAGTGAGTATTCCTTTAGAGATATTGGTAGGAGGAAAGTTGATCGGCCATCCAAATTCCAAAGAGCGAAGAACAAGGCTTGGAGAATATTTAAAAATAGGATATACAAATGGGAAACAATTACAAAAGCGACTTTCCGTTTTTCAAATTAGCATACAGCAGCTAGAAGAAGCAATTTCACTATTGGATATGGAGGATAAATAATTTATGCAAAAAGATATAGCTACCCCAGTTCGAACGCAAGAAATACTAAAAAAATATGGTTTTTCCTTTAAAAAAAGCTTAGGTCAAAACTTTTTAATCGATCCTAATATTTTGCGCAATATCGTAGGACATGCAGATCTTACAAAAGATTCTGCAGCAATCGAAATTGGACCAGGAATTGGTGCTTTAACAGAGCACTTAGCAAGAGCAGCAGGAAAAGTAGTCGCTTTTGAAATAGACCAAAGACTGCTACCAGTACTAGAAGATACGCTATCACCTTATGACAATGTAGAAATTGTCCATTCCGATATTCTAGAAGCAGATGTGAAACACCTATTCGTAGAAAAGCTAGAAAATTATAAAGACGTTATGGTAGTGGCAAATTTACCATACTATGTTACAACGCCTATTTTGTTGAAATTATTAATGGATCGTTTACCTATTCGAGGAATGGTTGTTATGATGCAAAAAGAAGTAGCTGACCGCATTACTGCGAAACCTGGCACAAAAGCTTACGGATCACTTTCTATAGCAATTCAATACTATATGAAAGCAGAAGTAGCCATGATTGTACCAAAAGCAGTCTTTATGCCTCAACCTAATGTAGAATCTGCTGTTATTAAGTTGACGCGTCATGAAACATCACCTGTACATGTAATTGATGAAGATTTTTTATTTCAAGTATCTAGAGGCTCGTTCGTGCAAAGAAGAAAAACGATTATCAATAATCTGCAATCCTCCTTACCAAATGGGAAACAGAAAAAAGAGTTAATTCTACAATCTTTAGAAAAAGTAGGTATTAATCCGACGAGAAGAGGCGAAACTCTATCTATCGAAGAATTCGGTCATTTAGCGGATGAATTGTATCCTCATTTTCATTAATCCTACTTGTTACAATATTAGTAATGTTTATAAACAAAAGTATGCATGAGAAGAAATAAAAACGTTGACAAAGGGTACCTCTGGTTGTTAAAATATTTTGTTTGACAAAAAAATAAATGCATGATATAGTAGTATTCAGTGAGGTGTAAGCGGAATGCCAAAAACTTTAGCTGATATTAAGAAGTCATTAGATCATCATTTAGGCAAGCGTTTGCAATTAAAAGCAAACGGGGGACGTAAGAAAACAATCGAGCGAGCTGGTGTATTAAGAGAAACGTATCACGCCGTATTCGTTATCGACTTGGATCAAGATGAAAATTCTTTTGAACGTGTATCTTATAGTTATGCAGACATTTTGACAGAAGCAGTAGAAATCACTATTTTTGATGAAGCAAATAATTTAATCGTTGTAAAATGAGTATTTAGAACTTTTATTTTTTATATTAGCAAACAAACTCTTTCTCTGTTCTTTGGAATGGAAAAAGAGTTTTTTGCTGTTTTGTGGACATACTAGAAAAGCTAATTGTTAAAAAAGGAGGATTCACCACATGGCTAGAAAAGGTATTATGTCTAATGAATTAAAAGAAGAGATTGCAAAAGATCTTGGATTTTATGATGTAGTCAAAACCGAGGGCTGGGGTGGAATAAAATCACGTGATGCGGGTAATATGGTGAAACGTGCAATTGAAATGGCCGAGCAACAAATGAAATCACCAAAGTAAATGAGATTCCAAAATAGTGAACAATTAGCAATCAGAAAGGGCAGAGAAATCTGCCTTTTCTTTTTTTAAGTCTGCACAATGCGGACCATACAGTCGCTGCGACCTTAGAGTGCAACCTGCAGACACAGATGCTTCCGCTTTACTTATGTACTGTGGTAAAATAGGGGACAGCATATGTTGGAAAAGGAGCAGATGGGATGTACTATGTAAAAGCACCTGCCAAAATAAACTTAACGCTCGATGTATTACATAAACGTCCAGACGGCTATCACGAAGTAGAAATGATTATGACAACCGTTGATTTAGCAGACCGTATTGGGCTGGAAACAAGAGAAGATGGAGCTATACATATATTATCGGTTGATCGCTTTGTTCCAAATGATCATCGCAATCTGGCGTATCAAGCTGCGAAGATATTGCAGGAAATGTATCATGTGAAATTGGGTGTATCGATCAAAATTGAAAAAAATATTCCTGTTGCGGCGGGACTAGCTGGCGGAAGTAGTGATGCGGCCGCAACGCTTAGAGGATTGAATACGGTATGGAATTTAGGTCTTACATTGGACGAGCTTGCGCAAATAGGTACTAGAATTGGCTCAGATGTAGCTTTTTGTGTGTATGGTGGAACCGCACTTGCTACGGGTAGAGGAGAAAAAATTCAAGAGCTACCTTCTCCAGCCAATTGCTGGGTAATTCTTGCAAAGCCGACACTCGGTGTTTCGACTGCAGATATTTATGGAAACTTAAAAATAAAAGACATTACCCATCCGAATACAGAGCAAATGATTCAAGCTATTGAAGAAAAAGATTTTGAATTAATGTGTGCATCTGTAGGAAATGTACTGGAAGAAGTCACATTAAAACTATATCCAGAAGTGGCAGTCCTAAAAGACCAAATGCAAAAATTTGGAGCAGATGCTGTATTGATGAGTGGTAGTGGTCCAACTGTATTTGGGTTAGTAAATCAGGAATCGAGAGTACAACGAGTATATAATGGGCTTCGTGGATTTTGTGACGAAGTATATGCTGTTCGACTAATGGGCGATAGAGACACACTTGCTTAAACACGGATGATTGTGTTAAATTTTTATTAAAATATTCGTATTTGGAGGTGATTGGATGAAGTGGAAAAGAAGTGAACGATTAGTAGATATGACGCAATACTTGATGGAACATCCTCATAAATTAATACCTTTGACATTTTTTGCTTCTTTATACGAATCGGCCAAGTCTTCTATTAGTGAAGATTTAACCATTGTGAAAGAAACATTTGAAGAAAGAGGAAGAGGCTTATTAGTAACTGTGCCGGGAGCAGCTGGCGGTGTGAAGTTTATTCCGACGATGACAGATGAAGATGTAAAAGTAGTAGCGGCTGATTTGATGGAGCAGCTTTCTAAAGCAGAACGGTTACTACCGGGTGGCTATTTGTATATGACTGATTTGTTAGGGAACCCAACGCTGATGAATAAAGTAGGAAAAGTATTTGCATCGGCTTTTGCAAATGAAAAAATAGACGCGATTATGACTGTTGCCACAAAAGGTATTCCTATTGCGCACGCCATAGCAAGACATTTAAACGTACCTGTCGTCGTTGTCCGTAGAGATAGTAAAGTAACGGAAGGTCCTACTGTTAGTATTAACTATGTATCGGGATCTGCAAGACGCATTCAAACGATGGTTCTTTCTAAAAGAAGTATGGAAAAAGGGCAACGTGTATTAATCACTGATGACTTCATGAAAGTCGGAGGTACGATTAATGGAATGAAGAGCTTACTCGAAGAATTCAATTGTGAGCTAGCAGGTATCGCTGTATTGGTAGAAGCGGAGCATGAAGGGGAGCAGTTGGTAGAAAATTATTTATCCCTTGTAAAACTACACGAAGTAAATGAAAAAAGTGGTACAATTGCTTTAACAGAAGGAAACTATTTTGTGAAGGGTGGAAATTTAGATGAAAGCAGTATCAACAACTAATGCACCAGCAGCAATCGGACCATATGTACAAGGAGTTATTGTAAATGGAATGTTTTATAGCTCTGGTCAAATTCCTTTAACTCCAGGGGGAGAAGTCGTAGAAGGTTCTATTACGGAACAAACAGCCCAAGTATTTGCGAATCTAGAAGCTGTATTAACAGAAGCCGGCTCTTCCTTATCCAAAGTCGTAAAGACATTGGTTTTCTTGAAAGATATGAATGATTTTGCAGAGTTCAATGATGCTTACGAAAAGCACTTCGCAGGCCATAAACCGGCTCGTTCTGCTGTAGAGGTAGCAAGATTACCGAAAGACGTAAAAGTGGAAATCGAAGTAATTGCATTAGTATAAACAAAAGTATGTTTTCTTCGGAGAACATACTTTTTTATATGGAGTGCAGTATAGGGAAAGTGCGTCGTAGTGACCGCTGTGATTTTCGCTGCTGTAGATTCCAGCAGCAGAAATCAATTGAAATTGCCTAATTATTTAGCATCGTCTCGATTAAAACAATTATCTTTTCATGGTCTGTATCCGGTAAATGGCTTAGAGCAATCAACTAGTCATTGAAAGCAACTAATTCTACACTCAAAGCAACTAAAATCAGTGCAAGAGCAACTAAAATGCCGATGAAAGCAACTAGTTTCTTACAATAGCTCTTTACTTGGATTGAGACGACCATCTGCTAGACTAGTTTGTCGTGTTCAAAGGCAACATTGTTGGATTCTTAGTCTATATTGTCTCGTTTATCCATTTATTGATAGTTTATAGCGCTGATAAGTCAATGTTACTTCATTGATTTTTGCCCCAGGGCAGCGGTGAAGGCTCATCACTCACCCCCGGAAAGCGTCCGTTCTGCAGTGAAAATCCCAGCGGTCACCTAATAGAACCTTCTACCACGCCCTATCTCTATAATACTGATAAGTCATAGTCGTCTCACACCAACTACACTTGGTATCTTCAAAATTGGTTACTCAAAGCCAAATAGTCGATTTCTTTTCGCTGTGAATGACGCATTTGCTCCTTATTTTATAATATTAAAAATATTCTTATTCAAAAGAAGGAGAATCGAAACTCTTGTGGAATAGTAATTGAGAGAGATTGATGCAACTATGAAAAAGGGTGGTGATTAAATGGAAGTAACAGACGTGAGGTTACGCAAAGTACTAACAGATGGTCGTATGCGGGCTATCGCTTCCATTACACTGGATAACGAATTTGTTGTGCATGATATTCGAGTGATAGATGGGAATACAGGTCTATTTGTTGCAATGCCTAGTAAAAGAACTCCAGAAGGTGAATTTAGGGATATTGCCCACCCAATAAATCCTGGAACTCGAAACAAAATTCAAGAAGCAGTATTATATGCGTATCATTTGAGTAGTGACGCAGAAGAAGAGAGATTGACAGAGGCAAGCATCTAGTATTATAAAAATGCACAATGAAACCATTTCTATACCAGAGATGGTTTTTTTGTGCAGGAAAATTATATATATTACTTGCTTTGTCATGTATTTGTCAAGAGATATTTCCTTGAAAAATCGTTCCATTTCCGCTATAGTCAAAAGAGGAAATTAGCCCACTGGAGGGAAAACGGAAAATGACAAATACTTTTGCGGTTGTATTAGCAGCTGGTAAAGGAACTCGTATGAAGTCAAGTCTATATAAAGTATTGCATCCTGTCTGTGGAAAGCCTATGGTGGAACATGTTGTCGATAACATGGAAAGACTCGGTGTGGAAAAAATCGTGACAGTTGTTGGCCATGGTGCGGAAGTCGTTCAAAGTGAACTAGGAAATAGAAGTGAGTATGTACTTCAAGCAGAACAGCTAGGGACAGCGCATGCAGTTTTACAAGCAGAAACAAGCCTTGCCAACCTATCTGGAACGACTATTGTGATTTGCGGCGATACTCCACTTATTACGACAGAAACAATGAACGACTTATTGAATCACCATAAACAAACAGGAGCCAAAGCGACAATTTTAACGGCAATTGCAAATGATCCAACCGGATACGGAAGAATTATTCGTGCAGAAGGTGGAAATGTACAAAGCATTGTAGAGCAAAAGGATGCATCTGCAGAAGAACAGCTTGTAAATGAGATTAACTCAGGTACCTACTGTTTTGATAACGAAGCATTATTTAAGTCGTTGAAATTAGTGAAAAACGAAAATGCACAAGGTGAATATTACTTACCGGATGTAATTGAAATTTTGCAAAAAGAAGGAGAAGTAATTTCTGCTTTCGCAGCAAAAGACTTCGATGAAATTCTTGGAGTAAATGATCGAATCGCACTTTCACAAGCCGAACAGATTATGCGATCCCGTATTGCTCATCATCATATGCGTGAAGGTGTAACAATTATTGATCCCCAAAGTACATACATTAGTAGCGATGCTATCATTGGTACGGATACAATTATCCAACCAGGTGTAATGATCGAAGGGAAAACGACGATTGGAAATAACTGTACGATTGGTCCAAATAGTCATATCGTAAATAGTACTATTGGAAATGGAACAACTGTTCATTCTTCGGTTATATTATCAAGTGAAGTTGGAGATCATACAGCAATTGGTCCATTTGCACATATTCGACCACAAACCGAGGTTGGAAATGATGTGAAAATTGGAAATTTCGTCGAAGTGAAAAAATCGACAGTAGGAAATGGAAGTAAGATTTCTCACTTAAGTTATATGGGTGACGCATCAATAGGTTCAAATGTTAATATTGGATGTGGAACAATTACCGTAAATTATGATGGAAAAAATAAATTTGTCACAACAATCGAAGACGATGCTTTTGTTGGTTGTAATTCCAATTTAATAGCGCCAGTTACGATTGGCAATAAAGCGTACGTTGCTGCAGGATCTACAATTACAAAAAATGTACCTGGAGAAGCTCTAGCCATTGGACGCGCAAGACAAGAAAATAAAGAAGGCTACGTTAATAAATTAAAACTAAAATAACCCACTATCCAGGAGGATTACCATGTCAGAACAATACGCATACGAAAATTCGAAGTTAAAAATATTTACACTAAATTCCAACAAAGAATTAGCAGAAGAAATTGCAAGAGAAGTAGGCGTTCCACTTGGAAAATCTACAGTAACTAGATTTAGTGATGGCGAAGTCCAAATCAATATCGAAGAAAGTATCCGCGGATGTGACGTTTTTATCGTTCAATCCACTTCTGCTCCTGTAAATGAACATATTATGGAGTTATTAATCATGTTAGATGCTTTAAAACGTGCGTCTGCTCGTACAATTAGTGTTGTAATACCTTACTACGGCTATGCTCGTCAAGATAGAAAAGCGCGTGCTCGTGAACCAATTACAGCTAAACTTGTAGCAGATCTTCTAACAACAGCAGGTGCAACTCGTGCAATCGTATTGGATTTACATGCGCCTCAAATTCAAGGATTCTTTAATATTCCGATTGATCATTTAGTGGCAGCACCAATTTTATCAGACTATTTCTTAGAAAAAGATATCGATCCTTCTGAATTAGTTATCGTATCTCCAGACCATGGTGGAGTTACTCGTGCGCGTAAAATGGCAGACCGCTTAAAAGCTCCAATTGCTATTATTGATAAACGTCGTCCACGTCCAAATGTTGCAGAAGTAATGAATATTGTCGGAAATGTAGAAGGTAAAACAGCTATTTTAATCGATGATATTATCGATACTGCTGGTACTATTACTATCGCAGCTCAAGCGTTAATGGAAAGCGGTGCGAAAGAAGTATACGCTTGTTGTACACACGCTGTATTGTCAGGCCCTGCAATTGAACGTATCGATAACTCGGTAATTAAAGAACTAGTTATTACGAATTCTATCGAATTATCAGAAGAAAAAACATCTCCAAAAATTAAAGAATTATCTGTAGCGAAATTATTAGGTGATGCAATCGTACGTGTATTTGAGGAGAAATCAGTTAGTACTTTATTTGATTGATAAATAAATGTTTGAAAACTTCCGGTTAAGGGTATACATATTGGTAGAACTTACCCGGGAGGATGAGAATAGATGAGTACAATTGTAAAAGCACAAGCAAGGACACCAAAAGAGAATACGAAGTTAAGAAATAGTGGACATATTCCAGCCGTTGTTTATGGTTTTCAAATGGAATCACAACCAATATCGGTTGACGAGAAAAACTTATCGAAAACACTTCGAGAAGTAGGTCGTAATGGAGTTATGAAACTAGAAGTTAACGGCGAAACGATTAACGTCGTGATGAGTGACTATCAAATGAACATATTAAAAGGTCAAATGATACATGCAGACTTTTTAGCGATCAACATGAAAGAAGAATTAGAAGTAAATGTTGCTGTTCATGTTATAGGTAATTCAGTAGGCGTTTCTGAAGGTGGATTATTGCAACAACCAAATAGAGAATTGACTATTACTGTAAAACCATCAGATATTCCTGAAGCTATTGAGGTGGATGTTTCTGAAATGACGATTGGTGATACATTGACTGTTGCAGATGTTCGAGACAAGATAGATTATACGATAACGAATGACGATGATTATACGTTAGTTACTGTATCTGCACCTCGAACGGAAGTAGAGTCAGAAGAAACCGAAGCAGTTGTGGAAGAAACAAATACAGAAGAAGAATAATAATACAAAGAGATTGTCTTAAGACAATCTCTTTCATTATGTTTATGATAAAATAAAGGAAATACGTATTAAAGGAATGGAAATGAATGAAAATTATTGTTGGTCTAGGAAATCCGGGAAAGCAGTATGAAGGGACGAGACATAATATTGGTTTTCATGTGATAGACGAACTTGCAAATCGTTTCAATATCCCGCTCACACAATCCAAATTTAATGGCATGTATGGTATTTCCCATATCGGTACTGAAAAAGTGATGCTCTTGAAACCGTTAACATATATGAACTTATCTGGTGAATGCATCGTACCGATGATGGATTATTTTGAAGTAGAAGATGAGGACCTGGTTGTTATTTATGATGATTTAGATTTACAAGTAGGAAAGCTTCGACTTCGTCAAAAAGGAAGCGCTGGAGGACATAACGGTATTAAATCCCTTATCCAGCATCTCGGTACGCAAGAATTTAATCGGATTCGTATTGGAATTGACCGACCTAAAAATGGGATGAAGGTTCCAGATTATGTGCTATCCAAATTTAGTGATGATGAAAAAGATGAAATGAGCGCGGCAGTGAAAAAAAGTGGCGATGCTTGTGAAGATTGGTTGTCGAAAAGTTTTTTAGAAGTGATGAATACATACAACGGTGCATAAATTTTAATGAAAAGACCTATACTTCCTAAAAGGAGGTTGATGGTTATGACGATTCATTATAAATGTCGCCATTGTGAGACAGAAATTGGGCAATTACCGTTTGATAGTATAGATGAGCAGTTTTTAACTAAACATGAAATAACACCAGAAGAACAACATGAATACATAGTAAATGGGGCAGAGGGCGAGTATACCGTGCAGTGCATATGTGAAGAATGTCAAAACTCTCTTCAAAAGTTTCCTAATTACTATGCATTAAAAAAATGGATACAGTAAAGATGCTTTGGCACGATTTCGTGCACAAAGCCTTTTCTGTTTTATAATCATCCAATTAAGTTCTTTTGTTTGTTGGATAGGGGAGGATTGAATGGAACTTTTAAGCAATCTATTAATCGAAGATACACATATAGAAAAACTAGTAAAAGAATTAGAGAGCGGAAATGATCAGCAACTAATAACTGGCCTCACTTCTAGTGCAAGAGCTGTCTTCACAGAAATGTTATATAAGGCTCGTCAGAAAGCTATTCTTATCGTTACACCAAATTTGCTACATGCCCAAAAACTATCAGAGGACCTAGTGAAGCTAATTGGAGAGGATCTAGTACGCCTTTATCCAGCAGATGAGCTTATAGCTGCTGATATATCCATTACAAGCCCAGAGCTTCGTGCTCAGCGTTTAGAAGCATTAGATCATATGCTGACCAAGAAAAATGGAATTTATATAGTACCGATTGCCGGATTTAAAAAGCATATGCCAAACGTAAAGGATTGGAAAGAAAGT
Organism: Psychrobacillus sp. NPDC096389; assembly: GCF_044762855.1. NCBI lineage: Bacteria > Bacillati > Bacillota > Bacilli > Caryophanales > Bacillaceae > Psychrobacillus > Psychrobacillus sp. NPDC096389. The sequence continues at coordinate 29,332 of NZ_JBIWFB010000014.1, read as the reverse complement.
ATCATTTCAGTTGTAGAGGGCGAAGAAATTATACTAGAAACATTTCTTCCAAATTTAGTTGCTATGGGTTATGTAAGACAGCCAATGGTCACTGCTCCAGGAGAGTTTGCTTTAAGGGGAGGAATTATAGATATTTATCCCTTGTATTTAGAAAATCCGATTCGAATAGAGTTATTCGATACGGAAGTCGACTCGATTCGAACCTTTTCTGCGGAAGACCAACGTTCGTTAGGGAAACTGAAGGATGTTCGAATATTACCAGCTACCGAATATGTCTTAACTGAAAGAAAAAAGAAGTTACTTGCCCAAAAATTAGAACAATCTTTAGCGGATAGCTTGAAAAAAGTTAAAATACAGGAAGTAAAAGATCAATTTTATCAAAACATTCAACATGATATTGAACTTTTAAACCAAGGCGAGCAACCGAAAGAATTTATGAAATACGTGTCCTTGTTAGATGAAGAGAATAGCTTCCTAGGGAACTATTTCAACCAGAATGGAATGGTTTTATTTGATGAGCTTGGAAGAATTCAAGAAGTAGCAGAGACATTAGAAAGAGAAGAAAATGACTGGTTTTTATCGCTACTAGAAGAAGGTAAGACGGTTCATGATGTAAAGCCTTCGCTTCCATTAAAAGAGATTATTCACATGTTTTCGAATGAAAAAGTCTATTTTTCTTTATTTTCACGGACATTTTCTGGAATAACCATTAAAAAAAATGTCAGTATTTCTTGTAAACCAATGCAAAATTTCCATGGCCAAATGCACTTATTGAAAAACGAAGTGGAGCGGTTTATCCAAGGGAAGTTTCGCGTTGTTATTTTAGCCGATGGAAAAGATCGCGTCCAAAAAATTCATACTGTTCTAGAAGATTATGAAATAGTTTCGAAGATAGGAGCTTCACCGGAAGATTTACAAAAGACTGGTCTATTTATCGTAGAAGGGGATTTAGAGGCAGGTTTTGAGTTACCTCTTCAACGAATAGCTATTATTACAGACGCTGAATTGTTTAAACAAAAGCATAAGAAAAAAACGAGAGCACAAAAAGTCTCAAATGCCGAAAGAATAAAAAGCTATTCCGAGATAAAGCCCGGAGACAATGTCGTACATATACACCACGGGATAGGGAAGTATATCGGTATAGAAACGCTATTAGTGAATGGAATTCATAAAGACTATTTGCATATTAGATATCGTGGCGAAGATAAACTCTTTGTGCCGGTCGACCAAATAGACCTCATTCAAAAGTACGTTGCTTCAGGAGAGAAGGATCCAAAGCTTCATAAACTAGGTGGGGCGGACTGGAAGAAAACAAAAACAAAAGTATCTGCCGCTGTTCAAGATATTGCAGATGAGCTTATAAAACTATATGCAAAACGAGAAGCTGAAGTAGGATATGCGTTTGAGCCAGATAGTGAAATGCAACAATCATTTGAGGCAGCTTTCCCTTATGAGGAAACAGAAGACCAACTTCGTACCATTAGTGAAGTGAAGCAAGATATGGAGAAAGCCCGTCCAATGGATCGTTTAGTATGTGGGGACGTAGGTTATGGGAAAACGGAAGTAGCTATTCGTGCAGCATTTAAAGCAGTAATGGAAGGGAAACAAGTTGCCTTTCTCTGTCCTACAACGATTCTTGCACAACAGCATTATGAAACAATGCTGGAACGTTTTCAAGACTTTCCGATTGAGGTCGGTTTGCTTAGTCGTTTCCGTACGAAAAAGCAACAAACAGAAACACTTAATGGACTAAAAAAAGGAATGGTAGACGTTGTAGTAGGAACCCATCGAATTTTATCAAAAGACGTAGTGTACCATGATTTAGGACTACTTGTGGTTGATGAAGAACAACGATTTGGTGTAAAGCATAAAGAAAAGATTAAACAATTAAAAACAAATGTAGACGTTATTACATTAACGGCTACGCCAATTCCACGTACATTACATATGTCGATGATTGGGGTACGGGATTTGTCTGTTATTGAAACGCCACCTAAAAACCGTTTTCCTGTACAAACATATGTCATGGAATTTAACGGTGCGCTCGTACGAGAAGCAATTGAACGAGAACTTGCAAGGGGCGGACAGGCATTTTATCTATACAATCGAGTGGAAGATATTACGCGAAAAGTGGATGAAATTCAAATGCTTGTACCAAGTGCAAGAGTAGGATTCGCACATGGGCAAATGTCTGAAACAGAACTTGAATCGGTTATTATTAGCTTTTTAGAAGGCGAATATGATGTTTTAGTTACGACGACGATTATTGAAACAGGTATTGATATACCAAATGTTAATACACTTATTATTCATGATGCAGATAAAATGGGCTTATCCCAGCTGTATCAATTACGCGGACGTGTAGGGCGATCTAACCGGGTAGCATATGCTTATTTAATGCATCAAAGAGATAAAGTATTAACGGATGTAGCAGAAAAAAGATTACAAGCGATTAAAGAGTTTACAGAGCTTGGTTCGGGCTTTAAGATTGCTATGCGCGATCTTTCTATTCGGGGTGCAGGTAATCTACTTGGCTCACAGCAGCACGGGTTTATTGACTCAGTTGGGTTTGATCTGTACACGCAAATGCTGGAAGATGCAATAGAAGAGAAAAGAACAGGAATTAAGAAAGAGGATATTCCGGATTTAGAAATTGTATTATCAACGGATGCTTATATTTCAGATGAGTATATTCCAGATGGATATCAAAAGATTCAAATGTATAAACGTGTCAAAGCAATGGAGAAGGAAGAGGAGTATTTGGATCTTGTAGATGAATTACAAGACCGTTTCGGTGATTTGCCACTTGAAGCAGAGAAATTACTACGAATTGCACGCATGAAGGTTTATGGTAAATCTGCTGGAGTAGAATCGATTAAAGAAGTAAATAAAATGGTTTCTATTCGCTTTAGTGCGGAAGGTACACAAAATATAAATGGTGCCTACCTTGTAGAGAAATCGATGAAATTTGGGCGTGCAGTAGGGTTTACGATGGATAATAATAATCTAGTCATTACAATAGATGAACGGAAAACAGGAAAATTTAACCCGTTTGACGTATTAGAAGAAATGATGTTAGCCCTTCCAGAAGCAAAAAAAGAAATAGCGTAAGCTAACTTCCACTTTGCATATTTTTTGGTAATGTGATGCATACTATGGCAGAAATGAACTTTAGTTTCCAATCTGTCGAAAGTGAGGCAAATTACATGAAAGCAACTGGCATCGTACGTCGTATTGATGATTTGGGTCGAGTAGTTATCCCGAAAGAAATACGTCGAACACTTCGCATCCGAGAAGGAGATCCGTTGGAAATATTTACGGATAGGGATGGAGAAGTAATATTAAAGAAGTATTCACCTATAAGCGAGCTTGGAAGTTTTGCAAAAGAGTACGCGGAAACTTTGTATGAAACATTAGGAACCCCGGTTCTAATAAGTGACCGCGATGAAATGATTGCAGCAGCAGGATTATCGAAAAAAGATTATTTAAATCGTAGGCTAAGCCCAGATGTAGAGGAAATCGTAAGTAAGAGATCCGTTGTGATGGAAAAACATGAAAACTCTGTCGAGTGGGTACCAGGGATTTTCGAAACGGTTAAATCCTATTGTATCGCCCCTATCATTTCATCAGGGGATCCAATTGGAGCAATATTTTTAATATCAAAAGTGCATTTTATCGGGGAAGCAGAACTAAAAGCAATTGAAACCGCTGCAAATTTCCTGGCAAAACAAATGGAAAGCTAAAAAAATCTTCCTCTTTTACAAAAGAGGAAGATTTTTTTGTCTTTTAGGAACCAAATGGTAGGTGAAATGGCGCCATTTAGGGATAAAGTGTCGTACGGTATGCTAAAAAACAAAATTTAGTCCAGTTTTCCAATTAAGAAAATCCAGTAAATGGCTTAGGGCAATCAACTGATTGGTGAAAGCAACTAAATCTACTCCGAAAGGAACTAAAATCAGCATGAGAGCAACGAAATTGCATATGAAAGCAACTAATTCTTGAAACAGCAAGTTTACTTGGAGTGAAATGATGATAATTTTTCCGTATTCTGGAAACGATATACCTTAAAGTCCGCTGAACTCGCCGGGCCACACCTGCTAGATACATTTTGTCGCGTTCACAGTGGATTTTGTCTCGTTCAATCATTAATTGTTAACTCCGGTCTTTTATTTGTTAGTAAATTCCATGTTTGTAGCAGACAATTCATTCAACTCTTTCCTACGCATTATCCCTTACTGCACACTACCGCTTTTCTTGTGTATAATAAATGCATTGCTGGATGGAAGAAGGATTTAACAATGAGTAACGATTGGAATATGAAGACGTATATGAAAGGAGCAGCGATGCTTACTATTGCAGCGATCATTGTGAAGCTGTTAAGCGCTGTGTATCGTGTACCTTTTCAAAACCTAGTAGGCGATGAAGGTTTTTATATTTATCAACAGGTGTATCCGTTTATTGGAATTATTACAACTTGGACTTCCTATGGTTTTGCGGTTGCCTTATCTAAAATACTATCTGACTATAAATCAGCCGGAAAAGAAAATGCTATACCGCAAGTTCGGCTAATTGCATTTTTCTATATCGGAATACTATCTATTTTATTTTTTGTTGTGTTGTATTTTGGAGCGAGCTTTTTTGCAGTGGCCATGGGGGATGCAAATTTAGCTTACTTATTAAGAGCTGGATCGTATGTCATTTTATTGATGCCGATGCTTGCTGTATTAAAAGGGGAATTTCAATCTAATGGTCATATGCAGCCAGTGGCGTATGCGCAAATAGTGGAGCAGGCGATTCGAGTTTCGGTTATTTTACTTGGTACTTGGATTGTTGTATCGAAAAGCTTCGACTTATATAAAGCGGGAAGTATGGCAATGTATGGTGCGGTAGCGGGTGAACTTGCAGGCGTATTATTTTTGGCCTTTATTTATTGGAAAATAGTTGGACAAAAGAAGGAGCATCCCAAACAGCAATTTGTACAACTATGGCCAATCGTAAAAGATTTGACGATGATTAGCATTAGCGCCAGTATAAGTGCATTATTATTTTTGCTATTACAGTTAGTCGACTCATTTACCATTTTTCAAATGCTTTTAGAAAAAGGTATGGGGAAGCAAGAGGCGATGGAGACAAAAGGAATATATGATCGTGGTCAACCAATTGTACAGCTAGGGATTGTGATTGCTTCTACATTGTCTTTGGCAATTGTTCCACTTGTAGCACACCGGATGAATAAAGAAAAAGGACGAACGGCAATTCCTTTTATGCAGCTTACGTTTCGCGTGGCTTTCACATTTAGCGTTGCTGCAGCATTAGGTCTTATTGTAGTACTTCCATTTGTGAATGAAATGCTTTTTCAAACGAGAGATGAATCAATCACTTTAATGGTATTTTCTTTTCAAATTATTTGGATGTCTTTAATACTGACATTGATGGCAATGCTACAAGGGAGTGGAAGAGTGAAGATTCCTACGTTGTTTTTGTTACTTGGTGTATGTAGTAAATGGCTCATAAATGGTATGCTTGTACCAGTATATGGTGTTTTAGGAGCAGCTATAGCGGGGAATATTAGTTTACTTATCGTCTTTATATGTATGTTTTATTATTTTAAAAGAAGTTGGAAGATACGTTTTGCTTCCTTAGCATTTTATAAAGGAATTACTATTTCTTCTATAATGATGGTCGGAGTGGTTACAATCTATAGTTTAGTAGCAGATGCGTATTTTTTTGATTGGTTACCTAGCCGCATAGAAGCACTTGTAATATCTTTAAGTGCGGTTACAATCGGCGCCTCTACTTTTTTAATTATTTTAGCAAAAAGACGGGTTATAGCGGAGAAAGAGTGGTTTTTGTTGCCGTTTGGCAGACGGATGGCAACTTTTCAGCTGTGGTTAAATAAATAACAGTAAGGATGTGTGCAGATGAATGAAATAACGATTATCGGACTTGGAGCAAGTGATTTAGATCAACTGCCTTTAGGTATATATAAACAACTAAAAACAGCAGAACATTTATATGTGCGTACAGAGCAACATCCGGTATTGCAGGAGCTGAAAGTAGAAGGGTTAACTTGGACAAGTTTCGATTCTATATATGAAAAAAATGACCAATTTGAAGTGGTCTACGGAGAAATAGTACAAACGCTATTGAAACTGGCAAAAGATGCTCCTATTACATACGCAGTGCCTGGGCATCCGCTAGTGGCGGAGCAAACAGTTCAGTTATTAATCGAAGCAGAGCGTAAAGGAACAGTAAAAATTCGAATCGAGGGTGGTCAAAGCTTTTTAGACCCAATTTTTGCTGCCCTTCGAATTGATCCAATTGAGGGGTTCCAATTAATAGATGGTACTAGTTTTAAACGGGACGATGTTCAAATGGGTTCGCATGTATTAATCGGACAAGTATATGATGCATTTAGTGCATCTGAGGTAAAACTAACGCTCATGGAAAAGTATCCCGATGATTATGAAGTGACTATCGTAACAGCAGCGGGCTCCGCAGGGGAAAAGCTAACAAAAGTACCTTTATATGAATTAGATCACGTAATGGAACTGGATAATTTAACGACTTTGTACGTCCCACCTATACATGAGCAAGAAAAACGCTTGAAGGAATGGCAAACATTGCGCCAAATTGTTGCAGACTTAAGGGGTCCTAATGGGTGCCCATGGGATAAAGAACAAACGCATGCAACATTGAAGAAATATGCAGTAGAAGAAGTGTATGAGCTATTACAGGCGATTGAAGAGGAAGATGATGACCATATCGTTGAAGAGCTAGGAGATGTACTTTTACAAGTATTTTTACACGCCCAAATCGGGGAGGATAGTGGATACTTCAGTATGGAAGATGTACTGAGCTCCATTTCGGATAAAATGATTCGTAGGCATCCACATGTATTTGGAGACGTCACGGCAAATAATACCGAAGATGTTATGCGCAATTGGCAAAAGATAAAAAACGAAGAGCAAAATAGGGATGAAGAGTCACTATTAGACGGAGAAATGCGTTCAGATTCTTCGCTGTTAACATCTTTCAACTATCAAAAGAAAGTGGCGAAAGTTGGTTTTGATTGGCCAGATGTTTCTGGTGCTTGGGACAAGTTCACAGAAGAGCTAGTAGAATGGAAAAAAGAATTACAATCGGGTACAAAAGAAACGCAAGTAGATGAACTAGGAGACGTGTTATTTACGATCGTTAACTTAGCTCGTTTTTACGGTTTATCTCCCGAGCAGGCAATGATACAAGCGAACGAAAAATTTAGAAGAAGATTTCAATTTATCGAGTCGAGCGTGAAAAAGGGAAAAGGAAACTTCTCTGACTATGATTTAGAAGAGCTCGATCGTTTTTGGAATGAAGCTAAGAAACTAGAGAGGTAGTGTGGACATGAGATTAGATAAATTTTTAAAAGTTTCGAGACTGATTAAACGAAGAACACTTGCAAAAGAAGTGGCGGATCAAGGACGAATAACGATTAACGGCAAAGTAGCGAAAGCAAGCTCTGATGTCAAAGTGGGAGATGAGTTATCTATTCGCTTCGGACAAAAAGTAGTAACCGCTTCTGTCGATGCTGTAAAAGATTCAGCGAAAAAAGAAGATGCTGCTTCTATGTTTACAATAATTAAAGAAGAACGACTGGAAAAAGTAGACCCAGCATTTATAGATGACGAAGATTAAGAAAAAAAGCATGACGCATTTGTCATGCTTTTTTTTTATGTGCATACAATGGATTAGGACAAGGAGAGGAGAGAGCATATGCAATATCAAGCAGAAAACCAAACAATTACTATTCCGACAGGGGATCACTTAATATCACTAAGAAATCGAAAAAGAATGGATTTAACTTCAGTAAAAGCGATTGAACGATTTGACCAACAAGAGTTTTATGTAAGAACTTCACAAGGATTACTTCTGATTAAAGGAGAAGAATTGAAGATTGTCCATTTAGATGTAGATAAAGGCTTACTAACTCTAGAAGGAGTCGTTAAAGCAATACAGTACGACGAGGAGCAGAATTTAGACGGTGCTAGAGGGTTACTTCATAAACTATTCGGATGACACTCTCTCTACAATTTTATAGCTTATTATTAATGGTTTTGAGTGGGATATTAATAGGGGCAATCATTGAAGGTGCGCGCTTTGTGATGAACAGTTTTCCAAAGCGTACCTTTGTTTTTAAATATAGTGCCGCCCTAGAAATAGTAGTTTGGATTATACTAGGATTAGGAACTTTTTATATTCTTTTCAATGTGCGGGATGGTATATGGAGAATATACGATCCACTAGCGCAAATAGTTGGTATACTGTTGTATGAGCAATTATTTCAACCGATATTTCGGTTAGCGGGAAGAATATTTTTGAGGATCGTTATCCAACCGATTTGGTTTCTTATCCGCATATTTATAACAATAATTAATAAAATTTTCAGATTAATAGGATTTATTCTTGTAACTATAGTGCGACCGTTTCACTTTATATATAAAAAAATATGGCATTTGGCTCTTAAGAAAAAACCGAACTTCCGTTATAATAAAAAGTACACGAAAAATTAAGATACTTTGACGGGAGCGAGCAAAATGGGTGAAAAGCAAAGAAGTGTATCTGTTGGAAAACAAGTTGCTGCAATTAATACAGATTATGTTCGCTCTTTAGAACGTCAAGAAAATCGTAAAAAAGCAAAAAAAGTACGTTTATTTAGACGTTTAGCTGTTTTTGGAATTATGTCTCTAGCGCTAGTAGGATTATTAATATCGACTTTGATAAACAGTAATCAAGCATTAGAGGAAAAAAGATTGCAAAAAGAAAAAGTATCGGAAGAATTAGCAAAGGTACAGGAAGAACAAGAGATGCTAAAGCTTCAAATATCTAAATTAAACGATGATGAGTACATTGGAAAATTATTAAGAAAAGAATATTTCCTTTCAGAAGAAGGAGAAATCATCTTCACGCTTCCAGATGCTAAAGAGAAATAATTTAAAAAAACAAGTGATAAAAGAGTAGTCTTATTGACACTCTTTTTTTGTTAGCTATAATAAAGGTAGGGACGGTATGAAAAAATTCATATCAACTCGCTAAAAGAGTCGCTTAAATTTTAAGGAGGAGCATTTTTTTTATGTCAATTGAAGTAGGCAGCAAGGTACAAGGTAAAGTAACAGGAATCACTAACTTCGGAGCATTCGTCGAGCTGCCAGGAGGCTCAACAGGTCTAGTTCACATTAGTGAAGTTGCGGATAATTATGTGAAAGATATTAATGAGCATTTAAAGGTTGGAGATGTTGTTGAAGTTAAGGTGATGAATGTTGAAGCGGATGGCAAAATCGGATTATCGATCCGTAAAGCAAAGCCTCAAGCGGAAAGACCAGAGAGACCAGAACGTTCTCAGCGTCCACGTAACAACAATCGCCCAAATGATCGCGATCGTCCAAACAAAGAGAATTTTGAGCAAAAAATGGCAAGATTCTTAAAGGATAGTGAAGATCGTTTGTCTACGTTAAAGCGTGCAACAGAATCTAAGCGCGGCGGCAGAGGCGCAAAAAGAGGATAATATGCTGTCTGTTTTATCGGTAGAAAAAATGTTTAATAGATGAAAAGGCGTTCAGCTTAGCTGACGCCTTTTTTGTGCTATAGAAAATTATTTGCTGAGCAGTATAGAGATAATGCGTCTTAGTGAATTAAGAGAAGTGTCCACTGCAAAATCAAAAATTGGTAACAAATGAGAGTGGGGAATTAACAATAAATGGTTGAACGAGACAATATCGACTGTGAATGCGACAATCTGGATGCGGAACACGACAAACCAGTCGAGTAGATGCCGGAAAGGCGATTTGCGCCGGTTTTCAGGTTTACTATTTCCGTAATATGTAAAAACAGGCTTCATCTCAATCCAAGTAAAGAGCTATTGTAAGAATTAGTTGCTTTCATCGGGGATTTGGGTGCTCTCGAGCTGATTTTAGTTGCTTTCGTTATAGAATTGGTTGCTTTCCATGAACCATTGATTGCCCTTAGCCATTCTTTGGAATTTCCTGCGACAGCGTGAGACCCTGCAAGAGCGTTAGCGAAGTAGTGGCTCGTCACTCTGCCGGCTAAAATACAGCGGTCACCTAATAGAATTTACTAAGATGCATTATCCCCATATTGTGCAAATAATTCTTTATAAAAGTAAATTGTTCTATACATCATTAACCGTAAAAAAGGAAAACAACAAAAAAGCAATTCCTAAAGGTACACTTTAGAAATTGCTTTTTATTAGATGACCCCTACGGGATTCGAACCCGTGTTACCGCCGTGAAAGGGCGGTGTCTTAACCGCTTGACCAAGGGGCCATATGAAAATGCATCATTTTTATATGATAATTATGTAAACCATCCGACATTATCCGTGTAAGATAAGATAAAAATCAATTAAAAATGTATGGCGGCAGAGGGAGTCGAACCCACGACCTTTCGGGTATGAACCGAGTGCTCTAGCCAACTGAGCTACACCGCCGTTTTAACGAACAATTAACATATTACAATCCTTTCGTTAAAGTGTCAATACTTCTTTTAATAATTTATAAAAAGATAAAAAAGAAAGTTTATTCCGACAAATTAAACTTAGCTTCTATCTGTTTTATGTGATATCTATGACATACTAGAAAAGTTCAACTAAGTCTCGATTTCCCTCAATCAAATACTACTCTCATTGCATTTTGGTGTCATTTGAATATCGCCTAATAGAAGCTTTTTTAGTCGTTTTACAAATTTCACTTCATGACCGAAAGCGTCGAAAACTTTTTATAGGCAGTTGTCAGAAAGAGACATACTTTTTGTACATGCAGTAGGTATACTTCGATCAATAGTTGAATACGGGGAGGTATATGATTTGAAAACAATGTATGAGCAAGAGCAAAAAAGAGGTTTTTCTTTTAGAAGGGTAATAGAGGGTATACAAGCACGAAAAGTGTCCATCTCACTTACGGTTATTTTTTTTATTCTTTCATTTTTCTTGGCTCAAGTTGTACTATTCGAAGCTTCTGTACCATTTTTTCTTCCGATTTGGGCACTTGTTAGTTTGCGTTTTCCACGTTTTCTTCCATGGACATTGGCTGGGGCCTTGCTTGGTAGTGTGACGTTAGGACTCGGACAAGTTGTCATCCATGCATTGCAAGCGCTTATATTTCCGCTTTATTCGAAAAGGGTTATAAAGAAAATACCGATTCCACTCTTTGTTCTAATGGATGTCGTAATCATTCAGTCTATATGGCAATACGTTTCGTACAGTGGTGACATTCCTGGTACTGTTTGGTTGGCGATTGCATATGAAGGGGTTCTTGCTTTATTTATGACGATTTTTATGTTTCAGCTTTTTCTTCCGATGCCAGATTTCATTCACAAAAGGTGGACGGCTGAAAGGATGGGGGCTGCATTATTAATAGGGGCACTCGTATTCACTGGGATGTCTTCGTATATTTTCGGGTATGTTTCTGTTCCACTAATATTTACGCATTTGATTATTGCGGTATCAGCGGCGGTAGGGGGGATTCAGCTGGCGACAGTAGTTGCGGTGCTCGCCGGAACCGTTTTGAGTATTTCGAAGCTTAGTTTTAGTGGAATGATTGCTGTATATGCATTAACTGGCTTTTTTGCAGGACTTCATAAGCCGTTTGGTAGGTTGTGGCAGGCATTTGGTATGCTTGGAGCAACATTTTTCTTTTTACTATATGACCGGACTTTACCTTTAGATGCTGTTTATATTGGATCGCTGGTAACTGCTTCGTTATTGTTTTTTATTGTGCCATCTAGCTGGATCAAAACATTAAAGGACCAACTTTTTCCGGATACTTCAAATATCCTTTTAAGAAGGCAGAAGTGGATGACGGAAAAAGTTAATCATCAGCTGCAGGAGTTCCAGCATTTTGTTGACTTCATCACAAGGTTTATATCGGATCGTTTTGAACCGAAAGCGACGGCTCAAAAAGGACAAGCTTCGCCGTTACCCATCTGTCAGTCTTGTTTTCGATACGAAACATGTTGGGGTGAAAAATCTAACGGCATTCCTGCGCTAATGAAACAATGGGAAGAGCAGCCTAATAAGACAAGATTCCAGATAGAAAAGAAAATGCAGTACAAATGTATAAAACCAAATCAAATTATGAAAGAATTAAAAGAGAAAGAGGCGAAAAAACAATTATCATATGAAATGCAACATGGCAAAAAAATGTTCGCACTAAAACTTCGTGATATGGGGAATCATATGGGTGAGCTCATGAGTAACTTAGAAAATGATGTGACATTATATACTTCCCATGAAGAAGAAATTAAACAAAAGTTCCAGCAGTGTAATATCCCGTACTTCCAAATTGATGTTTTAAATATTGAAATAGGCCAAATGGAAGTTGTATGTTGTTTACCGATAGAGTCTAAAGCAAAAATGACTGGAGAGAGGTTGATTTTGCCGATTTTATATGAATTATGGAAAGAGCCTTTCGAAATTACATCGATGAAAGAGATGCATCATCCGTATGAACATGTGCAAATGACTTGCAAATCATCTGTACGTTTTGATGTAACGCATGATATTTATACTTCTTCTAGTAGAAACACAATTTATTCGGGAGATGCACATGCTGTATTTCAACTACATCCTGGGTTGCTTGCGGTTATTTTATCAGATGGAATGGGTAATAATGTGGAGGCACACCGTGAAAGTAGAAGAGTTATGCAATTTATGCGTGAATGTTTGAATAAAAAAATGGATCCAGAAACGACCATGCATACGTTGCACTACATGATGAGTTTGCAAGATGATACAGATAGTTATGCTACAGTAGATCTGGCGTTAATTGACTTACAAAACGGAGAGCTTTGGTCATGGAAAGCGGGAAGTATGTCAACGTACTTAATTCGTGGAAATGAAATGCGGAAAATTGAAAGTCAACATGTGCCATTTGGATTTTTACCAACCTTTTCAATCGAGGCTAGGAAAGTGGACGTAAAAGACGGAGATGTATTAGTGATGCTTTCTGATGGTGTCTTCTCAGCGAACACCTCCATTGAAAAGCAGGAGATGTATTATAAGAAAATATTACAGGATCCTACGATGAATGCAGAGCGTTTTGTGAAAACGTTAGAAGAAACCTATTCTTTACCGGGAGATGATCGAACCGTTATTTTTATGCAAGTGAAACACGCAGTGCCAGAATGGTCCATTTTTTCACCGCGCCAAGCAGCAAAATACCAAGAAAACATGGTACACTATTAAGAAAAGTACCCGAACAGAACAAAAGAAAAAAGGTGAAAAAATGCATGCGTTCGTTCGAAAAGTAAAAGAATATATAGATAAGCACCAACTTATAAAAAAAGGGGATCGTCTTCTCATTGCTTGTTCAGGTGGGGCAGATTCTATGGCATTGGTACAAGCTTTGAATAATTTAAAAGAAATATATCATGTCGAAATGGGAATCGTGCATACAGATCATCAGTTAAGAGGAGAAGAATCGGCAGAAGATATGAGATTTGTCGAAAGCTTTGCAGCCAGTTTGAATATTCCATTTCATGCGGCAGCCCTTCAAGTACCAAAGAGGGTTGCTGCAGAAGGTGGTAATGTGCAAGTAATATGTAGAGAAGAACGATATACTTTTTTCGAACAAACAATGAAAAACTTTCATTACCAAAAGCTAGTGCTCGGTCATCATGCGGATGATCAAATCGAATCTGTGATTATGTCACTGGCACGAGGTTCTAATTCCTCTACTATTACCGGAATACCAAGATCAAGACATTTTGCTGAGGGGCAGATTATACGTCCCTTTCTATGTGTAACGAAAAAAGAGATTTTCGAGTACATGGAATGCAATACGTTATCATTCAGACATGATCCAAGCAATGATAAACATACATATACTAGGAATCGTATACGCCATACCATTGTTCCGCTTTTAAAAGAAGAAAACCCCAATATAAGCGATAGTATTCGTACATTTGTGGAAAAACAAAAGCAGGATGAGGACTTTCTTCAAAATATGGCGGAAAAAAAGTATGAACAGCTTGTGACAGTTGATCAAGATGGCGTTTTTTTTCTAGATACAAAGTGCTTTATAGAAGTGCCCATTGCTTTACAAAGAAGAGTGATTCTACTACTATTAAAGTATCTATACAACAACTCCGAAATACTTCTTAATGATCACTTAATCGATTCCATTTTGGCTGCTTGCAATAAGGATGATGGCAATATTGTTATTCATTTGCCTCAGGATTATTTCCTCGCACGTCATTACAATAAAGTTCAGTTCTCCTCTGTTAAACAACAACCTATCGTTACTAGGAATGTAGTGGAAGAGGATAGTTGGATCCATATTGGTGCTGGTTATTCCATCTATTTATCGAGAAACTTGACCACTGCTATAGCTGGTGAAAAGTGGTTTGTCCAACTGGAAAACGATTCCCTTCCCCTATCAATACGCCAAAAAGAGGAAGGAGATCGGATCCAGATTAAAGGGATGATTTCTCCTAAAAAAGTATCTAGAGTATTTATAGATGAAAAAGTTTCAGCTCAGGAAAGATTAGAGTGGCCACTACTTGTAACATCGAAAAAAGAAATAATAGCAGTAATTGGACTTCGTTATGGAAAAATTTTTTCAAAGAAATATCACTCGCAAAACTATGTTTTATACATAAAGCGAGACTAATCATTAGGGGGGACTTAATATGTTAGAAAAAGACATACTTAACGTTTTATTAACAGAAGAACAAATCGAAGAAAAAGTACGTGAACTAGGTGAAACATTAACATCTGAATACAAAGATAAGTTCCCGCTAGCTATTGGTATTTTAAAAGGGGCTATGCCTTTTATGTCGGATTTAATGAAGCGTGTAGACACGTATATTGAAATGGATTATATGGATGTTTCTAGCTATGGAAATGCTACCGTTTCTTCAGGAGAAGTGAAAATCATCAAAGACTTAAACACTAGTGTGGAAGGTCGCGATATTTTAATCATTGAAGATATCATTGATAGTGGAATGACTTTAAGTTATCTAGTAGATTTATTCAAATATCGTAAAGCGAAATCCATTAAGCTTGTTACATTACTGGATAAACCAACTGGAAGAAAAGTAGATCTTAAAGCAGATTATGTAGGATTTGAAGTTCCAGATGCATTTGTTGTTGGTTATGGATTAGATTATGCAGAGAAATACCGTAATTTACCATACGTTGGTGTGTTGAAGAAGGAAGTTTATTCTTTTTAATGCAAATACTACACTAAAAGGCTTTTCATTGTACGTTAAAAAATTCGTGTGATAAGATTATCATTAGTTTTTCTGTTTACCTTGTGAGGAGGCTGGGAATGAATCGAGCATTGCGCTACGCTATATTATACTTATTGATATTTTTTGTAATTGTTGGGATATTTGCGACGTTTAATTCGGGCAATCAACCAACTAAAAATATTCGTTATGACGAATTTATGACTTCTCTTAAAAGTGGAGAAGTGACAAGCTTTAGTATGCAGCCTGAACAAGGAGTTTACTTTGTTGAAGGTAAGATGAAGGGTTACAAAGAAGGGGAAACTTTCTTAACAAAGCTCCCATATAACTTTGAAGAAGCACAAACAAAAGTTTTATCATTAGCGGAAGCAAATGCAGTTCAAGTTGACATCATAGAAGCTCCGAAAACGAGTGGCTGGGTTCAATTTTTCACTGGATTGTTACCGTTTCTAATCATCATTATTTTATTCTTCTTCTTATTAAGTCAATCACAAGGCGGTGGAAACCGTGTGATGAACTTCGGTAAGAGCAAGGCAAAATTATATGATAATGAAAAGAAAAAAGTAAGGTTTACAGATGTAGCTGGTGCAGATGAAGAAAAAGCTGAACTAGTAGAAGTAGTAGATTTCTTAAAAGACCCACGTAAGTTTGTAGAAATTGGAGCGCGTATTCCGAAGGGGATTTTGTTAGTAGGTCCTCCGGGTACTGGTAAAACGTTGCTTGCTCGTGCTGTTGCAGGAGAAGCTGGCGTACCGTTTTTCTCTATTAGTGGATCGGATTTCGTGGAAATGTTTGTCGGTGTCGGGGCTTCCCGTGTACGTGACTTATTTGAAAACGCGAAGAAAAATGCACCATGTATAATTTTTATTGATGAAATTGATGCAGTAGGTCGTCAACGTGGAGCTGGTCTTGGTGGTGGGCACGATGAGCGTGAACAAACACTTAACCAATTGCTAGTTGAGATGGATGGTTTCGGTGCAAACGAAGGTATTATCATTATCGCTGCAACGAACAGACCGGATATTTTAGACCCAGCTCTTCTTCGTCCAGGTCGTTTTGACCGCCAAATTACAGTAGGTCGTCCAGATGTTAAAGGACGTGAAGCGGTACTTAAAGTACATGCTCGTAACAAACCACTGGATGAATCAGTAGATTTAAAAGCAATTGCACAACGTACTCCAGGATTCTCTGGTGCGGATTTAGAAAACTTATTAAACGAGGCAGCACTTGTTGCAGCTAGACGTAATAAGAAAAAAGTAGATATGAGTGACATTGATGAAGCAACAGACCGTGTAATCGCGGGTCCTGCTAAATCAGGTAAAGTCATTTCTAAAAAAGAACGCAATATTGTTGCTTTCCATGAAGCAGGGCATGTGGTTATTGGATTAACACTAGATGATGCGGAAATCGTTCATAAAGTGACAATCGTACCTCGTGGTCAAGCTGGTGGATATGCAGTAATGTTACCAAAAGAAGATCGTTACTTCATGACTAAACCAGAGTTACTAGATAAAGTAGCAGGATTATTAGGTGGTCGTGTAGCGGAAGATATTACTTTTGGTGAAGTATCTACCGGTGCGCATAATGACTTCCAACGTGCGACAGGTATCGTGAGAAGCATGGTTACTGAATATGGGATGAGTGACAAGCTTGGTCCAATGCAATTCGGTCAAGCGCAAGGAGGAAATGTCTTCCTTGGACGTGACTTTAACTCGGAACAAAACTATTCGGATAAGATTGCTTATGAAATTGACCAAGAAATGCAAACAATGATTAAAGAGCAATACGAGCGAACAAGACAAATTTTAACGGAAAGACGCGAATTATTAAATTTAATCGCCAATACGTTATTAGAGGTAGAAACACTCGATGCTGCTCAAATCAAACATTTAGAAGAGCACGGAACACTTCCAGAGAGACCTTACGAAAAAGCGAATCAGGAAGCAGAAGTGAATCTAAAAAAAGAAGAGTCAATTGAAGCGGTAGGAGCTCCTGCAGATCCATCTACAGGCGACTTACCGAAAGAAGAAGACACTGCGAGCATACCAGATAAAGCAATTCAAGAAGAACGTAGAGATTAATAGAATAGGGAAGCTGATTGTTTATTGCATTCGTGCGAGGCAATCAGCTTTTTTTCTTGCTTTAGGGGCTTATAATCCTATGGTAAGCAAAACTTTGTCTCGACAAATATAAAAGTAATGTCACTATTTAGGGACAAGGTTTCGTAGTGACCGCTGTGATTTTCGCTGCAGGTTCATCACTCACCCCACGGAAAGCGTCCGTCCTGCTGTGAAAATCACGGCGGGTACCTAATAGTCCTTACTAAGACGCATTATCCCTACATTGTTCTGCACCCCCTTTGTTCGTCGGTATAGACCCAGGCTACTGTGCTTTCGTTCTTGTCTTCATATATGGTATGATATTTTGGAAAACTTACGAAAAGTGAGGACAAGCTAGATGATACTTGTGTTAGATACGGGGAATACGAACATTGTTTTAGGGGTATATGAAAATGATGTGTTAATCCATCATTGGCGGATGGAAACAGATCGCCTGAAGACAGAGGACGAATATGGAATGCAAGTGAAGGCGTTATTTTCGCATGCAAATATTACTTTTGAACAAGTAGAAGGAATTATTATTTCTTCTGTAGTGCCTCCAATCATGTTTTCTTTAGAAGCGATGTGTAAAAAATACTTTGGTATAAAACCATTAATAGTAGGTCCTGGTGTAAAAACAGGTTTAAATATTAAATATGAAAACCCTCGTGAAGTGGGGGCGGATCGAATTGTAAATGCGGTTGCTGCCATTCATGAATATGGGAATCCTCTTATTATTGTAGATTTCGGTACTGCGACAACTTTTTGTTACGTTAACGAGAAAGGCGAATACATGGGAGGCGCTATTGCTCCAGGTATCGGTATATCAACGGAAGCATTATTTACAAAAGCGAGTAAGCTTCCTAGGATCGAACTTACTCGACCGGAGCATGTCATCGGAAAAAATACAGTGTCAGCTATGCAAGCAGGTATTGTGTATGGTTTTGTAGGGCAAGTTGATGGTATTGTGAATCGGATGAAAAAGAATTCAAAAAAAGCTCCTACAGTAATTGCGACAGGTGGAATGGCTTCTTTAATTGGGGAAGAAACAACCGTAATAGACGTTATTGATCCTTTCTTAACGTTAAAAGGATTGTATTTAATATATCAACGAAATATAGATGAAAGAGGGATAAGATAAATGAATGACTATTTAGTAAGAGCATTAGCTTTTGAAGGAAGTGTTCGAGCATTTTCCGTTCGAACAACAGATACAGTAGGTGAAGCACAACGCCGACATGAAACGTGGCCGACCGCTTCAGCAGCACTTGGCAGATCAATGACTGCTGCTGTAATGATGGGTGCAATGTTAAAAGGCGAAGACAAGATCACAGTGAAAATAGAGGGCGATGGTCCGATTGGTCCGATGGTGATCGATAGTAATGCCAAAGGGGAAGTGCGTGGTTACGTGACAAACCCACAAACACATTTTGAGTTGAATGAAAAAGGGAAATTAGATGTTCGTCGTGCAGTAGGAACAGAAGGCACACTGACAATGGTCAAAGATTTAGGTATGAGAGATTTCTTTACAGGGCAAGTACCGATTACTTCTGGCGAAATCGCAGAAGATTTTACGTACTATTTTGCTGTATCCGAACAAGTGCCTTCTTCTGTTGGGCTAGGTGTTTTAGTTAACCCGGATAATTCGATTTTAGCTGCAGGCGGGTTCATCATTCAATTGATGCCTGGTACGGACGACGAAACAATTACAATTATCGAAGAGCATTTAAATAAGATGGAGCCAGTTTCTAAGTTAATTGAAAAAGGATTAACTCCAGAGGAATTGTTATTTGAGATTTTAGGCCAAGAAAATGTCCAGATTTTAAGTACAATGCCAGTTGCATTTGAGTGTAATTGTTCCAAAGAAAGATTTGGAAGAGCAATTATTAGTTTGGGGGAAAGCGAGATTCGTGAAATGATCGCTGAAGATGGAGGAGCCGAAGCACATTGTCATTTCTGTATGGAAAAATATAATTACACAGTAGATGAATTGGAGTCATTTATCGATGAAATCAATGCGTAATAGCGAAGATTCTCAACCAAAAAGGCGTTTAAAAACGAAACCAGTACTTCTTGTACTCGGCATATTGTTGCTAGGTAATTTACTATGGTTTATTGCTTGGTTAATACCGAATGAAAAGGTTGTCGAAACGAAAGAAGAAGTAGCTTCAGTTGATGGGAAAGTTATTACGAAAGAGCAATGGATGGCTTCGATGGAGTCCATGTATGGAAAAGAAGTATTATTAGATATGGTCAATGCAGAAGTAATGGAAGCAGCGGCCGAGAAAAACAATATTAAAGTAAATGACGCGGAAATCGATTTGGAACTTGCACTTATTCGCTCCACTCAAGAAGGAGTCGATACATCATTTCAATCATTCGATGAAGAAGTGATGCGTAAAAAAGTTCGTGCGCGGTTAATTTTAGAAAAAGTATTAGCAAAAGATATTGTGATCGAAGATGCTGACATTCAAGCATTTTATGAGAACAATAAAAATTTATACAATATACCAACTTCATATCGTACAAGTGTTATTTATAGTTCCACAGAAGCAGAAGCAAAAGAAGTAGTGAAAGAACTGAAAAATGGTTCTTCGTTTGATGGATTAGCAAGAGAGCGCTCTACTGATATAAGCTCAGCTAGTTTAGGTGGTGATATCGGATATGTTGCGGAAGATACTGAAACAGTAGATGAAGCATTATGGAAAGCTTTGCCGAAAATAGATGTGGGTAAATGGAGTGATGTTATTCCGTTAACAGATGGTCGCTTTGCGGTTGCGCAAGTGAATAGCGTGTTTAAGGGGCAGTCTTTTTCATTCTCGGATGTTGAAGATCATATTCGTAGAGAGCTTGCACTAGATCAATTGCCACAATCAGTTACACAAGAAGCGTTTTGGGAAGAATTTAATGCAGATTGGTTTTATAGCGAGAAATAAAAGCATACTCTAAGGAGTGTGCTTTTTATTTCACTACCATTATTGACAATGCGTCACTAACATTGGTATGATAAAGAAAATAAAACCTATTAACTAAGTAGGGATTAGGAGTGGAACTATGACGAAGTTAGCACAATCCGTATTAGATTTAATTGGAAAAACGCCGATCGTAAAATTAAACAGAGTAACCAACGCAGAAGACGCAGAAGTTTACGTAAAACTAGAATACTTTAACCCTGGTAGTAGTGTAAAAGACCGTATTGCATTTGCAATGATCGAAGCGGCTGAAAAAGAAGGAAAATTAACAGAAGGCAGCACCATTATTGAGCCAACTAGTGGTAACACAGGTATTGGACTAGCAATGATTGCTGCGGCAAAAGGATATAATGCAGTACTAGTAATGCCAGACACAATGAGTTTAGAACGTAGAAACTTGCTTCGTGCATATGGAGCTGAGCTTGTACTAACACCTGGAGCAGACGGGATGAAAGGTGCAATTGCTAAATCCGAAGAGTTGGCAAATGAAAATGGATGGTTTATGCCACAACAATTTAACAACGGATCAAATCCAGAAATTCACCGCCTGACTACAGGACCTGAAATTGCAGAAGCGTTTGATGAATTACACGGATTTGTATCAGGAATTGGAACTGGTGGAACGATTACTGGTGCTGGTAGCGTATTAAAAGAAAAATTCCCAGGTATTCAAGTCGTTGCGGTAGAACCACAAGATTCTAACGTATTATCTGGTGGTAAACCAGGTCCACATAAAATCCAAGGAATTGGAGCAGGATTTGTTCCGAAAGTATTGGATACGCAAATTTACGATTCCATTACGCAAGTTTCCAATGAGGATGCATACGAAACGTCTCGCGAAGTTGCAAAGTCAGAAGGTATTTTAGGTGGAGTTTCTGCGGGAGCTGCTATTTACGCGGCACTTCAACTTGCAAAAGAGCTTGGTAAAGGGAAAAAAGTAGTCGCAATTATTCCTGATAACGGAGAACGTTATTTAAGTACCCCGTTATACCAATTTGAAGATTAATAAAGTGAAACTTCAATCAGTGGGGGGTTCTTCATCCCCACTGATTGTTAGTTGAACCAATCGGGCTTTTACGGGCAGTTGATCTCCCACTTATCTTTTCGATTTTCTTAAATCTTAAAGTGGGAGTCTTACTGCCCGTTAATGCGGGATAAATGCTAGTGGAGAGGAGGCAATTATTGCTTTCTCTCTTTTTTTGTGGCGAAAAGGAGTAGTTTCAAGTTAAGATGAAGGCAAACCGTTTATAGGGGGATTTGAAAAAGTGGAATTACAACTTCAAACGCATGCATTTCAACTATCAAAGACTGCGTTTTTTTATGCATATAAAGAAATCACAAAAGAGGAGTCTCATCATTTGTTTTTTGAAAGTGGACGAGGAGGTCATTTGTCTGTAGCAGCTTGGAATCCATTAGCTGTAACTAGGTCCACAGAAACGGGATTACATATTGAGTGGAGAAATGGAAGGGTAGAAGAGCGTGAGGGAGAAGCGCTTGCGGAGTTAGAAAAGCTAGTTGCTACTTATAAACTGCCTTTTCAAGAAGATTTACCTGATTTCCAAGGTGGGGCTGCTGGTTTTATTAGCTATGATTACGCACGGAAAATAGAAGTGTTGCCCACAATAGCAGCGGATGATTTGCATATTCCAGATGTTTACTTTTATTTATTTGATGTTTGGGCTGTATTAGACGTTGAAACGGAAGTTGTCACATTGATGAAGTTATCTACGAGTACGGTAGATTTAGTAAAGTTAGAAGAACAATATAGAGCGGCGGCGGAAACGGGTCTTGCATTGAGCGTTTTTAGCTCAGGAGCAGCGGTGGAAGTAGCGGAAGATCATTCGAAGTTACATGTATCTGTAGATTCTTTAGGATTTGAAGATGCTGTTCGAAAAGTACAGCAATATATTGCCCAAGGCGACGTTTTTCAAGTGAATTTATCCGTTCGCCAATCAAAAGAATTGAAGGCTGAACCCATTGCTATGTACGAAGCATTGAGAGCTTTTAATCCATCTCCCTATATGGCATTTATTCATTCGCCTGAATTTGCTGTTGTATCAGGATCACCAGAATTATTAGTGAAGAAAAAAGGAACAGCATTATCCACCCGTCCAATTGCAGGGACAAGGCCTCGTGGTAAAAGTGATGCCGAAGATATCGCTTTAGCCAATGAACTAATCGACAATGAAAAAGAACGCGCAGAACATGTAATGCTTGTAGACTTAGAGCGAAATGATTTAGGGAAAGTGTCTACATACGGAACAGTCGAGGTAGACGAGTTCATGGTCATTGAGCGATATTCGCATGTGATGCATATTGTTTCCAATGTAAAAGGAACATTACGTGAAGGAGTATCGAATACGGAGATTGTGCGTGCAATGTTTCCTGGTGGAACGATTACGGGTGCTCCTAAAATTCGTACAATGGAAATTATCGAGGAACTGGAACCGGTTCGAAGAGGAATCTATACAGGATCTATTGGTTGGCTAGGATTTTCAGGTGATTTAGAGTTCAATATTGTCATTCGCACTGCATTTATTCAAGATGGGATGGCATATATCCAAGCTGGTGCTGGTATTGTTATTGATTCGATACCTAGCGCTGAATATGTGGAGTCACTAAACAAAGCAAAAGCAGTTTGGCAAGCAAAGGCAATGGCAGAGGGGGAAAGTAAATGATTTTAATGATTGATAACTACGATTCCTTTACATATAATCTCGTTCAATATATTGGAGAGATAGGGGTGGAAGTGAAGGTTGTTCGAAATGATGAATTAACGATAGATGAGATTGAACGACTAGCACCACAAGTCATTGTTGTTTCCCCGGGGCCATGTACGCCGAACGAAGCGGGCATAAGCTTAGATGTCATTACGCATTTTGCTGGGAAAATCCCTATCTTTGGTGTTTGTTTAGGACATCAATCGATTGGACAGGCATTTGGTGGAAAAGTGATTCGGGCAAAAAAGTTAATGCATGGGAAAACCTCTCCTGTTTTTCATGACAGCAAAGGGGTTAATGAACATATGCCAAATCCTTTTCGTGCAACAAGATACCATTCTCTTCTCGTGGAAAAAGAGTCGCTGCCGGATTGTTTAGAAGTAACCTCTTGGACGGAAGAAGGAGAAATCATGGGATTACGCCATAAAGAGTTTCCAGTTGAAGGGGTGCAATATCATCCAGAGTCCATTATGACGGAAGAAGGGAAAAAACTCATCCGAAACTTTATCGAAAAGTATAGCTTCCTTGCAAAGGAGCATGTGTAAATGGATGCTTGGAAGAATGGTAAGGTATATACCAGAAATGAATTAACGATTTCTGCCTATGATCATGGCTTTTTATATGGGTTAGGCTTCTTTGAAACTTTTCGCACATACGAAGGCCGAGTGTTTTTATTCGATGAACACTGGATGCGCCTTTGTCGTGCTTTGGCTGATTTTCGTATGACAATGCCATATGATAAAGAGACTATTTTAGCAGCGATTGAAACTTTAACAAAAGAAAATAACGGGGAAGATGGTTATTTTCGATTAAACATCTCGGCAGGTGTTCACGATATTGGGCTTCAGCCATCCCAATACGAAGAGCCTACCGTGATCTTATTCCGAAAAGCTTTGCATATTACACCAAGAGGTACAGAGAAAAGTGCAATATGGCTTAAAACGACTCGGAATTCCCCGGAAAGTGCGGATCGTCATAAGTCCCATCATTTCGCAAATAATATACAAGCAAGATTTGAAATAGAATCATTGGCCACGCATGAAGGAGTTTTCCTGACAGCAGAAGGATATGTTGCAGAAGGAGTTACATCCAATATATTCTGGGTGAAAGATAAGAAAATCTACACACCTTCGCTTGAAACGGGCATACTTGCAGGAATAACAAGGGAATGGATTTTAAATAATTTCGAAGTAGAAGAAGGCTTGTTTACGAAAGATGTATTAGAAGCGGCAGACGAAGTTTTTATTACAAATGCGGTACAAGAAATTGTCCCTATTAAAGAGTTAGATGGAAAACGATTTTTAGGTAATCACGGTCCTGTTTATACGGCACTGCATGATGCGTATGTAAAGTGTATTCAGGAGGAAAGGACAGTAAGATGAATTTACAGAATCATACCGGGCTTTTTGAGGCTGGTGGAGTTACATTAGATTTCCAAAAAGAAACGATTGTGATGGGTATTTTAAACGTCACTCCTGATTCTTTTTCGGATGGTGGAAAGTTTAATGAAATAGAGGCAGCTGTTGGTCGAGCGAAGCAAATGGTTGCAGATGGAGCAAAAATCATCGACGTAGGAGGAGAGTCTACTAGACCTGGACATACGGTTATTTCCGATGAAGAGGAAATCGCAAGGGTTGTGCCGGTCATCCAGGCTATTCGTGCAGAAGTAGATGCAGTCATATCCATTGATACGTATAAATCAGCGGTTGCTCGAGCAGCGGTTCTTGCAGGGGCACATGTCATTAATGATATTTGGGGTGCGAAGAGAGATCCGAAAGTAGCGGAAGTTGCCGCTGAACTAGAGGTTCCCATTATTTTAATGCATAACCGAGACAATGAAGAATATAAGGATTTCTGGCCAGAGGCGAAGCAAGACTTAGAAGAATGCATTCAAATTGCAAAATCAGCAGGCGTTCCAGACGAACATATTTGGCTAGACCCAGGCATTGGGTTTGGGAAAACAACTGAGCAAAACATATGGATGATGCAACATTTAGATGATTTAGTTGATATGGGATATCCTGTGTTATTAGCAACATCTCGTAAACGTTTAATCGGTAACGTGTTGAACCTTCCCGTAGACGAACGTATGGAAGGAACAGGAGCAACTGTTTGTTATGGTATACAACTTGGCTGTCATATGGTCCGAGTGCATGATGTAAAGGAAATTGAGCGAATGACTAAAATGATGGATGTGTTGACAGGAAAACAGAAATACGTGGAAAGGGAGGATTAACTGTAATGGATTATATTCATTTAAATGACTTAGAGTTTTATGGCTACCATGGAGCGCTAGCAGAAGAGACAAAGCTTGGTCAAATTTTTCGTGTAACGATTACGTTAGCATGTGATTTAAAGAAAGCGGGCGAAACCGATAATTTAGAAGAAACGGTTAATTATGCGGAAGTTTTTGAGTTGTGCAAGGAAATTGTGGAAGGTAAACCTTATTTATTAATAGAAGCAGTTGCAGAGAAAATTGCATCACGTATTTTAGAAGTCTATAGAACGAAAGTTAGTGGATGTCGCATTCAGTTAGTGAAGCCTAATCCGCCGATAGCAGGACATTATGCTTCAGTTGCAGTCGATATTACGAGGGGTTCAATATGAATAAAGCGTATATTTCATTAGGTTCAAATATTGGGGATCGCCTACTTTTCCTCCAACAGGCCGTACGATCATTGCAAGATGTGAAAGGTATAAAAGTATGCCAAGTATCTTCCGTATATGAAACAGATCCAGTAGGCTATGTAGATCAGGATGCATTTTTGAATATAGTAGTGGAGCTTGAGACTTCATTGACCCCACATGAATTACTTAAAAAATGTAATGAAATAGAGGCGGAGCTAGGTCGTACTAGGGAAATCCATTGGGGTCCGAGAACCGTAGACCTTGACATTTTGTTGTATAATGAAGAGAATGTGAAAACGGAGAACCTCATTATTCCGCATCCAAGGATGACGGAAAGAGGCTTCGTCCTTGTACCATTAGTTGAGATAAACGCAGATGTAAGAGACCCTCGAACAAATCGTTCTTTCATGGACTTTGCCAATGTTCAAAAAGAAGGCGTTCATGTATGGAGAACTTTCGATGGAGTAGACGCATTCGTTTTAATATAAGAATAGATAAGTAAAAGGTAGGTGAATAATCGTGACAAATACATCAACAAAACCATTTCAAATTGGTGATTTTGTGATGGATAATCGTGTCGTACTTGCTCCGATGGCTGGTATATGTAACTCAGCTTTCCGTTTAACGGTAAAAGAATTTGGAGCAGGACTAGTTTACGCTGAAATGATTAGCGATAAAGGGATCGTTTTGAAAAACGAAAGAACCTTAAGTATGCTGTATATCGATGAACGTGAAAATCCATTATCCCTTCAAATTTTTGGAGGAGAGAAAGAGACGCTAGTTGCTGCTGCGAAATATGTTGATCAACATACAACTGCTGACATTATAGATATTAATATGGGATGCCCTGTAAATAAAATTATCAAATGTGAGGCAGGGGCTAGATGGCTTTTAGATCCAGAAAAGATTTACGAAATGGTATCAGCGGTTGTAGATAATGTAAAAAAACCAGTAAGTGTGAAAATGCGTACAGGGTGGGATGATGAACATCTATATATGGTAGAAAATGCTCGCGCAGTGGAACGTGCCGGTGGAGCAGCAGTTGCAGTACACGGACGTACTCGAATGCAAATGTATGAAGGGCAGGCCAATTGGGATTTGATTCGCCAAGTGAAAGAATCAGTGAATATCCCTGTAATTGGAAATGGAGATGTAAATACTCCTCAAGATGCAAAACGTATGCTGGATGAAACAGGTGTTGATGCTGTAATGATTGGACGAGCAGCATTAGGAGACCCTTGGATGATTTACCGTACAGTAGAATATTTAGAAACAGGTGTATTAAAGCCAGAACCAACTGCACAAGAAAAAATAGACGTTTGTTTATTGCACTTTGATCGTTTAACTGCTTTAAAAGGGGAAAAGATAGCGGTTAGGGAAATGCGCAAACACGCTGCTTGGTATTTGAAAGGTATTCGTGGTAATGGGACAGCAAGAAATGTGATTAACGAAACGGAAACCGCACAAGAGCTGAAGGATTACTTACGTTATTTTGCAGAAGAAGCTTCGAAAGAGTATAGCTCTGTCGATTCCATTCTTGCTTAATAGCAAAAAAAGAAGGGCTGTCACTACGTGTGATAGCTTTTTTAAGTTTTGCTTGGTAATCTGAATAATGGAAAATATCCAACGATGAAGGAAAAAGATGAATAGAACACAGAAATTGTGTACAATAAGTTCAATGTTATAAAAGATACTTGCGAAAAAGTAAGTAGTGGAGGAGTGACCGACATGTCTAATGTAGAAGAATTAAATGATCAACTTTTGGTGAGAAGACAAAAGATGACTGCAATACAAGAAAAAGGACTAGATCCTTTTGGTGGGAAATTTGAGCGTACACATTTGAGTAATCAAGTAATTGCCGAATTTGAAGAGTTTACAAAGGAACAACTAGAAGAAACAACACATGAAGTAGTTATTGCTGGACGTATTATGACGAAGCGCGGAAAAGGGAAAGCGGGATTTGCCCATATCCAAGACTTCGGCGGTCAGATTCAAATTTACGTACGAAAAGATGCAATTGGTGACGATGCATATGAGTTATTCAACTCAGCTGATTTAGGAGATATTGTAGGGGTACGAGGAAATGTGTTCCGCACACAAGTAGGAGAGCTATCTGTTAAAGCGATGGAGTTCACATTTTTAACTAAATCACTTCGTCCGATGCCTGAGAAATTTCACGGTCTAAAAGACGTAGAGCAACGTTACCGTCAACGTTACTTAGATTTAATGACAAGTGACGAAAGTAAAACAACGTTCATTACGAGAAGTCGTATCATTCAATCGATGCGCCGTTATCTTGATGGACAAGGATACTTAGAAGTAGAAACTCCGTTATTGCATTCTATTGCAGGGGGAGCAGCTGCACGTCCTTTCATTACACATCACAACGCTTTAGATATGGAATTATACATGCGTATCGCAATTGAGTTGCATTTAAAGCGTTTAATAGTAGGTGGATTAGAAAAGGTATATGAAATTGGACGCGTATTCCGTAACGAAGGTGTTTCAACACGTCATAACCCTGAATTTACGATGATTGAGTTATATGAAGCGTATGCTGATTATCAAGATATCATGAACTTAACTGAAAACTTAGTGTCACATGTTGCACAAGAGGTATTAGGCTCTACAACAATTATGTATGGTGAAGATGAAATCAATCTAGCACCAGGCTGGAGACGCTGGCATATGGCGGATGCAGTAAAAGAGACTACTGGAGTAGACTTCTGGAAGCAAATGACGAAAGAAGAAGCTCATGCATTAGCTAATGAACATGGAGTAGAAGTGAAACCTTCTATGGAAGTAGGTCATGTATTAAACGAATTCTTCGAACAGAAAGTAGAAGAAACATTAGTACAACCAACGTTTATTTATGGACATCCAGTTGAAGTATCACCACTTGCAAAGAAAAATCCAGAAGACGGTCGTTTTACAGATCGCTTTGAGTTATTCATTGTACGTCGTGAGCATGCAAATGCATTTACAGAGTTAAATGATCCAATCGATCAACGCCAACGTTTTGAAGCACAGTTAGTAGAAAAAGAAGCGGGTAATGATGAAGCGCATGAAATGGATGAAGATTTCTTAGAAGCATTAGAATACGGTATGCCTCCAACAGGTGGTTTAGGCATAGGGATTGACCGTTTAGTAATGTTATTAACGAATTCAGCTTCTATCCGTGATGTACTATTATTCCCAACTATGCGCCATAGAGATTGATTAACAGATGATTTGGAAAAGGAAATGCTACTATCTAGTGGTGTTTCCTTTTTTATTCTTCTATATATAGTGTTTAAGAGTAAGTGTAAAATGATTTGAAACTTATTTTGAAAAAGTACTTGTCAAAATACACAGAGGGTGATATAGTTATCAAGTTGTCATTTTCACTACTGATTTCAAGCGAAAAACAAATTGAAAAAAGTTGTTGACACTGAAAAACAGAAATGTTAAGATATTAAATGTCGCTAAAACAAAACGACAAATTAAACAACATGAACATTGAAAACTGAACATGCAAAACGTTAAGACATATAGCTTGATAGATTAACTTGAGTTAACTTGATAGCCAAAAAATTTGACATCATTTAATGATGATGCCAGCAAAACAAAATGAGCTTTTTAAGTTCTCTATTATGGAGAGTTTGATCCTGGCTCAGGACGAACGCTGG
>NZ_JBIWFB010000013.1:0-70493 GCF_044762855.1 Psychrobacillus sp. NPDC096389 | reverse complement strand
CTTTGCGTTATTCATCTTAATTGAACCGCCGTATACGGAACCGTACGTACGGTGGTGTGAGAGGTCGGGAGTTAATCACTCCCTCCTACTCGATTGGTCCAGTTTCAGCGCCTTGCCCCTCGGGGTCAAATGTGAAAAAGCTGCTCCTGCGCAAAGCTCGTCGCAAACAAAATCGCTTGTGGTGGCTGGGGAGCTGCCTCCTCGCTTTTCCCCATTTGCCTGTCGGGGCAGGCATAGGCGCTTGCACTTTTCTAGTTGGTCAGTCTTTTAAATCGCTTTCTGAGTCGTTCATAATTGGGACGAGATCGAAAATCTTTTGATCTTCAAATACATCTACCAAACGTTCAAGCCACTCATAATAATTTTTAATATACTTTAGTTTTTCGATATCGTTTTGGACTTCTTTTAGCAATTCCTCGCTAGCAGTCGGATCTGCTAATAATTGCTCGAGTTCAGCTAAAGACTTTTTTATTGCAACTAGATGAAGTGTAACGGATCTTCGCCATTTGATCGAAAACAAATCAATAAAACTTTGGTACCAATCATCTGATACTTTGTATAAATCTTTTCGAACTCCTTTTTTCCAGGCGCGTTCGACTAATTTTAAATCAGACAACGCTCTAACGGAAGTACTCATGCTTGTTTTACTCATTCCAAGCTTTTCCGTCATGTCATCTAATGTTAATGGTTCATTTTGAAAAAACATCATTCCATACTGTCTACCTGCAGAAGGTACCAAACCGTAGAGATGTATATTTTGTGCGATTGTCTCGATAATTCGTTCCCGTGCTTTTTCGAGTTTTTCGTGACCTTCCATTTACGTCTTCCCTCCACTAAAATCAGCTTCTCTTCACTAAACCAGCTGACTTTATTAAATGTATAATATCCTTGTTTAAAAAGCAATTTTTTTATTTATAGTTTGTACAGTTTTTACCGTACAAACTATAAATAAAGTTAATACGGTTGTTTTACAAACATATTACATATATAATGATTAGGTGTTCATTTATTATGAGCAGTTAGGAGTGTGTATATGAACGAACAAAGTATCAAGAAAAAAATCGTAGTAAAAGATACTACGAAAGTCTTTGGTAAGAACATGAAGCGAGCAGTACAGCTTCTAAAAGAAGGAAAGTCAAAAGGAGACATTTTAAAAGCAACTGGTGCTACTGTGGGTGTTAAAAATGTAAATTTTGATGTTTATGACGGTGAAATTTTTGTCATTATGGGACTGTCGGGAAGTGGTAAATCGACTTTAGTTCGAATGCTGAATCGGCTAATCGATCCGACGGTAGGACAGATTTTGCTTGATGGTGAAGATATTGTACAGATGAATAAAGAACAGTTACGAGAAGTAAGGCGTAAAAAGATAGGTATGGTTTTTCAAAATTTTGCTCTTTTTCCACATAAGACTATCGTTGAGAATACCGAATATGGTTTGGAAATCCAAGGAGTACCAAAAGATCAACGCCGTTTAAAAGCGGTCGAATCATTAAAACTTGTGGGTCTTGCTGGCTACGAAGATCAATATCCGAACCAACTAAGCGGTGGAATGCAACAACGCGTGGGACTTGCAAGAGCACTAGCCAATGATCCAGACATACTACTAATGGATGAAGCTTTCAGTGCACTAGATCCCCTTATTCGGAAAGATATGCAAAATGAACTCCTGCAGCTTCATAGTGACATGGGGAAAACATTTATATTTATTACCCATGATTTAGATGAAGCCCTTCGCATCGGAGATCGTATCGCACTTATGAAAGATGGAGAAATAGTTCAAATTGGCACGCCTGAAGAAATATTGATGAGTCCTTCCAATGAATATGTGGAGCGCTTTGTTGAAGACGTGGACTTAGCGAAAGTATTAACAGCGGGACATATTATGAAACAGGCTGATACGGTGCAAGTGGACAGAGGACCTCGCGTTGCCCTTCGTTTAATGAAACAACTCGGAATTTCTTCTATCTATGTTGTAGATAAAAGCAATCGTTTGATGGGAGCGGTAACTGCTCAAGATGCGGTAGCAGCTTCAGAATCGGATAAGTCACTAGAAGATGTATTAATCTCTAACCTTCCAATGATTACACCAGATACTGTATTGACAGAGCTTTTTGACGTTGTGTCCACTGCGACCATTCCGGTAGCAGTTATTAGTGAAGATAAAAAGTTATTAGGAATTATTATACGTGGAGCCCTGATTGGAGCTCTATCGGGTGATAACCAGTTTATTAATAATGATGGAATAATTGAACCAGCTGATCAAACGAATACGGAGGTTGTATAAAGATGAATGAATTATTACCAAGACTTCCGTTTGCAGATTGGATAGATAATGGTGTAGATTGGCTCGTCTCTACATTCGGTTCGGTATTGGACGGAATTGCAGAAGTTTTAGGAGGGGTCGTTGAAGGAGCGGTGACCGTTCTAGATATGGTCCCATCGATTTTACTTGCGATTATTTTCGCGTTGATTGCTTATTTTATTTCTACGCGAAAAATTGCTTTCTTTACATTAATCGGACTTTTATTCATTGATTACCTAGGTTACTGGTATCCAATGCTTCAAATGTTGGCACTCGTGTTAACATCAGTATTTTTGGCCGTAGTAATTGGTATTCCGATTGGTATTTGGAGCTCGCAAAAAGCAGGTGTCCGCAAGGTAGTAAATCCACTACTTGACTTGATGCAAACGATGCCTGCATTTGTTTACTTAATACCTGCTATCTTCTTCTTTAATATTGGAGTTGTTCCAGGAGTAGTAGCTTCGGTCATTTTTGCGATGCCACCGACAATTCGGTTAACGATGTTAGGAATTGAGCAAGTTCCTAAAGATTTAATAGAAGCGACAGAAGCATTTGGTTCTACGACTAGTCAACGATTAATGAAAATACAAATTCCACTAGCTAAACCAACGATTATGGCGG
Organism: Psychrobacillus sp. NPDC096389; assembly: GCF_044762855.1. NCBI lineage: Bacteria > Bacillati > Bacillota > Bacilli > Caryophanales > Bacillaceae > Psychrobacillus > Psychrobacillus sp. NPDC096389. The sequence goes on along the minus strand of NZ_JBIWFB010000013.1, from coordinate 67,567 downwards.
GTGTTAACCAAAGCATCATGCTTGCCTTGTCCATGGTGGTTATTGCTTCTATGGTAGGTGCACCAGGGCTAGGGGAAGAAGTATACCGATCTGTGACACAATTAAAAACCGGTGTAGGTGTAGAAACAGGTGTTTCTATTGTTATTGTTGCGATTATTTTAGATCGTATTACACAACAAGCGGGAGCAAGAAAGAAAAAAATAGGGGGAAAATTATCATGAATTTAGCTAAAAAGATTACAGGATTAGGAGCAATCGCTCTACTATCACTAGGGCTTGCAGCATGTGGTTCAGATGAGAATAATAGTTCCACTTCAGAAGCTGGTTCAGTCGGAGAATCGGTCAATTATAAAATAACCGGTATTGATCCAGGTGCAGGAATTATGGAAGCAACTGAACGTGCTATAACTGATTATGAATTAGATAAATGGGATTTAGTATCTGGTTCTGGAGCTGCAATGACCGCTGCTCTGAAAAAAGCGTATGATGCAGAGAAACCTATAATTATTACAGGGTGGACGCCACACTGGAAATTTGCCAAATACGATTTGAAATATCTTGAAGATCCAAAAGGTTCGTATGGTGGAGAAGAAGAAATCCATACAATCGGTCGAACTGGACTACAAGAAGATTTACCAGAAGCTCACCAAATCTTATCAAACTTCAGCTGGTCTGAAGAGGATATGGGTGAAATTATGATTGCCATCCAAGAAGGTGAAAAACCAGAAGTTGCAGCGCAAAACTGGGTAGATGCAAATGCAGATAAAATTGCTGTATGGACAGATGGTGTGGAAAAAGTGAATGGCGATGCAATCAAGCTTGCATATGTTGCATGGGATAGTGAAATTGCCAGCACAAATGTGATGAAAATCGTCTTAGAAGATATGGGCTATAAAGTAACAACAGTACAAGTAGAAGCAGGTCCTATGTGGACTGCAGTTGCTGATGGTAGTGCCGATGCATCTCTTGCTGGATGGTTGCCTTTAACACATGCAACTTATGCAGAGAAGTTTGATGGAAAATTTGAAGATCTTGGTGCTAGTATGACTGGTGTGAAAATCGGTTTAGTTGTCCCATCTTATATGGATATTACATCTATTGAAGATTTACAAGAATAAAAGTGTATATGAAAAGGCTCATCATTCGTAATGGATGATGAGCCTTTTCCCGTGCTTTAGGAAATAATAAAATTCTATACAATAGATAATTTTTACGTGTAACACAAGTATGTTATATCATTTTTGATTGAACGTAGTATAGGGAAAGCGACTTAGTAGGCTCAATAAGGTTTCCACCGGGTGAGTGACGAGCCGCTACGTCGCTAACGCTCTCGCTAGGTCTCCCATCGTCGTGGAAAATTCCAAAGAATGGCTAAGGGCAATCAAAAAGCTATTGAAAACAACTAATTTCAGTACTAAAGCAACTAAAATCAGCATGAGAGCAACTAAATTGCCGATGAAAGCAACTAATTTCTCATAATAGCAAGTTTACTTGGATTGAGACAACGATAATTCCCCTGAACTCTCCTAGCCGGCATTTGCTCGAAGAGTTTGTCTCATTCAACCATTTATTGTTAATTACGGACACTGATAAGTCAGTGTTTTATCATTGGATTTTCGCAGCAGGGAGGCGACTCCAGTAGAGGCCAACAGGATGTTGGTCACGAAGGCGTTGCCACACGATGTGGCGTTCCTAGCCTTTGCTCCTCTGTTGAGTAAAATGAGCCTTCACAACGTACGCGCGTAGGCGCGGCGGTAAAGGCTCATCGCTCACCCTACGGAAAGCGCCCTGCTGCGAAAATCCCTGCGGACACTTCATACAACTCTCTAAGACGCACTATCTCTATTATGTGGGAGATCCCACTAAAACTTATCATTTCCATTTACCGTATTGAGGCAGAGGTGGGCGCATTAGTCTTTATCTTACTTTACACTCGGTAATAATTTATTCAATATAATTGCAACGATGGCAGCAGTTGCAACGGGTGAGTTAAATAAATATTGTAATGTAGTAGGTAAAGCGTATAAGAAATCATCAGGAATGAATGTTAAAGCTAATGTCAAAATCATTGGCACAGCGATGACATACATTTCTTTTTCACCGATATGCTCATTTTTCATCACTTTCATTCCACTAATAGCAATGACGCCGCATATGATGACGAAAACGCCACCGATTACGGCAGATGGAATAGACGAAATTAGCGCGGATAATTTACTTGAAAAACCAAATAATACAAACCAGACACCAGCTACAACAAAAACAATTCGGCTAGCAACACCGGTAATCGAAATGATTCCTGCATTGGTTGAATAACCAGTTACAGGAGTCGTACCCAATAACGAAGCTACTAGACAGCCAATCCCCTCGCCGATAACTCCACGATTAATATTTTGATCGGTTAATGGTTTGTCTATTACATTACTTACTGCAAACCACGTGCCAGTTGTTTCTGCCATTAACACAACGTAAATAATAATCATTGTAATGATCGCAGATGGGTTAAAAGAAAAACTAAAATCGATAAAAGGAATTTGGGGAAGGCTAAACCATTTTGCTTCTGCAACAGCAGATAAATCCAATACTCCCATAAAACTAGCCGCAATACACCCGACCATTAGCGAAATAATAACCGAAGTAATACGGAAAACGCGACCATTATTTTGAAACAAAGAACCTAACATCACACATAGAATAAGCATAGTGCCTGAAATAAGTGCTAAATACACGTTTTGGGTAACAGTAGCACCAACCGCATTATAAATATTATCATTTAAGGCAACAGGCATTAGGGACAGGCCGACTACAAAAATGATGGTACCTCCAACCATTGGAGGGACAAAAGATTTAATCAATTTATGAAAGATGCCAGTAAATCCTAAAATAATAACTAGTATAGCGGCAATTAAGCTAGCACCTAAAACTGTACTCCATCCATTTATTCCACCACCACTAGCAGCGTATATACCTACGATTGCCCCGATTGGAATAAAAGAAGGCCCTTGAGCAACAGGTAGTTTCATACAGAAATAGGTTTGTACAATTGTTGCAATCCCAGCAGCTATAAAGGTAGATTGTATTAAAGCTGTTGATTGCCCAGCTTGTAAAGAAATCAGCATGGCGATAATAAAGGGAACTACATATACGTCCATAGCTAATACATGTTGTAAACCGAGTAAAATAGACTGCCCACGTGAGACTTTTTCGTCGGGTCCAACCGTTAAGTGTTGATGGTTGTTTTTTTCTTCTGTTTGTTTATTTATTGGGACTACCATTTTTGGTGAACACTCCTAAACGTTCGTATTTATTTAATATATTTGATATTATAGAGTAATATAAAACAAATATCTACACAAAAAACGAACTATATTTATGTTAAATATAATAAAGTTTGTGTTTTTTATATGATCGCGAAATGTTTGGAATTAAAGTTTATGATTACAATCATGATTTTAATAGAAGTTTAGTTCAACTATTGATTCGTTTGAAGAAGGGTCATCACTTGTAAATGAAATTACATACAATTCGATTGCATATCGTATTTCATTGGAATACCATGAAAAGAAGGATGAAATCGTTTGAAGTTTTAAGGGGGAATACGAAAATGGATGCAATTGAAGTACTAACGAATTTAGATAAACTAAAAGTGTATTTTCAGCCAATTTTTAGTGCGGATGAGCATATAGTTATTGCATATGAAATCTCTGGCAAACTTAATGTTGACGATAATGAGGTGAATTTGAATTCATTTGCCTATGATGAAGACATTCCTGAAGAGTACCGTGTGGAAGTGACGCAAAAAATTTGGAGTCTTGCTCTTTCTCAATTAGTGAAGGAAGCGAAGGATTATGATATTTATTTACCGTGTAATGCCAATTTACTTGTGCTCGATTATGGAGAAAGTTACTTTGATATCATTAAACAATATATTCCAGAAGATGAGCTAGAACGTATCGTTATCGTCGTATCGGAGCATGACTTTAAAGGAGCATTTAAAGAACTGAATAATGTGCTTCGTTATTACCGGACATACGGGATAAAAATTGCTATAAACCAAGTAGGCTCAGAAAGTCATCTCGATTATATTAATATGCTATCTCCTAACATATTGAAATTAAATATTGCCAAGTTAAGTTATGAGTCTTGGGGCGTGGAAAATGATTTATTCACATCACTTAGTACAATGGCACGTAGAATAGGTGCAAATATGTTATTTGAAGGCATCGATAGTGTCCATCAGCTCCAATTTGCATGGAAAAATGGAGGACGCTATTATCAAGGAAAATATTTAGCCAATGTCCATACAGCAATGATTCCACGCGACCAATTGAAAGAGAGTTTCAAAGAAAAATGTCAGCAGTTCATATCGGCAGAAAAACGGCTTCTTGAAGAAAATTACAAGGAGTTAAAAGCTTTGCAGAATGTATTAGAAAAATCCGTCCACCGTTTAAAGCCTGTGAGTAACGATGCAGAGCAGCTCCTTGCACTTGCTCGTGCGCTCGATGATTATTCCTTTCGTCTTTACATTTGCGATGAAGAAGGTTTTCAAACATCTCCTAATATTATGCGTATTGAAAACGAATGGCATATACAAAAAGAAGCGATCAATAAAAATTGGAGTTGGCGCCCATATTTTTTGAAAACCATTATTACTATGCGTAATGATCAAAGCGGTGTTTTTTCTGATGTGTACAGCGATATTGACACGGGGGAAATGACGCGTACTTTTTCTGTACCGGTGAATGCAAATGGGTATTTATTCATCGATATTTCATATGACTACTTATTTAAACGGAATATTTTCAGATAAAAAATAAATTTAAAACAAAAACAAAATTATTTTCCGTTGCTGAAAGAGAAATGAATGAGGAAGTTCCTGTCGAAAATTAAATAATCTTAGTAACTCCATCTATGATGAATCGCCATAGATGGAGTTTTTTTACGTGGAGATTATTTTATAACCCTATAAAAATTTTTACATGAGAATCATATAGATTATAAAAATGGAAAAATATAATAGATTATATGCCTTATATCACCAGAATTCTAAGAGCATATTATTGTAATTATCGACAAAATACTAGTTCTTAAGAATCATAAACTGGATTGACAAAGCTGTTATGCCTACAGTAATATTCAGAATATATTAAAAATTAGGTATTGAATTTGAAAGGGGAATCCTGGTGGAGCCTATATTAGAGATAGAAGCCGTGTCTTTACAATTTGGGGGAGTAAAAGCATTAGATGACGTCACCTATCATATAGAAAAAGGGGAGATCTTCTCACTTATTGGTCCTAACGGTGCTGGAAAAACAAGTATGCTCAACTGTATTAGCGGTTTATATCAGCCAACTAGCGGTTCCATCCGTTATAAAGGACGGGAAATAGTTAACATGAAGCCTTATCATCGAACAACACTTGGGATTGCAAGGGCTTTTCAAAATATAGCACTGTTTGCTCACATGTCCGTATTAGATAATTTGAAGCTAGGAAGACACACTTTACTGCGCTCAGGTGCCATAAGTGGAGGATTGTATTTCGGTAAAGCGGCCAATGAAGAAATAGAGCATCGCAAAAAAGTGGAAGAAGTTATTGAGTTTCTTGAACTGCAAGATATACGACATACGCCTGTTGGAACTCTTCCTTACGGATTACAGAAGCGAGTGGAAGTAGGTAGAGCGCTAGCACTCGGACCGGAATTAATATTATTGGATGAACCAATGGCGGGGATGAACAATTCAGAAAAAGACTTAATGGCTCGTTTTATATTAGATATGCATGAGGTAATGGATATCACGGTTGTATTAATCGAGCATGATTTAGGTATCGTGATGAATTTATCCGATCATATTGCGGTTTTAGATTTTGGAAAACGAATTGGATTTGGTACTCCGGAAGACATACAGAAAAATCCGGATGTAATTCGAGCTTATATTGGGGAAGAAACCGTTATTTAGAAAGGTGGAATAAGCGTGGGGTCAGAAAAAACATTACCTAATCTTTTAGCGGAACGTGCGTCTAAGAAAGAACATGAAGTTGCATTAAGGCAAAAACATTTGGGAATATGGAATGAAATCACATGGGGCGACTATTTAAAAAAGGTAGAGCGATTATCCCTTTCATTAGCTAAAAAGTTGAATTTTAAAAGCGGAGAAAAACTGGCGATTATAGGCGAAAATCGACCGCAGTGGCTTTATTCGCAAATGGCTACTCAAAGTTTAGGTGGTATTTCGGTTGGAATTTATCAAGAATCGCTTCCAGAACAGCTTATTTACTATTTAAACGATTGCCAGGCACGTCTTGTTGTCGTGGAAGATCAGGAGCAAGTAGATAAATTGCTGGAAATCGAACAGGAGATTCCACTTGTTGAACATATCATTTTTTACAATAAACAAGGAATGCGCCATTATAAACATCCAAAGTTAATAGATTTTGAAGAGCTTTTAGAGAATGGAGCCAGTTTAGCAGAGGATAATCCACGCTTTTTTCAAAATCAATTAGCTCAAGGACTTGGAGACGACCATGCGATGATTGCTTATAGTGCGGCAACAACTGGCAAGGCAAGAGGGGTATTGCTTACACATGAAAACTTACAAGATGCCGCGAAAAATCTTTTGAGAGTTGATCAAATGGAAGAAAAAGATGATTACTTTTCTTTTTTACCACTCTCTTGGATTCATGAGCAAGTGGTCAGCGTTGTTATTCCATTATCAACTGGAATGGTTGTGAATTTTCCAGAAAAGGCGCATACAGTAATTGGTGATTTACGTGAAATAGGACCTCAAACTCTTTTAGCACCGCCTAGAGTTTATCAAAAGATTATGTCTGATTTTACTATCCGAATGGAAGGTGCAAGTTGGTTTAAGAAAAAGGTCTATCAAACTTTTAAGAAATATGGAGACAAAATGGCACATGCCAAGTTAAATAAACAAACTCTTTCATTTGGAGAAAAACTTATGTACCAACTTGGTGATTTCCTTATTTTCAGTGCCATTCGAGATCATGTGGGACTATCTCGGATTAAAAGAGCATATATCGCCGGGGCCGCACTTCAAACTGAAGCTTTTTACTTTTTTCATAGTATTGGAGTAAACGTGAAACAAACATATGGAGGGACAGAGTTAGCGGGTATCGCATTTGTTCAGTTGGATGATGATATTAACGTAGAAAGTTCCGGAGTGCCTCTACCTGGAACAGATGTAAGAATTGGCGAAGATGGGGTTATTTATGTAAGAAATTCCTCTATTTCTACTCAGTATTTACATGAGGAAGATCGCCAGACGATGATTGATGGATGGACTACTTTAGGAGATTGCGGACGCTTAGGAACAGACGGGCATCTCTATATGCTTGATCGGCAAGAGGACATTATTAAGGACCAAAACGAGAAACTCATTTATCCGAGAATAGTAGAGAATAAATTAAAAACTAGTCCCTATATACAAGAGGCAGTCTGTTTCGGTAAGGATATGCCGTATATTACCGCTATCTTGAATATCGACTTAAACAGTGTAGGTCGCTGGGCAGATAAAAATCGAATTGTTTATACGGAGTATTCCGATTTAGCAAGAGATCCCCAGGTTATTGAGTTCATCGAACAACAAGTGGCAGGGTTAATGGATCAACTACCATCATACGCTCGTGTAAAAAAGTTTTCTATTTTACACAAACAGTTTACTGCGGATGATGGAGAATTAACACGCACATTAAAAGTAAGAAGAAAATTCATCGAGGATAAGTACCAAATGCTTATTAGTGGGATGTATTCCGAAACTGAAAAAGTAACGATGACTAATTTTGAAAAAGAATCTATTGGGGAGATCAGTTTACAAGTTATTCAGTTGAACATGAAACAGGGGGTGGCATAAACATGACTTTTTTTCTACAAATGCTCGTAACAGGAGTGGTTGTCGGCAGTATTTACGGCCTTGTAGCATTAGGATTTGTTCTAATTTATAGGGCTAGTGGGGCATTAAACCTAGCAAACGGAGAATTCGTTATTATTGGACCTTATATTTGTTTAATCTTAATGACTGCCTACAAAATTCCATTCATTTATGCATTACTAATCACACTTGTCTTCAGTGCCGTGCTAGGACTTGTTGTGGAAAGATTGGTTATTAGGCCTATCCAAAATGCACCAGTCGTATCCGTCATTATGGCCACCATAGGTTTGTCCAGTTTGCTCGGTGGAGCAGTGCATATGATTTGGGGGCATCAGACACGTACATTTCCAGCCGTTTTTCCACAGACCCCTATTAATATTGCAGGAGTAGTCATTACTCCTGTTTATCTTTGGTCATTTATAGTGGTTGTTGTGTTGCTTATTATTTTCTCTCTCTTCTTCAAGTTTTCTAAAATGGGAATTGCGATGAGAGCAGTTGCAGATGATCGTCAAGCCGCATTATCCATGGGAATGAGTGTGAAATATGTATATGCCGCAACTTGGATGATTGCTGCAGTAGTCGCTGCAGTGGGAGGAGTGCTCCTAGGTAATATAAATGGTTTAAGCCCTACTATGTCAGCTATCGGTTTAACGGTTTTACCTGTCGTAATTCTAGGAGGTCTTGATAGTGTTTTAGGAGCAATTATTGGAGGATTCATCATAGGTATTGTTCAAAACTTAGCTGGAGGTTATCTGGACCCTCTTGTAGGAGGGGGGCTGAAAGATGTAGTTCCTTTTATCATTGTCCTCCTTATATTGATGTTAAAACCACATGGCTTATTTGGTAGTCGAAGAATCGAGAGGGTGTGATAGATTGCGAAACTTATTTGTTAGGGAAAGCGGGAATTATAAAACTTCCTATAGAGACGATATGAGGTTGTTTGGGACAACTGGGGCAAAAGTCAAAGCCCTTCTCATTGTACTGATCGTTCTTGCATTACCTCTTTTTGTATCCAATTACTGGATAGGATTGTTAACATTATGTGCTATTGCATCTGTAGGAGCAATCGGACTTAATATTTTAACTGGCTTAACAGGTCAAATATCGATAGGAGTAGGAGCCTTTCTAGGGGTGGGAGGGTATACTTCTGCGATATTGACATCGACTTATGGTTTAAGTTTTTGGATTGCATTGCCAATAGCTGGGATCGTTACGGCATTAATAGGTGGTCTGTTTGGGATTCCCTCCTTGCGTTTGAAAGGCTTGTACTTAGCAATCGCAACGTTAGCTGCTCAAGTCATTATTCTATTTGTTATTAGCAGGTGGGATAGTTTAACAGGTGGAACTGCAGGAATGGTACTCAACCGACCTAAAATTGGAGAAATATCTTTATCAAGTAATACAGGTTATTACTATTTATGTGCCATTATTCTTCTTTTAACTGTTTTATATGCAACAAATTTGATAAGAACACGAACTGGTCGGGCTTTTTTAGCTGTACGTGACCGTGATATTGCTGCGCAAATTATGGGGATTAATCTATTCCAATATAAAGTGATGGCGTTTGCCATAAGTTCTTTTTTTGTTGGAATTGCAGGCGCTTTATTAGCACATTATACGATGATCGTTAGCCCGGAACTTTATAGTTTTCATGTGTCGATAGAATATTTGGCCATGATCTTAATCGGAGGATTAGGTAGTGTGTTTGGTTCTATTCTAGGGGCTGTCTTTATTACCCTTTTACCAGTCAGTTTAAGTTCGATCATTGACGTTTTAACTGCTTTTGCACCGAATTTATATCAACTGCTTTCTGCTTTTAAAGATTTTGTGTTTGGGGCAGTTATTATTATATTTTTAATATTTGAACCAGGGGGGCTAGCTCATATTTGGCTCAATATGAAGAAGTACTTTAAACTATGGCCGTTTTCCTATTAAAAAAATCGTTTCATAAACCGAGGGGGATATTTGTGAAGATTAGAAAAAGTATGTGGACAAGCTTGTTAATGGGAATCATGTTCGTATTATTGCTTGGTGCGTGTTCAGATGAAAAAGTAGCCGTAAGTGGAGATGTGAAAAAAGGGGAGAGGACGGTTGTAATTGGTGGACTTTATGATATCACAGGGGGAACTGGTGATGTAGGAACACCTTATGCAGAAGGGGAGCAAGCGTATTTTAAGTATTTAAAAAGTAAAGGCGGAGTAGAGGGACTAAACATTGAATTGACTGGAAAAGACTATGCGTATGAAATTCCTCAAGCGCAAAAAATTTATCAAGAACTTCGTGATAAGGAGAAGGTATCTGCTGTACTAGGTTGGGGGACTGGTGATACGGAAGCTTTGCGTCAACAAGTAGCTAGCGATAAACTTCCATACTTTTCTGCTTCTTATTCAGAAAACTTAAAAAGTCTAGAGGAAAGTCCATATAATTTCTTAGCGGCTGCATCTTACTCGGATCAAGGACGTTCCGTTTTGAAATGGATTAAAGATAATCATAAAGGATCTGATCCGACGGTAGCGTTATTATACAATGATACAGCATTTGGACGCTCACCTATTGAAGATATTAAAGCATATGGTGAGGAGATAGGCGTGAAAATTGTGGATGAGCAAATCGTAGACGTACAAGCTACTGAAGCACAATCTCAATTGTTAAATATGCAAAAGAAAAATCCTGACTATGCCATTATTCAAGAAACATGGGGAGCAACAGCGACTATTTTAAGAGATGCTAATACGCTTGGTATTAAGACTCAGTTTATCGGGTTGAACTGGGCATCTGGTGAAGGAGTAATTGATATAGTTGGTAATGACGTTGCAGAAGGTTATATAGGAATTCTTTCGCATGCGATGCCATCGGAAGATCTTCCAGGTATGGCTGATATAAAAGAGTATTTGGATGGAGAAGGAAAGACGTTAGATGACATAAATCAGAAATTCATTCAAGGATGGACTACTGCTAAAATTTTAGTAGCAGGAATTCAAGAAGCTGCTAAAAATCATCCAGATGGTGATCTAACTGGGACAGAAATCCGTTCTGGTTTGGAATCATTAAAGGATTTAGATCTAGGTGGTTTAGGAGCTCCTGTTAGCTTTAGCGCAGATAGCCACACTGGTACTGAAAAAACACGTCTTGGTATTGTAAAAGATGGTAAATGGGAGCCATTGACTGACTATTTCAGCCACAACGATTAAGGAATGGATATAAATAAATGATTTTGCTAGAGAGGAGAATACAATGCTCCATGTAAATAATATTGAAGCGGTCTATTCGAAAATCATTTTAGCCTTGAAAGGGATGTCACTCCATGTACCAGAAGGAAAGATTGTAGCACTTTTAGGTAGCAATGGAGCAGGAAAATCAACGACGTTGAAATCCATTTCTGGACTACTTACTGGTGACGGCGGGCACATTACAGATGGTTCCATCGAGTTTCAAGGGAAAAATTTAAACAATATGACACCTGATGTAATTGTGAAGAATGGTATATTCCTTTGCATGGAGGGCAGGCATGTATTTAGAGATTTAACCGTCGAAGAAAACTTAATGGCGGGGGCATATTGTCGTAAGGATCGTGCCAATATTAAAGAAGATATGGATAAGATATTCGTCTATTTTCCAAAACTAAAAGCTTTGCGGTCAAGAAAAGCCGGTTTCTTGTCAGGGGGAGAACAGCAAATGCTTGCAATAGGAAGGGGGATTATGGCAAAACCAAAGCTGCTATTATTGGATGAGCCATCTTTGGGAATTGCTCCGCTACTTGTAAAAGAGATTTTCCAAATCATTAAGCAAATTAACCAAGATGAGGGGACTTCCATGCTAGTAGTGGAGCAAAATGCCAATGTTGCGCTATCTATTGCTGACTATGGATATATTATGGAAAATGGTAGAGTCGTCATGCAAGGGAATGCAGACTTTCTATTGTCAAACGAAGAAGTTCGTGAACATTATTTAGGGATTGGAAAAGAAGAAAAGAACTACAAAGAGAATAAAGTATATAGACGCCGGCAACGGGTAGTGTGGTAATATCTTACATTCTGTAATACATGTAGTTACTCAATCAATGTTCGTGATTACAAATATTACAATTATATCAAGCAGATGAATTTTGTCATTTAATTGAAACCTCCTTCTCATAATTCTGCAATGGTACTGACATCTTAGAATGTTAAACTAAGTGGCGTTAGTGAAAAGGAGGAAATTCATTTTATGAAAAAACACATGGTTGCGCTAACGGTAATTACAGCATTATCAGTAGGAGCGGCGGGACAAGCATCCGCATCAAGCGTTCATACGGTAAAAACAGGAGACACACTTTGGTCTATTTCCCAAGAGAATAATGTAACAGTACAAGACTTGCAAACATGGAATGGGCTTGAATCAACTATTATCTACCCATCTCAAGAGTTAAAAATAGAAGATGTGTCGGAAACACATGTCGTTGTTTTGGGGGATACGCTTTTTGATATTGCCAAACTACATAATATTTCTGTGGATGAGTTGATGGAGCGTAATCAACTTACTAGTGATTTAATACAACCTGGAGATGAATTAATAATTGAAGGAACTAAAAAGGTTGAACGTAAAGTAAGTGCGGCTGCTTTACCAGTCGCAAATGTATCGAATGCGCCAGCTAAAACTTCGGCACCAGCTACTAAACCATCAGCTCCTGTAGCATCAACAGCGAAAGAATTGACTGTCACTTCAACTGCATATACAGCAAGTTGTGAAGGATGCTCAGGTATAACAGCGACTGGTATTGACTTAATTGCAAATCCACAACAAAAAGTTATCTCTGTAGATCCATCCGTAATTCCACTAGGTTCCAAAGTTTGGGTAGAAGGATACGGTGAAGCAATTGCCGGAGATACCGGTGGGTCGATTAAAGGAAATAAAATAGACATATTCATTCCATCAAAAGCGGAAGCAATTAATTGGGGAAAGAAAACTGTTAAAGTAAAAATTTTAGATTAAGAGATTATGTTAAAAGATGGGGGCCTTGCACTCATCTTTTTTGCGTTTGTGGGGATAATTAAAAATAAGGTATGTGGATATCTTTTCTTAAGAGAAAGACGGGTCGCTTTTTAGAGAAAATGTGTCGTAGCGACCGCTGTGATTTTCGCTGCAGGACGGACGCTTTCCGTGGGGTGAGTGATGAGCCTTCACCGCCGCGCCTACGCGCGTACGTTGTGAAGTCTCATCTTACTCACTTGATCCCTTCGGAGTCGCCGCCCTGCAGCGAAAATCAATGGTAAAAACTTACTTATCGTGGTCTCGTATTAACAATAAATGGTTGAAAGAGCCCATTTCCACAGTGTGCGTGACAATCACAACTCCCAACGTTACAATGCACACCCCAAAAGAGAAAACATGGCAGCTGAACCACGACAACCCCAGTCTATCCGATACTAGCTTGCGTGCTCAGATGGCTTTATTACGTATTGTTCCAATAATATATAGAAATTATAGTCGCCTCACCCTAAGTAAAGAGCTGATTTAAGAATTTAGTTGCTTTCATCGCTATTTGATTGCTTTCAGACTGGAATTGGTTGCTTTCCATGAATGGTTGGTTGCTCTAAGCCATTTACTGGATAAAATAGGCCCATAAAATGTAGGAAGATTTGTTATTAGCAAGCAAATATTGAATAAGCAAGTGATTTTCCTTGATTTTCGCTGCAAGCGTCGACTCCAGCCGGATAAGTGAGCAAAATGGGACATCCCAACGTACGCCTAAGCGGCGGGGATGGCTCATCGCTTACCCGGCGGAAAGCGTACGATTGCAGCGAAAATCCTAGCGGCCACTTAATAAGGCTTTACGGCGCACTTTCCCTATAATGAACAATATATCCTCAAGAGGCTGCTCTAGTAAACAAGCTACACGCATTGCCCCCTCCCACTTTCCTTGTGAGAACAATATTCTCGCTTCTCCATTCATTGAAGAAACGAGAGACAAACTATATAATAACTGGATAGGCTTTAACGGTAAGTATACGAATGATTGCGAAGGCGTGAAGTGAGATTATGGATGTTTCAATAAAAAAATCACGAATGACGTTATTGACCCAAATGACGTTACTAATAATAGTTGTTGTATTAATAAGCACATTGCTTGTAAGCATCCTTTTTTCTACGATGCTCGATGATATTGTGGAAAATAATATGGGAAAACAAGCGATGACTGTCGCAAAGTTAACTGCACAGAATCCTACTATTATTGAAGCATTTGAAGACGAAGATCCATCCAAGCGCATTCAACTAATCTCCGAAACAATACGTAAAACAACTGGAGCAGACTACGTCACAGTTGCGAATGATCAAGGTATACGTTATTCCCACCCCAATCCCGAGAATATTGGAAAGCCAACACTTACAAGTAATGAGGCACCGCTTCGTGAGCACAAATCACTCATTTACCGTGGCAATGGAATATCAGGACCGGCCATAAAAGCAAAAACGCCAATTTGGAACGATAACGGAGAAGTGATCGGTGTCTCCTCTGTTGGGTTTTTAGTAAATAGCATAGAACAACAAGTACTCAATTATAGAAAACATGTGATTCAACTAGCTATTATTCCGCTTCTAATAGGAATAAGTGGTGCAATATTAATAGCGAGAAGGTTAAAAAAACTGACGTATGGCCTAGAACCAGCGGAAATTTCATTTCTTTTTACAGAAAAAGAAGCAACTCTCGAATCCATTCGTGATGCAACGATTACCGTGAACATCGAAAAGAAAATTACATCGATGAATCGTCGAGCACGTGAATTGTTCCATGACGAGCAACTTATTGTAGGTTCGATTATTGCGGACAACCAACTAGAAAAGTATATTAACGAAGCCATTGCAACGAAAGGAAGCTATACGAGTAGGAAGTTATTGCTGAACGAACAACTTTATGTGCTAGATGCATCTCCAATATTAATTGAAGAAGAGATTTTAGGGGTTGTTTTAACGATACGAACTGTGTCGGAAATTGAACAATTGACCGAAGAATTCTCGAAAATAAAAACCTTTTCGGAAAATATGAGAGCCCAAAATCATGAGTTTTTGAACAAATTAAATACCATTTATGGATTACTTGTTTTGAAAGAATATGATCGTGCCATTAACATTGTCTCCTCTGAAGTGAGTGAACGACAAAATATTGTTTCTTTCCTTATGGAGTCAGTTAAAGATCCATTAATTGCGGCTTGTTTACTTGGTAAAATGAATCGTTCAAAGGAATTACAAGTCACTTTGGAAATTGATCCAGATAGCCGATTAGATAGCATTTTAGACAATGTAAAATCGAATCATTTTGTCCCGATAATCGGCAATATTATTGATAACGCAATGGAAGCAGCAAGGAAAAAAAATGAACATAAAGGTGTAGTCAAAGTCTCCTTTACCGATTTAGGTAAAGAAATTATTTTCGATATAGAAGATAGTGGACCCGGTGTACCTATAATGATGGAAGATATTATTTTCGAAGATGGATATACGACTAAAAGCGGAGAAAACCATGGGATTGGCTTGGCCATTGTAAAAAATTCCATTGGGTTATTGAATGGTCAGATTTATATGGATAAAAGTGAATTAGGAGGAGCTAGATTTACTATTATTATTCCACAAAATAGTAGGGATAAAAAGGATGTGTGAAGATGTCGAAAGAGATGATAAGTGTCGTTATTGTAGAAGACGATGAAGATGCCGTAAATATTTATAAACAGTTTACCAATCAACTCGAATATTATAATGTTATTGCAACAGCTAGTTCTGGGAGTCAAACATTACAATTATTAAAAGTTATTCAACCCCAGTTAATACTGCTCGATGTATATTTGCCGGATATGAATGGAATTGAGCTACTTCGGGAAATCCGGAAAGAATATCGTGGCATCGACGTTATTATGATTACCGCTGCAAATGATACCAATACTGTTAGCGAGGCGATACGAGGCGGAGCGTTTGGTTATCTCATAAAACCTATCATTATCGATAAGTTTATCGCCACATTAAAGCAGTATGATGTAGTAAGAGAACAGCTGCATCTAAACCCATTAGTTAATCAGGAAAATATAGATGATTTATTCCGTTCGAACAATAAAGTTAAGTCAGTAACTGGAATTAAACAAGTTACTTACCCAAAAGGGATCGATAAGCACACATTGAAATTAGTTCGAAGTAAAATTTTGCTTATGAATAATAGTTTAAGTGCAGATGAATTTAGTCAACTAGTTGGAATCAGTTATTCAACAATGCGCCGCTATTTGGAGTATCTAGTCTCATTAGATGAAATGGAAGTAGAAGTAGTGTATGGCAGTGTTGGAAGACCAGAAAGAAAATATAAAAGACTAATCCAATAAACCCCTGTTAATGAATCGTTTTAAGCGTTTCTTAACAGGGGTTTTTCATATAAAAGCTGTGAAAAATATGAAAACAATAATAACAATAAAAAAAATACCCATTATTATTTTATTGTATTTTAAATATTTTAAAGCTGATAAGATTATAAAAATTAAGAAAAGGTGAAGAAAGCGCTATCATTTAGTTCGGACGATGGGGATATGAAATGACAGCGAGCACGTTTTCAAAGTAATGGGGGGTAAAGTATATGTTATCACTATTAGGTTTTTCAATGGTCGCAGTATTTATGTATTTAATCATGTCTAAGCGACTTTCAGCTTTAGTAGCTATTATGATTGTACCGATTATCTTTGGTATTATCGGTGGATTCCTAACAGATTTAGGACCAATGATGGCAGCAGGTGTAGAAAAAGTGGCCATGACGGCTATTATGATTTTATTTGCTATTTTATATTTTGGAATCATGATTGATACGGGCTTATTTGATCCTTTAATCGCTAAAATATTGCAGTTAGTAAAAGGAGATCCTTTAAAAATAGTTATAGGAACTGCTGTACTTTCTATGATGGTAGCATTAGACGGAGATGGGACAACTACTTACATCATCACCGTATCTTCCTTGTTGCCTCTGTATAAACGACTTGGTATGAATCGTTTAGTGTTAGCGACAGTAGCGATGTTATCCATGGGAGTTATGAATATGACGCCATGGGGTGGAGCATCCGCGATGGCGATGGCGTCATTAGGACTAGATTCTTCTGAATTATTCATCCCAATGATCCCAGTAATGGGAATTGGACTTGTTTGGGTCGTTGTAGCAGCTTTTATGTTAGGAAAAATGGAACGAAAAAGAGTTGGCGTTATTGAACTTGAGCCAATTCAAAAATCGGAGGCCAATCAGTTTGGTACGAATCCTGAGCTAGCGGCAACAGCTGAAGTTCCAGATTATAAACGACCAAAACTTGTTTGGTTCAACTTAGGATTAACAATTTTACTGATGGTTTGCCTAATCTTGGACTTTATGTCATTAGCTATTTTGTTTATGATTGCATTCGGAATTGCATTATTAGTAAACTATCCAGAATTGAAATTGCAACAAGAGCGTATTGCGGTGCATTCTAAAAATGCGTTAGCGGTTGTATCTATTGTTATTGCAGCAGGTATTTTCACTGGTATTATGAGTGGTACTGAAATGATCGATGCTATGGCAAATACGTTAGTTGCGATTATTCCTGATGCACTAGGACCGTATTTGACGGTGATTGTTGCATTCTTGAGTGCTCCATTTACTTTCTTCATGTCGAATAATGCATTTTACTTTGGCGTGTTACCAATCATTTCACAAGCAGCTGAAGCTTATGGAGTGAGTGCAGTAGAAATAGGACGTGCATCACTACTTGGTCAACCAATTCACGTACTGAGTCCTTTAGTTGCAGCAGCACATTTATTAATCGGCTTAGTTGAAACGGAATTCGGTGATTTACAAAGATTTGCATTGAAATGGGCTTTTGGAACGGTTGTTGTGATGACAGTAGCGGCATTGGTAATAGGTGTTATTACAATAGGATAATAAAAAGTGAAACTTCAATCAGTGGGAGTCTCACTGCCCGATAATGCGGGATAAAAAATGACGATGAATCGAAAAGGTTCGTCGTCATTTTTTTTAGGTGGATTTTAATAAAATGGTAGATGTCGTTTTTGCGAGTTTCATTACTGTATCTAGTCTTGTACTATTTAATGAGTTTACTGGATAATCAGGATCTAAATAATTTACAATTCCTTTTAGATGATAGTTACCTACTGCTGGCAATAGGTTATGGATAGCATCTCCTGGCGTGAGTGGGCCATCTTTTAAAATAATGGACCCAATTTGGTGACCATCCCCTAAACAGGCATCTACACTGAAAATAATAGGATTGTGGAATTGATGATGAATTTTTTCGAGTATGACTTTCAAGTTTAATGCATGAACAGGTTCCGCGATTGTTCCAAAAATAGGGAAAGGGAAATGTTGTTCTTTTAACATCGTTCCAACAAAAGGACCATAAGAATCCCCAGTCGAGCGATCTGATCCAATACATAAAAAGACGATATCATTACTAGATGCCTTACATAATGTTCTTAGAAGTAGAGACATCTCATACATATCTTCTTCCGTCGATGATTCTGCTGAATAACGGAAATACAATGTATTATTTTGTATGTTGATTCTTTTTCTATTTTTAAAAGGAAACAACCCGTCACGCTCCTCTCATCTGAAAGTTCGTTTAAGCATGTTCTACCAGTGTAATTGTACATATTAGTTGTAGTATAAGTCTGAATTGTTAGAATTTCAAGTGTCGTTTCCTTGCTTCGTGGGAGGGGTATTATGTTTTTAATATAAGGCGCATAGAGTATGAGTAGGAACAATATGAAAGGAGCAATTTGATGTATTTTTCGAATGTACCACATCCTCCAATGAGAGTCATAACAGTGACAGGGAATGGAAGAGTTGATGCACAGCCGAACTATGTACAACTCCAGCTAGAAGTGAGTACTGAGGGAGAGGACTTAAGTAGGGCACAACAAGAAAATGCGAACAAAATGAACCAAGTCATTCAATCTATTTTAGCATTAGGCATTCCTAGAGAAGATATTCAAACCTCTGCTTATAACATAACTCCAAATTATGATTTTGTAGACGGAAGACAGGTCTTTCGGGGATATGAAGTGAGGAATGCGATTACTGTAAAAGTAACAGACACAGCTCAAGTTGGCACCGTTATTGATACAGCTGTACAAAACGGTGCTAATCGTGTTTCATCTGTACAGTTTAAAATCGATGATATATCTCCATATTACCAACAAGCATTACGCCTAGCTCTCCAAGATGCACAAACAAAAGCGAAAACAATAGCCGAAACGATGCAGTTGCCTTTACATCCACATCCGATAGAGATTGTGGAAGAGAGCCATAGTCAACCTGTGGCATTTAAATCGGTTGCCATGGCGGACCAAAGTTTTTCAACTCCAATTGAAGAAGGGCAAATCACGATTAACGCGACTGTAAGAGTTAAGTTTCAATACTGATTAGTAAACAAAATAGTATAACAAATAGAAATCTAGCAGAAGTTAATCCTGCTAGATTTCTATTTGTCTAATTTTATTGCTTGTCAAAGTGGATTTCATAAACTTTTTTTGGACGTCCTCGTAGTTTTTTCTGCAGCTGAGTAGATACAGTGGCCGCGCCGTGCTCCTCTAATTTCTTTAATATTCGGTTTGCCGCTCGTGTTGTTATACCTAAATGGATGCTTAAATCTTCTGATGCTAAAGTATTAGATTGTAGTTTATCCA
Organism: Psychrobacillus sp. NPDC096389; assembly: GCF_044762855.1. Lineage (NCBI taxonomy): Bacteria > Bacillati > Bacillota > Bacilli > Caryophanales > Bacillaceae > Psychrobacillus > Psychrobacillus sp. NPDC096389. The sequence goes on along the minus strand of NZ_JBIWFB010000013.1, from coordinate 48,006 downwards.
TTACGGCGATAATTTTTTGAATTTGTAAAGGAGAAGTGTTCAGTTTTACACTTAATTTCTCAATTTCCAAATCATATTGGGTATCTACTTTTATCCAGTCTTTGTCACCTAATGGTCCGATTAATGTCTCTTCTTTGGATAAAATATAGGCCTGTGTTTCTAAGGCTGCACACATTTGTGCGGCTTTTTCTGCATTCAGTTGGGCTTCCTGAATGGAGTGCCCAACCCCCCATCCTATATGCACAGGGAATTGTAACTCCTGTGTTAGAAAGGATGCCAATTGACAGTTTTTCATTTCATTTGTGATCAATTTGAAGTCACTATAATTTGTAATGATTTCATAATAGAAAGCATTTCGATGAATGATAAAAGACATTTGATTGTTTTTACTAAAGTCGAGAATAGCCTTATGCAATGACATTTGTCGATACTCTAAATCCGCTACGTTATCTCGATTAATAGCCATCTCTAAATGAGCAATAACGACTTGATTTTCAATCAATTGAATGAGCTGTATTTCTTTTAATAATGACTCTATTATATTAATCATACTTTGTTCAGAAGGAACAACTAATACAGGCTTAATACCATACGGCTCTAACATTTCTTGCAAATTACCTAGTCGTGTCATACTCACATCTACTTTGTTTTGTTTCCACATCTCTACGTGAAAATCACGCATTTTATTATATACATCCATATCTGCGTATGCTTGCATGCTAAGATCAAATATATACGGGGCATCATCTTTTTCAACCCAGTCATATATGCCTAAGTAATTGTTTTCTTCATATAAAAAATCGACTAAGCATCTATTCATTTGAAAGTCTTTATGCTTATAAATATATTCAGATAAAGTTCTATAAAAATCTTCTTGGGTAACGTCAAAATGTAGCATCGGAATATGTATATCCGAAAAATGTTGCTGAATATAAAAGTAGGGAATCTGTCCACTGAACAATATACCATCGACTTGGTGAATATTTTCTATAAATATTTCTTTTAAATGTGCTAGTGAATCATAAATAGTAAATTCAAAATTACATGGTTCAATGCTTAATAACTCTACTTTCTTAATCCATTTTAATGAATTCTTTGTAGAGAAAATACGTATCCTTGGCATTTTTTAACTTTTCTCCTTTTTCTAAAAAAATATTGATATTTTATTTGTGTTAGTTTACTCTGTTATTTAAAGACATTGCACAAAGGGGTCTTTTAATCAAAAAAGGGGTGGTTTTTATTGCAACAGGTATTTACTAAAGTTGAAAAGAAAGATGAAAATAAATTTTCAAAATTCTTGTCTATCATTGAAAAAGTAGGAAACAAGCTACCTCATCCGTTTATCTTGTTTTTCTATCTTACAGTTGTTCTCGTTATTCTATCATGGATATTAAGTTTATTTAAAGCGGCCGTTATTCATCCTAATACACAGGAAATAGTAGCGGTTAAAAGCATTTTATCAAGTGAAGGTATACAGTTTATATTATCTGATACGCTTAAGAACTTCACAGGTTTTGCTCCTTTAGGTTTAGTACTAACTATTATGCTAGGTATTGGTTTAGCTGAAAAAGTCGGATTATTAGAAATGCTCATGAAAAGGGCCATTTTAAGTACACCAAAAAAGATTATCACGTTTGCAGTATTCTTCATTGGGATTTTAGGAAATGTTGCATCTGATGCCGCTTTCGTAGTCATACCACCTTTAGCAGCGCTAGTTTTCTTATCTGTTGGTCGTCACCCAATAGCTGGTTTAGCTGTCGGTTTAGCAAGTACAGGGATCGGATTCTCAGCAAATGTATTGATTGCAGGTACAGATGCACTTTTGTCAGGTATTTCTACTGAAATTTCGCAAGGGATTAATCCAGATGTTATGGTCACGCCACTGGATAACTGGTTTTTCATGAGTGTTTCCACATTTGTTCTAGCTGCACTAGGTACTTTGATCACTGAGAAATATGTCGAACCACGTTTAGGAGTTTACAAAGGTGAACAACAAACGATTTCCAAAGATATCAGTGTGGAAGAAAGAAAAGGATTGCGTAATGCATTAATATCTGCAATCGCTTTCATTGCAGTCATTGCTGTAGGCATGCTAGTTCCTAATTCTCCGCTTTTGAATGAGGATGGTACTATATTACGTTCCCCATTTTTATCTGGTATTGTGCCAGTTCTGTTTTTGTTCTTTTTAGTTGTTGGTATTGCTTATGGTGTTGGTGCGAAAAAAATTCAATCTTCAGCTGATATTCCGAAACTGATGACTGAAGCGATCGGAAGCTTATCTGGTTATATTGTATTAATCTTTATGATTGCTCAATTTGTTGCTTATTTTAACTGGAGTAATATTGCTATTTGGTTTGCTGTTCATAGTGCAGATTTATTGACTACTCTCAATATGACAAATGTATTTGTTATTGTGTTGTTTGTTTTATTAACAGCATTTTTAAGCTTATTCATCATTAGTGGTTCCGCATTATGGTCATTAGTTGGTCCGGTGTTTATCCCACTATTTATGGTTCTTGGCTATCATCCAGCATTTATTCAATTGGCGTATCGTATTGGTGAGTCATCTACTAACATGGTAACTCCTTTAAATCCTTACTTTGCAATTATTCTATCATTCATGCATGTGTATGATAAAAAAGCAGGTATAGGTACGCTTATGTCACTTATGATTCCATATACTATAGCGTTTCTAATTGTCTGGATTATTTTGATGTTAATTTTTGCATTGTTTGGAATTCCGATTGGACCAGGTGTTTCATTGCATCTGTAATATACTCAATCTAAGGAGTGGTAAGGGTGACCGTTTTTACAATGAATTCTAATTTGACCGATCAAATGCTTACATGGAGAAGAGATTTTCATCAACATCCCGAAGTAGGTTGGACAGAATTTCGCACTGCTTCCATTATCGCACATGAATTAAGTCAATTAGGTTTTCAAGTTCAGGTAGGAAAAGAAGTAGTTTCAAAAAGTAGGATGGGTGTACCTTCAGAGGAGTACTTAGGATTATATTATGAGAAAGCTAAGGAAAATGGCGGCCACTTGAAGTATATGGAAAAAATGGTCGGTGGATATACAGGAGTAGTAGGTACGATTAAAGGGAAGAAACCAGGACCTACTATCGCCTTCCGTTTTGATATGGATGCATTAGAAATAGAAGAATCTCCTGACTCTTCTCATGTTCCACAGCAATCTGGTTTCCGTTCGCAGTATGAAGGAAATATGCACGCTTGTGGTCATGATGCCCATTGCGCAATTGGTTTGGGCTTAGCGACTGTACTTGCACATAATACTGATCATATTGAGGGAACTATTAAGATTATTTTTCAGCCTGCAGAAGAAGGAGTTCGCGGTGCAAAATCGATGGTTGATGCTGGAGTAGTAGACGGTGTAGATTACTTTTTGGCTATGCATGTAGGAGCAGGTTCGCCGCTAGGTACAGTGATTGCAGGGACAAATGGATTTTTAGCAACAACAAAAATAAATGCAAAATTTCTCGGAAAAGCTGCACACGCAGGGGCAGAGCCCGAAAAGGGCAAAAATGCTTTACTTGCAGCAGCTTCGGCAATCTTAGGACTTCATGCAATCCCACATCATAGTGGTGGGGCATCACGTATAAATGTTGGTACTTGTATAGCAGGAGATGGACGTAATATAGTGCCAGCGCATGCTTCTTTACAGCTTGAAACGCGCGGAGAAAATAGCGACGTACATATGTATGTTCATGAACAAGCATTATCTGTCTTACAGGGAGCATCAAACATGTATGGGACAGAACTTTCCTATGAAATAGTGGGGGCAGCAAAAACCTGTTCGTCTTCTGAAAAACTAATAGAATTAGTTACCCATGCAGCAAGTACTGTTGACGGTTTAGAAGAAATAGTACCGAGCTCGAAGTTTGCTGCTGGATCAGAAGACGCAACCTATATGATGGATCAAGTCCAAAGACAAGGTGGACTTGCTACATATGCTGTCTTTGGGACAACTTTAGCAGCTGGACATCATCATGAGAAATTTGACATCGATGAAGCGGTACTATCTATTGCTTTACATACATGGTTAGCTACGATTGAACAAGTTTATCAAAATGAAAGTAGGTAATACAAAATGGTTGAAGTAATAGATTTAATCGATTCTTTAATAGAGGAAAAAAGTAAGGAAATCACAACGTTAAGTGATCAAATCTGGGAAACACCAGAAACGCGTTTTCAAGAATACCAATCTGCCAAAATATTAAGCGACTTTTTGGAGGAAAATGGTTTTTCTGTAGAACGTGGAGTCGGAGGAATTGCAACAGCCTTTACAGCAACATTCGGACAAGATAAACCAGTAATTGGAGTACTTGGCGAATTTGATGCACTTTCAGGTCTTAGCCAAAAGGAAGCTTCAGATGTAAGAGAGGCCATTGAGGAAAATGGAAATGGGCATGGATGCGGTCATAACTTATTAGGTACTGCAGGAATTGCCGCAGTTATTGCATTAAAACAATTGATAGCGGAAAAGAAAATCACTGGTTCTATTAAATACTTTGGATGTCCTGGAGAAGAAGGCGGATCAGGAAAAACTTATATGGTTCGTGAAGGTGTATTTAACGATATTGACGTTGCGCTGACATGGCATCCAAATTCATACTCTGGTGTGTTTTCATTTTCCTCTCTAGCAAATTATCAAGTATATTTTTCTTTTGAGGGAAAAGCATCTCATGCTGCGAATTCACCTCATCTTGGGCGAAGTGCCTTAGATGCCGTTGAGCTGATGAATGTTGGGGTAAATTACTTACGTGAACATATTATATCCGAAGCAAAAGTGCATTATGCTGTTACAAACACTGGTGGTTCTTCTCCAAACGTTGTGCAATCGGATGCGGAAGTACTATATTTAATACGTGCTCCACATATTAAAGAAGTAGAGGATATTTATCAACGTATTATTAAGATTGCAGAAGGAGCAGCTATGATGACCGAAACTAAGGTTACGGTACGTTTTGATAAGGCCTGCTCTAATTATATTCCTAATGATACATTAAATATTGTTTTACAAGATAAGTTGGAAGCTTTCGGATTGCCAAATTACGACGACAAAGAACTGACTTATGCACGCAAAATGGCTAGTACTATTACAACTGAGGAAGTAGATAGTGCTATTTTAGATGCGGAAAAACTATCGAATTATCAAATAACAGACAAATTTTATACACCAGATTATCCATTTTTCAATGAGGTCATTCCCTATGCTAAAACACGTGAAGTAATGCAAGGGTCCACTGATGTAGGAGATGTTAGTTGGATTGTACCGACAGCACAATTTTTTACGACTTGTTTTGTAGCAGGTACTCCACTTCATACATGGCAACTTGTTTCACAAGGGAAAACATCGTTGGCTCATAAAGGACTATTATATGCTGGAAAGGTTCTTGCTGCTAGCGCAGTAGAGATATTTGAAAATCCTGAGTTAATCGAGAAAGCGAAAAAAGAACTTGTTAGACAAACGAAAAATGCTTATCGAAATCCATTGCCAGAAGGCCTCCAACCAAGCATCAATTAGAATTTAACAAAGATAAAAGGTACCAGACAATTTTTATTGAATAGTCTGGTACCTTTATTGGTTTTCAATTTAGTCGTTATCGATATCTAACTCCAACACTTCACCGGTTGTCGCGTCGATTGTAATGTCTGCTTCCCCTTTATTTGTGCGAATTTCAATTTCATATTCAAATCTATTATCGTCTTCGTCTAATTCAATTTCAGTAACTTTTCCGTCCACTTGTTTTTTTGCGATCGCAATGGCTTCTTTTTCAGTAATAAGTGATTTTGTAGATGTTGCCTTAACATAATCCTTATCGTCATCGTCATCCAAATCTAGTTCCAGCACTTTACCGGTAGTAGCATCGATTGTAATGTCATAATATCCTTTGTCATCTCTAAGATCTAAGTCATATTCATATCTTCCATCGTCGGAATCTAGCTCAATTTTAATCACTTCGCCGTTTACTTGTTTTTTAGCGATAGCAATTGCTTCTTTTTCAGAGATAAACGTTTTTGTAACATCGTCTAGTGGTTTGCTTACTAATTTACCATCGTTTTCTTGTGCATAGGCATGAATTCCGACAGCACCGCTTATTAAAAGAGTAGTTGCTAATGAACCAATTATAAATTTTTTCATCATTTATTTCCTCCTAAGTTTGTTTTGTCTTACAGTTAATACTATAAACCGACAAAACTAAAGGACGGGGAAAGGAAGGTTAAAATTTGGAGAGAAAAATAATTCATTTTTTAAACTAAATAAACACCAGATTCGCTCCTAAATTAGGTCAACCTGGTGTTTATATGTTATCAGTCATCCCAATCCACTGATTTTACTTCCCCAGTGTAAGCATCCACTTGAACAACCGCCTCACGATCATCATCATCGTTCTCGATTTCCACTTCTACTAGGTAATAAGGAGTTTGACCAGGTATTTGGTGAAACTCTGTATCATCACTATTTGCTGTTCCTTTAAGATGATTGGCTGCTATCACTATTGCTTCTTGTTCTGTTATTAAGATGATTTCAGTAGGTTCTTGCGTTGGAACTTTCTCTTCTTTTTCTGGCTGTTCTGGTGCTTCTTGGACCGGGATATCTGCTTTTTCCGTTTGTTCTAAAGACTTTACATCACCGTTTTTTGCATCTATTTTAATGACGTATATACCAGTTTCGAGCTTCAATTCTATTTGATATTCGTTGTCGATCTTTGTTGTATTTATAATATCTCCAGGATACTTTTCAAGTACAACTGAATTCGCTTCTTCTTCTGTTAGGTCTTTTGCTGAGATAGAAGGGGCTAACCATAAGACAAAGCAAACAACAAGTAGAATAACTCCTGCAGGCCATATCCATTTCTTTTTCATTCTATAACACTCCCTGCAACTATTTGTTAGCCATAGTATATAACCTGAAAGTAAGAATATGGTGAGAAAGGCGATGATTTTTTAGTTTTTTAGTGTTTTGAAAAAAAGTGTAATAGTCGTCCCAAGGTTTTCCGAGCTTTCTATTTCAATTCGTATCCCGATTGCATCAGCTATTTGCTTTGCAATCGTAAGCCCTAAACCAGTCCCGCCTTGTTTTCTGCTTCTTGCTTGGTCGACACGGTAAAAACGATCAAATACATGAGGTAAATCTTGCTCAGGAATTCCCATTCCTTTATCTCTGATTTGGATATACGTTTCATCAGATGCTTGACCGATATGAATGGAAATTTGGTCCTCACTATATTTTCGAGCATTATCTAAAAAGATATAAAGTAATTGTTTCAGTTTTTGTGCATCTGTGTAACCGGTCGTTATTGGGTTACTTGTAACTAATATGGTTCGTTGATAGGTATTTTGAAACGTGTTTGCAGTTTCTTCTACAAATTCTGTTACGTTTATTTGTTCCAACTGTATATTCCATTGCTCCTGTTGCCTTGCTAGTTGTAATAGCTGCTCTGTCATTTCTCTCATCCGTACAGCTTCTGAATGAATGGCTTCAATCGATTCTTCAAATAGGTCAGGCCTTTCCAACCCCCTACGTTTTAACAGGTCAGCGTAATTTTCAATAATTGTTAGCGGAGTTCTTAACTCATGGGAAGCATTGGAGACGAATTGTTCTTGTTTTTCAAAGTTTGTTTGGAGTATATCAATCATATGATTAAATGTTTCTCCCATTTCCACTAGTTCACTTTCCGAAGTTTTTTCCAGCTCTAGTCTTTTAAATTGAGCACTTTTTTGAATATCTTTCATCGTATCAATCATAGATCTAATTGGTTGGATTATTAAGTTACTCAAAACTCTACTAGATAGAAAAACAGGAATCATAGCGGTAATTGTCACTACAATTAGCACGATTCGAAGTGTGTTGATCATGTTGTCAGTTGTCTGTATACTGCTTGTTACTTGTAGGTTTACTACACTACCATCATTCCAAACGAATGGGTAGGAGGTGAACACATAACGTTTTTTCTCAATAGTGATTACTTCACTTATTTCACCCGCTATAAAACGAGCAGGCTGTGATTTTAATGCTGCCTCTTCTTCGGAAGGGGGAGTAATTTTCTTGTTAATTGTTAATTTACTATTTAATACTCGAATCATTCCATCAACGGGAACATAGGCACGAAGAAGTTCATCGGGCGGAATGCGATCCATAGTGCTTCCGATATCCGTTATGATCTTTTCGACATTAGCTTCTGCTCGATTGAGTTCGTTGGTCATCATTAAGTGACTGAAAAGAATATAAATAGAAGCATTCATGACTATTAACAGAGCAATAAATAACACAGAAGTATATAAATTAATCTTATTTCGAAGTTTCATGTTGCATCCTTTATGACATATCCAACGCCTCTTACCGTATGGATGAGCGGTTGATCATAATTTGCATCTACTTTTTTTCGAAGATAACGGATATATACATCGACTATTTTTGTCTCTCCATCATAGTCATAGCCCCAAACCGCTTCGAGAATTTGATCGCGGTCTAAAACTTGCCGCTTATTTTTTAACAAATATAAAAGTAAGTCATATTCTTTTGGGGTTAAGTCAATGTCACTTTCTTGTCGAACAATTTCTCGCGTTTTTTCATTTACCTTTAAATCGCCGACGTGTAACCATTCATCATCTTCAAGTGTGATTGAATTTGTAGCCTGGCTCATTCGTAGAACAGCTCGAACTCTTGCAAGTAGTTCTTCCATCCGAAAAGGTTTAGTAATGTAATCATTGGCACCAAGATCAAGACCAGATACTTTGTCTTCAATGGAATCTTTTGCTGTTAATAAAATAACAGGGATTAAGGAATCTTTTAAACGAATGCGACGAAGTAACTCAATTCCACTCATCCCAGGTAGCATGACATCTAATAATATTAAGTCCCATTTTTTAGAAAGGTATGCTTCTAGCGCATCAATTCCATTTGTAGCCTTCCCTAATTCATATCCTTCAAATTCTAACTCGATTTCCAGAAGTCTTAAAATCTTCTCTTCATCTTCAACAATTAGTATGGATTCTTTGGACAAAAGTTTTTCCACTCCTTGTTCTAAATCAATGTCTATATTCTACATTATTCCAGCAAATAATAAAAAGAAGTTCATTTAAATTATGTAAATAGCTCAATTGGTTGACCACGGACCAATTGAGCTATGCTTACTGCTATATTTTAGACATAAATCTACATGGTGTGACGATAGGAGGTGGTAGTTTTTTGTGGCCAATTTACAGGGTTCAATTTAGTTAAAACTTATGCAACCTGCTATTTACATTCACCTCCGACTTATAACTTTTCTCTCCTGCCTGAGGAGATTATTATACTGTATTAAATCTATTCGTTAATGATTAGGTTCCTATCTTAAATAGAAAAAACTTTTTTGAACAATAAACTAAAGAAAGAGAATATGAGTAATAAAAAAGTGTGCTGACCATTAATTGAACGATTGGATAGTATGGAGATGAAAAGAAGTGTACTTAAGCTTCCTTGGTATGTAATACGTTTGAAAAAAGTCTATATTTTGGAAGGGATTTAGCGTTTTGTGTCGAAAGAAGTACCGGAGCGATAAATAAAGTTGGTTGCACTGGCATATTTTAAAAGAGAAAGAAATTTTCGAAGGGGGATTAAATTGAAAGAGGAAGAGATTGAAAGAATTAATCCGTTTTTTTCTATTTGGCTTTCTACAAGAGAAACGGTTCGTTATGTGCTGGATCATAAGGAGTTGAAATATTCTCTTGTGATAGCAGCTATTGCTGGCATACCTAGTGCAATAAGTGGTGCAGGTGAGCTACGGAAGAGTTTTGACATTCCATTATTGTTAGTTTTAATCGGTATTATTTTACTTGGTCCTTTACTTAATTTAGTTTGGGTGTATATTGGGGCGGCAGTTTATACATGGGTAGGAAAATGGTTTGGGGGTACAGGAAAGTACAAAGAGATGCTGCAGGCGATTGGAGTAGTAATGGTTACACAATTTTGGATGGCTCCGATTTGGATTTTATCAACGATTTTTATTTATAATGGATTCCTAGTATTTGATGTGGTTTCAGGAATTAATCCAGGTGCAATTATATGGTTTTTAGTCTTAAATTTAATTACGTTAACATTTTCAATTTGGGTGATTATTATTCAAAGTAAAGCTATTGGCGAAGTCCACCAGTTTTCTAGTTGGAAAGGATTTTGGACGCTAATCATTCCAAGCATTGTTATTGGGATTATTGTGTTCATTGTTACGTTTATCATTGTCTCTTCTATTATGACTGGATAATAATGGAGTTAGTTCGGGAGCAGAAAATATTTGCTAAATGAAGTTTAATTTTCTGAGGATTTGAACTAATCTTAGTTCAAGTCCTTCTTCATGTTATTATTAAAGAAAGCGTGACATAGGAGGATAAAGAAATGAGACAAATTATTGCAATGGGGGGCGGAGGCTTCTCGATGGAACCGGAAAATCCGTTACTGGATCGATATATTTTGGAGCAATCATCCCAAAAAAGACCGAAAATTTGTTTTATCGGAACTGCTAGCGGGGATGCAGATAGTTATATTGAGAAGTTTTATCATTTTTTTCAGCAAGAAGAATGTGAACCGACACATTTTTCTTTATTTAAACCTTCTACACGTGATATTAAGAAATTCATCATGGAGCAGGATATCATATATGTAGGTGGAGGCAACACTAAAAACTTAATGGTTCTTTGGAAAGAATGGGAACTAGACGTTGCTATTCGACAAGCTTATAACAATGGAACAATTTTAGCAGGTATTAGTGCAGGGTCGCTTTGCTGGTTTGAAGAAGGTGTGACGGATTCTTACGGTGACAAACTGGAGCCCATATCCTGTCTCGGTTTAATAAGTGGGAGCAATTGTCCGCATTATGATGGAGAAGAAGATAGACAACCTGTTTATCAAAAGCTTATCAAAGAAGGTATTATAGGGGCGGGATATGCGGCGGATGATGGAGTTGCCTTCCATTTTGTAAATGAAGAATTAAAAGATGTAGTAAGTTCTCGTCCACAAGCACAGGGATATTATGTGGATAAGAGCTTAGAAACAAAGTTATCCACAACGTATTTAGGTGCTAAAGATTAAAAGAAAGATGTTTTTAAACATACACTGAAATACTTAAAGAAAATTAAGCGTAATTTAGAGTTTTAATAAAGAGGCGACTTATAAAAATGGATTACATACAAAAAGGAACAAAAGATTTTAGAAAAACGAATTTGGCATTATTTGCTGCGGGCTTTATAACGTTTGCTAATTTGTACAGTACGCAGGCAGTGCTACCAGAATTTACGAAGGAATTTCACATTTCTCCGGCTTTAGCCAGTTTGTCTTTGTCCTTTGCAACTTTTGCTTTAGCCATTAGTCTTGTCATATTCGGATCTCTTTCGGAAGCCTGGGGACGTAAACAATTAATGACGCTTTCCATTGTTTCTGCATCTATTTTAACACTCGCTATTGCTTTTTCTCCGAGCTTTGAACTGTTACTTATTTTACGCGTTATTCAAGGGATTGCATTTGCGGGTCTTCCGGCTATTGCTATGGCATACTTGGGTGAAGAAGTGGATGCAAAGAGTCTCGGTGTCGCTATGGGGCTTTATATTAGTGGGAACTCGGTTGGTGGATTAGCTGGTCGCATTATTATGGGAACAATGACCGACTTGTTTAGCTGGAAAGTTGGCATGATTTTTCTTGGACTCCTTAGCATTGTGATTAGTGTTTATTTTATTGTAGCTTTGCCAAAATCCAAACATTTTGAACCCCGAAAATTACAGTTTAAATCACTAGTAAGTTCGCTATTAGCCCATTTAAAAAATCCAGGAATGTTATGTCTTTTTGGAATTGGTTTTACACTTATGGCGAGCTTTGTCTCTTTATATAATTACATTAGTTTTAAGTTACTTGATCCACCGTATTCATTGAGTACAACAATTGTTGGTTGGATTTTTATTATATATTTGGTTGGGACGTTCAGCTCTACGTGGTTCGGTAGCCTTGCCGATCGATATGGACGCCCGAGAGTCTTGATAGCAGGGATTATTATCATGTTTGCAGGTGGTCTTATTACACTTGATGTTCATTTGGTCCTAAAAATTGCTGGTATTACAATATTTACGTTTGGCTTTTTTGGCGCACATTCCATTGCAAGCGGTTGGGTTAGTCATCGAGCAACGCATGATAAGGCGCAAGCTTCTTCCCTTTATTTATTTTTTTATTATTTTGGTTCTAGTATCGGTGGAACAGCTGCTGGAGTTTTTTGGTCGAAGTTTGGCTGGGGTGGCGTGATCGGCTTAATCGCTTTTTTCCTTTTAGGTGCTATTGTTCTTTCGTACAGTCTTCGTCATTTTTTTGTGCGTGAATGAAAACGGCTTTACTAGCCATATTAAAAATGTACTACTAGAGAGGAAAGGGTGGTTTTAATATGTCTAGTGAAAATTATAAAAAAGCGAGTAAATACACGAATTCATTAAATCCGAATGCTAAAAACAAAAACGTCAAGGAAGAAACTTCAATTGAGCTAGCCGAATTTGACAGCTTGCTACCAAAGCAAGAACCGATGACACCGAACCAACGTAAAGAAGGTATAGCGGATAAAATGTACAAAGACAAGGGTTAATATAGGGTTTAAAAGAAAGGGGCTATCCACAAATCATTATTGACATGTGGATAGCCTTAATTCATTGTAGTTTTAGTTTAGTCCAAATTCGTTAATTAATGCAGCCAATCCGCCTTGGAAACCGCTACCGATTGCATTGAACTTCCATTCGTTGTTATGTCGGTAAATTTCTCCGACTACAAGTGCTGTTTCAATGGAGAAGTCCTCGCCTAAATCATAACGAACGATTTCTTCATTTGTATCTTCATTCACAATTCGAATAAAAGCGTTGGAAACTTGCCCAAAGTTTTGTTTACGCTCGTCTGCATCATGAATAGTAACTGTGAATACAACTTTTTGAACTACACTTGGTACAAGTGGTAACTTAACAAGTAATTGCTCATCATCTCCATCACCGTCACCAGTGCGGTTATCCCCAGTGTGGATAACTGAGCCTTCTTCACTTTGTAAATTATTATAGAAGATAAAGCTTTTTTCATTAAATGCCTTTCCGTTACCGTCTACGATGAAAGCAGATGCATCTAAGTCAAAATCATCTCCTCCACTGTATCTATTGGTATCCCAGCCTAATCCAACTAGAACATTTTTTAAACCTGGATTTGTTTTCGTTAAATCAATTTTTTGTCCTTTTGAAAGGTTAATAACTGACATTCTGTTTCCTCCTCATCCATTGTAATCGTTTCTTTTATTTTCGTTGACCGTCTTCGTATTTCTTTTGGAGCTCTTCTAGTCGAAGGCGACCTTGTTCTCTCATTTTGCGGTTTTCTTCTTCGATTGCTTTTGTTTCGTTCATCCCACGCATAATCGTATCCCATGTTTGTTCAATTGTTTCGATTTTAATGCTTGGTTGACCGGACATTCTAGCGATATCTACACTTTGTTTCGAAATGTCATTGGCATTTCGAAGGAGCATTTCATTTGTTCTACGATCCAATTCATTCATTGATTGTGCAACAAGATTTTGTCTTTTTGCAGAAATGGCATTGATAAGACCTGTTTTGAATATTGGAATAGTCGTTACAAAAGCAGAGTTGATCTTCCCAATCAGTTTTGTGTTACCGCGTTGGAGCATTCTAATTTGTGGTGCAGACTGATACGAAACTTGTTTAGCCATTTCTAAATCGTAAATTCGTTGGTCGAGTAGTTCAATTGCATTTTGTAGGCTATTTAACTCCATTAGGACTAGCTGATCGCCTGATTCTGCTTTTTGTTGTAAATTAGGAACGAGTTGTCTAAGCTGATTTACTTTTAGTTCACCAGCTACAATATACTTTTCTAATTCCATAAAGTAGTTAAAGTTTTTGTCGTAAAGTTCTTCGAGTGTAGCAGTGGAGTTTTTCATTTCTTTTTCGTATTTTGTTATTTCAACGTATACTTTATCGATTTCACTACCCATTGTTTGGTATTTATTGAATAGCTTTTCGATAATTTTTTCACCTTGTTTGAAAATCTTGCCTAAGAAAGAAGGTTTTTCAACAAAATCTTTCTTGTCGAATTTATCCATAATTTTACCCAGCTGTTTTAATAGTTCGCTTGATTCTTCCATGCTACTCGACTTAATCGTGCTTAAAATTTTGCCTGTAAATGTGGATATTTCATTTGCAGGTTCACGTCCAAACTCTAATAGTTCGATTTGGTTTTTAGGGTCAATTCTAGCTACAAGCTGTAATACTTGAGGGTCTCTTTTCAGTTGTGCTTTTAAATCGGTACTTTCCTCTAATAGCTGTTCTTGTTGGTCTATTTCTAACTTTTGTAGTTCCATTCTTTTTCCCCCTTATATTAGCGAAATTTTTTAAAGATTTTTTGTACAACGCTTGGATTTTTAAATGGTTCATTAAAACTTCGATCATCCATCCAGTGTAAGTCAAATGTGCCTTCTTGAACCCATTTTTCGATGTCCAGATGTCCTTTTGGATTAATGATGATAACGTCTAGTCCTAGTAAATGCATCATACATAATGCGTTAGCGTCCGCTCGGCTTAACTCGGGACCATTTTCCTCATTATAAAGAAAGATGGTAGGAACGAATTGTGGATAGTCAAAAGTTTGCAACAGACGGATAACAAAGTCTGGTAGGACCATCGATTGTGCAAATGCATATAACTGAAGATCCTCCATTGTTTCACTTCCTTGGCGAAGTAAAATTGGATCCTCTACATGTTTTGCAATTGCTTCTCCAATTACAGTTTGGGTTCCTATAGGCAATTTGCCATAAGTCCACCAATTAGCAGATTTCATTTTTTCGGGATTTAGCATTCCGTTTGCCCCTAATGCGTCTCGATAATGAAATAACTGATTTGTTTTTTGCTCGTTTGTAAATGGAAAATGTCGGATTACTTGTGTATCATCGCGTTCTGTTAAAGAGTGCACATTATTCCAAAAACGTTTGCGGTTTTTATCAATTCCCATCATTTTAGCAAAGACGACAGGGATGGTAACTTGCTTGTTGCTTACTTCAAAATAAGGACGAATCATCGCTCTTTCTTTTGCGATTAAAAATACTTCATCTTCCGTTGTTTTTAAACGGATAGAGTTTGTGGAAAAAGATTTAAATTGGAATGGCTTATATAATCCTGAGTTTTCATGATGTAATAGTTCATTGATCTCTTGCGTTGCTTTAAATGCAACAGTTCCTGCAATTTTTGGCATTTCATCTGGTAATGGTTTTAATTCGGTTTCAACTTTTGGAAAGCGATGGCTAAGTTCTGCGCTAATTCCTAGCATTTGTTTTGGCCAAGGATCATCAGAAGGATTAAAAAGAACAACATGAAAACCGAAACTAGCTAAATATGTAAGGAACCATTTTTCACTTGGAGTTGCAGAACCGTACCAAAGATATCCTGGAAGTCCTTTTTTAAAGTCTACTTTTTCGATAGCAGGCTCTACATGATTGAAAATCCATTTTATAAGATCGGTTGTAATACGCCGGTATTCATGGTGGAGGGTTCCTTCTGCATAAGTAGCTTGAAGTCTCTTTAAAATATCTATTAAAGTTGTTCTAATTCTTCTATTTAGACCAGCATCTTTTATGGTAGGTAATAATGCATATCCATCTAAAAAAGCAACCATCCGATTTGGGGATAATCCTTTTTCTTTTCGATGCATATCGAAGAGCTGATTGATAGAACGTAACCTTTCTGCAGTAATTTCCTTATTAAGTGCATCAGAAAGAATCGTTAACATACCAGAAGATTCGTTTACTTGTGTATGCAGGAAAGAGAAATATTCATCTTCATCTAAGGACATACCAACGTATTGGCACACTAATTGAGGGTAGGCCAGATGTTCCCCATCAATAGAAACTTGTGTTGGATCTCCTAAAGAATCTTTTAACCAATTTCCAATATTGGATGAATCCCACGAGTTCATCCTTTTTGGATTTAAATTCACCATGGGTTCTCCCCCTATTCATACCTATTATAACAAATATTCACACACTTTTTTTACAATTTCTTCACCTGCAAGTACTCCACTATTGTTTGTAACAAATATATGTGGGGGTAGTAATTCTCTTTGTTTAACTGCTTCACCATGAGAGGGGATATAGCCTTGATCTGCACTCATCACCATATCAAAATCAAGCATGGAATCTCCTGCAGCAATAACTGTTGTTGCCCCAATTCGTTCTTTCACAAATTGAAGTGCCGTTGATTTATTAATACAATTTGGCATAATATATAATTTTCTGCCTTGATGGGAAAGGGTAAAACCTTGTTCATGAAAAATTTGCGAAAGATTTTCGAGTTCTTCTACTGAGAACATTTTTTCATCTATAATCATATAGACAAACCACGATTCTGCATGTAAAACGCGAAGGACAAACTCTTTTTTAGCATATGCCTCTAATTGAGGCATTACGTGTTCGATCGATGTGGAATCTAACTGGAGTTGTTTTTTCACTTTGTCTGACCACTCGGTAAGAGGACGTCCATTTTCTAAAATAACAGCACCATTGGAAACGATGGCATAAGTTGGTTTTTCCGCTGTACCATACATTCCTGTAATACGATTGTATTGATCCGCAGTTCTAGTAGTGACAGGTACAAATTGAATTGTTGGTAATAGATTATGAAAATATTCTACTTCCTTCTTAGTCATAAAAGCAGTTGCTTTTTCATCAATCCATTCAACTTCAGTGAGATCCTGTTCGCGGACTTCGGTACCTCTAGATTTTTTGCTGTAAATAAGTGTTCGATCTAAATCACTTGCAAATAGGATGGTCATAACAAATCCTCCGATTCGATCAGTCCAATAGCAAGATAAAATAATTCTGGAATAACTTCTATGGGAATATTTTTTTCTTTGCTTAACTGTAGGATATGTCGAACTGATTCATGGTTAGTGTCTCGTATTAATATTTTATAAGGCTTTCTTCTTAACAGTACCCTTGTTGTTTCTCCGACACTTGGTTTTACTTTATTAATATTTACTGTTTTGTAGTACCGTTTTGCGATTGTTTCTACTTCCCGCATGCCTCTCCATGTTCTTTCATTGGTGATGGGGAAGTCAGCTGCTAATTTGTTAATAGTCTCTTCTTGGGAAGAAAATTGACTTGAAATATTGTCTATAAAATCATTGGAGACGTCTTCTGTTTCAAGTTCTGCATAATATTTGGCACCGTGAAAGTCACCGGGGTGTTGAAATTGTTCATTTAACACAGTGCGACTAACAAGACCAGATACGGTAGAGTTTAAACAAGCATTTGGAATAAGGAAATCTTCTCTTGTACCAAAAAGTGTTGCACATTCTCCAGGATCTGATAGTACAGCTAAATCATCATTTAACTGATATTGGTAAGTTTTATTTAATTGCTGCACCGATTTTGTCAGTTCTCTTTGAATAGCTCCTTTTCCTGTCCATCCGTCTACAAACTGTATATGGCTATTCGGATAAAGGGCTCTAATCGTTTTAACTGCCCCGACGTCGATTCCTTTTCCTCTTAGTATAGATATACTAAAATGAGACCAATTAAGTTTCAAAAACTTTTGAGCATATCTTTTCATTAATATGCCAATTGGGCTTCCTGCTCGTGCAAGGGAAACAAGAACAACGTCATCCGTGTCTGCGAATTTTCTCACTCGTCTTGTTAATATGCCAACTAGTTGTGCGACATACTCGGCAGAATCCTCTAATGCTTGATCATAAACTTTCGTGTATTCAGAAGTAGGGCGGTATTCAATAGGCAAAGATTCGGCATAATGAGCACCATTTTGAAAAGACCTTTCCCGCGTTTCAATAGAGGACTCGATTTGTACATTTGATAAATCCTTCAATAAAAATGTAATATCATCCGGAGAATAGCTTGTTTTTACTAACTCATTCGTCTGTAATTTCATGTTATTCTCCTCCTTCAAATGGCTTTGTTAGGGATATCCAAGTAACAGGCGCACAAGTTTCCAAATGCGTTAATAGTGGAAACCAGGTAATTTTGTCTTTCACGGATTCTGCTATTACAATGATTTGTTCGGCTTCTACATGCGCTAAGTTATATACATATTGATCGATTCCGTTTGCGTCCGGTAATGCAAACTTACATTTTTGTTTAATAGGATATGATTTTTCATTTTTGGCGAGAATAGGACTTCTTGTAGTTGTTTGCACTTTTGTCATTTCACCAAAAGCTAACGCGAATCTTAGCGGAATATATATGTTTTCCCCGACGCCGATTATAAGTGTAGATTTCTTTCTATCAATAGAAGGCAGCTTTTGTATTAGTTGTTGAATCCATTCTTCTATTTTCTCATGATGATTATCAGACACACCAAATCGACCTGTGAATTTGTTGTATGACGCGTGAGCACTATAGTAAGTAGATGTAGTTGGTGCCACTAGCTCTTCATCTATAAGTACGTCAAATTCTTTAGAGTCGTTTAGGTAAGTTAGTTCATTTTCTTCCATTGTTGCCTCATTACTCAATGTAAATTGCCCAGAAAGTATAGAAATAACTTCCGCAGAAATGTCACGAGCTTTCATGACGTGATTGAATTCACTTTTTTGATCGTCGTTACGCCAATCTAGAATAGACAATACTTTATACCGTTTTTTAGGAAATGAATTATTTAACGCAGCGATTAAATTGGATGCTGTAAGACCAGTCGTGATTTCATCATCTACTAGGACAATCGTTTCTGCATCCATTAGTATTTCTTCAGGCGCATAAACACGATGTGACGTGGCGTGTGAATGCTCTTCTTCAAAATAAAAAGAAGGCTTTAGGTTAAGTATCTCTTCTCTCGTTGTGTGTATATAGGTTGCATCGTGAAAGTGGTTGAAAACCGCATGTCCTAACCCGGTTGCTGTTTCTGCAAAACCAATAAAAACGGTTTTCGTCGGTAACTTTGCTTTGTATGCTAAAGATTTAGCGCTTAATGTTCGATCGGGAATTCCTGTATTCACCATTTTTACAATTTCACTTAACTGAGGATGAGGTTCTTCTCCTTCATTTTCCAAAAGCATGGACGCTAAAATAGAGCCGGTTCCAAGTGCGATAGCAGGATCTACTGCCAAATGCTTCCCAAGTAAACGACTGACAAATAAAAAACTCCTTTTTTTGTTTATTCTTACGCCCATTTCAAAAAGGGAGTCAGGTGAAAAATTATTTGGATTGTTGTTTACTTCAATTGTTAATTTCAAGTCTCCGTGTAGATTGTACGTTTTTAATGTGTTGGAGGAAGTCGAGTGATGTAACATTTTCTTTAAGCACCCCATATATTTCTGCTTGTATTAGTATTTTTAAAGCCCAATTATAATGTGGCTTTACTTCATTCATTTTATTTCTAGCCGAACTTCGTAAAACTCCGTTCGTTGCTTCTTTACTACCGACGATTAAGTATGCATCATCATATACTTCTTTTGGTACTATGTATGCTGCATTTACAATTTCAATTTGGGAAGGATGAATACAGGTTTTTCCTGTAAATCCGTTGTCGATATCTAGTTGTACTTCTTTCCACAAAATTTCTTCAAAATCAGTTAAGGTATGCGAAAATTCATAGTGATTCGGGGCATTAAAATAGTCGTAGACAGGACCAGAAATGATAAAATGATCTTCCTGTCGCAGAAACTTATTTAAAATGGCAGTTAAACAATCTGCAATGAGTTTTATATCATATACAGTCCGATTGCCTGGACGTCTTAAACTGAAAAGGCTTGTAAAATCGGTTGCACCAACACGAATCGTTAAGATAATGTCTTCAAATTGCTTGAAAAGCATATACAGATGGGCAAGTTCTTGTTCTCTAGTTTCTGCATAAATAATTTCTTTTGTTTCTAAAATGGGTAGGGCATATAAACTTGTCGAATAATGCAGATTAATCGTTTGTAAGCAGGATAAAAAACTTTCTGCATTAGAAGCGGTGCACTTTGGAAACACAATACCGGTAAATAGGCCAATGGTGTGTCCTAATTGTTCTACTAGTTTTTGAAGTTGCTCTACGTTTCTAATACGAAGGAATAGAAGGGGGAGGTCATGTTCCGCAATATCCCCTATTTTAAAGCCTTGGTCTATTAGTCGGAGCGTATGGATCACGTTATTTTCTGCCTCAATGAGTTCAAAATCGGCAATTGAATCTTCTAAGCAAATGATTGCATTTGTTAAATTTTTCAAGTGGAGATTCGTTAATTTGGTTGTAATATTGGGCATGGAACCTGGAATATACAAGGTAGCTCCTAGTGCGATGCCTAATTTTTCTCTGTCTATGTTTCTAGAGAATTCTCTAGGTGGTACATGAAAGAAATGGTGTAAATCTTCTTCATGCACTCCTCTAAAATGCTTCATAAATGTCACTCCTAAAAAATGAAGAAGGCGCTGTTAGGTCCACCCAGATTCCACTTTTAATTTACTTTTTGTAAAATAAAAAGCAAGGAAAAGTACCCTTGCTTTTTGTTCGTAATGTTTTAGTTTAGGCCAAAGTCGTTAACTAGAGCTCCTAAACCACCTTGGTATCCACTACCAATTGCGTTGAACTTCCATTCACCGTTATGACGATATAATTCACCTACAACAACTGCAGTTTCAATAGAGAAATCTTCCCCAAGGTCGTAGCGGATTAGTTCTTCTCCGGAATCTGCATTTAAAATACGTACATATGAATTATTTACTTGGCCGAAGTTTTGCCCACGTGCTTCCGCATCGTGAATTGTTATGCTGAATGCAATTTTTTCAATGGAAGCTGGGACAGTTGATAAGTTGATATTTACTTGCTCATCATCACCGTCACCGTCTCCAGTACGGTTATCGCCAGTATGAACAACGGCACCACCAGCACCTGTTGTATTATTATAAAATACGAAGTCGCTTTCAGAAGAACATTTGCCATTACTTCCAAGTAAGAATACAGAAGAATCTAAGTCGAAATCATTACCACCATCGTATTTATTAGTATCCCAACCTAATCCTACTGTTACATTCACCAAACCTGGGTTTGTTTTTGTTAAATCTACCTTTTGTCCTTTTGATAAGTTAATGCCCATTCATAAACAGCTCCTTATAAATATTTGTTTGCAATTGAACCAATGTCTAAATCGGATGTACCTTCACCGACAGCGGAGAATTTCCACTCAGATCCGTGGCGATATAACTCACCTGGGAATAGAGATGTTTTTCCAGCGTAGTTCTCGGATAGATTGTAATGTACTAATTCTTCTTTTGTACTATTATCTACTAGTCGGATGAAGGCATTTTGGATAAGACCGAAATCTTGTTTTCTTTGTTTTGCTTGATAAATATTTACGACGAATACCAACTTATGTACAGAAGGTGAAATCGCGTTTAAGTTTACATTGATTACCTCATCATCGCCATCACCGGCTCCAGTTAAGTTGTCTCCAGAGTGAACAACACTACCGTCTTGACTTGCTTTGTTGCCAAAATACACGAGATTTTTTTTAGCTTGCAGTTTACCATTCTCGTCTAATAATAGTACCGAAGCATCGCAATCTACTTCAGCTCCGCCACCACCGCCGCCTAGTAATCCTCCTAGAAAACCGCCGCTTTTTTTCTTTTCAACTGGATCCCAGCCTAAACCAACCATAACGCTTGATAAAGAAGATCTTCCTTTTGTTAAATCTATTTTTTGACCTTTTACCAAATTAATGCCCATTCATATCCCTCCATTTAAAAGTAGCCTTATAAATGATACGTTTTTACATTCAAAAAGTTTCAAAAAATAGAACTAATATTACATTCTGATTTTTGTTGAATTAGCTCAAGAAGGCATATCAGAATTTTTTACCTATTACTATTATTAACACAAAATCCGTTGAACTTCACTTAATATGAAGCTGTGCTGACATCGTTTTTGATTTTCCTTTTATAACACTTACTCCATAACCGATTATGGTACCGATGAGTGCTGGAACAATCCATCCTAAGCCAAGTGCAGCAAATGGCAAATGACTCATATAAGTATCAACGATTCCAAAGGTGAATCCAAATGCTTTAAACCCATCATACAACGCGACTACTCCCGTAAAAATCATTGCAACAATGTAAACGGATGATGAGCCACCAAATAACGGATGAAATAAAGAAATTACGATTAATACAATTGTTAAAGAGTAAGTGGCTACTAAAAATGGAACACTAACAGTTAAAATGGTATTTAGACCAAAGTTAGCTAATCCAAAGCTGATTAGTGTAAAAAATAGCGCAATTTTTTTGTAACTAACTTTTGGAATTAGGGAGTGGAAGTAGTTACCGCAAGCAGACACTAATCCTACACAAGTCGTGAAGCAAGCTAATACAAAAATTATACCAAGCAATAAATTACCCCATTGTCCGAAAAGCAATAAAGAAGCCGACGACAGTAGAACACTCCCGTTCTCAAATGTCCCTAATCCACCCATTTTCACGCCGATATAACCTAAAGAACAGTAAACAATAGTAAGTAATAACCCTGCTAGGAGACCCGCCTTTAGCATTTCCCTCCGCATCATTTTTCTTTCCGAAACGCCTTGTTGTTTCAGTGTAGTTAAAATGACAATCCCGAAGGCAAGAGCGGCAAGCGCGTCCATTGTGTTATAGCCTTCTAAAAATCCTTTTAGGAAAGGGGAATGTACATATTCGGGAGTTGTAGGTTCCAATGCTCCGTTTTTTAGTTGAATAAAGCCCATCGCAACTAATGCAAACATACTTAGTAATAACAGAGGTGTTATTATTTTTCCCATAAGATCTAACATCTTACTTTGGTTTAAGCTAACTAAAAAGACTAAAAAGAAAAACACTGCTACAAATCCAGCTAAAGCATAAGGCGAGTCATTAATAAAAGGTTTTAACCCCATTTCATATGCAAGAGAGGCATTACGTGGGATAGCTAAAAATGGTCCGAGCGACAAATAAACAATAAGTGTAAAAGCTATTCCAAAAATAGGATGGACTCTACTAGCTAGCGTACGAACCCCACCTTCTACAAAAGACAAAGCTGTTAGTACAAGTAGCGGAAGTCCAACTGCAGTCACGATGAAGCCAATAATAGCAAGGGAAAAGTTTGTCCCTGCATTGGCACCTAAAATTGGAGGGAAGATTAGATTTCCAGCTCCAAAAAACATTGAAAATAACATTAATCCAACAAAAAGCGTTTTAGATTTACTCATTTTAATCACTCCTCTAACAAAATAATCCATATTCAGCCGAAAAATAGGCACAAAAAAACTCGCCCCTATAAAAGGGACGAGATTACTCGCGATACCACCCTAATTCCAGAAATCTGTTTATCACAAAAACTCTGGCACTCAGTCAACGTACGAACATACGTGATCCCATGATAACGGGGGATAAACCGGCAAAATCTACTAATAGTTCAACTTTGCTTCTCCGAGACTACTTCCGAAATAGGCTTAAACATCGACTTTCAGCAAGCGTCGACTCTCTTTGGATTAAGTGGCCATTCGTACTTATTCTCTTCAACGAATTTGGATTTGAGTAATAGCTTATCAAGCGAATATTAAACTGTCAATAAAACATGGGAAGTTGTATTATTCTGATATTTTGTGTGGGCGGGATGAAATAATATAGGTTGCGTAATATACTTCTCTATTAGTAAGATGACGATAAAAGGTTTAGGAGGTGGCTTTAATGGATGAGCGATTAAAGGATTTTCATCTAAGGATACAGAAAATTGGTTCAGTTGAACGGGAAGTGAATCGTGGAATCGAATTTGTTTTAGTAATCGAAGGTAAACTTACGATTGAAACGAGTAATAGAATTTATCAAATGAAAGAAAAGGATTTACTTGTTATAAATCGAAATGAGCTTTTTGAAATGCATGGAAACAAAGAGAACAGTATTCTACGTTTTACTATCTCTGATACGTATATGGAACAATCCTATAAAGAGTATCGACATCAACGGTTTGAATGCTTCTCACAAGATGTTGATATCGGACGAGAAACATTAATAGACCAGCTCCGTACATTTTTTGGTGAAATGGTCATTACATACTTCCGTAAAGATGATATTTACACAATTGAAATGCAACGACTTGTAAGTGAAATACTTCTCATACTAATTCGTCGTTTCAAAGAGGAAGGAAATGCATTAGGACAGTTAGACACAGAAGATGATAGACTGATACAGCTCATCGACTATATGGAGAGGCATTATCAAGAACAAATTACGCTAGAACAGATGGCTCATAAGTTATATATGTCTCCTGGTTATTTATCGCGTTATTTCAAGAAGAAAATGGGTGTAGGATTTAGTCGTTTTTTAATGGATATTCGATTGAAGCATAGTGTAAAAGACTTGCTTTATACATCAGATTCTATTGCTTCTATTGCCATGAACAACGGTTTCCCAAACGCAAAGTCCTTTACGATCCTTTTTAAAGAAATTTACGAGGAAACACCGAAAGTATATCGAGACCGTCATATTAAAGAGAAAGTAAACATCCATCATACAACTAATATAAAAGGCGTTGAGACGCTTACTAATTCTTCCTCTATTTTTCTTCAGTTAGGTTCCATGCTCGCTGAAACAAATAAAACATATAGCAATACAGAAACTCGTTATGAGGAGTTGCATATTGATGCATCTGTTCCATCAAAAGACAAAATTACTTATCCAGATCATGTTTTAATTATTCGGGAATTAAAAGAGCTATTAAAAGAAGAGATACGTGAACAAGTATTAGTAGTGAAAGATGAATTACGACTTAGTTATATAGGTATTCAAAATTTAGTCAGCAGTGCTTCCTTTCTTCCCACTGTTGAAACAGATGAAGCAATCGCTACTTCCTCTCCTTATTTTAAAGCAGATATGGCGATTAACTTTTTGAAAAAGCATGATTTAGCCATATTTAGCCGCGTCAGCTACCAAGATATCTCGATGGATGAAGCATCGTATTTTAAGAAATTAGATGGTTTTCTACGCCATTGTCTCCAAGTGTATGGGGAATCTTATGTAAGTAAATGGCGTATTCTCTATTATGAATCGCAGTTTACCGCAGTTGATAGTAAAGAACTGCGTCGCATGTATACGAAATTATATAGTAGTATTAAAAAAATTGTACCCGGAATCCATATCGGTGCATATTTGCCCTATTCTTATAAAGAAGAAGACATAAGTGAACGTCATAGGTGGATATTAGAAGAAGACGAACGCATCGATTTTATCGGTTTCCATGCCAATCAAAATGAAGTGATCGATTTTGAAGATACGAGCAATGATCCATTCTTACTTGTTAAGGATTATATTAAAGAGAAAACGAATAAAGTGAAATATTTCTTAAAGCAGCACCATATCGACAAACCGCTTCATCTGCTGACATGGAATACGCTATCTGGAAATACACGTTATACAAACGGTACTTTTTTCCGAGGGGCATTAGTGTTGAAAAGTGCGTGGGATATTTCAAATGATGTCGAATCTCTTGCTTTTTGGATAAACACTGAATTGCATGAAGTGGATGATCAGCATCACCGTATTCAATTGGAAGGGATGGAATTGTTTCATTTTTTTAACGGGAAACGTCCAGCTTTTTATGCCATGTTGTTTGCAGAAAAACTATCGGGAAGTATCATTGCGCAAGGACCAGATTTCATTATGACGGAGTATGAAAGAGGCTACCAGTTAATATTGATGAATTGCATTAATGTTAACCCGTATTACTCTATCGAAGATGCATTTTTGAAAAAGTTGAATAAAGATATTCGTGTCATCATTTCAGGTTTGAAGCATGGCGAATATCAAATTCGTAAGTATACGTATGATAAAGATAATGGAGCCCTTTATACAAACTGGTGGAATTTAGGTAGCAAACATGGAGTAGATAGTGAGATTGCTGACTATATTAATCGACTAAGTCATCCATCTTTACAAATTTTTGATGAAACATTAGATGGAGACTGGTCTTTCTATTCATATTTAACGATTAACGCCATCCACTTTTTTGATATTCGTAAGTCTTATATGAAATAAAACATGTGTTGGTTATTCAAAAATATCTAGTGTATTAGTTGTTAAAAGTATGATAAAACACAAAGCACCTTATGTATAGGTTTTTTAGGATTACACTTAATATTATTAAAAGTTAATTTAACACCGGTGGATGCTAGTAAAGCTAGTGTTCACTGGTGTTTTTTATTGTCTAGGAAACTAAAAAAAATTTGGCATGTTGAAATTTATAGTTTTGAGCGTGGTATATGGAAAGTGCCTCGTAGCGTTCACTACGAGGCACTTTCCCTATTATGCGTTTCATTCCAATCAAAATTCAGATTTACTATATCGTAAAAGGAGCTCAAGCTCTTTTATTCTGGTAGGTAAAAAAATAACCGTCTTTTTTGTACCTCTAAATTCTCTTATCAAAATAATATCCAATTTTATAAAGGAACTAATCGAAAAAAGCATGATGGTAAAATAGTTTTTCTTTTAGAATATAGCTATAGGAAAGCTTACCTAATTAATTAATAAAAGGCCTTTAATTAAATTCTTATGTACTTTGCATGAAATTGCACTTTTAACAAATAATCAAATAAAATGAAGGAGTGAGTATTTTGGAAACAACCTATAAAGGTACAAATAAAATGATTACAGGTATTGTATTTGGAGTTTTAACATTTTGGTTATTTGCGCAAGCGATGGTTAACGTCGTTCCGGCTATACAACAAGATTTAGGAGTCTCGATGGGAACTCTAAACATAGCGATAAGCTTAACGGCATTATTCTCAGGTATTTTTATCGTAGCAGCAGGTGGTCTTGCTGATAAAATGGGACGTAAGAAAATCACTAATTTTGGATTGATTTTAAGTATTATCGGTTCACTTTGTATAGTATTAGCAAACGGTGCGACTTTACTTATTATTGGTCGTATTATTCAAGGGATTTCGGCAGCATGTATTATGCCTTCCACAATCGCGTTAATGAAAGCTTACTTTGAAGGAGCGGATCGTCAACGTGCACTAAGCTTTTGGTCAATTGGTTCTTGGGGCGGTTCTGGTTTTTGTTCATTATTTGGCGGTGCGATTGCAACTTATATGGGATGGAAATGGATTTTCATTTTCTCTATTATCTTCGCTATTCTTGCATTGTGGTTAATAAAAGATACACCAGAAAGTAAAGCAAAAGACACAGGTAATTCAAAATTTGATATTAAAGGATTAATTATTTTCATTATTACGATGTTGGCGTTAAATATTTTCATTACACAAGGTGCTGAAATTGGTTGGACAAACTGGATTACAATCGTTCTAGTAGTGGTGACAATTATTGGTGCAATTATCTTTGTAAAAGTTGAAAATGGTAGATCAAATGCTTTAATTGATTTTGGATTATTTAAAAATGCACCATATACAGGTGCAACAGTTTCCAACTTCTTGCTTAATGCGGTCGCAGGGACATTAGTTGTTGCAAATACGTATGTGCAAGAAGGAAGAGGATTCACATCTTTCCAATCGGGTATGTTATCAATAGGTTATCTCATTGCTGTTCTAGGTATGATTCGCGTAGGTGAAAAAATTCTTCAAAAAATTGGTGCAAAAAAACCAATGCTTTGGGGTGCGGTACTGACCCTAATTGGTGTTGGTGTAATGGGCTTAACATTCTTACCAGATGTAGCATATACAATCGTCGTGTTTATCGGTTTTGCATTGTTTGGTTTAGGTTTAGGGCTATATGCAACACCTTCTACAGATACAGCTGTATCTAATGCTCCAGATGATAAAATAGGAGCAGCTTCTGGTATTTATAAAATGGCTAGTTCACTTGGTTCAGCCTTTGGGGTTGCGATTTCTGCAACTGTCTATGCAATGATTGCAGACAAAAGCGGAGTGGATGCAGCAGCAACTGGCGGTATTATAGCAAATGTCATTTTCGCGATTATTGCATTGTTATCAATTCTCTTCATGGTTCCTAATAATGCTGGTAAAAGTGAAGTTAAATAAGGGAGAGTGCAAATGATGAAAGAAAAATTAATGAAAATGTTAGAAGAGCGAGAAGAAGAAATTATTCAAATACGTCGCTATTTACACGAAAATCCTGAACTGTCATTTAAAGAAGAAAAAACAGCTAAATATATTGAAGACTTTTATAAAGGAAAAGACGTGAAAGTTCAAACCAATGTTGGGAATGGATACGGGATTATTGTAACGATCAAAGGGGCTAAACCTGGTAAAACAATTGGGCTTCGTGCAGATTTCGATGCACTCCCAATTGTAGAGGAAACACCAGTCCCATTTAAATCAAAAGTCGAAGGTGTTATGCATGCGTGTGGTCATGATGGTCATACAGCTTATTTATTAGTATTAGCAGATTGTTTAATTCAATTGAAATCAGAGTTGTCTGGAACGATTAAAATTATCCATCAACATGCAGAAGAGGTTCCACCAGGTGGGGCAAAAAGTATTGTAGAATCTGGATTAATTGATGATTTGGATGAAGTGTATGGCATTCATTTGCTACCAATGGGTCCGGCAGGATTAGTCGGCTATCACGCAGGGTTCGCCTTCAATGGAAGAGCCTATATGAAATTAAAAATTCAAGGAAGAGGCGGGCATGGTTCCTCTCCACATTTAGCGAATGATGCAATTGTTGCAGGTGCTCATTTTGTTACAGCAGTTCAAACGATTATTAGTCGCAGATTAAGCCCTTTTGAAATTGGTGTTATTACAATTGGCTCTTTTGATGGGAAAGGCACATTCAATGTCATTAAAGACAGCGTAGAGCTAGAAGGTGACATTCGTTATATGACTGTTGAAACGAAAGGAAAAATAGAAAAAGAAGTAAAACGTCTCGTGAAAGGGTTAGAAGAAGAGTTTGGTGTTACTTGTGAATTAACGTATGAAATGGATTATCCACCCGTATACAATAATCCAGAGTTAACAGCGAAAGTAGCTGAGACGCTTAAAAATGCAAATGACCCACATATTAAAGAGGTAAGAGAATTCCCAGCGTTAGCACCATCGGAAGATTTTGCTTACTATGCAGAAAAGTTCCCAGCATGTTTCTTCTATATTGCTTGTACACCTGAAGGAGTGGAAGATCCATATTTTAATCACCATCCAAAATTCGACATAGACGAAGCATCCTTGTTAGTCGCTGCAAAAGCAGTAGGACAAGTAGTGTGCAGTTTGCAGGAATAAATTGAGCAAGGCTATCTCAAAGTCAAATTTGAGATAGCCTTATTTTTTTATCGCTTAGAAAATAATAAAGTAATTGGGGTACTGATAGTTTTTTCAATAAGAATAAAGTATGCGGTTTTTTTGTTAAGCGCAATTATAGGGATAATGCGTCTTAGCGACCGCTGTGATTTTCACTGCAGTCGTACGCTTTCCGCCGGGTGAGTGATGAGCCATCCCTGCCGCCTTTAGGCGTACGTTGGGATGTCTCATTAGCCACTCATCCGGCAGGAGTCGACGTCTGCAGCGAAAATCAATGGAAAATACTAACTTATCAATCTCTGGAATTAACAATAAATGGTTGGATGAGACAATATCGGCTGTGAATGCGACAATCTGGACGCTGAATACGACAAACTAGTCGAGCAGATGCGGCCAGGAGAAATCGACGTTTTTTTAGGCATATTATTCCTATAATACGTCGAAATCGAAATCGTCTCAATCCAAGTTAACTTGATATTGTAAGAATTAGTTGCTTTCATTGGCAATTTAGTTGCTCTCATGCTGATTTTAATTGCTTTCGTACTGAAATTAGTTGCTTTCAATAGTTTTTTGATTGCCCTTAGCCATTCTTTGGAATTTTGCACGACGGTGTGAGGCCCTGCAAGTGCGTTAGCGACGTAGGGTCTCGTCACTTGCCCAGTGGAAATACAGCGGTCACCCAATTGAGCTTGCTAAGACGCACAATCCCATACTATGTTGCATAACTCGGTGTATGCTTACATCGTAAACTTGGAAACTATATGTTGTAATTCTTCCGCAAGATTTGATAAAGAAACGGCAGCAGCAGTTACTTCTTCTTCCATAGAAGCTAATTGTTCTTCGGATGCAGCTGCTTTAGAATCAATCTATTTACAAGTTGGGCATTCTATTTTGGGACATAATAAAAGAGACTTTTTGCAAAGTCTCCAGTTTTACTGTTACTGTTCTTTTATAAATTCAACTAGATCCGCATGATTTTCCGGTGTTACGCCGTGCCCATCACCGTAAGTTTTAAACGTCACATTTGCCCCGATCGCTTCGAAATAATCTTTGCTTTCGGCACCCCACTGCGAGGGAATAACGTAATCATAATCCCCGTGCGAAATAAAGATGTTCAAATGATCGACTGTTCGCTTACTATATTCTTCTTTCACAAAACCTGGTATATAGCCGCTTAATGCAACAACTTTGTTAATAATATTGCCCATCGTTAATGCTAAAGTTTGTGAAAGAATTG
This sequence comes from Psychrobacillus sp. NPDC096389, assembly GCF_044762855.1. Taxonomy (NCBI): domain Bacteria; kingdom Bacillati; phylum Bacillota; class Bacilli; order Caryophanales; family Bacillaceae; genus Psychrobacillus; species Psychrobacillus sp. NPDC096389. Next base: position 17,557 of record NZ_JBIWFB010000013.1, on the reverse strand, counting down.
CCCCTTGGCTAAAACCTAATAACGTAATATTGTTTGGATCAAGGTCGTATTCCTCTATTGCTTCGTTAATAAATGATTGGATAAATGTAACTACTTTATCAAACACATCCCGATCAGGTTTTCCTACCTCCGCAATTGTAAAAAAGGCATAACCTGGATTATAAACAATAGGACCACGTAAACTGAAAATATGGTGGGTTTCTTCAAAATCTTTGACTAGCTGTGGTAAATCTTCCTCATTGCTTCCCATACCATGCAGTAAGAAGAGGGCAGGCATTTTTCCGGATGTCAGTGTCACTTTTGGAGCTGAATATTTAAATGTAAAAGGAGATTTCATTTTTTTCTTCCCTTCAAGCTAAAGTATATCTATTTTAGCATAAGCGGCTGACTCTTTCGTATATATAAGGTAATAGAGTCGTAGAATAGAACAAGTAAAGGGGGGATATGGGTGCGGCAATACGTTAGGGAAGAACTGCAATTATTATTCCAAGTTTTGTTAGGATTGTTTTTAGTATTTGGTTTCAGTTATTTTTTGCGTGCAACTACCGATCAATTTCCTTGGCTATCTCTCATAGGGTCAGCGGTTGGCCTATCGATAATTATATTCTTTTTGTCGAGGAAAAAGTACAGCGCATTTTTAATTTCATTACTAGTTTTTTCGGTCATCATGAGCGTGATCTTTAATTGGTATTCTATTTTCAATGTTCATTAAAGATGAACTTTAATGAAAAATTAGCTTAAAATATTCTATATGGGACATAATGGGTAAAGGTATTATCATATCAGGAGATGAAAAATGTGAAAGAATTCAAAGTAACTTATTTTTTTGATGAAGAACATTATATACGTAGATTTATCCATATAGAATCTCAGGAAAAGGCAGTAGAGATGATTCAAAAGGAACGAGACAGTTATATTTCATTTACAGATAGTAGAGGAATTTACCATGAATTGAATACCAGCAATGTTCGAGTAGTACAAATATCCGAATATCATAGAATCGATAAAACGAAAAAAGTATTGGCCTCTAAATGAAGCCAAATACTTTTTTCATTTAATTTTAAATTTCCTTTTTAGATACTGATCTTCGTTTTCCCCCATACAAATGTACGACTAGCACGCCTAATATTGCGATGAATCCCCCAATAATAGAAAGAATAGCTGGAAGTTCACCTAACCATAACCAGGCGACTACTATTGCGATAACAGGTTCGGCATAGAGTAGGCTGGATATGGAACTAGCCTTACTTAGTGATAGGGCGATAGCCCAAGTTAAATAAGCGATCGTAGTGGGAAATATCCCGATATAAATTGCGGACAAATTTGCTTCTAGTGTTGCATGCCCGATGTCTTCTAAGAGACCAGGAGTGAATATAAGAAATGGGATAGTGCCAGCCCAAGTAAAATAAGCCGTTAATTCGATCGGATTATATTTTAACAATAAGGATTTTTGATAAACAAAAAATATTGACGTAGCGATAGCAGCAATGATAACTAAAAATACACCAGGAGAAATGTTGAATATCGAATCTCCAGTACCTATTCCGATTAATAAAATACCAACGAATCCAAATGCCAGACCAAGCCATCCAATTGTTCCGAGACGTTCCTTTAACACAAGCACAGCAATAATTGTCGTAAAAATAGGTGCTGAACCTATTAGCATTCCTGCCGTCCCTGCTGTAATCGTCAATTGCCCAAATGTTACACATATATGATAGATGCTAATTCCAATCCATCCAAGCACCGTTATTTTGAGTAAATCTTCTTTCTTTGGTAATTGAAAACTAATCCCAGGTAAAAAAGCAATTATAGCAAAGATAAAGGAAGCAATGATAAAACGGAATAATATCAAATGCCCCGCTGAATAACCCTCGTGTAAGCTAGCGCTAATAGATGCAAAACTAGATCCCCAGATGAAGACAGTAATCGCTGCTAAAACAAAAGCTTTCTTATTCAATTGATTCCACCAAACTTTCTACTAGTAAATAGAACAACAAACACTTACCGTTACTAGGGTTACATGTAAAAGTAAACAACTAATATTACAATAAAATCCATTATAAAACAACCTATCGAAGAGGAATATGGTATTATATTTGACCCCAAATGTTGATTAACTCAAAAGTATCCAATAACTTGATTGTTAAGAACGTGATTGAACACAAGGTACTGTATATATTGGTGCTTTTGTATTCCTTTAAACTGAACTAATTCTACACCATCATTGAAACTTCTTGATGTTCAGGAGAACTGTAAAAAATGGAATGCGGATAACTTTTAATAAAACATAAGGTGGAGATTTATAGTTTTGAGCGTGGAATAAAGAAAATGCATCGCAAGGAAACTCAATAAGGTGTCTGTTAAATTTCCGCAGGACGAGTGACGAGCCACTACGTCGCTAACGCTCTTGCATGGCTTACACCTTCAAGCGAAGTTCCAAAAAATATCTAAGGGCAACCAAAAATCTATTGAAGGCAATTAATTTCAGTACGAAAGCAACTAAAATCAGCATGAAAGCAACTAAATTGCTGATGAGAGCAACTAATTTATTACAATAGCAAGTTTACTTAGATTGAGACGACTATGATTTAGACATATTATAGGAATAATATGCCTAAAAGCCCATCGAACTCGACTATTTTGTCGAGTTCGCAGTCTACATTGTCTTAATCAACCATTTATTGTTAATTCCGGACACTGATAAGTTAGTATTTTCCATTGATTTTCGCTGCAGGGCGGCGACTCCGAAGGGAATAAGTGAGTAAGATGAGACTTCACAACGTACGCCTAAGCGGCGGTGAAGGCTCATCACTCCCCCCCCGGAAAGCGTCCGTCCTGCAGCGAAAATCACAGCGGTCACTACGACGCAATATCCCTATTATGCATTTCATTCTATTCAAAATTCCGATTTACCGTATTTGGGAAAGGGTTTCAAGATCTTTTGATAGAAATTTGTTAATCAACAGACGTGATATTTTACCTTTGCATGGGCAAACGTTGTGGCTAAATCGTGTTCCATACATATTTTAAAGAGACAAATGTGTATAAACGAATGGGTGGCTATTCCTATGAAAACAATTGTATTTATTGGGAGTTACAAATCAGGAACAAGTAAAGAAGCCTTAATGATAGCAAAAGAAATGGGCTATTATGTGGTTTTATGCACGGACAAGGCTAAGTATATGACAAGCCATCCTGATTTCTTGGAAGTTGATCAGTTTGTGTTTATTGAAGACTTACTAAACGAACAACAAATGGTGAAAGAAATAACCAAGCTTATGGAAAAAGGGAAACAAATTTGCGCATGCCTTAGTTTTATTGATCCATATGTTTCTTATGCAGCAAGGCTTTCTAAGCATTTCGAGATAGCCAAAATTTCTGTGGATTCCTTAGGAGTGATGGAAAACAAAATAGCGATCAGGGAAAAACTAAAAGATCTTCCGATGACCCCCTTCTATACAATTTTTCACCCAGATGATTCCATCAAAAAGTTTGGAAAAGAAAATAAATCCCTCTTTCCTTTTATCATTAAACCCCCAATTTCGAATGGTTCAAAGGATGTATTATTTGTTGAAACAATAGAAAAGCTTGTAAGTGCTTTAACATTTCTGCAAGAAAAACATCCAAATAATCCATTGTTAATAGAAGAATTTTTACATGGACCACAGTATCTAGTTGAAATATTAGTTTATAACAAGGAAATAAAATTCCTAGCTCTAGTAGAGCAAGAAGTACTATATAACGGAAGATTTATCGTCACTGGTTATAAATTTCCAGGAGAAGTGGGAGAGGATGAATATCGTAGTCTAAAGGGGTGTATTTCAAGCATTCTAGAACAAACAGGTCTTTCCAATGGCTCGTGTCATATGGAGATGAAGCTTGTCCAAGGGAAGTGGAAATTAATAGAAGTGAATCCGAGAATGGCTGGAGGAGCGATGAACAGAATTATAGAAGAAGGAACTGGGATAAATCTGTTAAAAGAAATATTAAAAGTACATTTAGGAGAAGAACCTATTTTACCAGAAAAGAAGAAAAACTATGTGTACGCCCGATATTTAACAATAAATTCTCGGGGGAAGCTACTCAAAATTACCGGGAAAGAACTTGCTTTAAAGCATGACGGAGTGAAGTACGTTCATATTAAACCGCATGCAGGAAGATTAATAACGGCCCCCTATTCAATGGGGAATCGATATGCATGCGTCATTGCCGTTTCGGAAGCAGCGGAACAAGCAAAAGCCATTGCATTAAAAGCTACGAAGGAAATAAAGTTTTATCTAGAACCTTTTTAAAAGCAACATTTCAATTTGGTGATTTTTACCCGTATAACCTTCTCAAACCACAATATTATAAGTATTAAGAGTAAGAAGGGAGTTGAAAAATCAATTGAGCACCGAAGTTAAAAGTAACCAATGTCTATGTGATGCGCTAATTGAATTGAAATTGCTTCAGGATCTAATAAATAATTCCCAAACAAAATTTTTTGGCAGCTTACTATCTAAAATAGTCGGTACCGATACGATTCCCTTCCTCTTGATAACTACAAAAGGGGATCCATTAAGTTTTTGGAGTACTGAAGAGTGTTTTGAAACAAGTTATTTTCGGATTGAGTCCATAGATATAGAAACATGCTGTATCAAAGTTTCGTTACTACGTCCGCTTGATATTGAAGGTAATTACTCTAACTCGTTTTGTGATTTGGTTAGATTAGAAAAAACGTCTATATGTAAGAACATTGATTTGTCATGTTTTTGTGCCATACAACTATTGGAGACCGAATTGTTGAAAAGGAAAATTATAATTGAGCCAAAATGGTAATGACACATCTTCACCCTACAAATCTTGGGGTGTTTTTTATTTTTACTAGAAGTTAAATAAAAATTGAACATTTGTCCGTATTCAATGCAAGGTGGATGAATTTAATACAAATATAATTACACGAATATAAAAGGAGAATATTAAATGATAACAATAGGGATGCTACATCATCGTAAAGATCCAAAAACCGTCTTGAAGTCTTATGCATATGCAGCAGTAGCTAAGGCAGAGGGGGTCAATTTCTTTTACTTTTCACCAGGTGCAGTGAATTTTGTCAATCGATCTATTCGAGGTCAAGTTTATGAAAATGGAAGCTGGAAAGAGAAAATCATGTCTTTTCCAGATGTGATTTATAACGCAGGGAGTCCTGAAAAGTTAGCTAAGTCAAAAGAAATTATAGATAAATTGAAGAAGGAAATTCCATTTACTACAAATTCTATAGGGAATAAATGGAATATAAATGAAAGGCTAATGGAAGCTAAAGAATTTTCAAGTTACTTAATTCCCTCAGAAGTTGTAAAAAATGCGGAAAACTTTTATAAATTCACTTCCTCTTTTCATAAAGTTGTCCTTAAACCGATTGATGGGAGAAAGGGAAAAGGAATCTTTTTTATCTCTGAAGTAGCAGAGGGTTATGAAGTGAGACAGAATACAGAAAATAAACTTTATACAAAAGAGCAGTTGACCGTATTTTTGAAGGATAAGTTATCATCAGGGACTTTTATAGTCCAACCGTATATCCAATCCGTCAATAAATCTGGTCAGGTGTATGATTTTAGGCTTCATGTACAAAAAAATGGGGAAGGAAAGTGGGTGATTACTACTATTTATCCACGAGTTGCTCCAAACGGATCTATCATTCCAAATATTAATAATGGTGGCTTCACCAATTATTTAGATCCATTTTTACAACAGGAATTTAAAGAAGAAGCATTTGATATTAGGCGGATGCTTGAACATTTTTCTTTGGCATTAGCTAATCATTTAGATCATATACAAATGGTGAAGTATGGAGAAGTTATTGATGAAATAGGAATCGATGTAGGACTAGACGAAAATTTAAAAATTTGGATTTATGAAGTAAACTGGCGTCCAGGCTGTCCTCCTGCTTTTTATTTGGAATTAGATGTAGTGATACATTCCATTCAATATGCAAAATTTTTAGCCGAAAATCAAACAAAAGTAAAAAATGAAATTAGCAAAATTAAGAGGAAAAAGATGGAGGAAAAAGGAGAAATACCGATTATCGCGATAACGGGAAGTGCCGGTAAAACAACTTCTAAGGCGTTCCTTGCCTCAATATTGGCTAAAAAATGGAATATTTTCGAGTCCAAAGATTACTGGAATACAACAGAGCATACAAAAAAACATGCAGCAGAAATTAATGACGCTCACGAGGCGGTTGTATTAGAGTACGGTATGGCATATCCAGGGGTCATTACAGAACATTGTAGCATTATTAAACCTAACATTAGCATAGTCACCAATATCGGACTTGCACATGTTGGAAACTTTGATAGTGATATTAAAGGAGTTGCTCATGCAAAATCTGAACTAATCCATGGAATGGATCAAGAGGGTATCCTCATTGTAAACAAAGATGATGAAAACTCTAAGTATTTGGAGACCCAACAATTCAAAGGGAAGATAATGACGGTTAGTACAAAATCACCAGCTAACTATAGAGCCTATAACATCCAATATAAAGAGAACGGAATGAGTTTCAAAATGAGACTACAGCGGCAAGAAATTGAACTATTTATCCCTATTTTAGGAGAGCATCATGTATATAATGCTTTAAATGCAATTGCTGTGGCTGATTATTTAGGATTCACTCCAATGGAGATAAAGGCGGGATTAATATTCAGAAAACCACCAAGAAGATTAACTATCTATAATTGTCGCGACAATATTACCGTAATTGATGATACGGTACACTCTCATCCACAAGGAGTACGAGCTGCACTGGATGTCCTAACGAATGTAGGTAAACATCGAAAAATAGCTATTATTGGACAAATGAGAGAGTTGGGTGAGTTAAGAGAAGAAGAGTATCGTAAAGTCGGCGATTATGTTCAAGAAAAGGGTATTGATATTTTAATCACCTATGGATTTAGAACGGAAGAAATTGGTGATCAAGCGAAAGTGAAAGGATTTCCCCCTACAAATGTATATCATTTTACAAAGAAGGAACTATTACATGAGCTATTGGAAAAGATTGTAGAAAAAGACGACACAATTTTAATCAAAGGAGCAAGTAAAACGAATATGTTTGATACAGTCAAGTTTTTAGATCAAACGTTTAAAGAATAATTTTAAAAAAGTACCTGGATAACGCACTCTTATTTAAGAGACGTTATTCAGGTTTTGCTATTCTTTAGTAATAAAAAAGAGCACCTACATAAGGTGTTCTTAGTGTCACTCCTCTTCTAAATGGAAAGTAATCTCTTTTGCTGCAGTATTCGCGAGGTTTTTGGCTTCTTCTAGACTACTACCAACAGCAATTACATAAGCATATCTATGCCCCATAGATAATGGTGGCATTAAAAGAGTTCCTTTTTTAGGCTTCACATAAACCTCTATAACTCCGGGTGATTTTTGAGCCCTCGCTTTCCCGGTTACTTTTTCTAATATACCTTTCTTTGTGGCAATAACATATTTGGTGAAAACATATTTCTTGTGCTTAGGTAATAGTGCGGGACTTTTCCCTAAATATAATTTAAGTGTCTCTTCTACTAAATTTATTCCGAATGCTGCTTGAATCATTTTGTTCATAGCACCTCCAGAAATCCTTGGATTAATCTCGATGAGTTTCCAACCAGTCTTAGCTAAACGAATTTCCAAATGTAAAGCTCCATTTTCAATCTTGAGTTCTTTAATAATGGACTGAAGCATCTTTTCGATCCCTGTTCTAATCGTTAAAGGAACGTTTGCAAGTACACCATAACCTGTAATGATAAATCGCTTGTTCTTTGTGATTTCCTGTTCGATTATACCTACAATACGTGCTTTAGCTTTATGAACGAGTACCTCAACCAAATATTGATCACCATCTATATATTCTTCTACCATAATTGTGTTATCCGGATTTTTATTCTGAAGATTTTCAAAATGTCGTTTTAGTTGTTCTTTCCCTTTGGCTAAAAGTACGTCTTTAGATCCTGTTGACTTGGGAGATTTAATAATAATTGGAAAATCAAACTGTTCGCATATTTTTTCTATAGGGATTTTTTCGCCTGGCTTTATTAAGAAAAACTTAGGGGTATAAGGTTGATCTTTTAAAGTTGACCTTGTTTCCTCCTTATTTTCCATTATTTCAATGGCTCTAGACAGTACATAGTTATGACAGAACTCATCGCAAAGTATGGATGCGGTATGAACAAATGGATCAACAAAACTGACGATGGTTTGTATATCGGCACCTGTTGCTTGTAACTTAAAAATTTCTTCTCTCATACTGTCTAGGTTGTACGTGTTTACATAAACCATTTTATGGACTTCTGCATACTCTTTTCTTTGCTGAATTTGCTTCTCATTGTTGGTGAAAAGAATGGTGAAGTACCCTAAACTCTCTGCAGCTTTAATCGCTTCCCTGCTTGATCCGGATTTGTTAGTACTTACAAAAATAATGGTTTTCAAACGGATCACCCCCTCCTATTAATTTCGATTAATACGGTTCTTTCTATATTTATGAAATGTTCTAGCTTTGGCATAGTTATGTATCACGCAATTAAGTCCCATTTATCCAGTCAACTTCAGTTTAAAAACATATTATATATATGAAAGGAGTGTGAAAAAAATAATGAAACCCCATACAGTCAGCAGTATAAGAACAATCATTTCTGGTGTGTTGGTCCAAGGGTCCGATGAAGTGTTAGTCCATTACGGAGCATATCGTTTAAAACAAATAAAAAATCAAAACACGATTCTTTTTACTAACATGAGAATTATTGACTGGAGAAGCCTAAAGAAATTTTTCCCATTAGTGCTTGCAACAGAGTGGAAATATAGTAAAGATGAAATTCCTGAGAATGTAACTGTCATCCAAGTAACTAATGCCGATGAAGCATATTGGAAATTTGTTCGCTACTACCGTAGCTTATTTCAAATCCCCGTAGTAGCCATTACAGGAACTTCCGGGAAAACAACAACAAAAGAAATGATCAAGCATATTCTTTCAGAAGATAGAATAGTGACAGCTACAAGCCTTACTAGTAACTCTAGAACGGCGAATTTGCAATATCTTTTGAGCATAGATGAGGAAACCGAAGCAGCTATCTTTGAAACGGCTGTTGGTTCACCAGGGGATGTATTAAAAGCAGGTGAATATTTCAAACCTACAATAGGAATCATTACAAACATCGGAGCACACCACCTCAATTATTGCAAAACGCTAGAAGGTTATATTGAGGCAAAAGGAGAAATGGCTAAAATTGTTAATTCATCAGGTATACTAATTATTAATTCGGAGGATAGCAATACAAGTAAGATTGATCTGAAAAACTTTCAAGGGAAAATCGTAAAAGTTGGAACTCATAGGACTTGCCATTTTCGAGCACAAAATATTCGTTACAGTCAAGATGGCATGGAATTTAGTATTAAACATAAGAAGAGAAATTATCAAATATTTGTACCAGGCTTAGGAGTTCATCAGGTCTATAATGCTCTTGCTGCTATAGCAGCTGTTTATGAAATGGGAGTGTCTATCCCGGAGGCTGCTTTTCGCTTGAAAAGATTTAGGAAGTTCAATAAGCAACTTCAATTGGTGGATGGTATAAACGATTCTATGATTATAGATGATACATGGAGTATTACAACAACTTCATTAGAAGCAGCATTAAAAGTATTAAATGAAATTGGAAAAGAGAAGAAAAAAGTAGCAATCATAGGCACAATTACTGATTTAGGTTCATGGGGCTATATTATTCATGAACAGGCAGGAGATTTAATTTACCAAAATGGAGTGGATGTACTCATTACGATAGGAGAGCATGCGAGCATAATAGCAGACCATGCGGTAAAAAGAGGTTTAACTTCACCGGTCTATACATTTAGGAATGAAGTCCTTGTTTTTAATCTATTAGAGAAAATTGTAGACTCCAATACCATTGTTCTGATCAAGGGAGATATGTATAGCAAACCTATAATCGAACTAGCATCAAAATTGCGGAAGAAAAAATAAGATAAATTATTTTAAAAAGATGGACAAACACTGTGCACAATCTATACCTAATCATCAAACAGTAGCGTTCATACTATAAAGAGGGGAGGAGTACTATTGAAACCTTTACGCGTGAAAGAAATTCGAAATTTACTACAAGGGGAACTAATAAGTGGCAACGAGCTTTGGAATGTAAATAATGCTATTTATTATAATCGGCATGATCTAACCAAAAGTAATACGCTAATGTTTGTGAGCAGAATTGATGCTATTAACTGGCATGAAATTAACAATAAGGGACCTTCTCTTGTGATTTCAGATAAGCCTTCCTCAGAATTGAAAAATGCACTCCCGAATACAACGGTCATTAAAGTAAAAAGTCTTGTACAATCCTATTGGAAATTCATGGATTACTACAGGAATCTTTTTCAAATACCAGTAGTTGCAATAACGGGAACATGTGGTAAAACTACTACAAAAGAAATGATCAAACATATTTTAAGTAAAGATTGGAATATCCAAGCATCCGTTAGTAGTAAAAATGAACCGCGCCAATCTTTACCTTATTTGATGGGCATTGATGAAAAAACTAAAGCCGCTGTATTTGAGCTTGGGCTAGGTAATATCGGAAATATAAAACACCAGTGCAATATTTATCAGCCTACAATAGGTATTATTACGAATATTGGTGTTCATCATTTAGACGGTTGTGGAAATCTGGAAGGATATATAAAAGCGAAGTCTGAAATAGTGGAGGGTATAAAGAAAGACGGCATATTAATATTAAATGCCGATGATTCTAATACTAAAAAAGTTCCTCTACATTCATTTAAAGGAAAGATCCTTTATTTTGGAGTAAGTGAGAAGTCACATTTTAGAGCTTCTAATATTAGATTTATAAATAGAGGAATGAAATTTCAAATTCATTTCTCAAACCAAACATACGATGCTTTTATACCAGGCTATGGAGAGCACCAAGTATATAATGCGCTTGCTGCAATAGCAGCTGTAAATGAAATGGGGATGGATGTAAAGGAAGCTATTTCGCGTATAGCGACCTATAAAAATATGACAAGACACCTAGAGTTTTCAAATGGAATAGGTGAAAGTACTATTATAGATGATACTTGGACAAATAATCCTACATCTGTCGAAGCTGCGTTAAAGGTGTTGGATTCCATTGGACAGGGAAAGAAAATTATCCTTGTACTCGGAGATATTAAGCGATTAGGGAATTTTGAAAAGAAATACCATCGAGAAATAGGAAGTTTGGTTGCAAAAAGAAATATTCATACACTGATCACAATAGGGAGCAAGGCAGAAGAAATCGCAAAACAAGCAATGGAAGAAGGAATAGAGGCTACAGTCCATGTGTTTCCAAATGTAACTGGAGTCATCGATGTTTTAAAACCCATACTTGATAGAAATACCATTTTATTGATAAAGGGTCCAATGTCGAGCCGATCAATGATAGATTTTGCAAATAGTTTAAAACAAAAATAATAAATAAAAAAGAAGCATTTACGCCTTATGCGTTGAATGCTTCTTTTTGCAAGGTCTTATATTAAAGAACTCGACGAGCTGTTTTGTAGTTTTTATTGGCCCAAGTAGAATTCAAACTTTCTTTCACAACACTACCGTTTGTTTTCAGACGAATATATTGATTGGCTCCAATATAAATTGCACTTTCCGTAATTTTGGAACCACCGTTAGTGAAGAAAATTAAATCCCCTTTTTGTAAATTACTCTTTTGAACTGCATTTCCTACTAAAGCTTGTTGACTAGCTATTTTACTTTTCAGATTAACTCCCTGTTTATTAAACACATAGTATGTAAATCCAGCGCTAGTAAATGATAAAGATTTTTCGTCGTACCCGTATCCAAACGTTGCCTTGCCCATTAAATTAGAGGCAAGACTGACAATCTTATCAGCTGGTGTGGAACTTGTTGTAGGCGGTACTGCTACCGATGGTGATGCACTTCCAGTAACTACACGTTTTGCGGTAATATAATGCTGTTCATAATAATCTACAAGTAGAACTCTCGTTAATACTCCATCAGAATTTGGAATAATGATTCGATGATCCCCTGCGTATATTGCTACCGTAGACGGTGTTTTAGATCCTTTCGTACTGTTAAAGAAAACTAAGTCCCCTTTTTTAAGATTAGCTTTGGAAACAGTTGTCCCTTTATTCATTAAATCTTTAATATTTGTCGTACCTAATTTGATATTATTTGTTTTATACACATAGTCGATGAATCCAGTAGCAGTAAAACGTAAGGATGACTCATTATTAACGCTACCCATTGTTACTTTATCTTTTAAACTATAAGCTTTTTCTACAATCTTATCGCCTGTAGTTGCTGGATTAGATGACATAATTGTTGGTAAAACTCTTCTTGCTGTTATATAGCTATCTTTATAATATGGCTTGCTATCTAAGTCTGTGATGACAATTTTTTGTGTTGGATCTGCCATTTGAATGATCTTATTGTCGCCAATGTACATAGCCACATGGTTAGGAACATTCCCGCCTCTACTATCAAAGAATAGTAAATCCCCTTTTTGCAGTTGGTTTCTAGCTACAGCAGTTCCTTGTTTCATCATATAATCTTCATTATAAGTTGCAAGATCTACGCCATTTTGCTCGAAAATGTACATAAGGAAGGTTGCACATGAAAATTTATAGGGATAAGTGGATTTGTACTCTGTATTGCTGTAAGTAGCTTTTCCAATTAAACTTTTTCCTGTTTGAATTAATTGATCTGCCTTTGCAGCTACTGCCTGTTGATTGTTTTGGGCGTTAGTTGTTGCAGCAGATACTTTTATAGGATGAATAGCGTCAGGGGCAACACCTAGGGCGCTTAAACCGATGACAACTGATAGAGTTGTTGAGATAAAACGTTTCTTCGTCATAAATACCTCCATAGTTTTTTTTGACTTGCTCCGATTTTAGCATGCAAAAGAATGGATACTTTAAGGGAATATATGCCACAAACTATGAGAGGACGTCTAAAACCCTTAATGCAAAAGGGTTTTCTGAAGAAGTTTACAGTTTGATTACAAATGTTTCAAACGTGTAAAAAAGCTAAAGAAAGGATGTATAAATGCTAGATGCGAAAGGGCATCATGAGTCATTTGAGGTTTTGAAAGTGATGAAGGGGTCGGGAGAAACAAAGGACAACCGGGAGCGGTAAAACTTGGATCATAGGCAGTCTATGAAGCAATTACTTGCTTTTTATATTAATACGCCACATCTCCCAATTTCTCTGCATATGATGTTGGGAAGGGGTGTATGATGAACGATTATATAAATATGTTTAAGCGATTTTTACCGCAAACTGCAACGGTTTTGGAATTGCAACAGTCTAATAAGAAGCCCGCAGTTATAGTGGCGGATATTGACGGTGACCATGTGGATGAGTTAATAGGTGCATTTCGGTATCAGGAGAAAAACTATATTTTGATATTGAAAAACAGAAACAACCAGTGGCAGCCGCTAATTATGATAAGCGGAAGTGGTTATGGTATCTCAGATTTGTTAGCTGTACCACTCACAGACACTGGTGTAAATACGCTAATCATCGGGTGGCAACAAGGTAGTATGTGGTCACAATTGAATTTATTGCAATGGATGGATAATGCTTTTGTTTGGTTACCTACAAACGATATCATTTACAGTAAGCTAGAAGCAGAAGATATGGACAAAGACGATAAGTATGAACTTGCTATTTGGACTCATGATACTGGAGAAGCGTATAAAGTAGAAGTTTATCGTTGGGATAAAACAGGTCTTGTGCAAGCGAAAGATGTCTATCCTTATTACTTTAAAAAAGTAGCAGCCTACTATGAAAATCTATTGAAAACAAATGATTTCTCTTATTATTGGTACTACTTAGCAGATGCACAAATGAAAGCGGGGGATTTTGACCAGGCTTTAGTTTCTATTGATAAAGCTTTAACATTTTCGTCTCCTTATCCATCAAAAGAAGTGCTAAATAAAAAAAGGCAAGAAATTTTAAACCATCAAGGGACAACGAATCCGAATGACCAAGTGGTAATTACTTGGGCAATAGGGGATGTAACTGGCGATGGTTTTCAAGATACTGTCTATCTTACCGGAGAAAAAACGGAGGGAAGTCCGTTTTGGAAAAACATTACGCTCGTTATTTTGAATGGAAAAACGAATATGTATGAAAGAATCCCTTTAAAAGAAAATATGGGATATAACCCAACTATTTTTCTTGGTGATTTTACAGGGAATCATGTAGATGATATACAAATAGTAATAGATACCGGCGGAAGCGGAGGTACGATTTATGCATATGTTTTCGCTTTTTTGGACGAAAAAATGAAGCAAATATTTGATACGGACGTATATAACGATTATTCCAAGTATGAGGTGCATTATCAAGACCATTATAAAGTACTGGTAACTAGCTCGAATCCTGCGATGCAATACACATTGGATTTAACATACAAAGGGGAAGAGTACTTATCGGAAATTTATAATCCGGATGGTACGCTGAAAGAACCGATAGAAGGATGGGTAGATCCAATAAGCGGCTTGTATCCGATTGACTATGCTAGAGACGGCACGTATGAGCTTCTTTCTTATCAAGAAGTTGCGGGCAGATATCACGCGGATGCATTGGGGTATGTTCAAAATGAATGGAAATGGAATGGACGAGAATTTGTCACTAATCGACAAAGTGTCGCTATTTTTGGTAAGGATTTAAAGGATAAATGAATACATTTTTAGTAATTAGCCCCTTTCTTGGTTGGAGGGGTTTTTTTCGATTGTGATAAAAATTTCGTTTGAAGGAACGATAATGGGGGACAATAAGCTTATTATCTTAACAGAAAGGAAATACAGTATGTGGAAAAAAATGTGGATTATGACACAGGAATGGCATCATGTATTGTTTCTTCATTGGCCCGTTTCACCTGAACATGTTCGTGAACATATCCCTCCTGAGCTAGAACTCGATTTATATGAAGGCAAAGCTTGGATTGGTTTTGTATTTTTTCGAGTGAAAGGAAATCGACCTAGATTTATCCCTCCATTACCAGGAATGCGAACATTTTTAGAACTTAATGTACGTACATATGTTACTTACAAAGGAAAAGCAGGTGTCCATTTCTTCAGTTTAGATGCGAATCATCCATTCATTGTACAAATGGCGTCTTTTGGTGATTTTTTACCATATCGAGACGCAGAAATATATTTTAAAAAGGATAAAAAGTCACTTTCAATAGATAGCAAATGCTATTATCAAAATGAAAGTTTCCTCACTACATTTGAACCAATTGCAAATTTTATCCAAAGCACTCGGCTTAGTACATGGCTTACAGAACGATATTACTTATGGACGAAAACGAAAGGACGACTATTTCGTGTGGAAATAAGCCATTCACCTTGGCGTTTGCAAAATGTAACTGGCGTAGTTTATCAAAATACAATGGCTTCTTTTATGAAGGGAAATTACAAGATAGAACGGCCACTTGCTCATTACTCCAGACTAAAAAAAGCAAAATTTTATCCTCCCGTTTTAGAAAACTAAAATGAATAAATAATAAAAAACAAACGCATACTACGTCCGAGTAGTTAGATTTTAAAGGAGGATTTAAGATGAATAAATTATTACAAATTTCTATGATCATGCTTCTTGTCGGGTCATTAGCGGCGTGTGGAACAAATAAAAAAGACGATAATGTGGCTGACAATAGCGCAACTACTACGGATAATGCAGCGGATACAAACATCAATACGGACACTGATACAGTTGAAACGAACACTGACGACGCAAATGGTAACGAAGGTCATAAGGTTGAATTAGCAGATGATGTTGCTGACAAAATCACAGCAATGGAAGAAGTAGAAAGTGCAAATGTATTCGTAACTGATAACAATGCATATGTTGCAGTTGAGCTGAAAGAAGGAGTAGACGCGAGCGAAGATTTGGAAACTAAAGTTGCGGATGAAGCTAGAGCAACAAACGCAAACTTTAACAATGTATACGTGACAACGAATCCGGACTTCACAAAACAGTTCAATGAATACGGCGAAAAAATCAGAGCAAATGAACCGGTAGAAGGTTTCTTCCAGGAGTTTTCGGATACTGTAAAAAGAGTATTCCCAGATGCACATTAATTAAATATCCAAAATCTGTGGCAATCATTTCCGTTGATTTTAGTGAGGAATAGGTTTATTATATAAATACAAGCTGCATTGTACGTATGGATATTAAGTTTTAACCTTTATGCTGTAACAGGGAGTTTTATATAGAAGCTGGAATGACAAGCCTTATTCTCTTTTGACAATAAGGACATGCAAGATAGCTTTTGCGAACACCCACTTTGAGGAGTGGTGGTTTAAAACTTTCTAATAAAATACGGCAAAGGCGGCTTATCTAAAAGTTTATAATAGCAATGTTTATAGAGCACTCCTTCCAGAAATGGTTGGGGTGTTTTTTTATGGATTTTTGGTTTGTCGCAATAAAAATGAGAGAAAAAATATGCACCAAATCTTCCTGGCGAAGGATTTGGTCAAAATAGAAATAACTTGCATAGTGTTTTTGATGTTGAAAAGGGGAAAAATTAAAAACAATTACCAAAATTCTATTGTCTTTTTTGATAAACACCTACCCGGTACTCTAGAAATCATTGACCAAGAAATATTTGAATTAACTAAAGAGGAGCATGAAGAACACCAACGAGATATGGAAGACTACTATCATGAAGTAGCTATGAGTAAAATAACTTAAAAACTCTATTTAACCACCGTTTTATAGACAAAATACTAAGCCCCTTTAAATTAACGTTTAAGGGGGCTTAAAATACTTATTTTTGTCTATTTACTCGTCTACGATCAAAATTATAAAGGAGTGGGATTACCCTCTCTTCCGTCGAAAAAAGCAATGAAAGATCAAGTTTTAGATCTGCCTGTGCCGCTTAAACTAAAGAATGGATAGGCACCGTTTGATGAAGGACTAGAACTTGAAAATATCATAGAGTGAAAAATAAAAGAAATTCAAATCTTAAATTTTGAAGATGTACTTATAACTATCAGGGTCTTAGGGGATCTTAAACTCTTTTGTTACTGTAACATTTGGTCGGCCTCTTCTTAGTGAGAGGAAATACGTGAAATGAGTTTCTTCTATAATATATAATTTTCGGTAACTCGATTGTTCGACATTATTTTAAGAAATTTCGAGAAAGAACTTGCTATAATATTTAGAAGGTGGTATGATAAAAACCTGTCGTTTTAGTTACTAATTTTTAAAAACGATATTAAAAGTTGTTGACAACGACAACTGAACTTGTTATGATATAAAAGTTACCACGAAAAATCGGTGACGAAAAATGAACGTTGAAAACTGAACATGCAAAACGTTAAGACATACAGCTTGAAAGACTAACCTCGGTTAGCTTGATAGCAATACATTTTTTGACATCATTTAATGATGATGCCAGCAGAACAACATGAGCTTTTTAAGTTCTCTATTATGGAGAGTTTGATCCTGGCTCAGGACGAACGCTGGCGGCGTGCCTAATACATGCAAGTCGAGCGA
>NZ_JBIWFB010000012.1:0-115574 GCF_044762855.1 Psychrobacillus sp. NPDC096389 | reverse complement strand
TCTGTTCGTGGAAAATCTAAGGTCGAACACGAAATCGGCCTTGCATTAATGGCCGTGAATATCCGAAAATATACGGCAAGAGTATAAGCTCTTGTCCGTATAATCTTAAAATAAAATGAAAAAAGTGAAATCGCGCGTGCGATTTCACTTTTTTCATTGATTGAGACTACTTCTGTCCCAGCCTCTTTTGAGTAATTTTAGTTTTAAATAATTATTAAATCACATCATCGTAAATGGATGTGGCACTGAATACAATTTCGCCCTTGAGTAGCGAATCTAAATGCCACCACCATTCTTCTGTCGACTCTTTCGACGATGAAAAGTCATAGGCTTTACTTGTATGTTCAAAAACTCGTTCCGCATGACTTAGTAATCTTATATCATAGGCAGCTAACATTTTTTTCTCTTCTTTTGTAAGTGACAAATGATGTAATTCGCTTCGAATATGGAATGTTTCAAGCATTTCAAAAGGGCTTGTTTCACAATCAGTGACTCCTTGGCCATAAAGATTTATTAATGTCATTCGATCCATGAAAAAACCTCCTTCACTGTAACGATATAATTATATCCTTTTTCTTTAGATAAGTAACGCTGGGGTGAACTAGTTAACATTGCTGTTTCCATAATTGTATCTTCACCAATGATGATTATCCAATTATTTGCGGAAAAAACCATATAGCGTTGTTCAAAATGTTTCAGTTGATAAATGTAAACGTTACTTTGGTTATTTGTAACTATATCAATAATTAACTTATTGTATTCTTGCAAAGTAGATTCTAAAGGTAGATCACGTCTATCAATTCGTTTCCTTAAATGCAGTAAATCTTTCCCGGGTTTCCATTGTGGTCCATGTTCTTTATAGGTTTGAATGATTTGAAATTCTTGCATTATTACATATAGATTATCTTCATAAAGTTCCATTAAGAAGAACGACAAGCGCAGCTAGCTTTTGAAAGAAAGCAAAAAGAAAAAAATAAAACGTTTGATGAACTACTTGATGAATATGGATATGGTGGTTCGAAGTTTTAGGTGAAATTCAATTATTAATAAAGGACTGCTTAGAAATAATACATTTCTAGGCAGTCTTTTTTGTTACCAATTTTGTTTAATAATCTATTTGTTTATTAATCAACAATACCCAAGCAAATTATTTGAAAGTCAAAAAAGGTCAGTGTATACTAATGTCAAAGGTTAAAGATAGTCAAAGTCAAATGATTATTTGAAGGAGGACATATATATGAAATGTCAATATTGTAATAAAAACGACGCAACGATGAGTTTGAAAGTGCAAGTGAATCATCAAGGAATGCAAATGCACTTATGTCATACGTGTTTTCAAGATATTCAAAACCAATTGACTGCAGGAAAAATGCCTTCATTTAGTAATGACGGACAATTTTACTCTGAAGCAAATGGTAGTCAGCGAGCACGAACACAAACAAGACAGATTGGGGAGCAAAACAGCAATAGCTTGTTAGACAAACTTGGTAAAAATATATCAAACGATGCTAAAGATGGTCGTATTGATCCAGTTATCGGACGTGATCAAGAAATCAAACGTGTCATCGAAACTTTAAACAGAAGAAATAAAAATAATCCGGTGTTAATCGGGGAACCGGGTGTTGGTAAAACAGCAATCGCCGAGGGACTTGCAGTAAAAATTCATGAAGGCGATGTACCGGTAAAATTGATGAATAAACAAGTGTACTTGTTAGATGTCGCTTCGCTCGTAACGAATACGGGTATTCGAGGACAGTTCGAAGAGAGAATGAAACAATTGATCGAAGAACTGGAAACTCGGCAAGATGTAATTTTATTCGTCGATGAAATTCACTTACTCGTTGGTGCTGGAACAGCAGAAGGTTCACAAATGGATGCTGGGAATATTTTAAAACCTGCTTTAGCACGTGGCGGATTACAACTTATCGGTGCTACTACGCTTAAAGAATATCGTCAAATTGAAAAAGACGCTGCTCTTGAGCGCCGTTTCCAACCGATTATCGTAAAAGAACCATCTACAGAAGATACGATTCATATTTTAAATGGAATTAAAGATCGTTATGAAAACTTCCATGAAGTGCACTATCCGGATGAGACAATTCAAGCATTTGTGACCTTATCCGAGCGTTATATTCAAGATCGATTTTTACCAGATAAAGCAATTGACTTGATGGATGAAGTAGGGGCGCGATTAAATCTAACCCATGCATCTGCCAATTCAGAGTCTATTGGAACACGTCTAAACGAAGTCATTCAACTAAAAGAACAAGCGGCAGAAAAAGAAGATTACGAGAAAGCTGCAAATTTACGTTTTGAGGAAATCCAGTTACGCAAACAATTGGAGCAAGCCAAACAAAATGGCGACACGCCTCAAGTAGAAGTGACGGTTGCAGATATCGAATTAATTGTAGAAGAAAAAACGGGAATTCCTGTAACCAAACTTCAAGCTGCAGAACAAGCGAAAATGAAAGGTATCGCAGAAAATCTAGGTAAAAAAGTGATTGGGCAAGAAGATGCGGTCACTAAAATCGCCAAAGCCATCCGTCGCAGTCGTGCAGGGCTTAAGTCTAAAGATCGTCCAATTGGTTCCTTCTTATTTGTTGGTCCAACAGGTGTAGGTAAAACTGAAATCACAAAAGTGCTAGCAGAAGAACTATTTGGTTCACGCGACGCATTAATCCGTCTGGATATGAGTGAATATATGGAGAAACATTCGGTGTCTAAAATTATTGGTTCCCCTCCAGGCTATGTAGGACATGAAGAAGCAGGTCAACTGACAGAACGTGTTCGACGTAATCCATATTCCATTTTACTGCTGGATGAAATAGAAAAAGCACATCCAGATGTGCAAAATATGTTCCTGCAAATCATGGAAGATGGTCGTTTGACAGATTCCCATGGTCGAACAGTTAGCTTCAAAGATACGGTTATCATTATGACAAGTAATGCGGGAACAGGCGACAAAAAAGTAAGTGTAGGATTCAATCAAACCGTACATGAATCTGTCAACATGCTTGAAACGTTAGGTGCTTATTTCAAACCGGAATTTCTTAACCGTTTCGATGCTATTGTCTCATTCAATGAATTAACGGAAGAAAATTTACTTCAAATCGTAGACTTGATGCTGGAAGATTTACAAGGTACGATTGCGGAAAATGATATGGACATCACCATTTCAGCAGAAGCAAAACAAGCCTTGGTCAAACTAGGTTACGACAAACGGTTCGGTGCTCGACCACTTCGCAGAGTTATCCAAGACAAAATTGAAGATCCTTTAACAGATCTTATTTTGGAAGAAGAACATGTTGAAAAGATCTATGTGGATGTTGTGGATGAAGAAATTGTTGTTGGCAAAATGTAATGACGTCTAATTAAAGGTAGTCGATAGAGAATTTAAGGGATAGCCATTAGGCTGTCCCTTCTTTGCGTTTATTGTTGTTATTTGATTAGAGAATTCCATTGATATAAATGACAAAAAATATAATGTAATCCGCAATTGACCTAGGGATGCGCTTTGTCCACATTGTCTATCTTATGTAAGCTATCGGCTCATTCCTTGTTTCTCTATATTTCTATCCACGAAAATATTCAGTTCTGTTTAAGTATAGACTCAAATTAATTGAATATTATGATACACTAAATAAAAAGTTAGAAAAAACTGCCACTATTGGGAGGGGATTTTAGATGGTGTGGGCAAAAGCAATTCTATTCTTTGTTTCTATATTTATATTAATGTTTATTTTTAATAAAATCATGACAAGAGTAATGAAAGTAGAAAAAAAGAATATATTTTCGAATAGATATGTGAACGATCTACATAAAAAAATTGGTGGAATACTACCTATTATGTTTTTTATTATCAGTATTGTTTTCAATATGTGGCAAATTGAACACTCAGAATTCGAAAATATTTCTTTGTATTTTTTGGGTTTCGTAATAATCTTTTTTGTTTTGGATGCATTAGTACGTGCTTTTATGGAGTGGAAATATGCAACTAATCGCATGGATTATATCTATACATTAAGTGAGATGTTATTTATGATTATTGTTATTTTTGCATGTGCGAAGACTTACTTTTCGGGATTTATGAATTAGGACAGGGGATAGACGAATGATTCAAGCGGTGTTATTTGATTTGGATGGTACTTTACTTGACCGGGATGCGTCTGTAAAAAAATTCATTGAAAATCAATACGAAAGATTAGGAAATTATTTGGGGCATATATCTAAAGAGGAATATATGACTAGATTTATAGAGTTAGATTGTCGTGGATATGTGTGGAAAGATAAAGTGTATCAACAATTAGTAGAAGAATTCGAAATTGTGGGAATAGGTTGGGAGAATTTATTGGGAGATTATATAACAGAATTTAAGCATCACTGTGTTCCTTTTCCAAATCTTAAAAGTATGTTGGAAGAACTGAAAACGGATGGCCTTGCTTTAGGAATGATTACGAATGGATTCGGGCAATTTCAAATGGATAATATAAGGGCCTTGGGGATTGAAAATTATTTTGACGCAATATTAGTATCTGAAACGGAAGGAATGAAAAAACCAGATCCTGCAATTTTTAAAAGAGCGTTAGAGAGGTTGAATAAGGAGCCTCGCGAAAGTGTCTTCGTTGGTGATCATCCTGAAAATGATGTAAAGGCGTCCCAGTATGTGGGCATGAAAGGGATATGGAAAAAAGACGTTCAATGGGATGCATTTGAGCCTGATTATGCGGTGGAGGATTTGGGAGAGCTTCCTACTATGATAAGAAATTTGGATTTGATTACTAAAATAGGAGGAGTAAATAGATGAAAAAAATTAAATACCCTAAACCTCTACAACCAAGTAGTTACATAGGCGTTACAGCGCCATCCAGTGGTGTCGAATCGTCATTACATATACTTATTGAAAAGGCTAAGCTGCAAGTGGAAAAGATGGGGGTTCAAGTAATAATTGGGGAAACTGCACGCACACAACATAAAGGTAGGAGTGCTAGTAAAGAAAAACGAGCAGATGAATTAATGAAGTTTCTTCTAGATGATCAAATAAATGCTATCATCCCCCCTTGGGGAGGTAGTTTTGCGATGGAAATACTACCAATTTTGGACTGGGCTAAACTAAAGGAAATGGATCCGAAATGGCTATTAGGTTATTCAGATATTAGTACGTTAAATTTTGCTTATACGACGATAACTGGTAACGCATCAGCACACGGAGTAAATTTCAGTGAATTATCGGCCCCAGAATGGGATGAATTGTCTGGTAAATGGATGGAAGTACTTAGCTGCAGGGAAAATGAAGAGGTTACACAATATTCGTCTGAAAAATACCAATCAAGTTGGGAGCAAGTATTTGCAAATCCAGCGAAAGGGTTTTTCCTCGATTCTCAAACAGCATGGAAAACGTTGAATCATGAGGATGAGGTCACATTTTCTGGAAGACTGATCGGAGGGTGTGTAAATACATTGCAAGTACTTGTTGGTACTCCTTTTGATCAAGTGACTCATTTTGTTCATGAATATTGTGAAGAAGAAGGAGTCATTTGGTATTTAGAAACTGTTGGAATGGATGCCGCTAAAATTTATAGAGCATTATGGCAAATGCAACAAAATAATTGGTTTTCAAATATTAAAGGCGTTCTTTTTGGGAGAACGAGTAGTTATGAAGATTTGGGGGATTTCACGCTAACCGATGCATTAAGAGACGTTTTTGAGAGTTATAATATACCTGTAATATATGATGCTGATATCGGACATACGCCTCCTCAAAATATTTTAGTAAATGGTGCATTAGCAACTGTGAAATATAATAGTGGAAAAGGCTCGATTACGATGAAGTTTATTTAAAAAGTTTGATTGCTTAAGGAGGAGAACAATGATTGAAAAAAAACTGTCTACATTCGATCAAGATTAGACCTCTTAGCATGGATGATTATAAAATCGTTTTAAATTGGAGCAAGGATGACATTTTTTGTACAGCCAATGGTTGGGAGAAGAATCGAAGTGAAGAAGAATTATATAGTTGGTGGCTTCATTGTATAAATAATATTTTGGAAGATTTTATCCGTATGGGTATAGAAATGGAAGGTAATTTAATCGGTTATGCAGATTTAGCTAATATAAAAGATAATTCGGCTGAGTTAGGAATTGCTATCGGGGAGCGTACACTATGGGGAAAAGGAATTGGAGCGAGTTCCATTTTATGCATGATGGACTATGCTTCTGAAAAGTTAGGGATTACTGTTTTCCATGCAGAAACCCATGAAGAAAATATGCGTTCCAGAAAAATGCTTGAGAAAATAGGATTCATAGAGATAAGTAGGATTGGTCAAGAAGAATATTTAGGAAGGGAAAATCAACTTATACAATACAGATATAATCTACATCACTAGATAGGAGGGTGAGCTAATTTGAAAAAGAGTTTGTTTATCATTCCACTTCTTCTTTTATTTGCTTGTAGTAATACGGAGAAATATGAGCATGTGAGTGTTTATGTAGTCGAAACATTGGGAGAAAATGCTGGATACAAAAAAGTAAATGATTTAACAAATGTGGTGGAAGGCAAAAATTATATAACAGTAAATACTAAGTCGATTGAGGACTTTTATGATAAGGATGGAAATTATAAGAGAACAGAGATAATAGCTTCCGATTATACTTCTTCTGATATTACCAATGTTGGCCATGGGGAAGATTTGAAAGAAGAGCTTCAAAAGCCTTCTACAATTCTTATACCGGAGGATAAGAGAGAGACTTTTAAGTTAAATGATATGACGGAGGAAGAAAAAGAAAGGATTAAGAAACATATACTTTCTTATACGGATAATTTATCTAAAAAGTGAAATCGCAAGATACGGGTTTAGAATCGCAAAATCTATGCCCAGAATCGCAAGATATCATCCCAGAATCGCAAAATCCAGCCTATAACCACAAAAAAACCGCTGAACTCCCAAAGTTCAGCGGTTTCCTATCATTACACCCGATGCTCTACATACACATCTTGTTTTGTAATCTCTCTAGCCTTTAATAGGACATCCTTAGAAACTTCCGTATTATAGGCCTTGACCGTTTCTATAAGCTGTTCTGCGCTACTTGCCCCAATGATCATGGACGCAGCCGCTTTTTGTTCTAATACATGTTGTTGAGCTACAGCAGCGATTGGCGCACCGAGTGATTGCAATTGCTCAAGAGTTTTTAGCAACTCTTCTTTAGAATAGCCTAAATATTCACCGGTTTTATTTGCACGATTAAGTCCCTCAGCAGTTAACAAACCTTTGGCAAGCGTGCCTCGACTAAGTAAAGAAACTTGATGTTCTTCTAGTAGTGGCAACCATTCTTCTGGTCTTCTATCTAGTAAACTATATTGCATCATGACTGAAACCGCCTTACTTTTTGTTAGAAAGCGATTGATTACATTGGGACGGATGGAAGAGATGCCGTATGCTCGGATAAGGCCTTCTTTTTTCAATGCTTCCATCGTATCAATCACTTCATCGGCGTCGTCTTCCATTGTGCCACCGTGCAATTGGTATACGTCAATATAATCAGTTTGAAGTCGTTTTAATGATTCGTGGACAGCCGCCCGAATCCATTTTTTTGAAGGATCCCATGACCAGCCGTCACCAGATTCATTCATACGATTACCGACTTTTGTTGCTAAAATGATAGACTCGCGATTATTTTTCAACGCTTTTCCTACGATTTTTTCATTTTCACCATTATCGTATAAATCCGCGGTATCAAAATAATTGATGCCTTGAGCAAGTGCCACTTGTATGATTTTCTCAGCGTCTTGTTGATCTGATGGGAGTGACATACAACCCAAACCTATTTCCGAAACGAATAAATCACTTTTTCCTAATTGTCTTTTCTTCAAAATGTATCACGTCCTTTCCTCCATGGTACAATGAGGAAAAGGGACTTTCAAATGAAAGGAAATGAAAAATGAAAAAATTCGAAGAAAAAACAATTCAGACAGAAATGAAATTCCAAGGTAAAATTATCACATTACAAGTAGATGATGTGCAATTACCGAATGGGAAAGCCGGAAAAAGAGAAATTGTGAAGCACCCAGGAGCAGTAGCCGTCATTGCAATTACTGAAGATAAAAAAATAATTTTAGTCGAACAATATCGAAAAGCTTTAGAACGTTCGATTATTGAAATACCAGCTGGAAAAATAGAGCCGAACGAAGACCCAGAACTAACCGCTTTGAGGGAACTGGAAGAAGAAACAGGATATACGACAAAAAAACTTCAATATATCCAATCCTTTGCCACATCTCCTGGATTCGCAGATGAAATTATTCATCTTTACTTAGCAGAAAATATTGTCAAAGTAGAAGAAAAAGCAGAATTGGATGAGGATGAGTTTGTCGAATTGATGCATGTTTCCTTAGAGGAAATGGAATCGATGATTACTACAAAGCAAATCTATGATGCCAAAACTGCATTTGCATTTCTATGGGTAAAAAACTATTTAAAATAGACATGTTAAAACATAGTACAAGCATATGATGAGAATAGATAGGGAGGTGTTCCAACTTGAACCAGTCTTACACTATTCTCATTTCACTATGCGTACTCGTTTTTAGCTTTATCGGTGGTTTGTATCTTTTTGAAAAAAGTACACCAGAACAGCAGCAATGGATTATTAATCTCCTGGACGCACGTGTTTTATTACTAGAGCAGCCTACTTTTCTGGAAACTATTTTTCCGCATATTATGATTGCTGTCGTATTCTTTTTATTTTATCAGCATCGTTATTTGCGCAAACTCATTTTAATCATTTGTGCTTTTCGAATTACGTTCTATGGATTTGGCTCTAGTTACTTGCTTCAAACACAAGAATCTACATTTCCTTATGTCTTTTGGTGGTTCCCGTTTCAACTAATCTATTGTTTACTTCTTCTAGCACTTGCAAACCGAGTCAATTTGTTCTCGCTTTCCCTCTATGGAATTGTTATTATTATAGAGTTCTTCTTTATACCATTCGTATTATATAATAATTAATGCTTTTTAATAATTATTATTAAGTGTATCTCTTGTAATGAGAATTCATTTTTTGGTATAATGAAAGAAGTTTAAGGGGGCGTCATATGGAAAGCCGTATTGATCGTATAAAAAAACAATTATCTGGTGCGGGCTATAAACTGACGCCGCAACGAGAATCGACTGTTCGTGTTTTGCTAGAAAACGAAGAAGACCATTTAAGTGCGGAAGATGTATTTTTATTAGTTAGAGAAAAATCACCAGATATTGGACTTGCAACTGTGTATCGAACACTGGAATTATTGAATGAATTAAATGTAGTAGACAAGATTCAATTTGGAGATGGCGTATCCCGCTATGATTTAAGACAAGAAGGGGCAGCGCATTTCCATCACCATCTAGTTTGTATTGAATGTGGTGCAGTAGATGAAATTCAAGAAGATTTACTTGAAGACGTGGAAGCTATCGTAGAAAATAAATGGAACTTTAAAATAAAAGACCATCGTTTAACATTTCACGGAGTGTGTCATCGCTGCCAAGATAAGTAACCCAAAAAAGGATAGCATTATGCTATCCTTTTTTTACATGGCTCTGCAAAATTAACTGCTGAGGCAAGTAAAGCCTCCGGCGGATGTCACAGATTTTGATGGGAGTTAATTGCAAAATGCGCAATTCAAAATCTGGACGCAATTACGCCGAGGCGTAATTGATAGAGGAGGAAGAACTTTTTGAAAAACGGATTAATGCATTTAGAAGATTATTTACATTTTTTACGAATTGAACGCCAGTTAGCAGATAACACATTAACTTCTTATCAAAAAGATTTAGTCGATTACATAAAATCAGTACTAGAAACACAACAGCTACATACGCTAGATAAGGTTGAACGCCAACATATTCTCGTCCATCTGCGGAAACTAAAAGAAGAAGGCAAGTCTGCACGAACCATTGCAAGGCATATTTCATCGATCCGCTCCTTTCACCAGTTTTTATTGCGAGAAAAAGTGGCTAGTACAGATCCGACAATCCATCTGGAGCTTCCCCAGATCGATCAAAAGTTGCCTAATTTTTTATCGGTAGAAGAACTAACGAATTTATTAAATAGCATTGATTTATCAAAACCTCAAGGTGTTCGTGATCTAGCAATGTTTGAGATTATGTATGCAAGTGGTATGCGTATAAGTGAATGCTTGAATTTAGATTTGGAAGATTTACATTTAACGATGGGATTCGTCCGTGTATTCGGGAAAGGTGGAAAAGAACGAATTATTCCGCTTGGAGGGGCAGCTATACGCGCTTGTAAGACTTATTTAGAGGAAGCAAGACCTAAACTATTGAAACAGGCAGAACGGACAGACGCAATATTTATCAGTCAACGTGGCAAACGTCTAACAAGGCAAGGTATTTGGAAACTATTAAATAAACATGTAGCGAATGCCGGTATCCAAAAAGACATTACACCGCATGTGCTCAGACATTCGTTTGCCACCCATTTAATCGAAAATGGAGCGGATTTACGAGCAGTCCAAGAAATGTTGGGTCACGCGGATATTTCTACTACACAGATTTATACGCATGTAAGTAAAAAACGTTTGAAAGAAGTTTATAAAGAGTTTCATCCGAGGGCTTAAATACGCTCCTTTCTTCTCCCTGTGTAAGAAACGATTCTGAATTGTTTCTTACACAGGGAACTTTCTCTTTAACTTGCATAAAAGAACAATATAAATCCAATCATAAATTAATGTAGCGACAGCAAGTATTGTAATCAAATACGTTTTAAAATATAGAAAGAACGCAATAGAAGCAAATAAGGTTCCAAGCATTTTAAAAACTGCGATGTATATTGATTGACCGCTGGCGTTACCTCGTCTTATTAATAAAAAGATAAACAGTCCGGACATCATTAAATTTTGTAAAAAAGCAGCGTATTTCCCTTCCACATCATTAAATTCCAACGTCATTGCAATGATAAGTAGAAAGCTTATGCCTAGCGTTAAGAAAAAAGAGAAATAGAAAAAGTTTGCAGAAATATATTGTTTGAATTCCTTTCGGCCAAAGATTAAATATTGAATCATAATAATGATGTCTAATACTAACCAAATGCTCGTGATTAATTTTTGTGGATCATCCGGTGTAAAAATGAATAAAAAAATAAATTCCCAAGATATATTTGCACAAATTGCTACCATTGGCATTCCATATTTCTTATCTTGAAATCCACGTTTAATAATGAGTATATATGTAATGATCCAAAATAATCCCATACCTAATTGTAATATTGAAAGTAAATCCTCTTGATTGTTCATACTATCCTCCATTAAAAATACTCTTCTAGGACACTATATGAGTAAAAATTCAATGTTTATGTCAAAAGTAATTAATTAAAAAAGAGAATCTTTACCTAAAGGATTGTACCTCTGACTTGCTCATTATTTCGTTTTAAATACAAATATTGTTATAATAGGAGTACATAAAATCTATTAAATAAGTCAGAGGTCTGACCTGTACATTCTGAATATTTTTGGTAAACTAGAAGTAAAGACGAGGAGGTAAATAAAATGAACAAATTTAAGCGCATACATGTAATTGTTATGGACTCAGTTGGAATTGGAGAAGCGCCTGACGCAGCTGCTTTTGGTGATGTTGGCTCTCATACGCTTGGACATATTGCAGAAAAAATGGGTGGCCTCCACATGCCTGAAATGCAAAAACTTGGTCTAGGTAATATTGATAAAATTCAAGGGATTGAACGTGTAGAAAATCCAACTGCGTATTTTGGAAAAATGCAAGAAGCCTCTGTTGGAAAAGATACAATGACTGGACATTGGGAGATTATGGGGCTGAACATCGATAAGCCTTTTAAAGTGTATCCAAATGGTTTCCCACAAGAACTAATCTCTGCTTTAGAAGAAAAAATCGGTCGTAAAGTAATTGGCAATAAACCTGCGAGTGGTACAGCAATCTTAGATGAACTTGGCGAAGAACATATGAAAACGGGTGCAATTATTGTTTATACCTCGGCAGATCCTGTGTTACAAATCGCTGCACATGAAGAGATTATTCCACTGGATGAACTTTACCATATTTGTGAAGTGGCAAGAGAACTGACACTTTCTGAGGAGTTTTTAGTAGGTCGCGTTATTGCACGTCCATTTATCGGACAGCCAGGGAACTTTGCTCGCACATCAAATCGTCATGACTATGCATTAAAACCTTTTGGTCGTACTGCGATGAACGAATTACAAGATGCAGGACTGGACGTTTTAGCGATCGGTAAAATTTATGACATTTTTAATGGAGAAGGTATTACTGCTACAGAACGCACGACGGACAATATGGACGGCATGGATAAATTTATCGCAACATTAGATAAAGATTTTACAGGTATTAGCTTCTTAAATTTAGTAGACTTTGATGCTTCATTTGGTCATCGTCGAGATCCAATTGGATACGGAAAAGCATTAGAAGAATTTGACGCTCGTTTAAAAGAAGTTTTACCAAAATTAACAGAAGAAGATTTGCTCATTATTACAGCGGATCACGGAAATGACCCGACAATGCCAGGTACGGATCATACGCGTGAGTTCGTGCCGTTAACGGTTTATTCTCCAAAATTGAAAGAAATAAAAGAATTACCACTTCGCACAACATTTGCAGATATCGGTGCAACGATTGCAGAAAACTTTAGTGTTGCTCAAACAGCATTCGGTGAAAGTTTCTTATCTTCATTAAAATAATTGTTAAGGGCGGGAAAATAAATGAATATGCTTGAATTGATTGACAAGAAAAAACGAAACCATTCACTTACTGAAGAAGAAATTCAATATATGATCGGGAAGTATACAAAAGATGAAATTCCAGATTACCAAATGAGTTCTATGCTTATGGCCATTCTAATTAATGGGATGGATGAAAATGAAACCGCTTCGTTAACAAAAGCGATGGTAGAATCTGGCGATGTCATTGATCTTTCGAGTATTGAAGGATTTAAAGTGGATAAGCATAGCACAGGCGGAATTGGCGATAAAGTAAGTTTACTTGTCGCGCCTATTTTAGCATCTCTAGATATTCCGATTGCCAAAATGAGTGGTAGAGGACTTGGAATTACTGGCGGTACAGTAGATAAGTTAGAATCTATCGATGGTTTTCATGTAGAATTGGAAGCGGATGAATTTATTAAACAAGTAAATGAACATAAAATTGCCATTGTCGGTCAATCGGGTAATTTAACACCTGCGGATAAAAAACTGTACGCTTTACGAGATGTGACAGGTACAGTCGACAGCATTCCATTAATCGCGTCTTCTATTATGAGTAAAAAAATAGCGAGCGGTGCGGATGGTATTGTACTTGACGTAAAATGTGGTAAAGGTGCATTTATGAAAGATTTGGAACATGCATCCGAGTTAGCGAAAACGATGATTCAAATCGGCGAAAGTTTAGGCAGAAAAGTAGCGGTTGTTATTACAGATATGAATCAGCCACTAGGTCACAATATTGGGAATAAGCTAGAAGTAGTGGAAGCTCATGATTTCTTGGATAACTATAAAAAGAGTGAACAAGGTTTGTTAGACGTGACGATTGCGATTTCTTCTAAAATGTATCAACTTGCAACGGATGTGAGTGATGAAGTTGCGGAGCAAAAAGTATTAGAAACGCTTTCGAATGGCGCAGCACTTGCTAAATTGAAAGAATTTATCACCGCTCAAGGTGGAGATGCATCAGACGTTCACGCGAAAACGACAAAACATGAAATCGAAGTAAAGGCAGCGAAAGATGGTTATATTAGCTTGATTGACGCAGAATTAATCGGAAAAGCTTCTCTTTTAGTAGGAGCTGGCCGCTTAACGAAAGCGGATGTATTAGATTTCGACGCTGGGGTTAAGTTGGTAGCACTTAATGGGCAATCAGTTAAAAAAGGCGATACGTTAGCGGTTTTATACTCCAATAAAGACGCGGTGGATGAGTCTGTTCAATTGATTGAAAAAGCTTATTCAATTACGGATGCACAACCAGTGAAGAATAAATCGATTTTGAAAATTATGTAATATTTATGAGGGAAGCAGCCAAATTTACAAATTTGGCTGCTTTTTTGTGTTGTAGGGGTTCACTATGCTTGGAAGACGAAGTTAATTGCCCGTATAGGGAGGAGAATTGCGCGGATACAGTGTTCGAATGCTCGCAAGCGGTTTGCTTGCTCGGATGGCGAAGTAAAATGCTCGTATAGGGGAGATATATGCGCGGATGTGACAGTCGAATGCTCGCAAGCGGTTTGCTTGCTCGGATGGCGAAGTAAAATGCTCGTATAGGAGAGATATATGCTCGGATGTGTTAGTCGAATGCTCAAATGTAGTTTGATTGCTCGGTAGGTGAAGTGAATTGCTCGTATAGGGGAGATGTATGCGTGGATACGGTAGTCGAATGCTCGCAAGCGGTTTGCTTGCTCGATTGAGGAATTAATATAAACATCCGTATGAAAATATCCTCATATGTTAAAATCTAGAGAAATATAATACGGAAAGAGGGTGGAGTATTGATTAAAACAGTATTTGTAGGTTTAGTGTCTTTTATTCTTGTAAGCAGTCTCCTTTTAATGATTGGCTACTTGTTCGATATTAAATTGTTCATGTATAGTTTTTACGAAGAAACTTCAACAGGAATCGAAACAGGTGGCTCTGTAATTCCTTTTCTGATTGGAATAATTTGTAGTTATTTTATCGGCAATTACTATCAAAAGAGACAGCATGGTTATTAAGGCTGAATGATATTATGTTAATCATTTGTGCTCAGATAGTTGGGATGCATGTTGCCCTTATGCTCACCCATAACAACCCTATGTACACTCCATATTTACCTAATCCAATAGGCATCTCATAAAGGTTTATAAAAACTTTTACGAGATGCCTATTTTTTGATTAAAAAATAGGAAAGCTTCCCATACTAAGAACGAGCAGCCCTTTGTCGAAAATCGACTAATAAGATATCATTTCTTCTACTTTTGTCAAGCGCAAGGAATAACATCTGTTCATGTAGAATTGCGCTATTACGAGGAGGCGAATTGTATGATGCATGAAGTAGAAAGAGTTGGAGACGAAATTATTATTATTCGATTAAAAGGTGAGTTAGACCATCATAGTACTGCTAATATTCGAAATGAAATAGTGCCATTGATTAAAAACGGGTCTATTAAAGTATTAGTTTGGAATTTAAAAGATTTAAATTTTATGGATAGTTCAGGCATAGGGCTTATTCTCGGAAGAATGCGTGAACTTGCACCAATTGAAGGACAAACGATTATTGTGAACCCTTCACCAACGATGAAGAAAATTTTTCAGTTTGCAGGATTAAGTCCCTATATTTATAACGAATCAGAAATTGAAATTATGTCAAAGTTAGGGGGAATTGTTTATGGACAATGAGATCACACTATCTTTTATAGCAAAAAGTGAGAATGAAGCATTAGCGAGAATGGTAATGTCCAGTTTTATCGCAGCAATTGATCCGACAATCGAAGAATTATCGGAGTTTAAAACAGTTATTTCCGAAGCGGTAACGAATGCAATTGTACATGGTTATGAAGAAGATGGAGTAGGTAAAATAGAAATTCATGCGCAACGTATAGATAGAGAAATTGTCGTATCTATTGTGGACTATGGACGTGGAATTCGAGATGTTAGTCAAGCACGCGAGCCACTTTTTACGACGAAGCCGGAACAAGAGCGCTCTGGTATGGGATTCACAATTATGGAAAGCTTCAGCGACGATGTGGAGATATACTCAATTCCTGATAGGGGGACAACTGTAACTATTACGAAGCGATTTGTACCAATTCAAGAATCAAGTAGGATCGTCTAATGATGAATAATAAGACATCGGCTTTATTAACCCAGGAAAAGATGAGGGAACTCATTGCATTGTCACAAGCTGGAGATAAACAGGCAAGACAGCAAATGATCGAAGGAAATACTCGGTTAGTTTGGTCGATTGTGCAGCGTTTTGCTTCACGAGGAGCGGATTTAGAGGATTTGTTTCAAATTGGCTGTATTGGTCTGATGAAATCTGTAGATAAGTTTGATTTGTCGTATGAAGTAAAGTTTTCAACGTATGCAGTTCCGATGATTATCGGAGAAATTCAACGGTTTTTAAGAGACGATGGGATGGTGAAGATTAGTCGCTCCATCCGTGAATTAAACTTTAAAATTCGCCATGCGACGGATGATTTTCTGAAGAAACATGAACGTCAACCAACGATTCTTGAACTAGCTAGTATTTTAGAAGTATCGAGAGAAGAAATTGTCATGGCGACGGATGCATTAAGAGATCCGGCATCGTTACAAGAGCAATTGTACGAAAATGAAGGTGGAGATGCACTGACCTTAATGGATCAGATGAAAGATGAGCGCTCGGAGAAGTCATTTGACCATATTCCACTCAGAGAATTACTAGAAAAACTAGAAAAACGAGAACAGATGATTATTTATTTGCGATATTACCTAGACTGTACACAAAGCGATATTGCCGAGCGACTCGGTATTTCGCAAGTACAAGTGTCCAGGCTCGAGAAGAAAATATTAAGCCAGCTAAAAAATTGGCTTGTACCAGCTGGTTTTGAAGAGCAATCAAAAGCTAAAGATAGGTGATTGAAACGAAACCCTTATTTTCAAATATGTCAGAAGCGGAAGCGTATTTAAAAGAAAAATTCGGCGTCAATGAATCGTATGATTTTGGAACATTGCATACGCATTTATATGAATTTCCAGTATTGCTTGTGTATATTAATGGGCTAGTGGACGGAATGGTTCTGACAGAGTTACTAACGAATGCGCAAGCAGAAATAATAGAAGAAATAGACGATGAAAATAAAATAATGGAGCACTATTTCCCATACTATTCGATTACCCAGTATGATTCCAAAGAGAAGTGGCTTGTTGCTTTACTGAGTGGACAAGTAACATTTATCTTAAATAACGGCTCTATTTATACAGTGGATGTGCGGTCCTATCCAGGAAGAAGTCCCGAGGAACCGGATAATGAAAAAGTTGTAAGAGGTTCCAGGGATGGATTTACAGAAAATATTGTGCAAAATACGGCACTTATTAGAAGAAGGATTCGCGACCCGGATTTAAAATTTGAGCTTCATCAAGTATCGACTTTAGGTCAAACAGATATTGCCATTTCGTTTATAAAAGGCATTGCAAGTGATGATAACTTGAAGCAAATTCGAGAGCGGCTTAACCAAATCAAACACGATGGGTTCACGATGACGGATAAAGCACTAGAAGAATGGTTGTTTAAACAGGGTTTTCATCCGTTGCCATTTGTGCGATTCACGGAAAGGCCAGACATCGCAGCAGCTCATTTACTAGAAGGGCATATTGTGCTTATCGTCGATACATCTCCTTCTGCTATTATAGTTCCGACGACGGTTTTTCATCATTTGCAACATGCGGAGGAATACAGGCAGGCTCCAATAATCGGTACCATCGTGCGATGGATTCGTTTGGCGGGAGTAGTGTTTAGCTTGTTTTTGCTTCCTTTTTGGTATTTACTTTCGAAGCATCCAGAATTTTTGCCGAAGTCACTTGATTTTTTTGGTCCAAAAGAAGTGGGGGAAATTCCATTATTATTGCAAATCATTTTTGCAGATGTTGGAATTGAATTTTTGCGGCTTGCCGCCATTCATACACCTACTCCTTTGTCGACAGCGATGGGTATTATTGCGGCACTAGTCATCGGTCAAATGGCGGTAGATGTGGGGTTATTTGTTCCAGAAGTCATTTTGTATACAGCGATTACAGCGATCTTTACATTTGCCATTCCTTCGTATGAACTAAGTATATCGACGAAAATTTTCCGGACCTTTATATTAATTTGTACGGCACTTTTAGGGGCAAATGGATTTTTTATCGCACTTGTCGTCTTGCTTTTCTATGTTGGGTCGTTAAGACCTTTGAATGTTCCTTATTTATGGCCAGTGATGCCTTTCTTCCCGAAAGCGTTTATGCGAATACTCGTGCGTTTTCCTATGCCGATCGATGCAAAGCGTCCGTTTATCACTAGATCACCAGTTCGCAAAAGGTCATGAATCCCATTGCAATCTCCTCTTTTAATGTGGTAAAGTTCTTATATTGAAAGAGGAAAAGAGGCGATTTATTTGGTGATGGTATCAACACATGCAGTAAATGAAAAAGGCCATTTAGAAATAGGTGGAATCGACAGTTTAGAATTAGCAAAAACTTACGGAACGCCATTATTCGTGTATGATTTGTCGTTAATAAGAGAGCGTGCACGCGCATTTATCCAAACGTTCAAAGCACAAAATGTGCCTGCGCAAGTTGCTTATGCGAGTAAAGCTTTTTCAAGTGTGGCAATGTATCAAGTGATGAAACAAGAAAATTTATCGCTAGATGTCGTTTCTAGTGGGGAGTTATATACAGCGATTAAAGCAGGGTTTCCAGTAGAACGAATACATTTTCACGGGAACAATAAATCGAAAGAAGAATTATTACTTGCAATCGAACATAATATCGGTTGTATCGTAGTAGATAACTTCTATGAAATCGAACTATTAAAAGAACTTACTGCTGCAAATAACCAAAAAGTAAATATACTTTTACGCGTTACCCCAGGGGTAGAAGCACATACACATGACTATATTACAACTGGACAACAAGATTCGAAATTTGGATTTGATTTGATGAATGGACAAGCAGATCTTGCGTTTAACCAAGTGTTTGAGGATGATTACATTCAATTGCTAGGTCTTCACTGTCATATTGGTTCTCAAATTTTCGAAACAATCGGATTTAAAGTTGCTGCAGAAAAATTAATAAAAAAAATGATTGAATGGCATCGTGATTATGATTTCGAGTGTACCGTATTAAATTTAGGTGGCGGCTTTGGTATTAAGTATACGAAAGAAGATACACCGCTTGAACCTTCTGTTTATGTGGAAGAAATGATCACTGTCGTAAAAGGCTTAATTGCTGAAACAGATTTTGCCATGCCTGAAATTTGGATTGAACCAGGACGTTCGCTTGTTGGCGATGCAGGAACTTCTTTATATACAATCGGTTCTGAAAAAGAAGTGCCGGATGTTCGTAACTATTTGGCTGTAGATGGTGGAATGTCGGATAATATTCGTCCAGCATTATACGGGGCATTATACGATGCAGTCATTGCGAATAAAATCGGTGAGAAAGCGGATGTAACATACACAATCGCTGGTAAATGTTGTGAGTCCGGCGATAAGTTGATCGAACATATTGAATTACCAAAAGCACAACCAGGAGATATTTTAGCAATGTTCTGTACGGGTGCTTACGGATATGCCATGGCAAGCAATTACAACCGTCTGGCTAGACCTGCTGTTGTATTTGTGGAAAATGGAAAACATCAATTAGCAGTTAGAAGAGAAACTTTAGAAGATATTGTTCATCTTGACCTTCCTCTAACGATGGAGAAGGAGTGAAGGTAAGTTGAAAAAAA
The DNA here is from genome assembly GCF_044762855.1 of Psychrobacillus sp. NPDC096389. Lineage (NCBI taxonomy): Bacteria > Bacillati > Bacillota > Bacilli > Caryophanales > Bacillaceae > Psychrobacillus > Psychrobacillus sp. NPDC096389. The sequence goes on along the minus strand of NZ_JBIWFB010000012.1, from coordinate 96,105 downwards.
CAAATCGTTTACTATTTCTCATGCTATTAATAGTTGGGCTCGTATGGGGAGCAGTTTATTGGATTTTTATAGCACCAAATGCAAATTTGTAATTTAGACAAATGTCGTGTACGATTAAAAGGATCATATCGAACTTATTTTTCGAAAGTCACCTACTTGAGTAGAAGTGATGAAACTAAAAGAGGGTTTTAACTATGTTGCTACGGTATAAAAAAGCATTCGAAAAAATTTCTATGGGTCTTCTATCATTTATGCCTCATGAAAAAGATGTAAAAAAGTTATTAGAAACAATACAAGAGTATGAAACGAATCCAGATTGGCATTTATTTTTATGGAAAAAAGGCGAAGATTTAGTAGGATTAGTTGGCGTTCGGATGAATAATACGGATGGAATTATTCAGCATCTTTCCGTCAATCCTTCCCACCGCGGAGAAGGGATTGGCCGAGAAATGCTTAAAAGCTTAACATCTACTTTACATACATCGTCTATCCAGCCAGCCGAAGAGATCAAGTCTTTCTTCGAAAAATGCCAAATCGAAAAAGAAGAGGATTGACTTATTTCAAGTCAGCTCTTCTTTTTTTCTGTGTTTCTCTCTCCTTTAGTATTTCCGAACGGTCTCTGAGCATATGCTTATGAGTAAGAAAGTGTAAATCATTGCTTGAAGGGCTTTCTATCGCATCAACTAGTTGTTGTAGCTGTTCATTTATTAACTCAATCGTAAATTGCTGAAATGGATTTTTTTCTTTCATTAAGTTAATAGAATGGGTAGCATCTTGCATAAGTTTATCGTAGTTGATCGTTTCGTAATAACAAGACGGCAAAGTTTCTTTTAATCGATCTATACTTCCTTTCATAGTTTTAATCGCTCCTGTCATATTGCCCCGACGCCAGTGATACATAGACGTAGATAATAGGATGAGTGCCGTTAACGGGTGATTTTTACTCGCTGGTGAAACTTCTTTCCAGTAGTCTTCTAGTAGTTCGTGGCATTCGAAATAATCATGTGTATCATTAAATTCTTTTAGAAATTGGACAAAATTAGCATGGAATGTAGGATGCAATGCAATCACCTTTCCTCTATAATGATGTTAAAAACCGATAATAGGTGGAGTTTTATGTCTTATGAAGTAAAAACCGAAGCATTTGAAGGACCCCTTGATTTATTATTACATTTAATAAATCGTTTGGAAATAGATATATATGATATCAAAATGGCTGAAATCACCGCCCAGTACATGGAGCATGTACATGCAATGAGCGTTTTGGAGCTAAATGAAGCAAGTGAATATTTAGTAATGGCAGCAACATTACTATCGATCAAAAGTAAAATGCTTCTTCCCATCCATCAGGATGAGGATATGGAAGATGATTTTGATCTTAACATAAATGACCCGAGGGACGAGTTAGTACTTAAATTAATAGAATACAAGAAATACAAAGAAGCTGCTGTTAGTTTACAAGAAATGGAGGAAACTCGTAATCTATTTTATACAAGACCGCCAACTGATTTAAGCGAATTGCAAAGCAATAAACAGCTTGCGTTATTTGAGTCAGACGTTAATGTGTACGATATGCTTGGTGCCTTTCAAAAAATGTTACGCAGAAAACAGTTAAATGCACCATTACACACACGAGTAAGTAAACAAGAAATCTCGATAAAAGATCAAATGAAAAGTGTCATTACTACATTAAAGCAAAACAAAGGCAGATTATCATTTTATGAGCTCTTTCCAACAAGAGATAGAACAACGATCGTGACGACATTTCTCTCTATATTAGAGCTCATGAAGCGCCAAATTGTGCAAGTAGAGCAAAATAACAATTTTGATGATTTATTTGTTCTTTTGCGAAAGGAAGATTTAGAAATTGAATTCGAAGATGAAATTGATGAGTAATATTGAAAGTCTTTTATTTGTAAGCGGAGAAGACGGATTAACAAAAAAACAATTAGCTTTTCTGACAAATGAAACAGAAGAGCAAATTGCCGAGACGCTCGAAACGATGATAGCAAACTATCAAAAGAGTGAAGACAGAGGTATCGAGATTAAGCAATTAGCGGGTACATTTCAGTTAGTGACCAAGCAAATAAATGCAACCAGTATTCAAAAATTAGTAGAAAATCCTACATCCCAATCGCTATCTCAAGCATCGCTAGAAGTATTAGCGATCATTGCATACAAACAACCTATTACGAGAGTAGAAATTGAAGAGATTCGAGGGGTGAAATCAGAACGCCCGATACATACGTTGTCTCTTAAAGGGTTAGTAAAAGAAGTGGGTCGTGCGGATGGTACAGGACGAGCGATTTTGTATGGAACGACAACAGAGTTTCTTCAATACTTTGGATTACAAGATATTCGTGCATTGCCTCCACTCCCAGAAGATATCTCAGTGGATGAAATGGAAGACTCGGACTTGTTCTTGACGAAGTTCCAAGAAACATTTGAAGGATAGAAATAATTTAAAGAGGAGTATTTTCTATTTATAAAAAAATAACTGTGTTCTTTCTACTTTTTCTGTTTTGGCAAGTGGGTGATGTGGAAGCTTCCTCCTCCTATGCAGTAATTGACGTACAAACGGGGAGATTGTTAGAAGGTAGTAATGAGTACGAGGAATTACCAATAGCAAGTCTAACGAAAGTTTGGACGGCGTTAACAGTATTAGACAATGCCTCCCTAGATGACGAAATCACGATTTCACAGGCTGCCGCCACCCAAGAAGGATCCTCTTTATATTTGAAGCCTGGAGAAGTATGGACCATCAACTCTTTATTGCACGGTCTAATGCTCCAATCCGGAAATGATGCCGCTTATGCTCTAGCGGAACATGTAGGAGGCTCTATAGACGGATTTACGCATTTGATGAACGAAAAATTTGAAGTTGCAGGATTAAATGACTCACATTTTACAAATCCTTCAGGACTCCATCATGATGACCATTTCGCTTCTGCATTTGACATGGCGAATATGTTTCGCCTAGCGCTTCAAAACGAACAATTTAAAGAAATAGCTTCTGCGAAAAGCTATCAACCGGAAGAGCGAAATGTCCGTTGGAGCAACAAGCATCGATTATTACATGAAAATGAGACAGCAATCGCTGGGAAAACAGGTTATACGAAAAGAGCAGGAAGAACACTAGTTACTTATTTTAAAGAGGATGAAAAAGAAATTGTCGTCGTTACATTGAATCACTCCAACGATTGGGCATATCATACTTCCCTTGCAGAACGAGTTTTTGCAAACTATGATACCGTAAAAGTTGTGAAAAAAGGAAAGTATCGAGTGTTCCAAAAAGAAGTCATTGAAGTGGAAGATGATCAGTATCTGTTATTAAACAAGGAAGAACGAAAAAAACTCAATAACGTTCTACTAATCCCACGAAAATCCACGGAGAAAACGCCATATTTATGGAATGTAAAAATCGACGATCAAATCGCCTTACGATTTAATGTGAACAAAATAAAATGAAGGAAGGGGTGTGACTTTGTCACACCCCTTAAACGCTTTTTAGGAATAATGCGACTTACGGCAATGTATGGGTTCCATTTTTACCTGGAGAAGAACAGTCATTCGTGTCTCACTCCAAGTAAACTTGTTGTTCTAGCAATTAGTTGCTTTCGCTGGCAATTTGGTTGCTCTCATATTGTTTTTGGATGCTTTCAGACTGGAACTAGTTGCTTTCAATAGTCGGTTAGTTGCTCTTAGCCATTTACTGGATGCACGCACTAGAAAAACTGGATATTTGTTTTCAGTGTATCTCCACTCATAAGTAGGTAATTTCTAATACGCTATCCTTATTGTGTATAACACTCTTTATATATTGGAATAATATAGAAGACAGTTTTTATAAAAGACTGTCTTCTTTTATTTTGGCGAAAAGTGTGACATAATTCACTCATATGTATGGAAAGAATGGACGAGGTGAAAGAATTGGAAAGACTACAAAAAGTACTAGCGCATGCAGGTATTGCATCTAGAAGAAAAGCAGAAGAATTAATCATCCAAGGAAAAGTAAAAGTGAACGGGAAAGTTGTCACAGAACTGGGAACAAAAGTTTCGAATTCGGATACAGTGGAAGTAGAAGGAGTCAAACTAGAAAAAGAACAAAAAGTATATTACTTACTTTATAAACCAAGAGGAGTCATCTCAGCGGTCACAGACGACAAAGGAAGAAAAACGGTAACGGACTTATTACCACATGTAAAAGAACGACTATATCCGGTTGGAAGACTAGACTATGAGACATCCGGTTTATTACTACTAACAAATGATGGAGATTTTTCCTATGCATTAACGCATCCAAAATTTAAAGTTGATAAGACCTATGTAGCAAGAGTAAAAGGAATTCCATTGAAAGAGCAATTAAGACCATTAGAACGTGGCGTTATGTTGGAAGATGGTAAAACGGCTCCTGCAAGAGTAAAGTTATTATCAAGCGAACGCAAAACAAATAAAGCAATCGTAGAAATAACGATCCACGAAGGGAAAAATAGACAAGTACGCCGTATGTTTGACGCGGTTGGTTTTCCTGTGCAAAAACTAAAACGAGAACGATTCGGATTCTTAACATTACACGGCCTAAATGCTGGGGAATGGAGAGAGTTAACGACGCATGAAATTAAACAATTGCGCGTGTTGGCTGAAACAGGAAAAATAGGAAACTAATACTGGAATGTTCACAAACCCTTCAAATGTCGGACCATTTTAAAATGTATATTTTGGTATAATATATGTCGACGATGCTTAGAAATGGAGGAGCAATGATGGCGCAATCTAAAAAGCAAAGATATTATATTCGAACTGCTATTCTAGCAGTACTGACGATAGCCATCGTCTTTACAATATATTCAAATGTAACGAAAGAAAAAAATGCTGTCCTTCAGGTAGGGGACAAAGCACCTGATTTTGCTTTAGTGGATTTGGAAGGGAACCAACATCGACTTTCCGATTACAAAGGTGAAGGCGTTTTCTTAAATTTTTGGGGTACTTGGTGTAAGCCATGTGCAACAGAAATGCCTGCAATGGACAACCAATACCATGTTTATAAGGATCAAGGCGTTCAAACTTTAGCGATTAATATTGGTGAATCCGATTTAAAAGTGAATAGCTTTAAAAATAGTTATGGTTTATCGTTCCCTATTGCCATTGACCAAAACAAAAGTGTCATGCAGTCTTATAATATCGATCCTTTGCCGACTACTTTTTTAATCAATCCGGAAGGACGTATTGAAAAAATTATTAAAGGTCAAATGACAGAGCAAGATATTGCAGATTTTATGGAGCAAATTAAACCATCCTAAAGGAGTTTTATAGATGGACAAGATAGTTTGTACATGTGGTAATGTGAACCCAGCTGGGACATTGTTATGTGAAAGCTGTGGACGACCATTAACCAAAGAAACAGCGGAAAAAAAGCTTGTAGATATGCGGTATGAAGGTTCAGCAAGACGTTCTCAAACGTATAACAAGACGATTATCGATAAGGTTTGGAATTTCTTCTCCAGTGTAAAAGTTGGAGTATGGTTAATCGTTATTATTCTGGTTGCTGCGTCTATCGGGACTATTTTGCCGCAAGTTTTTTATGTGCCAGCGACAACAGAAGAAGATATTGCCGCTTATTATGAACGAATTTATGGGACATTTGGAACTTTGTATTATAAATTAGGATTATCGGACTTATACAGTTCTTGGTGGTTCCAAGGACTTATTGGGATGCTTGGAATTTCATTGATCATCGCAAGTCTTGATAGAGTAATACCACTATATAAATCCCTAAAAAAACAAAAAACAAAGAGACATTTTAGCTTTTTGAAACGCCAGCGTATATATGGAATCGGAAACATAGAAAATGGGGAAGAATCCATTGCAAAAGCGGAAGAAAAGTTGAAAACAATGCGTTATAACGTAAAACGTGAAGGTAATGCCTTACTCGCTGAAAAAGGTCGTTTTTCTCGTTGGGGTCCTTATGTCAATCATTTTGGGCTTATTTTGTTCTTATTTGGGGTCATGCTTCGAGCGTTGCCGGGCTTTTATGTCGATGAAACGATGTGGCTTCGCGAAGGTGAAACATTGTACATACCAAAAACAGATGGTTATTTCCTAGAAAGTAAAGAATTTATCTATGAAACCTATTCAAAAGAAGAATCGGAAGAAGTTTTTGGAGATGCGATTGATCGCGTCGGAACAATTGCCAAAAACTATCAAACAGACGTAGCTTTGTATAAAGGACCAGAAGATGCGGTAGCAGGTCACTTAGATGATCTAACGTTTGAAAAAGAAGCGGCGATTCAAGTAAATAAACCGCTAAAATTTGATAATTTTTCTGTCTTTCAAATGGATTTTCGTTTAGATGAATTAGCTTCTATGACATTCCAACTGCAAGATAAAGAAACAGCAGAAAGCTTTGGTGAGTTTACGATTAACTTATCTAACCCAGAACCAGTTTATGAATTAGAAAATGGGGCCAAAGTGGAAATTTTAGATTATTATGCTGATTTCACTGGATTTGAAGAAGGAGTGCCACAGTCACAATCTCCGCTTCCTAACAATCCAGCATTCTTAGTGAAAATGTATACGCCTGAGTTTCCGAATGGTGAAACTAGTTTTGTAATGATTAAAGAAACGCTAGAACCGCTTGGCGAAAACCAACATAAAATTGCTTTTCAAAGTGTCGAAACGAGGGACGTTTCTGGTTTGACAATTCGTAAAGATTTAACACTTCCTATTCTTATGCTTGGCGGACTTATCTTCATGATTGGGGTAGCACAAGGATCGTATTGGAATCATCGACGTATTTGGATCCAGCAATTAGAAGACGGGCAAGTCGTAATTGCAGCGCATACGAATAAAAACTGGCTCAGCATTATGAAAGATATGAACGCAGTTTCCGAAGTAGCAAATCTTCCAAAGTACGAAGATCAACAAGATGAAGATTCTAAAGCGGATAAAGAGGAAGGGGTTTAATCATGGTAGAAGTAAGTAGTACCTTATTATTTATAGCATTCGTTGCTTATTTAGTGGCGACCTTTTTATTTGGAGGTGCCGTAAAGAGTTCAAGCTCTAAAGCTTCGAAATCTTTTGAACGTTGGGGTAAATTAGCCATAACGGTGACAATCATTGGATTCTTATCTAATATTGGTTATTTTATAACGAGATGGATCGCAGCAGGACATGCTCCTGTTAGTAACTTGTTTGAGTTTACAACTGCATTTGGAATGCTGGTTGTTGGTGCCTTTATTTTAATTTACTTTATCTATAGAATACCGGCACTTGGACTTTTTGCTTTACCGATCGCTATCATCATCATTGGTTATGCAAGTATGTTCCCAAGAGATATTACGCCTTTAATACCGGCTTTAAAAAGCTACTGGTTAACGGTTCATGTTATAACAGCGGCACTTGGAGAAGCGATATTGGCGATTAGTGCAGTGGCTGGTTTAATCTACTTGGTCAAAAATATTGATATGACGAAAAAGTCAAAATCACGTTTTTGGATTGAAGCTGTTATGTATGTTGGAGTGCTAGTTTTAGGTTTTATCGTAGCTACCACTACTTTCATGCTAACAGACTATAAAGCAGAATTTAACTATGTGAATAAAGAAGAAAAAGTATTAACAATGGAATATAATATGCCACCTATTTTTGGGATGAATGAGTCCGAAGCAATTACTGAAAACGTGATGCAACCGTTAATGGAAATGCCGCCGCTTGTAAATGCGAAGAAATTGACAGTTGTTACATGGTCTGTCATCTTCGGTACGGTATTATATATCTTGCTTCGTTTAATCTTCAGAAAACGACTAGCTGCTGTATTACAACCATTTACGAAAAAAGCGAACTCTCAATTTATGGATGAAATCGGTTATCGTTCTGTTCTTATTGGTTTCCCTGTATTTACGTTAGGGGCACTTATTTTTGCGATGATTTGGGCACATGAAGCATGGTCTAGATTTTGGGGCTGGGATCCTAAAGAAGTATGGGCACTTATTACTTGGCTATTCTATGCAGCATTCCTACACCTTCGTTTATCAAAAGGTTGGGAAGGAAGGAAATCTGCATGGTTGGCATTAATCGGGTTTATCATCATTATGTTTAACCTAATAGCAGTAAACTTAATTATTGCTGGATTACACTCGTATGCATAACTTTCGCTAAAACTAGACAATTAGGAAAGCTCTTATCTCGCATAAAAGAGGTAGGAGCTTTTCTTTCAATTTGGCGGGACTAATTGTACAATATAGATTAGAAGTTGATAGAAGGGTCTGATATTATGTCTGAAATGATTAAACTATTAGTAGTGGACGACGAAGAAAGAATCCGTCGTTTATTGAAAATGTATTTGGAAAGAGAAGGTTATGAAGTAGAAGAAGCAGAAAATGGAGAAGTGGCTCTACAACTAGCGTTAGAAAATGAATACCATTGTATCTTATTAGATATTATGATGCCTGAAAAAGACGGGATAGAAACAATGACTGAGTTACGTCTTCATAAGGAAACACCGATTATTTTGCTAACAGCTAAAGGGGAAGAGGCTAATCGCGTAGAAGGCTTCGAACTAGGAGCAGACGATTATATCGTGAAACCTTTTAGTCCAAGAGAAGTGGTTCTTCGTGTGAAAGCTCTTTTAAAACGTTCTGTTGCACTTTCACCGGTACAAGGAATGTCTGCATCAAAAGATATCGTTGTGTTCCCGCATTTGACAATCGATCATGATGCACATCGTGTGACGGCTGATGGAGTGGAAGTGAGTTTGACGCCAAAAGAATATGAATTGCTCTATTTCTTAGCAAAAGCACCGGATAAAGTATTTGACCGGGAGCAATTATTAAAAGAAGTATGGCATTATGATTTCTTTGGTGATTTAAGAACGGTAGATACTCATGTCAAACGTTTACGTGAAAAGTTAAATAGAGTATCGGAAAAGTCTGCGAAAATGATTGTGACTGTTTGGGGCGTAGGCTACAAGTTTGAGGTCATCAATGAATAGAATTTGGAATAGTGTTGTCGGGAAGCTATGGGGGACCATATTGCTTCTCGTCTTATTTGTGCTGTTTATCATTACGGTCTTAATGCTAGAGTTTTTGGAAAACTTCCATACAGAACAGGCAGAAGAGTCGCTAAGACAGGAAGCTGCGACGATTGGGAAAATAGTAGAGCAGTACGATCAAATAGAAGATTCTATGCAAATTATCCAGAATATTTTGGGAGCGGAAACGAGCGCATTAATCGTACGCAATGCCGAGTCTGTTTTTCTATCCGTTCATGAAGGATTGAACAAGGACGTTTTTCAAGAAAAATTATTGAAGGATAAAGATTTATCTGAAATATATACAACTAATAGCACGATTATTAAAAAGATGCTCATGCCTTCCATGACCGAAGAAAATAGAATGGAAAATTACATCATTCTTGCCTCACCTCTAGAATCTGATAAAGAAATACACGGTGCTGTGTTTATTTATCAAAGTTTAGAAGTAGTGAATAAGACGTCGAACCATACGACGCGTATCGTCTTTTTATCTGGTTTTATCGCATTATTACTAACAACTTTGTTCTCATTCTTTTTATCTTCCCGTATTACGTCTCCACTTAGAACAATGCGAGAAGCTGCTTTGGAACTTGCAAAAGGGAATTTCGAAACGAAAGTTCCATACGTACAAAAAGACGAGATTGGAGAGCTTAGCATCGCCTTTAATCGTATGGGTAGCCAATTGAAGGACCATGTCGAAGTGATTAGCCAAGAAAAAGAACAACTTTCTAACATTTTGACATCTATGACGGACGCAGTTATTACATTTAACAAAGACTTTAATGTGCTAGTAAGTAATCCGCAAGCCGATCAATTAATCGTTCATTGGCATGAACAGAACGAAGTGGCTGGTCAATCTAATTTGCCTGCGGAGTTATACCATTTACTCGATCACGTATTCCATCAAGAAGAAGAAATTGATGAGGAAATTGAAATACAAGGTTCTTATTTTTCCGTCTCTGTTAGTCTTCTTTATAGTAAAGACTCAGTTCGTGGAGCTGTCGTAGTACTTCGTGACATGACCGAACAACATCGTTTAGATAAAATGCGCTCGGACTTCATCGCCAATGTTTCGCATGAACTTAGAACACCTATTTCAATGTTGCAAGGATACAGCGAAGCGATTATCGACGAAGTAGTAACAACAGAAGAAGATAAACAAGAAATGATTCGAATAATCTATGATGAATCGAAACGAATGAGTAGATTAGTAACGGAATTATTAGACTTAGCTCGTTTGGAGTCAGGATATTTAAGTATTTATAAAGAAAAAGTGTCGGTTCTACCAACCATTGAGCGTATTACACAAAAGTTCGATCAAATCGCTAAAGAAAAAAATATTCGTTTGTATTTCGAGCATACATTATCGGATACGATTCATTTACAACTCGACGAGGATCGTATGGAACAAGTACTCACGAACTTAATTGACAATGCACTTCGACACACCCCGAAAGAAGGGTCTGTGACTGTTAAGCTATCGAAAACAGCGGGGCAGATAATAATCGAAGTGAAAGACACGGGATACGGCATTCCAAGTGAAGATTTACCGTATGTGTTTGAACGTTTTTATAAGGCGGATAAAGCTAGAACAAGAGGAAAAAGTGGAACGGGTCTTGGGCTTGCCATTGCGAAAAATATTGTCGAGCGCCATGATGGACATCTATCCGTTGAAAGTGAAGTGGGGGTTGGCACGTCTTTCATTATTAAACTACCTTTAAAGTAAATAAGTAGGGGAGGGCTCCTACTTATTTACTTTAGGCGTCCGGCAAATGTCCCAGATTTTGAATTGCAATACTGCATTTCAAATTTTGGACACAATTACGTCAAGGCGCAATTGATTGTGTAACAAAACAGTACATGAAACGACTAATTATAAGAACGGGGGGAGCTTATGAATGACTCCGTTTTCCACCGCTTGTATGATAGCTATCATCAAGATGTATTTCAGTTTCTTATTTATTTGGTAAAAAATAGGCAAACTGCGGAAGACTTGGTCCAAGAAGTATATGTACGGGTATTAAGGGCTTACAGTAAGTTTGAAGGAAAAAGTTCGGAAAAAACATGGCTGTTTTCGATCGCTAAAAATGTAGCGATTGATCATTTTAGAAAACAAACAGTCCGAAAAAAACGCTTGTTTGAGTCATTTGACTGGGAGAACATGCAGCTTGTATCAAACGACATGTTACCAGAAGATGCTGTACAACTAAACGACGAAATGAAAACATTGCTTATAGCTCTGGATGATTGTACGGGTGATCAAAAAATGGTCATTATAATGCGTTATTTCCAAGAGCTTTCGATTACAGAAACAGCACAAGTATTAAGTTGGACAGAAGGGAAAGTGAAGACAACGCAACATCGTGCGATAAAAGCACTTCGTGAACGATTATCTGCGAAAGAAGAGGAGGGTACTGTTCATCATGAGTGATCGAAGAGTAGAAGAAGAAACAGTTGATGAGCTTTTAAAAAATATGCCCAAATTTACAGATCATCGTTCCAAAGAAGAAGTGTATAATCGGGTAAAAATAGAAATAAATGCTCAAGTCAAAGAAGAAAAAAGAAAAATAACTGCGGTGTCGTTTTCTAAATGGATGCCTTTTATCGTTTCTGTTGCTGCTATTGTACTTCTAACATTTCTTGTTTCTTCCTATACGAATCAAGAACAGTTAAAGATGTCTCATGAAAGTGCATACGATAAAACCGAGTCAAAAGAAAATATGCGCTCTATGGAACAAGATGCAACAGCTGATCCGGCAAGTGAAATGACGACAATGTCAGCAAAGATAGACACTCCTTTAGAGTTAATCCCCTTCCATCAAACGACCTCAGTTTACGAGGATAATGTGAATGGAGGAACCGTTTTTCATTTTTCTTTAGTAGAAAATGCATTAACCGTTCCAATTACAGTTATTATTCCAAAAGAACGAATCGAAACAGATTTTCCAGGGGTGACTCCAACTAGTTTACAATTATATGAACGATATGCAAATAGAATTGATGAGGAAGCGTTGGGATTCATGGAATATCATCCATATAAAGGGCATTTCGAAGTGGAAGGAAAACAGTTGAAACATTTTTTACCTACTGACCATGGATATGATAGAGCTTCCGGAACAACGACAACTTATGGTCAATCTATAAATGAAATATTTACGGATTTTGATACATTTTTAAAAGTAAATGAAGACGGCTCACCTTTAGAATGGGATCAAGCCGGAGAGTTATCGAAGCCTAGTAAATTACCAGGCTCTTTAGGTCATCATAATTATTACATTTATCACTCCACTAACGGGGAAGATTATCTGGCTCCTAGTTATGGTGCTTCCTTTGAAACTCTTTCAGACGCCTTGTTGGCGATGAAAGATGCCGGGAATGATTTTTATACTTCGGTGATTCCGTCCAAGGTTTCTTACAAATTTGTAGAGCAAGATGGCGTGGGAGTTATACAATTTGATGAGCCTCTTGATTTAGAAGCGTTGGACCCATTTGCAGCAACCAGGTTACTAGAAGCATTAGCCTTAACTGCTGCCAGTTTCGGTGAAGAAGTAAAGTTAGAAAATGTAGTGCAACAACAATGGGCAGAATTCGATTTAACGAAGCCTCTCCCAGTTCCAATAGGACCGAATGGTTTTATCATGAGTGATGAATAATTTTTGTTTTGAGGTGTGTGGGAGTATTGACTAGGTCATGACTTCCGCGCATTTTTTCTCTTTAGGTGGATGTTTGTTGTTGGAATGAGTGGAAGAGGGGGTTTAATGCTCGTATGGCGAGGGTGAATGCTCGGATAGAGCGAATCATTGCTCCTTCATTTTCTTCTACACTTATAATGCATAGTAAGTCAATATGTTTTAATTGTTTTTGAGCAACTGTATTGCATTACATACAAAACTTTGATAAGATGTATTTAATTCAAGATAAAGTGCTTGAAGGACAATAAAATATTGATTCATCTTCGGGGCAGGGTGTAATTCCCGACCGGCGGTATTAGAACATGTTTCTTGAGCCCGCGAGCCGTTAAGTTAAGGTTGATTTGGTTAAATTCCAAAGCCGACAGTATAGTCTGGATGGGAGAAGGTGAAGGTGCAGTCGTTTTTCGTATACACTCATACGGATACGCTTATTTAAGTGGACCTTTTTCTCCTTTAAGCCTAGCAATAGCTTAAGGGATTTTTTGAGTAAAAGAAAACGTGCTGAACCTTTCTTCTTGTGGAGTGAATCGCAAAAGGAGAGAGGATTTTATGTTAAAAGGTAAGACGCGAATGCTAATTGCAATCGCCATGTTAAGTAGTATTTCTTTTGTACTAATGTTACTTGCATTTCCACTACCAGCACTACCAGCTTATTTGAAAGTGGATTTTAGTGACATTCCAGCACTAATTGCAGCAATTACGATGGGACCTATTGCTGGTATTCTCGTAGCATTTTTGAAAAATGTATTAGATTGGTTGTTCTCTGGTAGTCCAACTGGCGTTCCAGTAGGGCATATGGCGAACTTTGTTACTAGTATTTTATTTTTAGCGCCAGTTTATATAATTTACCGAAAAGCTACATCTTCCAAAGGTATTACGTACGGGCTAGCTTGCGGGACAATTTCAATGGCAATCGGGATGAGTGTACTAAATTATTATGTATTTTTACCAATGTATGCTTATTTCTTGAATTTCCCAATGGAAACAGGAACAGCCTTATTTAACTCGATTATTTTCGGTATTTTACCGTTCAATCTTATAAAAGGTATTTTAGTAGCTGTAGTAATGATTGTTTTATTCAAGAGAATGAAACCGATACTTGATAAAATTTCACATTCATTTGGCACTGCCAATATCAACTAAAGAAAAGGCTGTTTCTCTGTAATAGGAGAAACAACCTTTTTTTCTTGGATTAATTGAAACATATGTTCTTTTGTGTTATATTGGATTTAAAGTAAGTAATGATAATATGCACTGAGGAAAAATAAAAAACGTGCAAGGCTTTTTAAAGACCTTCCACGTTTCAAATAAGTTTATCTATACTATTCAAACTTTAATGCGTCGCCTTCGAATGATTCCTCTGCTACTTTAATAGAGTCTGTTGGGCAACCTTCAAATGCATCTTCCATATCCTCTAGTAGTTCATCTGGAACTTCTGTTGTCCCCATGTTATCATCTAAAATAACGAAAGCAATCCCTTCGTCATCATAATCATATATATCTGGTGCAGCAGCGCCACATGCGCCACATGCGATGCATGTATCCTGATCAACAATTGTATATTTAGCCATTCCTATATTCTCTCCTTTATATCTGCTTTCACGAATCTGCTATCTTATTCATTCTAAAGATATTTTCGCTACATTTCAACCAAAATACTTTCAAATGTGAGGGATTTCCAGTGTATTTTCAACTACTACTCTTATTCATTATATACCAATTCCAAGGCGAACGGTCATCTACAGCTCCTTATTATTTGTTAAAAGGAAAAAAATCCGGTCAAACTATACAAGATGTGACATATTTTAGTCTTCATCCATACTTTGGTCTCTATCCAAAACTATCAAAAGAAATATATGAGGTGGAAATAGAGAAACTCCTTGCAGAACGGCTTATCGTCATGAATGAATCTACTTTGGCTATTACGGAAAAAGGATTGCACAAAATAGTTTCAGCAAGACGTCCTTTGTACAATGGATGGATTCTTCGAGGGAAAGAATTTGTTTTTTGGGCACGAGTAGAATTAATCGTTCAAACATTATCCCAGTTCCAAGGAAATGAAAAAAAGTTTGTGCCCGTACAAAAAAGTAATGACGTTCATCAGTTTGTCAAAGAGTTTTTACAACAAAGAGATTTTCAATCGAGTTCTTTTGGAGCAAATTTCAAACAACAATTATTCGGTCTACTCGAAAATCCTCAATTACTCGAAATCCATCGGCATTTGTTTGTTTACCGATTAAGCGGGTACAAAAATAGTGGGCTTACTTGGGAGCAACTTGCAAGTCACCATCAAATGACTGTCTTAGATGTAAAGTTTTTATTTATCGAATGCTTACATATTTTATTAAATGATATAACGGAAGAAAAATACCCAGATTTCCATGCATTAACAAAGGGTATTTATGTTCAAACGACTCTAACCGAATCTGCTTTAAAAACAAGTAATTTATTTGGAAAAGGCTATTCGATTGAGCAAATAGCTAGTATGCGTTTTTTGAAGGAAAATACAATTGAAGACCATGTCATTGAAATTGTTTCGGCAGATCCAAATTTTCCGATTCATTCCTTTATTGCAGATGAACAGATTCAACAAGTGCTACAAATAGCGCGGGAACGGCAAACAAAAAAGTTAAAAACCATTCGAGAACAACTTCCCGAATTAAGTTATTTTCAGATTAGATTAGCGCTAACGAAAGGAGGGGAAGTAAATGGATAAATTGACAGAAGTATTGACCCGAAAATTTGGTTACGATTCGTTTAGGGAAGGGCAAAAAGAAATTATCGAACAAGTTATAGCAGGACAAGATGTCGTAGCTATACTACCAACCGGTATGGGGAAATCGTTGCTATACCAATTGCCAGCTTATTTGATGGAAGGGGCTGTCGTCATTGTTTCTCCTTTACTATCTTTAATGCAAGATCAAGTAGAGCAATTAAAAATAATAGGAGAGAAGCGTGTTGTAGCGATAAACTCTTTCTTATCTTTTGAACAAAAAGAGATGGTTTTTCGACATTTATCGGCTTACAAATTTATTTTTACCTCCCCAGAAATGTTGCAAAATGAGCGTTTTAATCACGCTTTATCTACTATCCGTATCGCTTATATTGTAGCGGATGAAGCACATTGTATTTCCCAATGGGGATTTGACTTTAGGCCGGACTATTTAAGGATCGCCAAATGGTTACAACAATTTAGGCAAACAAATGTCCTCGCTTTAACTGCAACGGCAACCGGGAACGTAGTAAAGGATATTAAATCTACCTTATTAATGAGGGAGCCGTATGAATACATTCATTCCCTTGACCGACCTGCCATTGCATATGAGGCGGTAGAGGTACAAGATACGAAAGAAAAGCTTGGGTGGATCATCGGCAGAATTACGTCTACAAGCGGTCCTGGTATTTTATATTCGCAGTCGCGTAAAAAAACAGAAATGTATGCGAATGAATTACAAAAAAGAGGAATCAGCGCTTCTTATTATCATGCCAAAATGGAACAAGATGATCGTATTTTAGTCCAGCAACAGTTTCAACAAGGGCAGCTAGAGTGGATATGTGCGACAAATGCTTTTGGGATGGGAATACATAAAGATGATATTCGACAAATTATTCATGACCATATTCCGACATCTATTGCCAGCTATATGCAAGAAGTAGGAAGAGCAGCGCGGGACGGGAAGCAATCGATTGCTTCTTTGCTATTTACCGCAACGGATGTGGAGCAGGCTTTCTATGTCGCCATGCAAGACTTCCCGGAAGAAGCAGACATCCGACTGGCCTATGATTCCGATCAAATGCAACTCCAATTACCGGAAACGACCGCTAGAATATTGGAGTATTGGAAAGAAGAGTTAACAGAACAAGAGACGACACAACTTTTCCAAACGATAAAACAAAAGAAATGGACAGAAATTTTAAGTTTGTACACGATGCTGCAAAACGAACGATGTATAAGAGAACAGCTCTTGCACTATTTTGATGAACAATTAATAAATCGTCCTATGCATTGCTGCTCCAAATGTTCGCTTCGTTTGAACGAAATTGTAGCGAATAGAAAACAAACGACGGAAAAAATGGGAGAGCTGGATTGGAAAATGCGATTAGATGAACTACTACGCGCTTAAAATAGATGAGAAGTTTACTTTTTCAACAAAATTCGGCATAATAATAGTAGTAGAGATAATGGCAGAAATGGAGTTTGAAAAATATGAATCAAGACGACTATCAAAAAAAAATAGATGAACATAGACAATCCATTGGGGTTGAGGACGATCAAGTAGAACTTAGAAGTCGTAGAAGATCCCATTCTGGAAAAAAAGCGAAGAAAAAGTCTAAAAACGTGTTAATTCCAACATTATTTTTTATCTTTATACTAATTCCAGTTTGTACTTTTCTATATGTGCAATTTATTTACACGCCTAAGGACGTAGAAGAGGTGCAAGAATCAGGAATTATTCAAGTAGAGACGAAAAATATTACGAATAGTCCAAAAGAAGAAAATGAAGCGCAAGTAGCGGAAAAAGAAGAAGAACAACCACCGGCTACGGAACAACCAAAAGTGGAAGAACCGAAAGTAGAACAGCCGAAAAAGGAAGAGCCTAAAGTAGAACAACCAAAAGTAGAGCAGCCAAAAGTGGAACAACCAAAACAAGAAACCTCCTCTAAAACACATATAGTCAAAGAAAATGAAACATTATATCGCATTGCGATTAACTATTATAATGACCCAAATGCTGTCGAAAAGATTAAATCTGCAAACGGCTTATCGTCGAATTCTATTGCTGCTGGTCAAAAGTTAATATTGCCTTAACAAATGTTTAAAAAGAAGATCATTTAGGATGTTAGTTGCATAAATATATTTAGACAGTTATATTTATAAAAAAGAAGATTCATAAGGTTAGATAAACAAAGGAAATGAAAGGAAAGGACAGGGGGATTTCCCTGTCCTTTTATACGTTAGGACTAGGGGGGTTTTTTGTTGGTATATTTTCTTTTGGTAGTAGCTGGTTTAGCTATTTTGCTGTTACTTTATATGCTCTACTTAGCATTTCAAGTAAATGTAAAAATACATGCACTCCGAGTAGAACAAATGAAACCGGGTGCGCAAGTTCATCTTTTTTTTATCTCAGATATTCATCGTCGGAAACTAAATGATAAATTGATCCACTCGCTTATGGGTAAAGTAGACATAGTAATTATCGGTGGGGATATTACCGAAAAAGGGGTTCCTTTACATCGAACGGAGCGGAATATCGAGCAGCTAAAAAAATTAGGGGATGTCTTTTACGTCTTCGGCAACAATGATCGAGAAGTGGGAGAACAAAACTTAATCGAACTACTTGAAAAGAATGATGTCCATTTATTGGTGAATCGATCCATGGAACGAATCATTGACCGTACACCGATTCGCCTTGTTGGAGTCAATGATGGATTTAGTGGTAAAGTGAATATATATGATGCATTTCAAGAAGTTAGAGATGAGGATATTGTTGTTTTCATTACACATGCGCCTGCCTATTTTAACAACGCTAAAAAAGTCAGTAACCCGCATTTATTATTAGCGGGGCATTTGCATGGCGGTCAAATTCGGTTTGGACCTTTTGGTATTTATGAAAACGGTGCTTTTAAAGTGAAAGAAAATAGTGCGGAACTCGTTAGCAATGGATTTGGAACGACAGGTGTGCCTCTTCGATTAGGGGCAAAACCAGAATGTCATATAATTACGATGTACGGTGAATGAAAACACTGTTGGAAAGAGTATAGAAAGGAAGTTTTTACAAGTGGTACAACAAGTTGATGTCCTCATCGTTGGAGGAGGACCATGCGGACTAGCGGCTGCAATTTCGATGCAAAATATAGGACTACATACACTCGTGATTGAAAAAGGAAATATTGTGGAAGCGATTTATAAGTATCCTACACATCAAACATTTTTTAGTACAAGTGAAAAGCTAGCAATTGGAGATGTGCCTTTTATCGTAGAAGAAAGGAAACCTAAGCGAAACCAGGCATTAGTCTATTATCGAGAAGTTGCAAATTTGAAAAACATACAAGTGAACAAATATGAATATGTTAGACAGGTGGAAAAAGAAAAGGATTATTTTATCGTCCAAACATCGAAAGGGACGTATCATTCGACATACGTCATTATTGCAACAGGTTATTACGATCATCCGAATTTCATGGGTATACGTGGTGAGGATTTACCCAAAGTGAGTCATTATTTCAAAGAAGGACATCCGTTTTTTGATCATCATGTATTAGTTATTGGTGGGAAAAACTCGGCAATTGATGCGGCACTTGAGTTAAACAAAGCAAGAGCAAAAGTAACGGTAGTCTATCGTGGAAGTACCTATTCGCCGAGTATAAAACCGTGGGTATTGCCGGAGTTTGAAGGACTCGTTCGAAATGGAGAAATCGATATGCATTTTGACACGGAGGTAACAGCAATCGATGAACAGTCGGTCACATTAAGAGGACTGGACGGGGAATTTCAAATAGAAAATGATTTTGTATTTGCGATGACCGGTTATCACCCAGACCATGGCTTTTTACAGGACATAGGTATTCAAATAGATTCAGTGACTGGACGTCCTACTTACAATGCTGAAACGATGGAAACGAATGTGGATGGGATCTTTATCGCCGGAGTCATAGCTGCCGGAAATAATGCGAATGAAATATTTATAGAAAATGGCCGTTTCCATGGAGACCAGATAGCAAAAGCAATAGAAAAAAAGCGTAAAGACAACTAAGCCTCTTTACGCTTTTCTCCTGCTTATTTAGTTAGTAGCAGCTCGCAAAAACAAAATTTCCGCAGTTTTTCCACTGTGTGCATCAATAAATGGCATAGAGCAACAAACCAATCAACGAAAGCAATTAAATCTAGTCTGAAAGCAACCAAATCAACATGAAAGCAACTAACTGTTTAAATAGCAAGTTGACTTGGAATGAGATGACGAGAACTTTGCCACATAGTTTATGAACCTCAAGCATATGACTTTCATTGTTGACCATTTATAAATGGATAATTTTTTAGAGAGCGGATATTTTGGCCATAGCGTGACGGCTAGTGGTCATTGTTTACTTCCCGTTATTTCTCCATTGCGTATACAAGCCGATTTTTATTTCCTATATCGAAAAAATACTGTTCATTGCATTTTTCGGGTCGGTGTTATGTAATGAGATAAGCAGTGCTAGTCTTGCCTTT
Organism: Psychrobacillus sp. NPDC096389; assembly: GCF_044762855.1. Taxonomy (NCBI): domain Bacteria; kingdom Bacillati; phylum Bacillota; class Bacilli; order Caryophanales; family Bacillaceae; genus Psychrobacillus; species Psychrobacillus sp. NPDC096389. Next base: position 76,175 of record NZ_JBIWFB010000012.1, on the reverse strand, counting down.
TGGCCGTTTAATCCATATGCAAACATCACACCTTGTTCTTTCAAACTTTTTCCTCCACCGGCATAACCATAAACGTCTTGGGCAATTCCGTTAAAGCATCTGGAGACAAGTACAATCGGTACATCTTTTTTCAAAATATCCTCGATGGTTGGAACAAGACTTGGAGGGACATTTCCTTGACCTAAACCTTCTAGTACAATCCCTTCATATCCCAGTTGGATAGCAGCTTCGAGTAAATCAGGCTCCATCCCAGCATACACTTTAAATAATGCGACCCTTTTAGAAATATTTTGAATGGGAAGCACAGTTCGGTGATTGGGCGAATGATGAAAATGCACAATCGATTTGGAAATAAATCCGATGGGACCGTATTGCGGACTTTGGAATGTGCTTACATTACTGGCATGTGTTTTTGTCACATTTTCCGCAGTGTGAATTTCATCATTTAAAACGACAAGGACTCCTTTATCCTTCGCATCATCGGAACAAGCAACTTGAACAGCACACACTAAATTATATAGGCCATCTGAGCCTATTTCATTAGAAGAGCGCATTGCACCTGTAAGTACAATTGGTATAGATGTATTGATCGTTAAATCGAGAAAGTAAGCAGTTTCCTCCAGTGTATCGGTACCATGCGTGATGACCACCCCTTCAATCGAATGTTCTCCTATATATTGCTCGATTAATTGTTTGAGCACTAACATTTCTTTTGGCGTAATATGGGGTGAAGGTAAATTGAAAGCTTCTATTTCTAAAATATTTGCGTATTGTTTTAGTTTTTCGGCTTCAAACGTAATAGGATTATTTTCTGTAGGTATGACGGCACCTGTATCTAATTGTATTTGCATAGATATAGTTCCGCCAGTATGAATAAGTAAGATGGATTTCATTTTAAAACCTCCGGAATTTTACATTTTATCGGAAAAAAGTTGTATAATAAAGATAATCTAATGGAAGGAGTACACTTATGTTCATACTGCTTTCTGTTGCAATTGCGCCAGCACTTGCACTTTTAAGCTATTTTTATTTACGTAAAGAAATAGCTAAAGAGCCTTCCAAATTATTATTACATTCTTTTATATATGGTGCCATATTAACATTTCCTATATTATTTATCCAACACGTTATCCAAGAGGAAGAGATATTTTCTTCTTTGTTTCTTCATCAAGCACTTGTAACAAGCGCTTTAGAGGAATTTTTTAAATGGCTTATATTAGTCATTGCTATATATAAGCATGTTGAGTTCGATGATCCATATGATGGAATATTGTATGGCGCTAGTGTTGCGCTAGGTTTTGCGACAGTAGAAAATATTTTATTTTTACTAAACTTCGGGATGGATGAGGCATTTATTCGTGCGCTCTTACCTGTTTCCAGTCACGCATTATTTGGTGTCGTAATGGGCTATTATTTAGGAAGAGCGAAATTTTCTGCTAGAAAAGCAAAAAATGAAATTACGTATGCATTTTTAGCATCCTTTGTTTTACATACTATTTATAATAGTATTTTAATTATTAAAGGGTTGGAATTATTATTAATCGTTCCTTTTATGTTATTTTTATGGGTATTCGGTTTATCTAAAGCAAAAAAAGCACATATTTTATCGCGCCATAAAAGAATGGAAGACCATCAATATTATATTAGAGAAGAAATCTAGCTGCGTGCTAGATTTTTTTTGTATATTTGAGCGCATCTTATCCAAGCTAATAAAAAAGGAGAGATGACGTTTGAAACAACTAAAGTATATTTTATTTAGCATCGTATTTTGTGCCGCAAGCTATGCGTTCTTGCAGGAAGAACAACCTACACAGGCTTTTTCCACGCAAATTGTAGAACGTGGAGCATATGGTGACGATGTAATTGAATTGCAGTCTAGACTCCAATATACCGGATTTTACACGAGTCAAATAGATGGGAAATTTGGTTATAACACATACTGGGCGCTTCGAAATTTCCAAGAAAAATATGGTCTTCCAGTCGATGGTTTACTAGGAGAGGAAACGAAGAAGAAGCTTGTCAGTGTTTCAGAGTTTGACAAACAATTCGTCCATGAACAACTGAAAAAAGGTAACAGTTTTACAACCTATGGTGGCAAGGATTTAGCGAGTCAAGTGAAAAATAAACAAGCGGAAAGTTCGAATATGCAACTCCCACCTAAATATTCGGAGAAAGATTTAGATCTCATTGCCAATGCCGTTTATGGGGAAGCTAGAGGAGAACCTTATGAAGGGCAAGTGGCAGTTGCTGCAGTTATTTTAAATAGAGTGGAGCATCCAGATTTTCCGAATACTATTTCAGAAGTAATCTTCCAACCACTAGCATTTACTGCTGTTGCGGACGGACAAATTTGGTTAGAGCCAAATGAACGTGCAAAAGAAGCGGTACTAGATGCGTTGAATGGTTGGGATCCTACGGAGAATGCAATCTATTATTTCAATCCAAAAACAGCAACAAGTAAATGGATTTGGTCACGACCACAAATAAAAACAATCGGACAGCATATTTTTTGTGCATAAGGAGGGCATATGAAAAAATTTATATGGGTAATCGTTGTTTCTGCTGCAGCTGTATTCCTTGTGTATCATTTTAACGTTCAGTCTAAAAATACTCGGTTAGAAAACGCCCTTGCGAATCAATACTCCAACCAATTAACATCGGCATCCGAAAAATTAATAAAACTAAGTGACTCCATTGATCAAACATTACTCTTTCAAGATAAAGAGGTGCTCGACCAGCCTTTAGAAGATGTATGGAGACTTTCTTCCGATGTTCGTGCTTCAATATCCGCATTGCCGATAGATCACGAAACTTCTACTGTATGGATGAACTATTTAAACCGGATTGGTAACAGTGCTTCCCTCGTGAAAGAAGGAAAGATACCGGTCGAGGAATGGCAAAAGAGTATGAAAGATGCTAGAACAAATTTAATATCATTATCCGATCAATGGGCTTTTACGAATAGAGAAGCCGGGAAAAAGGATTATATCGTTACTTCTTTTGTGAACAATAAAGCAAATAAAGAAAACGAGAAAAACTGGAAAACACTTGGGGATTCCGTGAAAGCCTATACAGAAAGTGATTTTCCAATGACAGCAAGTGAAACGGATAAACAAAAAAAGAAAGATTTGCAACATATTAAAGACTCCGAAGTAACGGTGGAACAGGTAAAACAAAACTTCATCAAATTATTTCCGGAATTAAAAGACGCAACCATTCATATTACAGAAAGTGCAGCAGATGCACCGTATCCTTTTTACCATGTGCAATTCCATAAAGGGATTCGAATTGGATATGCTGACTTTACGAAAAAAGGTGGTCACTTGCTTTCGTATTTATTGGAGCGACCTTTTGACAACACAACGATTAGTGCCGAACAGATGAAAGAAAAAGCAAGTACTTATATGAAATCTTTTGGCTATACAGATACCCAGATGGTGGAGTATCGAGAAAACCATATTGCTTGGCATTTAGCCTTTGCACGTGTTGATCCAAACAATGATGCACTCATTTACGCGGACGGCATGCATCTGAAAATCGCCAAAGATAATGGGGAACTTTTAGGCTTAAACGCGATGGAATATATTCAAAAAGAAAATATTGGGGAACAAAAAGTAGTCCCAATCGATTACAATGAAATATTCTCAGGCGATTTTACCGTTGAAGAAGAAAGACTAGCTTATGTAGAAAATAAAGAGCTACAACAACGTCTTGCCTATGAAGTATTAACAAGAAATGATTCTATTGGCACACATAAAACGTATATTGATACGGAAACCCATGAAATATTACACACAGAAAAATTGCCTTAAGTAGAAATTTTGATAGAAATATACCCCTTTAAGTGTCATAATATATTTATTATGACACTTAAAGAGGGTTGCTTATGAATATTAAACTTGGGACAGTTCTCACTTTAGAGCCAATCGTTTCAGAAAAAGCGGAAAAGTATCGCTGTAAAATTGTAGATAGCGATGATCAGGCGATTTATGTAGATTATCCAGTAGATACAATTTCAGGGAGAACCGTTTTTCTTATGGACGGGACACAACTTCGTGTTTCATACACCGAAGAATCAAAGGCAGCTTTTGCATTTCAAACAGAAGTTTTAGGCAAAAAAAAGGGACAAATCCCAATGATTAAACTTTCCTTTCCAGGAGATTCTGAAATTATTAAAATACAACGAAGAGATTTTGTACGTGTAGTCGCTTCGCTTGATATATCAGTCCAATTCCAAGATGAAAAGTACCAATTTGTAACCGATGACATTAGTGCGGGAGGGACGGCAGTCATATTAAATCGTGCCGTCAAATTTAAAGCGGATGATGATGTCTCTTTACTGATCCCATTAGGGTTTAATAATGGGGATATAAAGTATGTACAGACAACTGCTAAAGTAATACGTATTTGGGAAAGAGATTCAATCACATTGGCGTCATTGCAATTTTCTGATACGGATGAAGTAGACAAGCAACAGATCGTTCGATATTGTTTTGAACGACAAGTGTTGCTAAGGAAAAAAAGCAAGGACTAAAAGTCTGTCTAAACAGGCTTTTTTTCTTTGAGAAGTCATGGTAGTTTTTTACTTCATATTAAATTATACATGTGGATAACTATTTACATGTAACATTAGTAAGTTAAGTCATTTTTGAAAAAGATCGAAGGCTTATAGGGATAATGCGTCGTAAGGAAGTGTCCGCTAAGATTGCTGCTTGCTGCAAAAATCCATAGAAATTGCATACTTTTTCAGTGTAAAGTCGCACAAAATAAAATTTAGTTCTCTTTTTTCATTTTGCGGATCCATTAAATGGCATAGAGCAACCAACTAGTCAATGAAAGCAACTAATTCTACACCGAAAGCAACTAAAATCATCGCAAGAGCAACTAATTTGCATATGAAAGCAATTAATTCTTAAAACAACAAGTTTACTTGGAGTGAGACGACGATGACTATGACTCATTTTAGTCAATGTTGCGCAAATGACCCATAATGTTGCGTGTTTGAAGCGAAATGTTGCGCGAATTCTTTATAATGTTGCGAGTAATGACTCGAATGTTGCGCGTTTATTATTGGACAATCTTCTCCAGATAAATAGCTCGGATATATTTGCCGTAGCACGAGAACTGCAAGCACTCACCTTTTATGACGCACTTTCTTTAATACATACGTGTGAAATCCCATTAACCTAGCAACAGCGCCTTGCCCCTTAGGATAGACATAGGCGCTTACGCTTTTCAAGTTATATGTTAAAATAGATTCGAATAGAGCGGAGGCAAAAGTATGACAAAAAGAATTCAAGTAGCAATCGATGGACCGGCAGCTGCCGGAAAAAGCACAATAGCTAAAAAAACAGCAGAATTATTAGGGTATACATATGTAGATACAGGTGCAATGTATCGCGCAATTACGTATAAAGCAATTCGCTTAAACATAGATTTGCAAGACGGGGAAAAATTAACGAAACTATTACACGACACTACAATCGATTTAAAACCTTCTCCGAAAGGACAACTTGTATTTTTAGACGATGTAGAAGTAACCGAAGAAATTCGCTCCACAGAAGTAACCATTTCCGTGTCAGCTGTCTCTGCTCATGCAGATTTGCGAGAAGAAATGGTCAAAAGACAAGTGAAAATGGGAGAAGATGGCGGGATCGTCATGGATGGTAGAGATATCGGAACACATGTATTAACGAACGCCGAACTGAAAATTTTCATGTCTGCTAGCGTAGAAGAACGAGCAAACAGAAGATATTTGGACAACCAAAAAAGAGGAATTCATACAAGTTTAGAAGAATTGATAAAAGAGATCGCCCTTCGCGACAAACTAGATAGCGAGCGAGAAGCTTCGCCGTTAACACAAGCAGCAGACGCGATCTATATTGATACAACTTCTCTTTCTATTGAAGAAGTATCTGAACAAATTATGCAGCTCGCAAAAGAGAGGATGGCGTAATATGAATCTTTATTCCTTTGCAAAAACAGTTGTTTATGGCATTCTAAAACCAATTTACAGATTTGAAGTGATTGGAGCGGACAAATTTCCAAAAGAAGGAGGCATTTTATTATGTAGTAATCATATTGATAATTTAGATCCTCCCGTGGTTGGAATAAACGCGCCAAGACCAGTAAATTTTATGGCAAAGGAAGAATTGTTCCACTTGCCGCTTTTAAAAAGTATATTACCTGGAGTACGAGCATTTCCTGTAAAAAGAGGAATGAGCGACAGAGATGCGCTCCGCCGTGCTATTAAACTATTAAAAGACGGAGAAGTAGTTGGTCTTTTCCCAGAAGGTACGAGAAGTAAAGATGGACAACTTGGTAAAGGATTCAGTGGAGCGGGCTTTTTTGCTTTAAGAGGAGAGGCAAATGTCGTTCCTTGTGCCATTGTAGGTCCGTACAAACCTTTTAGACGTTTAAAAGTAGTATACGGGGATGCAATTGATATGCAGCCATACCGCGAGCGTAAAGCATCCGCTGAGGAAGTGACAGAGGTCATCATGGCTCATATTGCGGAATTATTGGAGCAATATAAAGCGAAATAATTAGACTTTTTCCATTTCAAAAGTGCTTCTTTTTGTATTTCTGTGCTAGTTCGCATAAAATAGATAAGAGACGTTGTGAAGGAGGAATATCATATGTCAGAAGAAATGAACTTAAACGACACACATGAGTTTAAAGAGGGAGATCTAGTTAAAGCAACGGTTGCACAAGTAGATGAAAAATCGGCAATCGTATCAATCGAAGGTGCACCTTTTGATGGCATCGTTCCTATTAGTGAACTATCTAGCTTGCATATTGAAAAAGCATCCGACGCCGTTTCCATCGGTGATGAACTGGAACTTATGATTACAAAAGTGGAAGAAGCTAATTTTGTTCTTTCCAAACGAAAAGTAGATGCTGAAAAAGCATGGGATCAGCTTGAAAAGCAATTCCAATCTGGTGAAATTATTGAAACAGAAGTAAAAGAAGTAGTAAAAGGCGGATTAGTAGTCGATTTAGGTGTGCGTGGATTTATCCCTGCATCTTTAATTGAAGACCATTTCGTTGAGTCATTCGATGATTATAAAGGGAAAGTGTTAACCTTTAAAATTGTAGAATTAGAAAAAGATAAAAATCGATTAATCCTTTCCCACAAAGCAGTAGTGGAAGATGAAAAATCGGTTAATAAACAAAAAACATTAGATGCCATCCAACCAGGTGACGTATTAGATGGTACAGTTCAACGCTTAGCGTCCTTTGGGGCATTCGTAGATATCGGTGGAGTTGACGGGCTTGTGCATATTTCACAAGTGTCCTACGAGCATTTAGATAATATTGCGGATGTTTTAAAAGAAGGGCAACAAGTGAAAGTAAAAGTATTGTCAATTGACCGCGATTCAGAAAGAATTTCTTTATCTATTAAAGATACTTTACCTGGACCGTGGGACGAAATTGAAGAAAAGGCTGCAAAAGGAAGCATTTTAACAGGTAAAGTAAAACGACTTGTTTCTTATGGTGCTTTTGTAGAAGTACTTCCAGGTGTAGAAGGTCTTGTGCATATTTCACAAATCGCCCACAAACATATTGGTACACCACAAGAAGTATTAAAAGAAGGCGAAGAAGTACTAGTGAAAGTGTTAGAAGTAAATAGTAAAGAAAAAAGATTGTCCTTAAGTATCAAAGAGTTAGTCGAAAATGAAGAAGCATTTGATTTGGCGGATTATCAGTTACCAGAAGAATCTAGAGGCTTCTCTATAAGCGATGTACTTGGAGACAAGCTAAAGGACTTTACGAAATAAAATCAGTCTATAAGAATCACAAAGCAGGTGACTTCGACAAAGAAGTCGCCTGCTTTTGTCTTTTTGTTGTATAATACAACTTAGACGAAGTTGGAAGGATGAATAAGTAATGACAAAACCAGTAGTAGCAATCGTTGGTAGGCCAAATGTCGGCAAATCGACTATATTTAATCGAATCGTAGGAGAGCGTGTTTCTATCGTGGAGGACATTCCAGGTATTACACGTGATCGTATATATAGTTCTGCCGATTGGTTAACACATGAATTTAATATTATCGATACAGGTGGTATTGAACTAAGTGACGAACCCTTTTTAGAGCAAATTAAGCAACAAGCAGAGATCGCAATGGATGAAGCGGATGTAATTATCTTCTTAACAAATGGACGTGAAGGCGTTACATCGGCAGACGAATATGTTGCTAAAATTTTGTATAAAACGAAAAAACCAATCGTTTTAGCAGTGAACAAAATTGATAATCCCGATATGCGCGAAATGATTTATGATTTCTATGCATTAGGAATGGGCGAACCATTTCCTATTTCAGGATCTCACGGATTAGGACTAGGGGATTTACTAGACGAAGTAGCAAAAAACTTCCCTACTGTAGAAGATCAGGAATACGGAGAAGATACGATTAAATTCTCCTTAATCGGTAGACCGAATGTTGGGAAATCATCTTTGATCAATTCATTTTTAGGACAAGAACGCGTAATCGTTAGTGATATTGCAGGAACTACTCGTGATGCAATTGATACGGAATATTCTTTTGATGGGCAAGAGTACGTCATGATCGATACAGCCGGGATGCGTAAAAAAGGAAAAGTATACGAAACAACTGAGAAATACAGTGTGCTTCGTGCGTTAAAGGCGATTGAACGTTCAGACGTTGTGTTAGTCGTACTAAACGCGGAAGAAGGTATCCAAGAGCAAGATAAGAAAATTGCCGGGTATGCCCATGAAGGTGGTAAAGCGGTTATCATCGTTATGAACAAATGGGATGCAATCGAAAAAGACGATAAAACAATGAATGAAATGACGAAATCAATTCGTGAGCATTTCCAATTTTTAGATTATGCGCCGATTGTCTTTGTTTCTGCAAAAACGAAACAACGTGTGCATAGCTTGCTTCCAATCATAAACAAAGTAAGTGAAAATCATTCACTTCGCGTTCAATCTTCTGTATTGAATGAAGTCATTGAAGATTCTGTAGCTCGTAACCCTGCTCCAACTGATAAAGGGAAGAGATTACGTATTTACTATGCGACGCAAGTGGCGATTAAACCACCGACATTTGTTGTATTTGTAAACGAACCAGACATGATGCATTTCTCATACGAGCGCTTTTTAGAAAACCGTATTCGTGAATCCTTTGATTTTGAAGGGACTCCAATACGTATCATTACTCGCGCAAGAACTTGAGTGTAAAAGGGGCGTAAGGACATGGAGAAAGTAACAGTACTTGGTGCAGGCAGCTGGGGAACAGCGCTTGCAATGGTGCTCGCGAATAATAATAATGATTGTCTTTTGTGGTCACACCGCGAAGATCAAGCGAAAGAAATAAACGATCAGCATACTAATGAGAAATATTTACCGAATATTTCAATGCCGAGCAATTTAAAATCGACTAGTCATTTTGAAGAAGCAATTCAACATGCTTCTACTATCGTGATTGCAGTACCAACAAAAGCAATCCGTGAAGTTTGTCAAAATATGAAGCCGTTTTTAACGGAGAAAAAATTATTTGTGCATGTTTCAAAAGGAATTGAACCCGATTCATTAAAACGCATTTCCGAAATGCTAGAAGAGGAGCTTCCCGCTGATTTTGTAGATGCCATTGTTGTGTTATCTGGACCAAGTCATGCAGAGGAAGTAGTGTTGCAACATCCAACTACGGTCACTGTAGCAAGTGAAAAAATGGAAGCAGCAGAAAAAGTACAAGATTTATTTATGAATAATTCTTTCCGTGTATATACCAATGATGATGTTGTAGGTGTAGAAATAGGAGCAGCTTTAAAAAATGTCATAGCTTTAGCAGCTGGAATTGTAGATGGTTTAGGCTATGGGGATAATGCAAAAGCTGCGCTTATTACAAGAGGGCTAGCAGAAATTACGAGACTAGGCATTAGTTTAGGAGCGGCTGCTTCTACATTTTCAGGGTTAACTGGTATGGGCGATTTGATCGTAACATGTACAAGCGTCCATTCTAGAAACTGGCGAGCAGGGAATATGCTCGGTAAAGGCGCAAGCCTACAAACAGTGTTAGATGAGATGGGAATGGTCGTAGAAGGCGTAAGAACGACAAAAGCCGCTTATCAGCTTGCAAAAAAACAAGAAGTAGATATGCCGATCACCGAAGCATTGCATTCTGTATTATTTGAAGGTACTCACCCGAAAGAAGCGGTCGATACTTTGATGCATCGCACGAAAAAGCATGAGTTGGACGATTATAAATCGTTCTAAATTTGTCACAAAGAAAAGAGTTGTTTGATAGCAACTCTTTTTCGAAGTGGTATAATTTAACTTAATTCGGCTGTGGTTTACGTGCCTTCTCCGAATTTTAGAAACTCTAGGAGTAAATACACCATGGTGTATTTGATAGTTGTAGAAAGGTGGGGAAGTTATTGTTACCTGTATTGTTAGTGTCATCGATGGATAAAATGTGGATATCATTTGGATCTATGGGTTGTATGTTTTTAGCAATGCTTTTTATGTTTTTTGTAAAAACAAAATTTAAAAACGCTTTCTTGAAATTTATTTTTGGTTTAATCGCATACATACTGTTATTTATAGGCTTCATTACGATGATTTATATTATTTTTAACCCAACAAAAGCTTAGTAAGGAGATTCCATGAAAAAATTACGTCTATTAGCAATTCTTACTATGGGCCTTCTCGTATTAGCTGGGTGTAGTTACAAAAGCGGATATGAGCCAGAGAATTTATTGCCATACGAAGATCAATTAAACGCTGTCCAAAATGCAGTAAATAGCTTTCGGGAAGATTCGGGAGGCTTACTTCCAATAAAAACAAGAGATATGGAAACAGATCAATATATAAAATATCCAATCGACTTTAAAAAAGTAGTGCCTGCATACATGGGGAAAGTCCCTGCAAACTCCTACGAAGCAGGTGGAATTTACCAATATGTGATTATGGACGTAGAGGAAAATCCTACTGTTAAATTGGTAGATTTGCGTCTCGCAGATACAATCCGAGATATTAACTACCGAAAAGGGATCAACGGATACGGACCGGTTGCAGAAATCATTGCAGAAGGGGTATATAAGCTAGATTACAAGAAAATGGGATATAAAAGTGAGTTATCTGTGCAAAGTCCTTATTCCGACACACAGTTGCCATTAGTAGCGACAGGTGACGGGAAAGTGTATGTGGATTACTCTATCGAGTTAAATCATTTACTTCAAGACAATGAAGTAGAGGTAAAACCGGGAGAAGATATCCGCTTTTTACTGACCGATAATTTTGCCATTGTTCCTGCCTACTCGCTTCCATATACGGTAAATGAAAATAATGAACCAGTTTTTATGATTACGCCTGCAAAGTAGAGACGATGTGTTAGACTAGTATGTTTCAATTTGTTTTGGACGGATTATTATCTAATAAAAAAAGATTAGGAAAGTGATGCTGTCACTTCCCTAATCTTTTTTGTATAAATCTTCTTAAGGAAGTGACTGCTGCAAAAGCAACAGAAATTGCCTACTTTTTCAGTATCAACTCGCTCCATATAAAATTTATTCTTATTTTTAATTAAGCTTTTCCAGTAAATGGCTAAGAGCAACCGATTAGTCATTGAAAGCAACTAATTCTACACCGAAAGCAACTAAAATCAGCGCAAGAGCAACTAAATTGTATATGAAAGCAACTAATTCTTATAACAACAAGTTTACTTGAAGTGAGACGACGATGACTATGAATCATTTTTGTCAACGTTGCGCAAATGACCCCTAATGTTGCGCGTTTGAAGTGAAATGTTGCGCGAATTCTATTTAATGTTGCGGGAAATGACTAGAACGTTGCGCATTTTATATTGGGCAATCTTCTCCAGATAAATAGCTCGGATATAGTTGGGTCCCACGCGCGATGACTAGCGGCCACCTTTTATGTCACACTCTCCATAATGCATTGTAATTTACTCTACTGGAACTTCACGCGAGTACCACATGCAAGGATAATTCATACATAGAAAAACGTTTTATGCTTTATGCATGAAACGTTTTTTTGTCACATATATTAGATTGCGAAGAAAGGAGACTATCCATGTCAAATCAACTTTATGAACAAATAGCAGAGCGAACTAATGGAGATGTGTATATTGGTGTTGTAGGTCCAGTTAGGGTAGGCAAATCAACTTTTGTCAAACGAGTAATGGAGCTCGTTGTCATTCCGAATATTCAAGATGAAGCGGAAAGAATTCGTGCGCAAGATGAGCTTCCGCAAAGTTCTCCAGGTAATGTCATTATGACTGCAGAACCTAAATTTGTCCCAGCACATGGAACGAATATCCACCTAGGAGAAGATCAATTACGACTACAAATTCGGTTAGTAGATTGTGTTGGCTACATGATCGAAGGGATTAACACTGGATCTGGAGAAGACGGACAGAAACTCGTACACACCCCATGGCATAGCGAAGCAATCCCATTTGAAGAAGCAGCGCGAATAGGTACTGACAAAGTAATTCGTGATCATTCAACAATTGGTATCGTCGTAACGACAGATGGATCAGTAAATAATATTCCGCGAAAAGCAGCGGAAGAAGCAGAAGAGCAAATTATTTCGCAACTAAAAGAAATCGGTAAACCATTTGTCATTGTATTAAATAGCAAAAATCCTGGTCATATAGACACGATTCAATTGAGTGAAGAATTACAGAAAAAACATGAAGTGCCTGTAATCGCGGTAGCTGTTGATCGTATGACTGCGGAGGAAATTCAGTACATACTCCAACAGGCACTTTATGAATTTCCAATTACCGATATTGAAGTGTTAAAGCCTGATTGGACGGATGTACTAGAACCGGATCATTTTGTGAACAATGCCATCACTTCTTCTTTACACGAATGGTTACAAATTGTCTCAAAAATGAAAGACGTAAAAGAACTTGCTGCAAGGTTCAAGCAAGTGCCATTTATTCAATCGGCAGAAGTCGTAGAGGCGAATCCGGGTCGAGGATCTGCTTGTATTCAAATAGGCTTGAAGCCAGAAGTGTTCCAAGAAGTGTGCGATGAGTGGTTAGAAGAACCAATTCAATCGAAAAAAGATTGGCTTTTGTTCGTGAAGGATGCTTCAACGGCGAAAAAGGCATATAATAAATTTTCAGAAGCACTAGAAGCGGCGAAAAATCACGGATACGGCGTGTCGCTACCAACTATACAAGATTTCCAACCTTCTGCACCTGAAATCATTAAACAAAATAATTTTTATGGAGTTAGCTTAAAAGCAAAAGCAGCTTCTCTTCACATTATTCGGGTCGATATGGAGGCAGAATTTGCACCGCTCATCGGCTCAGAATTCCATAGTCAGCAATTATTAAAAGATTTAAAACATGGGTATTTGCACGATCGTGATGCCTTATGGCAAACACAGGTTTTCGGAACTTCCTTAGTCGAAGTGATGAAAGAAAGTTTGCGCTACAAAACGGAAAGCGTTTCGGCAGTGGCGAAAAATAGAATGCGTCAAACGATCGAAAGAATGGTAAACGAAGGCGATCGAGGAATGGTAACGTTTATACTGTAAATCTGATACAGGGCTTTTCGCGACTATGCGAAAAGTCCTGTATTTTTATGAAAATGCCGTTTTTTTAAGGATTCTTCCCTAAACACGTGTAAATAGTGTTGCGAAGCCATTTCTGTTGTGATACTCTTTTTACAGGCTTAAAGCTATCTTCCTTTGAGAGGAGGTGAATGGTATGAATAAAACAGAATTAGTAAACGCTGTTGCGGAAGCTGCAGAACTTTCTAAGAAAGACGCATCTAAAGCTGTTGAAGCTGTATTTGAATCAATTCAAGCTGCTCTTGCAGATGGAGGTAAAGTTCAATTAATCGGCTTCGGTAACTTTGAGGTTCGTGAACGTGCAGCACGTAAAGGACGTAACCCTCAAACAGGTGAAGAAATCGACATCGCTGCTAGCAAGGTGCCTGCTTTTAAACCAGGTAAAGCACTTAAAGACGCAGTTAAATAATTGATGTTGTAGTACATAGAACGGTTATTGTGAAGCTTGCTTCATAGTAGCCGTTCTTTTCAATTACATAGTACGAAAGAAAAATTGTGAAGGTACATAAATCAGTTTCGCCTTGGCGTAATTGCGTCCAAATTTTGAATTGCGTATGAGCAATTAATTCCTTTCAAAATTGTGACATCTAGTGGAGGCTTTACTTTATACAAGACTTGCTATTGAATAAAGTAAAAAATATTTATTATATTGCATTCGTATGCTAAGATGCTAATGGTATATAAGTTAGTTCTAGGGGGTTAACAGATGACGAATGTCGATCTGAAAAAAATAGAAGAAGCAGTAAAAATGATTTTAGAGGCAGTTGGAGAAGATCCCGAAAGAGAAGGATTACTCGAAACGCCGAAACGAGTTTCTAAAATGTATGCGGAAATGTTTGAAGGCTTACATCAAGATCCAAAAGAATATTTCAAGACCGTATTTAACGAAGAACATGAAGAGCTTGTATTAGTAAAAGATATTCCTTTCCATTCCATGTGCGAGCATCATCTTGTCCCTTTTTACGGAAAAGCACATGTGGCATATATTCCTCGTGATGGAGTCGTAACCGGATTAAGTAAATTAGCGAGAGCTGTTGAAACAACGGCAAGACGCCCACAACTACAGGAAAGAATCACATCCAGTATCGCAGAAGATATTATGGAAATGTTGAATCCCCACGGAGTTTATGTTGTTATTGAGGCAGAGCATATGTGTATGACGATGCGTGGCATTAAAAAACCAGGTGCTAAAACGGTAACGGCAGTAGCTAGAGGGATTTTGGAAACAGACGAAGTAAAACGCTCCGAAATATTATCTTTTATACAGATGAAGTAACTGTTTTGGAGAAAGTTTTAGAATATGGTATGATGAAAAAAGATTGTTCGGGTAAAGGAGATTAAATTATGTCTAGTTCAGATTTTATCGTCATAAAAGCAGAAGAAGATGGGGTGCATGTCATTGGGCTAACCCGTGGCACGGATACAAAGTTCCATCATTCTGAAAAACTAGATACAGGTGAAGTAATGATTGCCCAATTTACAGAGCACACATCTGCGATGAAAATTAGAGGAAAAGCATCTGTTCACACAGCAAACGGTGTTATTCAAAGTGAATCCAAAAAATAAAAGACCTACACTAAAGTAAAGTAAGCGCGGTTGGGAAATGGAGTAAAGTGTAATGAATGAAGCAATGATCACACAACAGGTAAAACAATATAAAAGCGACATCCTCATGCAAATTCGGCAAAGCACTTTGTTAAACTATACAGGTACTCCTATCATTGATGAAGAACGTTTGTTTTTTACACTTTTACCACTACTCAATGGGGAAGATTGGAACGAATCAGAAAGAATTTCTGTACTCGCGGTTTCTCTGATTTTCTCGGCACTTGCTTCACATGATTTAGTGAAAGAACAAAATGCGACGTCGAGAGAACAACAATTACAAGTGCTAGCAGGAGACTATTACAGCGGGAAATATTATCAGCTATTAGCAAAAGATAAAAAGATAGATTTAATACAACAATTGTCAGAATGTGTCACTTCTATTACGGAGCACAAAACGAGGTTTTACGACAAACAAAACTATACGTTTGAACAACTGATAGGTTCTATTCAACTGATTGTAAGTAAACCGATCGAACAATTTATGGAGTACTACTCTTATCATGAATATGTATTTTTCATGAAAGAAGCGTTATTACTAGCATCATTGAAAAAAGAGATTGCTGCTTATGAACGAATGGAAGTTACACTATATATCGATAAATCTTCTGTCTTGAAATCGAATATAAACTTACTTCAAGCGGAAGTGAAAAAAATAGAAAACGATTTAATACAAGACGTCCGTTCTTCGGAATTATTAAAAGATCATGTCAAACATGCTATCGTGGAGCGGGTAACTAAACGTTCGCTGGAAACGCAGTTGAGAGAAGGTTAAACGGTGGGAAAATCAAAAGAACAACATGTACATGAAGTATTTGAAAAAATTTCAGATAATTATGATTCGATGAACTCTGTCATCAGTTTTCAACAACATAAAATATGGCGTAGTGACACGATGAAAGCAATGCAAGTGAAAACAGGTAGTGCTGCATTAGATGTATGCTGTGGTACTGCTGACTGGACAATTGCTTTAGCAGATGCAACTGGCCCAACTGGAAGAGTAACAGGGCTAGATTTCAGTCAAAATATGCTGAATGTCGGCAAAGAAAAAGTGAAAAACATTTCACAAATTGATTTATTGCAAGGAAATGCAATGGAGTTACCTTTTGAAGACAACACATTCGATTATGTCACTATTGGGTTTGGTCTTCGAAATGTGCCGGATTATAAACAAGTGCTTAGTGAAATGAATCGAGTTGCAAAACCCGGTGGTATGATTGTCTGCTTAGAAACATCCCATCCAGATTCTAAAATTTTCAATGCCGGATTTCGACTATACTTCCGTTATATAATGCCGATGTTTGGTAAACTATTTGCAAAAAGTTATAAAGAATATTCCTGGTTACAGGAATCAGCGAAAGACTTTCCAAATAGAGCGGAACTAACAAAATTATTTGAACAAGTTGGCATGGAACGTGTAACGAGTAAGCCATATAGTGGTGGTGCAGCAGCAAGACATATTGGTTTCAAAAAAGATATTTAAGTGGGGGAAGGTTTGGATCTGTGGATAAGATGAAGTTGAAATTACTTTATTCCGATTTAAAATCGGATTTAGAAGTCATAGAAAAAGAGCTAGCAGTAGCTGTGAATTCTTCCTCTCCCTTATTGAATGAAGCCTCTCTTCATTTACTTCTCGCTGGAGGAAAACGAATTCGACCCGTTTTTGTTCTACTTGCAGCGAAGTTCGGAAATTACTCGATTGACTCCATTAAACATGTTGCTGTTCCGATAGAACTGATACATATGGCTTCTCTTGTACATGACGATGTGATAGACGACGCAGAAACAAGAAGAGGTAGGGAAACGGTCAAAGCGCAATGGAATAATCGAGTGGCAATGTACACAGGAGATTTTCTTTTTGCGAAAGCGATGGAATACATAACAGAAGTACAAAATACATACGCACATGAAGTGTTATCTCACACCATGATAGAGCTTTGCATTGGCGAGATTATTCAAGTGGAAGATAAACGCTTATTAGACCAAACAGTAAGGGATTATTTGAGAAGGATAAAGCGTAAAACCGCTATCTTAATCTCTGCGAGTTGTGAGTTAGGTGCAATCGCATCTGGAACGGATGCTAAAACAATCAGGCATTTAAAACTATTTGGTTATTATGTCGGGATGTCCTTCCAAATTATCGATGATATATTAGACATTGTCTCGACTGATGAGCAATTAGGCAAGCCAGCTGGAAGTGATTTATTGCAAGGGAATATTACGTTACCAGTGCTATATGCAAAAGATGAGCCTGCAGTTGCCCCATTACTCCATGCCATGTTGGAAGGGACGATTTCTGCTACTGATCGACAAATACTATTAAAGGCAATTCGTCAATCAGATGGCATGACGAAGGCCAAACAACTAAGTAATCTATATTTACAAAAAGCTTTAAGTGAAGTGAAACAATTACCTGCGAATTCTGCAAAAAAATCTTTGCAAAATATTGCGCTATTTATGGGTAAACGTAAGTTTTAATTGAAAATTGTAGATCTTAGTGATACTATTTTTAACGGTGGAGAATTTCAGCCCATTATATTTATTTGAGGAGTGTTAATGATGGAAAAAACATTTTTAATGGTAAAACCTGACGGCGTACAACGTAACTTAATCGGTGAAATCGTAAGTCGTTTTGAGAAAAAAGGATATCAATTAGTTGGAGCAAAATTAATGCAAATTCCAACTGAATTAGCTGAACAACATTACGGCGAGCATAAAGAACGCCCATTCTTTGGTGAATTAGTAGAATTCATCACTTCCGGACCAGTTTTCGCAATGGTTTGGGAAGGTGAAAATGTTATTTCAACAGCTCGTCTTATGATGGGTGCTACAAACCCTAAAGAATCAGCTCCAGGAACTATCCGTGGAGACTTCGCAGTAACTGTTGGTAAAAACATTATCCACGGTTCTGACTCACCGGAAAGCGCTGAACGCGAAATCGGTCTATTCTTCAAACAAGAAGAATTAGTTGCTTACGCAAAAGACGCTAACAACTGGATTAATTAATTATTACTAATAAAAAGACAGACAAGTGTTCACATTTGTCTGTCTTTTTCTATATTCGAAACGGTCAGAATGCGATATACTAGATACAGGTCTATGGAAAGGAACGATGTCAGTTGCCAGACTATATTAAGTTTGTAGATTCCATTAAACGAAAAACAGGAATTGATCTAGCAGCATATAAAGAAGCACAAATGAAGCGGCGCCTAACTTCCTTATACGAAAAAAAAGGATTTAATAACTTTGTCGATTTCTTTCAGGCGCTAGACAAAGATAGAGATTTATTAAATGAGTTTCTAGATAGAATGACGATTAATGTATCGGAATTTTATCGAAATGCCAAACGCTGGGATGTTTTAGAACAGAAAATATTTCCTAAACTACTAGCAGAGAACAAACGATTAAAAATATGGAGTGCCGCATGTTCGACTGGAGAAGAGCCTTATACGACTGCTATGGTGCTGTCTAATCATCTACCCCTTTCGCAAATCTCAATTCTTGCGACAGATTTAGATGAAAATGCAATCGGACGTGCAAAGGTAGGAATTTATCCAGAACGTTCGCTAGCGGAAGTTCCGGCTAATATGAAGTCGAAATATTTCGAGAAACAAGCAGCCTTTTATAAAGTGGATGATGCGATTAAAAAGACCGTTACATTTAAAAAACATAATTTATTAAAGGATACATATGAAAAGAATTTTGATTTGATTATCTGTCGAAACGTCATGATTTATTTTACGGAAGATGCGAAGGATCAAATCTATCAAAGCTTTAGTGACTCACTTAAATCAGGTGGGATCCTATTTGTCGGTAGTACCGAACAGATTTTCAATCCTGGGAAATATGGGTTTGAAACAGAAGATACGTTTTTTTATCGGAAAAAATGAACTGTCCAAAAAATTTGGACGGTTTTCTTCTATACTTTGAAATAGTTTTTATGTTATAGTTGAATACAAATACTTTAGCGAGTTGAAGGGGGAAAGTGTTGTGCGTTATTTAACAGCAGGTGAGTCACATGGACCACAACTTACAGCAATTATTGAAGGGTTACCAGCCCAATTAGAAATTACGAGTGAACAGATAAATAAGGAATTGAAACGTCGCCAAGGTGGCCACGGTCGTGGAAGAAGAATGCAGATTGAAAAGGATACTGTAGCCATTACGGCAGGAGTGCGCCACGGTAAATCGCTAGGATCACCAGTTTGTCTTGTAGTAAACAATGATGATTGGAAACATTGGACGAATATTATGGGCATTGAACCACTTGGAGAAGAAATTGATCCAGAAGATATTAAACGCCAAATTACAAGACCACGTCCGGGGCATGCCGATTTAGTTGGTGGTATGAAATATGGACATCGCGATTTACGCAATGTATTAGAGCGTTCTTCTGCACGTGAAACAACTGTCAGAGTTGCAGTAGGAGCAGTGGCAAAACAATTACTAAGCGAGTTAGGTATTTCCATTGTTGCCCATGTAACGAAAATTGGCGGAATTGAAGCGGATTTAAGTCTAGCTACCGGTAAAACGATCGAAGAGATTCGCGAAGTTGTCGAAGCGGACCCAGTTTATTGTTTGGATTCTGAAGCTTCAGAAAAAATGGTGGAAGCAATCGACAATGCGAAAAAAGCAGGAGATACAATCGGTGGTGTCGTCGAAGTAATCATTTCCGGTATGCCAGCAGGTGTAGGGAGCTATGTGCATTATGATCGTAAACTGGATGCGAAACTAGCGATGGCTATGATGAGTATCAATGCATTCAAAGGTGTAGAAATTGGACTAGGGTTTGAAATGGCGAATTTATTTGGAAGTCAAGTCCATGACCAAATTTCTTGGAGTGAGGAAGAAGGATATACGCGCGATACGAATCGTCTAGGTGGTTTAGAGGGCGGTATGTCGACAGGAATGCCAATCGTAGTACGTGGTGTGATGAAACCAATTCCAACGCTTTATAAGCCGCTACAAAGCGTCGATATCGATACAAAAGAACCTTTTAAAGCAAGTATTGAACGATCTGATAGCTGTGCAGTACCAGCAGCGTCTGTCGTTGCTGAGGCAGTCATTGCATGGGAAATCGCGCAAGCTCTATTAGATACATTTAACGGCGATAAAATGGATTCATTAAAAGCAGAAATAGAAAGACATCGAGCTTATACAAAGGGGTTTTAAATTGTGAATATCCCGGTAAAAACAACCGATGCCTCGTATGAAGTGCATTTAGGAGAAAATATATTACAGGACTTTTGTGTCCAGTATAAAGCAGCACTTGAAAAAGCGGATCAGCTTGTGATTATTACGGATGAGCATGTTTGGAGTCTACATGAACAATATGTTCGAGAGCATTTTACGTTCCCATTTAAAGTATATATCGTGCCAAATGGAGAAGCGTGTAAAACATTTGAGTCATATTTTGATGTTCAAACATTTTTACTAACAGAAAACTGTTCGAGGAATTCCGTGCTATTTGCATTAGGTGGGGGAGCAGTAGGGGATTTGACGGGATTTGTTGCGGCTACATTTATGCGTGGGATTCCATTTTATCAAATACCTACGACCATTTTAGCGCATGATAGTGCAGTTGGCGGAAAGACTGCTATCAATCATCCTAACGGCAAGAATATGATTGGTGCTTTTTATCAGCCACAAGCGGTCATTTACGATTTTCATTTTTTAGCTACTTTACCAACAAACGAAGTACGTTCAGGTCTAGCGGAAGTGATTAAACACGCATTAATTAGTGATCCAAAGTGGGTAAATGAATTTTTTGCATTACCTGACCTCGAATCGATCGACAAAGAAGCGTTATTACAATGGATCGAAAAAGGTATTCGAGTGAAAGCACATATCGTGGAATTGGATGAAAAAGAGCAATCGTATCGCAAATATTTAAATTTTGGCCATACATATGGACATGCCATCGAGGCGACTGTAGGTTATGGGAAGATTACGCATGGCGAAGCAGTCATGATCGGTATGATTCCTGCCTTAATGCTAAGTGAAATGAACGGAAATGTAGCAGCAGATTATGCCCACAAAGTATATGAACTTGCCAGTAAACTAGGATACAATTTCAAGCATGTACTAGATTGTCCGTTTGAGCGATTAGCAGAATTTATGTTAAAAGACAAGAAAACAACGAACGGAGAACTCCATTTTGCCTTACTTCAAGAAATTGGAGAGCCGTTCGTCCAAGTTATTTCGATGAGTGAAGTGCAAAATTGTGACGAGCAATTGAGAAAGTGGATCAAGGAGGGAATGTAGATGTTCAGAGGAGTTAGAGGCGCAACAACTGTATCGGCAGATTCAAATGAAGAAGTATTGATAGAAACTGCGCGACTAGTACAAGAAATGGCAAAAGCAAATGATGTCCAACCAGAAGACATAGCATCCGTCATCATTTCAACGACGACAGATATTACATCCGCATTCCCTGCAAGAGCAGTGAGAAGTTTAGAAGGATGGACGTATGTACCGGTAATGTGTACACATGAAATGGATGTTCCAAACGCACTAGAAAAGTGTGTAAGGCTTTTAATGCATATCAATACCGATAAAAAACAGCAAGATATCCAGCATATCTATTTAAATGATGCGGTTATATTAAGACCTGACTTAGTCAAATAATAATAAGAAACGAGGAGCTTTCACATGAAATTCAAAAAACAAATTGCTGGCTTACAAGCATACCAACCAGGAAAAACAACAGACGGAGTAAAAAAAATGTTCAACTTAGAAACTGTAACTAAGCTTGCATCGAACGAAAATCCTTACGGGGCATCTCCTAAAGTAAAAGAATACTTGGATAGTGCAAGTTTCGACTTTGCTATTTACCCAGATGGCTATGCATCAAAACTTCGCACAGCTGTAGCAAAACATGTGAACGTTTCAGAAAAACAATTATTATTTGGAAATGGTTCAGATGAGAATATATTAATCGTTTCAAGAGCACTACTTCAGCCAGGTTTAAATACAGTAGTAGCTGATATTACATTCGGCCAATACAAACATAATGCTATCGTAGAAGGAGCAGAAGTCAAAACGGTTCCTTTACTTCCAAACGGTGAACATGATTTAGATAAAATGGCAGATGCGATCGATGAAAACACAGCAATCGTATGGATTTGTAACCCGAATAATCCAACGGGAACACTTATTGCTAGTGATAAAATTAAAGCATTCGTGGAAAAGGTACCAAATGATGTATTAATCGTTTTAGATGAAGCTTATACCGAATACATAACAGATGAAACGTACGAAGACTCGATTCACTTATTGGATAAACATCCAAACGTATTAATCATGCGTACTTTCTCTAAAGCATACGGCTTAGCTAGTTTCCGTGTAGGGTATGCTATTGGTTCAGAAGAAGTTATTAGTCAGTTAGAGCCAACACGTGAACCATTTAATAACACAGTATTAAGCCAATCCGTAGCGATTATCGGCTTAGAAGACCAAGCGTTTATCGAATCGTGTAGGGAAAAAAATAATGCTGGAAAAGCACAATATGAAGCATACTGTGCGCAGCGTAATCTCCATTTCTATCCTTCTCACACAAACTTTGTGTTCATGGAAGTGAAAGCAGATAGTGACGCAGTGTTCCAAGGATTGATGAAACGTGGTTTTATCGTTCGAAGCGGAAATGCACTTGGGAAACCAGGTTATCTTCGAATCACTATTGGAACAGAGGCACAAAACACAGAATTACTACAAAAATTAGATGAAGTGTTAAAAGAGGAAGGCGTTTTGTAATGAAACAAACGATTTTCATCATTGGGCTTGGTCTAATAGGAGGCTCACTTGCCCTTGGTTTAAAGCGGAACGAACATGTGACAATAATCGGTTATGACGCCCATGCACCATCACTTCGAACAGCGAAAAGAATAGGTGTTATTGATGAAATGGCAGTTCATATAAAAGAGGCGGCTGAAATTGCAGATGTTATCGTTTTTGCTACTCCTGTCAATGAAACGATTCGTCTGATGAACGAGTTATCGACCTGGAACCTAAAAGACCAAGTTATAGTGACTGATACGGGCAGTACAAAAAATGAAATAATGAAAGCAGCACGCACATTAAAAGAGCGAGGCATTACGTTTATCGGCGGTCATCCAATGGCCGGCTCGCATAAAAGTGGGGTTGAGGCAGCTAGAGCGCATCTCTTTGAAAATGCCTACTATTTGCTAACTCCATTTCCAGATGAAGATAAAGAAATCGTTGCGATACTGACGAATTTATTGCAAGTAACAAAAGCGAAAATCGTCCAAGTGAATGCAGAAGAACATGACCATATGACGGCAGTTGTCAGTCACTTTCCACATCTAGTTGCGGCATCATTAGTGCACCAACTGGCAGGGGAAAATGAAAAATTTCCATTCACAAAACAACTTGCAGCAGGGGGGTTCCGCGATTTAACGCGTATCGCTTCGGCAAATCCAATTATGTGGCGGGATATAACCGTTCAAAATCGCCAGGAACTTAGTGATCAATTGCAAATGTGGACAGAAGAGATGATTAATCTGCAAAATCTATTGCTTCACGCAGATGAAGAAGATATTGAAAATTATTTTCAAACGGCCAAACAAGTGCGAGATGAACTGCCGATCACCGCACAAGGGGCGATGTTTTCTGTATTTGATTTGTATGTCGATGTTCCTGATTATCCAGGGGTTATTTCAGAAATTACAGGCTACTTAGCCAAAGACAGTATTAGTATTACGAATTTGCGAATTGTGGAAACCCGCGTAGACGTTTTTGGAATTTTGGTCATTAGTTTTCAAACGACAGAAGATCGTGCGAAAGCGGTCCAATGCATTGCCAAAAACACGACATTTGACACGTATATTTCTTAAGGAGGAAGAAGGATGACGAGTAAAGTATTGGACTACAAACAGCCTTCCTTACAAGGAACTTTGCGAATTCCTGGAGACAAGTCTGTATCCCATCGCTCTATTATGTTTGGAGCAATGGCTGAAGGTACCACTACGGTGGAAGGCTTCTTACTAAGTGATGATTGCCTAGCGACGATTGACTGCTTCCAAAAGCTTGGTGTCGAAATTATGGTAGAAGAAGAAAATGTTCATATCGAGAGTAACGGCATTCAAGCGTGGAAAGAGCCTAACGAGATTTTATATACTGGTAACTCTGGTACGACAACACGCCTTATGCTTGGAATTCTCGCAGGTTCCAACGTGTCATCTGTTCTCATTGGTGACGAGTCGATTCAAAAGAGACCGATGAAACGAGTAACAGATCCGTTAAAGCAAATGGGCGCGAAGTTAATTGGTCGAGAAAATGGACAATTTACGCCAATTGCGGTGGAAGGAACAAATTTAGCGTCTATTCATTACCAAATGCCTGTTGCGAGTGCACAAGTGAAGTCTGCTATTTTATTTGCTGCCCTACATGCACAAGGAGAAACGATTATTCAAGAAATAGAAACCTCTCGCGATCATACAGAAAAAATGCTCCAACATTTCGGAGCAGACATTAAAGTCCGAAACAAAACAATCCGATTGCAAGGCGGCCAAAAACTTGCTGGAACTCATGTCGTCGTACCAGGTGATATTTCTTCTGCAGCATTCTTTTTAGCCGCGGGAGCAATTGTTCCTAATAGCAAACTGATCTTAACCAATGTCGGCTTAAACGAAACGAGAACAGGCATTATCGATGTGCTTCAAGCAATGGGGGCAAATTTATCGATCAACATGTCGGAAAATACGAGCCATGAAGAAATGGGAACGATTGAAATCGAGACATCTTCCCTAAAAGGCACAGAAATCGGCGGAGATTTAATTCCCCGGTTGATCGATGAAATTCCGATCATTGCTTTACTCGCGACTCAAGCGGAAGGTAAAACAGTCATTAAAAACGCAGAAGAGTTAAAAGTAAAAGAAACGAATCGAATTGATGCAGTCGTCAATGAATTAAAGAAACTCGGTGCCAATATTACTGCTACAGAAGACGGGATGATTATTGAAGGACCGACTCCTCTGCATGGCGGCGAGTTTAAGACATATGGTGACCATCGTATTGGCATGATGGGGGCAATCGCATCACTCATTACATCAAGTGGCATTGCGCTAGATGATCCTGCTTGCATTGCAGTTTCCTATCCGAACTTCTTTGAGCAATTGGACAGCGTGCGAATTAGTAAATAAATATATCTCTACAGACCAAGGACGAAGAAATTCGTCTCTTGGTCTGTTTTTATTTTTAGTACATTTTTACTTTTTCAGACATAAAATTGATTTTGCACCAAATTACAGTGAAAGATAAATATTACCGATTTGATATGATACATCTTAAAACTATGATTATTTATTAAAAAAATGTAAATCACCTTTCTTTTTATAGTTCTATATGCTATTTTTATATAGGTATATTTTCGCTAATTTAGACACAATTAGTAGACAATAAGTTTGAATGAGTGAAAAAAATAAAAAGGGGTTAAGGAGTTTTTATATGAAATGGACAATTAACAAAAAACTGCTAGTCGGATTTTCTGCAGTTTTACTATTATTAGTCATTATGATTGGGATTAGCTACAGCCAAATTACAGCTGTCAATAATTCATATACTGACTTAGTAGAAGATAAAGCAATGAAAGCTGTAGAAATTAGCCAGTTACAAGTGGCGGTCAAACAAGAAATTATTGCGATGAGAGGGTATCTGATAGTAGGAGATAATAAATCTCTTGAAGATCATACTACCGCTGTCTCTAACTATAATAAAGCATATGATGCTTTATTAGCTAAGTTTAAGCTTCCAGAAGCAATTAAGATGTTAGAAGATATCCATCAGGTTCAAGCGGAGTACGCACAATTCACGGAGAAGGTATTTAATCTTAAAAAGCAAAACAAAACGAATGAATACGAAAGGCTTGTTTCTTCGGAAGGTAGAGATATTTTGGTCAAACTTGACGCGGCAGTAGCTAAACTTTCAAGTTTTCAAAATGATTTACTAGTCAATGGTAGTGCTGACAACAGTGTAAAAGTACAAGATACAATTAGGCTTGTATTAGTAATAGGGATTATTGCTGTTGTTGTTGGAGTAGCAATTGCAATTATAATAGGGCGTCTTATCTCCAAACCAGTTGTTGCACTAGCCAACTCGGCGAAAAGAATGGCGGACGGTGATCTTTCAATAGATATGGTTAAGGTGAAAAACAAAGATGAAATTGGGGACTTAGTCGGTTCCTTTAATATGATGGCTGAAAATCTACGTACGGTAATTGAACAAGTGAGTATGAACTCGAATCATGTAGCATCTTCCGCAGAGGAGCTAACTGCAAGTGCGGAACAGACATCTGAGGCGACCGAACAGATTGTAACTTCTTTACAGGCAGTGGCAAGTGGTTCAGAAACACAAGTTATTTCTGCCAACGAATCTTCGGAAGCTATGAAAGAAATGGCTATTGGAATTCAACAAGTAGCCGAAACTTCATCCACGGTTTCCGAATCGGCAATTCAAACGAACAAAGAAGCAAACTTGGGCAATGAATCACTTCAACAAATGATTCGTCAAATGGACGCTATCCACAATGCAGTAGCAGAATCTGCTTTAGGTATAAAAAAATTAGGCAATCTTTCTCAGGAAATTGGCAATATTATCGAAGTTATCACTGGAATAGCAGACCAAACAAATTTATTGGCTCTTAATGCAGCAATAGAGGCAGCTCGTGCTGGAGAACATGGACAAGGATTTGCGGTAGTTGCGGATGAAGTTCGTAAACTTGCAGAACAGTCCCGAGACTCTGCGGACCAAATAGCAGGATTAATAAATCAAATTCAAACCGATACAGCAGAAGCAGTAAACGTAATGGAAGTCGGTACAAAAGAAGTAGCAGCAGGAAAAGTGATCGTAGATGAAACGGGAATGCGTTTTGAGAAGATTTTACTTTCTATTGAGCAAGTTACCGCTCAAATTCAAGAAGTTTCCGCTATTACGGAAGAAATGTCCGCGAGCGTAGAAGAAGTGAGCGCATCGATCGAAGAAATGGCAAATATAGCGCAGTACTCCGCTTCCAACACGCAAAACGTAGCTTCCGCTTCCGAAGAACAACTTGCCTCTATGGAAGAAATTACAGCTTCTGCTACTAGTTTGTCTAATATGGCAGAAGATTTACAAGTAATCGTAAAACAATTCAAGCTATAAAAAAGCACTAGATTATTCTTAACTGAATAATAATCGCTATTTGAATTAATAAGCTTATTATTTCAAAGGTTGTCATAAGATCACCTCCATTCTGCATGGAAGTGATCAACCACCGCTCCTGCATATGCAATTTTTTACTAAACAACTTATTTGAGTAACACTTTTCAATGCTCTCCATCAAATTGGAGAGTTTTTTTCTTGTTCATAATGAAATGTTCTTGTACGATAAAGACATAGAGAAAGTATGGTGATGATATGGAAAAAATGATGCCTTTTATCCGAGCAATGGAAGAAGGAGATATCGACAAATTGGGCGAACTTTTAGATGCGTTCTTATTAGAAGGGAACCCAGATGAGCAATATGAACTGGCGGATTTATTAGCCCAATATGGTTTTTTACAACAAGCAGTGCAAGTATTAGATCATTTACACTATTTATTCCCAGAAGAAAATCAGTTGAAAATCGACCAAGCGCAACTTTACTTAGAAATGGACAAAGAAGATGCGGCACTTGAATTGCTTACAACAGTCGAAAAATCGAGTGATGCATACCCGCAAGCACTTCTAACATTAGCAGACTATTATCAAATGATTGGGCTATATGAAGTGGCAGAGCAAAAGATTAATGAAGCAATTAGTATTATGCCAAATGAGCCATTACTTCTTTACGCAAAAGGCGAACTATTACTGGAAACTGGTAGATATTTAGAAGCTGCTAGAATAATGGAAGACTTGATCCCAGTAAAAGACGCTATTCCGGCTGTGGATTTATCATTAAAGCTAGCAGAAATTTATAGTGCAGGGGCAGCATATGAAGAAGCCATTCCCTACTATGAGGTTGCACTACGCAAAGAAGTGGCACCAGATGTATTATTCCACGCAGCATATGCATCTTTCCAAGTGCAACATTATGAAACAGCAGCCAAGCATTTAGAAAGCTTGCTGGAAATCGATCCAGATTATTTTTCGGGCTATATGTTGCTGGCGGAAACGTATGCGATGCTTGAAAAAAATGAAGAGGCATTGAAAGCGATAACGGATGGAATTGCCCGAGATGAATTCGAAAAAGAATATTATTTATTTGCAGGTAAAATATCGCTTAAATTGGGTAGAGTGAAAGAAGCGGAATCATTTTTACGAGAAGCAATTGTATTAGACCCAGAATATATGGATGCGATTTTTATTCTTTCGTCTTTATTTTCCACAGAAGAGATGGATGAGGAGTTAATCGAACTGTATGAAACGTTGAAAGAGCAACACTTTGAGTGGTCTTCTATGTATCCATTTATAGCTCGAGCATATGAGCGTTTAGAATTGTACGATGAAGCATATGCATTTTATAAACTAGCATATACTGAACATAAAGAAGATGCTACATTTTTAGAACAGTATGTCTATTTCCTGCTTGAAGAAGGAAAGCGAGACGAAGCACTAGAAGTAGTAGCGATATTGCAAAAATTACAGCCTGAAAATAGTACATGGTTCGACTTAGTGGAATAAAAAAAGGAAGGAGAGGTTACGTGACTGCTTCTGTTTCAGTTGGGGAGAAAAAAGAATTTGTTCGCTGGTTTTTAAAAAAGTATCAAATGAAAAGAAGAGAGTGCGTCTGGATTTTGAATTACTTGATTAGTCACGAAACATTGTTGAATAACGTCCATTTTGTGGAGGAAGCACATTATTGCCCGCGTGCGATGATTATGTCGGTTACAACATCATCTGGTATTCCTTTTCGCTTTTACAAAGGAAGCGTGATGACGGCCGATGCAGAAAAGTCATTTCATGATTTGCGTTTACACCCAGAAGAAGATATGTACATTCAATTGAACTTTCAAATGCTCCCTCCAAGCCCAGAATACTTAGCGGTTCTAGAAGAAAATCCTTTTATGCCAAAGTATTTGCATATTAGTGAAAAAGATAAACGAATCGCAGAAGATATGTTAGCGGAAAGTCTTCATTCATTTCAAGTGGAACAACTAAAAAAGCAAATTGATGAAGCAATTGATGAAAATAATAAGGAAAAGTTTCTAGAGCTTTCAGCATTATGGAAACAACTACAACATAGAGGAAATTAGGAGAGATAGCCCATGCATTGGAACGGAAAAGATAGCGCAGTATTTCAAGCACAAAAAGAATATATAGATACAGCAGTCATCCCACTAATTGTCATAGATGGTTCGGAGCAGGGCTTTCCATTTGCTGCCTCAGCAGCCGATTTTACATTATCATTGGCCAATTTAATTGAAAATCAGTTTAAAGGAAGGATTGTTTTATTTCCTTCCTTCTCTTATACAACTAGCCAGGACAAGCAGTCATTGCTTGAAATATGGAAAGAAGAACTAGTAAAAGCGGATTTTAAATACATATTCTTTGTGACTTCTGATCGGGAGTGGAGCACTATGGATGGCGAACATGATGTGATTTGGACACCATCCGTTCCACTAGATTCGATGGATCAAAAAATGAGAAATTCTGTGTTAGAAGATCAGCTACGACAACTAATTCCGATTTTTGCGAAAAAATGGGCGAATTAGTGACAAATTGTTGCAAGATTTGTTCACAAAGTTCATAATTCATGTCAAAGGAATATTGACCTTCCTTTTTTATTGATATATCATGGATATGTCCTAGTATTATTATTTCAAGCAAGTATGTCCATTGGACTGACCTTTAAGTAAGAGGGGGGAAAAGGATGAGTAACAATAAAGTATCAAGACGTCAATTTCTAAGTTATACACTAACAGGTGTTGGCGGTTTCATGGCAGCAGGAATGCTCATGCCGATGGTACGTTTTGCAATAGACCCTGTATTGCAAAAATCAGAAGGTGGAGATTTTGTCCTAACGGAGAAGAAAATTGCCGATATTACGGACGTTCCACAACGTGTAGACTTCACTTTTGAACAGGTGGATGCATGGTACAAGTCTGATATTACAAATGCTGCATGGGTTTATAAAGAAGGAGATCAAATTATCGCACTTTCTCCTGTATGTAAGCATTTAGGATGTACGGTAAACTGGGAAGGTGACCCAGCTCACAAAAATCAATTCTTCTGTCCATGTCACGCAGGTCGTTACGAGAAAAACGGACAGAACGTTCCAAAAACACCACCTCTAGGTCCGTTGGATCAATTTGAAATTCGTGAAAATGACGGTTTCTTGGAAATTGGAAAAGCTATACCTAACACATTAGTTTAAAAGTAAGGGGGTACGACATCAGTGCTTAATAAAATCTATGATTGGGTGGATGAACGTCTAGATATTACACCAATATGGCGTGATATCGCAGACCACGAAGTACCAGAACACGTAAACCCTGCACACCATTTCTCTGCATTTGTTTATTGTTTCGGAGGATTAACGTTCTTCATTACAGTTATTCAAATCTTATCCGGTATGTTCTTAACTATGTATTATGTACCAGATATTGAAAATGCATGGGAATCTGTATACTATCTTCAAAACGAAGTAGCATTCGGTGAAATCGTGCGTGGGATGCATCACTGGGGAGCGTCACTTGTTATTGTTATGATGTTCTTACATACATTACGTGTATTCTTTACTGGTTCTTATAAAAAACCTCGTGAACTAAACTGGATGGTCGGAGTATTAATCTTCGCTGTTATGTTAGGTTTAGGATTTACGGGATACTTACTACCTTGGGACATGAAAGCATTGTTCGCAACAAAAGTAGGTATTGAAATTGCTGCATCTGTTCCATTTATTGGTGGAATGATCAAAACGTTACTTGCTGGTGATGAGCATATCATCGGTGCACAAACATTAACAAGATTCTTTGCGATTCATGTGTTCTTCTTACCAGCTGCATTATTTGGTTTACTTGCGGCTCACTTTATCATGATTCGTCGTCAAGGTATTTCTGGTCCACTATAATGGGTAAGTGGAACAGATAATTCTTAAAAGGAGGGGACATTATGCATCGCGGTAAAGGTATGAAATTTGTTGGTGACTCTCGTGTTACAGATCCAGCTAGCAGACCGAAGAAAACTCCGAAAGACTATTCTGAGTATCCAGGTAAAACAGAAGCTTTCTGGCCAGACTTTTTATTGAAGGAATGGTTAGTCGGTGCTGTTTTCTTAGTAGGTTATCTAGTACTAACTGTTGCACATCCGTCTCCACTTGAACGTCCAGCCGATCCAGCGGACACAGGTTATATTCCGGTACCAGACTGGTATTTCTTATTCTTGTATCAGTTATTAAAATATGAATTTGCATCAGGACCATTTAACATTATCGGAGCAATCATTATGCCAGGTCTAGCTTTTGGTGCACTTCTATTAGTACCATTCTTAGATACTAGTAAAGAAAGACGTCCATTTAAACGTCCTTTACCAACTGGTTTTATGCTTTTAGCAATTGCTGCAATGATTTTCTTAACTTGGGAATCTGTTGTAAACCACGATTGGGAAGCTGCTAAAGCATACGGAGAGATTAAAGAAGAAGTTTCTGTAGAATTCGACGAAACTTCAGAAGGCTATGAGCTGTATCAAGCATCGTCTTGTATCGGCTGTCATGGTAACGCATTCGAAGGTGGTTTAGGTAAGCCGTTAATCGGGTTAGACTATACTGCTGATGAAATCGTTAACATTGCGCATGAAGGTTTAGGTGGAATGCCTGGTGGCACATACCAAGGAACTGAAGAAGAGCTTCACAAACTAGCTGAGTTTATTACAACGCTTCAACCAGCGGAATAACTAGCTAGACATAATAAAAGTAAAGAGAGTCAGGCAACTGGCTCTCTTTTTTACTTACCTTTTGAAGGAGCGTTTCTATGAAAGAATTAATAACGTACGGGAAGTTAGTGCTCTTTAATAAGTCATTTATGTGGTTGTTGTTCGTAGTGAATTTACTCGGGACGATTTATGGTTATATTTGGTATGAGAGCCAACTCTCCGTTACGGAGCCTAAATTTCTTTTGTTTGTTCCGGATAGTCCAACAGCAAGTTTATTTTTTACTATTGCATTACTTGGATGGCTACTAAAGAAAAACTGGAAGTTAATAGAAACACTTGCGCTTATTACATTGGTTAAATATGGTGTATGGGCAGTTGTCATGAATATCTGTACATATATCGAGACCGGCTCCATAGGTTGGATGGGATGGATGCTCGTCATTTCTCATTTTGCCATGGCACTACAGGCTGTACTTTATATACCATTCTACCGATTTACATTCGTACATATTTTTATCGCAGCAGTCTGGACATTGCATAACGATGTCATAGACTATGTATTTGGTCAAATGCCTATATATCGTAGTTTGAGCGAATATGCCAGTCAAATTGGCTATTTCACATTTTGGTTGTCCATTGCGTGTATTAGCATCGCAATTTTAGTTCATCAAAAAAGGTCAAAGCGAATTAGTTGAATGTGATTGGATAACCTATTAAAATAATAATTATAGATAAGAAAGGGGAAATGATTGGTGGTTTCTTTTATCATATATTTTGCGATAATTTTGTTATTGCCTATATATGCACAAATGAAAGTCAAAAGAACGTATAAAAAGTATTCAAAAGTACGCTCCACTTCAGGTATGACAGGTGCACAAGTAGCAAGAACTATTTTAGACGCAAATGGTTTATATGATGTGAAAGTAGTGGAAAGTAGCGGTTTTTTAAGTGACCATTACAACCCAATGACTAAAATTGTCGCATTATCTTCGCATAATTATCATGAAGCATCTGTAGCAGGATCAGCTATTGCGGCACATGAGGTAGGACATGCGATTCAACATAAAGAAGCTTATTCCTTTTTAACTTTACGTCATAAACTAGTGCCGATTGCGAATATATCTTCCAACGCATCTTGGATTTTCGTCATGATTGGTATCTTTGCTTCTATGAGTAACTTGTTACTATTAGGTATTGTGTTACTTGCTGCAGGTGTAGTGTTCCAAATTGTTACACTTCCAGTAGAATTTAACGCCTCTAATCGTGCAATGGACCAAATGGTATCGTTAGGTGTTATTCGAAACGAAGAAGAACGTCATGCAAAGAAAGTATTAAGTGCCGCTGCTTTAACATACGTCGCAGCTGCAGCAGTAGCTGTACTTGAATTACTACGTTTAGTATTAATTTATACAGGAATGTCTAGAGACGATTAACAATTAAGGAAAGGATTGTTCCGTGTATTTGGAGCAATCCTTTTTGAGAAATAACATACACTTGGAATAAACGGGCACTTAATGTGTATCTACTTTTGGATTACTTTGGACTGAACGAGCTCAACATATTACCGAGATTTCATAATGTGGAGGGAGGCGACCTTGTCGCCTCCCTCCACATTTTTTGGTAATCATGTTGTAATCGTTCGTCCGTCGTACTCCAAAAGTACAAGTAATTGAAGTTCCAAAGCTTTTGAGAACCAAAGAATATACAACTTCCTAATAATAAAGTAAGCAGCCAAAGATGCAATTTTGGCTGCTCTGGCCTTCTTTATAGTATTTCCACCTCTACACTTTCTAATAGCAATGAAACTTTCTATAAAGATACGACTATCCGTTAACGTATATTAATAATTCATAGTTGTAATGCATTAAAAATTCACGCAATAGTATTACTGAAAAGAGTATGCATTTCTTTTCGAACAATCTTTATTTCTAAAAGTGACACCGAAGAAGAATAGCTAGTATTCACTGTATAAAGAAGCAATGAGCTCTCGAAATTGCATCTTCGAGAGCTTTTTGTATGGATTGGAAAGTATCTTTTCTCTCATATTCAAAGAGGGTCTTAGTCTTAATCTTTTAGATATTGTTGATGGAGGGCGATGGACAGGAAAAAGCCAAAAGATTACCGATAAAAGAGAGGCTGGTCGTGACTAAAGTCACGGCCAGCCTCTCCCAAAAATGAAACGGTGATTTTTTTAGCGATAAGTCTGTCCAAAGTCCTCCGAAAACGATACATAACAGGTTTTGTATTTAGAGGGTTCTAACACCTTTTCTTAATCAATCGGCCTTTTCTCCTCATCAAGCGTGAATCCTTCACCCATCACATCATTCGTTTCCGTTACCGATACAAAGGCATGTGGGTCAACTGCAGTGATAATCGATTTAAGGCGGACGATCTCATTTTTAGCAATAACACAATATAAAATCTCGCGTTCTTTCTTCGTATAATGTCCATATCCTTTTAACACCGTCACTCCACGATCCATTTCGTTCGTTATACGGTTGGCAATTGCATCTTGATGTTCAGAGATGATAAACGCTCCACGCGCCGCATAACCACCTTCCTGTACGAAATCGATTACGCGTGCTCCGACAAAAACTGCCACCAGTGTATACATAACCGATCTAATATCTAAAAACGTGAGCCAAGATAGGAAAATGACAATCGCATCGAACATGAACATCGTTTTTCCCATACTCCAGCCAAGATACTTTTGACCAAGTCTTGCGATAATATCTACGCCACCTGTAGTTCCACCAAATCTAAAAATAATTCCTAAACCAACACCAACGAATACCCCTGCAAATAAAGAAACAAGGAACATATCATCTTGTAACCCGATTTGTGTCTCATACATATGAAATATTTTTAAAAATACAGAGACAGCTACGGTACCGATTATCGTATAGGCAAATACTTTCCTACCTAAAAGTTTCCATCCAATGATAAACATTGGAATGTTTAATAGAAGGTTCATTAAAGCAACATCCCATTTGAAAACGAAATACAGGATTAACGTAATACCAGCAAAACCGCCTTCTCCAAGCTCATTTTGCATATTAAAATGAACAAAACCAAAACTATAAATAGCGGATCCTATTATAATCATGATGATATTTTTAATTTTTAAGCCTAGCCCCATTGTTCCACCCCTTTTTATAGTCCATACTAAAGTTATTATCTTTTATTTAATTGTTTTTGACAACTGGTGTATAAATTTATTACGATGAAGGGAGGAGAGTGAGAAATATGTCGGAAAATAAAACATTATCTGAACTTCAGCATGAAGTAGATGCATACATAAGTCAATTTAAAGAAGGATACTTTCCTCCAATGGAACTTTTAGCAAGATTAACGGAAGAACTAGGAGAACTTTCCCGAGAAGTTCAACATAAGTATGGCACGAAGAAAAAGAAGCATACAGAAGTAGACAAAGAACTTGCAGATGAATTGGGAGATTTCTTTTTTGTGCTAATATGTTTGGCAAATGCAGAAGGAATAGATTTACAAACATCCTTACAAAACGTATTGCATAAATACAATACACGTGATAAAGATCGATGGACGAAAAAGGAGGACTAACTATGGTGATCAAAGTAGCAATTGCAGGACCAAGAGGTAGAATGGGAAAAGAAGCAGTGGCAACGGTTATTAAGAACGAGGAATTTCTTTTAGTAGGATTATTAGATCATAAAAAAGAGGAAGAATATTTGGGCGATAATATTCCTATTTTCACTTCTCTAGAAGAATTAATCGAACAAACGGAGCCGGATGTATTAGTTGATTTGACTATCCCTACGGCTGTTTATGATCATGCTATGACAGCTCTACAATATGGGGTAAGACCAGTTATTGGTACTACGGGCTTCACTGATTTACAATTAGATGAGATACGCACGAAAGTGGAAGAAAAACAGGTCGGTTGTATTATCGCTCCTAATTTTTCCATCGGTGCAGTTTTGATGATGAAATTCTCTCAAACTGCAGCAAAATATTTGCCGGATGTAGAAATAATTGAAATGCATCATGATCGCAAAGTCGATGCTCCATCAGGCACGGCGATTAAAACGGCCCAAATGATTCAAGACACAAGAAATCCATTTGAACAAGGGCATCCGGATGAGGAAGAAATATTTGCTGGTGCAAGAGGAGCCAATTTAGAAGGGATGCATATACATAGCGTTCGTTTACCTGGTTTAGTTGCACATCAACAAGTATTACTTGGTGGCGATGGACAACTTCTCACAATTCGTCACGATTCGTTTAACCGTGCGTCATTCATGCCGGGTATCGTCTTATCGATTCATGAAATAATGAAACGAAATACGCTAATATACGGCTTAGAAGAGATTATTTTATAGGAGTGAAGCTATAATGAGAATTGCATTAGTAGCGCATGACAAGAAGAAAGAAGATTTAGTCCAATTTGTAACGGCGTATAAATCTATTTTGGAAGATCATGAATTATTTGCAACAGGTACGACGGGAACGCGCATTATAAATGAAGTTGGATTATCCGTATTTAGATATAAATCGGGTCCACTAGGCGGGGACCAACAAATTGGTTCGGCAATTGCCAACAATGAAATGGATATGGTCATCTTTTTCAGAGATCCTTTAACTGCACAGCCACATGAACCAGACGTAACTGCACTCATTCGTTTATGCGATGTATACCAAATTCCACTTGCAACGAATATGGGAACAGCGGAAATTTTATTAAAAGGTATTGAAGAAGGATTTTTAGATTGGCGTTTATTGGAAGAAAGACGCGCTCGTTAAGGAAGTGATCGTATGCGTAAATTGAAAATTGGGATTACATGCTATCCATCAGTTGGAGGATCAGGTGTAATTGCCACCGAACTTGGTAAAATGCTTGCGGAAAAGGGACATGAAATACATTTCATCACCTCAAGTATGCCTTTTCGTTTAAACAAAATGTATCCATCCATTACGTTTCATCAAGTAGAAGTAAATAGTTATTCTGTTTTCCAATATGCTCCGTATGATATTGCTTTAGCAAATAAAATGGCAGAAGTGATTATAGATGAAGGGTTAGACGTACTGCATGTGCATTATGCTATGCCACATGCAGTATGTGCTATTCTAGCGAAAGATATGGCCAAATCCGATATAGGCATTGTGACAACTTTGCATGGAACAGATATTACCGTATTAGGGGATGATTCAGCCCTTTCCGGTGCTATCCGCTATGGAATCGAAAAATCCGATATCGTTACAGCAGTTTCACATTCATTAGTAAATCAAACGATGGAATTAATCGCACCACAACAAGAGATAGAAACCATCTATAACTTTGTAGATGAACAAGAATACTACAAAAAAGATGCTGGTAATTTAAAGGAATTATTAGGAATTGCGCCGGATGAAAAAGTAGTCATCCATGTTTCTAATTTCAGGAAAGTGAAACGGGTTCCAGATATCGTGAAAAGTTTTGAATTGATTCGAAAAGAGATGCCAGCAAAACTTCTTTTAGTAGGCGATGGTCCTGAAAAACATCCAGTAATGGAATATGTTCGAGGAACTTCGATTGAAGAAGATATACTATTTCTTGGTAAACAAGACAACTTGTCCGAACTATATGCCATTTCGGATCTAATGCTACTGCTTTCGCAAAAAGAATCATTCGGATTAGTATTGTTAGAAGCAATGGCTTGTGAAGTACCATGCATTGGCACAAATGTCGGTGGCATCCCTGAAGTGATCTCGCACGGGGAAAATGGCTATTTAGTCGAGCTTGGTGATACTAAAAAAGTAGCGGAATATGGGATTCAATTATTACAAGATCCTATTTTACATAAACAAATGGTCGAAACTTCGTTAATGTTTATCGAGGAACGATTTAGTTCGAAAAAAATTGTAGAACAGTACGAAGCGATGTACGAAAGAGTGGCGAAGAAATAATATGATGAAAAATCGGTGGCCAGAAGCTTATAAAGTAATCGAAACACTTGAAAATGCTGGTTTTGAAGCATATGTTGTGGGAGGTGCAGTCCGTGATTTTGTAAGGCATCAACATGCAAATGATGTGGACGTGACAACAAATGCCACACCGAATGAGGTCAAACGGTTATTTCCTCACACCATTGATGTCGGAATTGAACATGGGACTGTTCTAGTCGTATTAAAAGAGACGATTGAAGTAACGACGTTTCGTTCAGAAGCCACTTACACTGACTTTCGAAGACCAGACGCAGTTACATTTGTTCGCTCGCTTGCGGAAGATTTACAAAGACGTGATTTCACGATGAATGCAATGGCGCTAACTAAAACAGATGAGCTCATTGATTATTTTGGTGGTAGGGAAGATATTGAAAAGGAAGTAATACGGGCTGTTGGAGACCCACACCAACGTTTTTCCGAAGATGCCCTTCGCATGCTGCGAGCGATCCGTTTTTCCGCACAGTTGAACTATTCCTTACATGTGGATACGATGGAAGCCATTCAATCGCTTCATCACCTAATTGCCCATGTTTCGATGGAAAGGGTAAAAGTAGAGCTGGAGAAAATTTGGATAAGTGATTATGTTGGAAATGGTATGCATTTATTTGTTTCTAGTTATTTAGCAGACAATTTCCAAGGTGATTGGACAACGTATCGTGATAGCTGGGAAAGATTTTCAAGCTTCGGAAATACTGCAAATGGATGGGCATATTTTGCGCTTATGCAGTCTTCAACTGATTTGGGACCAATGCTTTCCTTTTATAAATGTTCGAATGCAGAAAAAGCACATGTGAAACATATAGTAGCAGCAGTAGATCAACTAGCTAAAGGGTATTGGAGTCCCTATAATTATTTTCAGTTTACAGAAGATGTACTCATAGCCGCAACGAGCTATGCAAAAGAACTGAAGAAAATTGATACCTCATACACCCCAGAACAAATTAAGCAAGCAAAA
Organism: Psychrobacillus sp. NPDC096389; assembly: GCF_044762855.1. Classification (NCBI taxonomy): domain Bacteria; kingdom Bacillati; phylum Bacillota; class Bacilli; order Caryophanales; family Bacillaceae; genus Psychrobacillus; species Psychrobacillus sp. NPDC096389. The sequence goes on along the minus strand of NZ_JBIWFB010000012.1, from coordinate 37,234 downwards.
GCTGCTATTCCCATTTCATCGGTCAAAGACATTGTCGTAAATGGCAATGATTTAATGAAGTGGACACAGAAAAAAAGAGGTCCATGGATTAGGGAAGCGATGGAAAAAATAACTTTAGGAATCGTAGCTGGTAAGCTAAAGAACGATAGAAAAATGATACAAGAATGGTTTTTAAGTGAGTATATCAATGTCGACTATTAATCGTATGTATAATGGAGCAAGTGACCGAAAAGCGATTAAATTAGAAACAATCGTCTATACGTCACTTGCTTGTGCATAATTTAACTATTGAAACTGCCTATAATCATAAAATCTACAACAATTCCACTCACTGGATTTTCTGAACCTAATACATTAATACCAAGCACTGTTACCCCACTAATGTTTGTAACATTTGCAGAGACATATTTTGCAGCAACATTTTTCTCGCGCATTTGGACTCTCGGTCTTGCATTTGTCGAAGGATTAGTAGAATATACACTTGATACTGCATAGTCAATAGTTGTTAATAATGGATTACCATTTGCTAATCCATTGTCTGTAATATAAAGTGTAGCTATACCATTTGCGTCTGATGTAGTTTGTCCATAAATAATCCGCTTAACTTTTTTTGGATTCGGCTCTCCTGTTTTAAATACTTGAAATAACGTTGGTGCCAGTGAAACAAATTCAAGGCTCATAGCGATTTCCCCCTGTAATACATTGCTATCTATTACAATCAACAGCTTTGATTAAATGTATGACTGGCTATACTTTAATATTCCATGTACTTTCTGTTTTACAGCTTATGATTGAATATATTAAGAATTGGCATTAGCTCATAGTTTAATATCCCTTAATCAATAATGACAATATTGTTATATAAAGGAATGATTTTTTCGTGAATATGTCCATAAAAGAAAAGATACTTTCCCAACTTGTAAGTGCTAATGGTGAACCAATCTCAGGTCAGAAATTGGCCAATGAATTGAATATTTCACGTACTATGATTTGGAAGCACTTAAAAAGCATCGAAGAAGATGGGTATGTAATTGAAGCGATTAAGAAAAAAGGATATATTTTGCAGTCAATTCCAGATATTGTATCGCAAGAACGAATCACATCTTATTTAGAAACGAAAACGATCGGAAGAAATATAGTCTATTATCCGGTCTGTGAATCGACTCAAACAATTGCAACCGAAAAAGCAAGTGAGCAAGCACCGCATGGAACAGTCATTATTACCGAACAGCAAACAGCTGGACGGGGAAGACTAGAACGTCCGTGGGATTCTTCTGCAAATAAAGGAATATGGATGAGCGTTATCATTCGCCCAGAAATCAGCCCTCAATTTGCAGCCCAATTTACGCTCGTTTCTGCTGTAGCAATTACGCTGGCAATTGAAGATTTAACAGACTGCACTCCAGCTATCAAATGGCCGAATGATTTATTGATCAATGGCAAAAAAGTGACGGGCATTTTAACCGAACTACAAGCAGATATGGATCGTGTACAAGCGATAATTATAGGCATTGGCGTCAATGTCAATCAAGATTTAGAGACATTTGACGAATCTATCCAATCGATTGCCACTTCTTTAAAAATAGAATCTGGACAAGAAGTGAACCGTGCGGAACTGGTAGCTAAAATATTATATTATTTGGAAAAGTACGCTGAAATATATGTAGAAAAAGGCTTCGAACCGATTAAATTACTTTGGGAAAGTTACAACTGCACCATCGGAAAACGAATTCGTGCCAACTTGCTACGCGAAACATTAGAAGGTGTAGCAATGGGCATCACAAATGATGGCGTCCTAGAGCTCAAACTGGATAATGGCGAAATTCGTGGTATCTACTCAGCGGATATCCATTTGATGAACAAATAAATAGATTAAGCTCCTGAAAATGCGATTTCAGGAGCTTTTTTTCATAAAATATATACGAGTGCCACATAACTGTTTGTGAGTACCACATAACTCTGTCTGACAACCACATATCCTATCTCGAGCACCACATAAAACTATTCATTCACCAATATAACTCATTTCTAGGCATTTGGAGTCTGCTTTTAAGAATTGACCATATCCTCTCGGATAAACAATTTTGAAAAACTGCTCTTATGGTAAGATTCAAGGATAAGTGTGTATAAGTAATAGAATTAAGCAAGTTAAAAAGGTTAATCTAAATTGTGAAGAATGGAGAAACTTTCATGCAGAGACTCATAATTATGACTGTCGGACTTACGCATAGCGGAAAAACTACATTTGCAAGAACTTTAGAAAAAGAGTTACCAGACTCAGTAGTGATCGATCAAGATAATCATGCTGAATTCCTTCATACATATTACCAACCATTACTGCCTAAAGAAGGACATATACAATTAAGTACGCGCTCACGCAAACGATTGTCAATTATGCGGTGAAAGAGACCAATTGTCATCTTATTCTTTGCAATGCAAATCGTAATCGCAAAGGCCGCTTGAAATTGCTCGATCATTTTCGTGAAAACGGATTTACATGCATCGTAGTGTATTTTGATCTAACTGAACAAATACTTATAGAGCGGATAGAGAAAAGCGACCGTAGTACAGCGATATTAAGAACTGCTTCCACATTCAAAGTAGTGCTATCAAGACAGTTGGAAGAGACAAATAATATTGACGTGGTAGCACCAACGGAAGAGGAAGCAGACCATTTATTTATTATTAAAAGACCTGAGGACGTTCAGTCTGTTATACACGAGATTAGTAATATTTCTAAATTATAGAAGATTGTCAAATGTCCCAGGTGTCGCCGTCGTTGGATTCATACAGTCGAAAACCTACAACATTTTTTATCTTTACTGCATAGCACTTCTGTTCCAACTATTAAGCAAAATCATTTGGACGTCCAAGCAATTTTCTGTTATTCTTTAAACGTTGGGCAGTATCGTTTGTCGAACTGCACCTGTTTCAACAAGCTAGTAATTGAATAGTCTGCCTTGATCTGCATATGACAGGGACGGAGAAAACCTTTTAATTTACATTTTCTGCCCTTCTGTCCATTTTTGGAAAGAAGGGCTTTTTAGTTGGTTTTCTCTCCACTTAAAAAGAGGAGGAATTTCATTGAAAACGACGAGTAACTTTGTGGAAATGAAGAAAAAAGAGGAAAAGATAACGATGATGACTGCTTATGACTACCCGACTGCTAAATTTGCAGAAGAAGCAGGGATAGACATGCTATTAGTGGGAGATTCACTTGGAATGGTTGTGCTAGGATACGATTCTACTGTGCTCGTTACAATGGATGACATGATTCATCACGGAAAAGCAACAAGAAGAGGTGCACCGAATACGTTCTTAGTGGTGGATATGCCCTTTGGTACCTATCATGGTTCACTTGACCAAACACTTGCAAATGCTGTTCAATTGATACAGCAAACAGGTGCTCAAGCGATAAAAGTCGAAGGCGCGGATGACGTGCTGTTAGTTATTGAAAAGTTAACAGCTGCTGGAATCCCAGTTGTGGCGCATCTTGGGTTAACTCCTCAATCAGCTGGTGTGCTTGGCGGATATAAAGTGCAAGGAAAAACTGCCGAGGCAGCGGAAAAATTAATCGAAGACGCCAAAAAATGTGAGCAGGCAGGTGCTTGCGCAATTGTTTTGGAATGTATACCTCATCAGTTAACCAAAAAAGTTTCGGAAGGCTTAATCATTCCAACTATTGGTATCGGAGCAGGAGCTTCAGCTGACGGTCAAGTATTAGTTTTTCATGATTTGGTGAAATATGGCACACATCATATCCCGAAATTTGTAAAAGAGTTTGCTAATGTTGGGGAGACTATTGCAGCAGGTATCCAGCAATATATAGAGGAAGTAAAAAGTGGTATTTTCCCTGCTTTAGAGCATTCATTTACAATGAAAGAAGAGCAACTAAACCAATTGTACGGAGGCATTACTCATGCAAACAGTTCAAACAATCGATGAGTTAAAAAATATTCTTGAATCAAATAAACATAAAACAATCGGCCTTGTGCCAACAATGGGGTATTTACATGAAGGTCATCAAGCGTTATTAAATAGAGCAAGAAAAGAAAATGATTTTGTCGTTGCAAGCATTTTCGTTAATCCTGCCCAATTTGGGCCAAATGAAGATTTAGACAGATACCCACGAGATATTGAGCGCGATTTAAAAATCGCTACAGAAGCTGGAGTAGATCTTATTTTTAATCCCACGCCCGAAGAAATGTATCCATTTGAAAGTGGGATTACGATTCAAGTAGGGGAGCTTTCTACAAAACTATGCGGAGAAAGTAGACCAGGACATTTCGATGGTGTATTAAAAGTAATCACGAAACTATTTCATCTTGTCCAACCAACCAATGCGTATTTTGGACAAAAAGACGCTCAGCAACTAGCTATTATTGAAACATTTGTGCATGCCTATAATTTCCCTGTACACATTGTTCGTGTCCAAACAGTTCGAGAAGCAGATGGACTTGCAAAAAGTTCTCGCAATGTGTTTTTAAATGAACAAGAACGTGAAGAAGCAATCCATTTATATAAAGCACTAACGCTAGCAACAGACCATTGGAAGCTAACGAAAAATATAGATGAGGCAATCGCTCTCGGAAGAGCACATATCGAAGAAAATACATCTGGTAAGATAGATTATTTTGAAGTCGTAACATACCCGCTATTACAACAAGTTTCAGAGCATGCAAGCCAACTCTTATTTGCAACGGCTGTCTTTTTTGAAAAAGCGCGTTTGATCGATAATATTCTTGTAGATATAAAGGAAGTGTAAGCAATGTTAAGAATGATGTTAAACGGTAAAATTCACCGTGCGACTGTAACGGAAGCAGATTTAAATTATGTTGGAAGTATTACAATTGACCAAAACATATTAGATGAAGTTGGCATGCTACCAAATGAAAAAGTGCATATTGTAAACAATAATAATGGTGCCCGCTTTGAAACGTATATAATTGCTGGAGAAAGAGGGAGCGGGGTAATCTGTGTAAACGGAGCAGCTGCTCGTCTCGTACAACGCGGTGATATTGTCATTATTTTATCGTATGCCTATGTAATGAACGAAGAAGCTGCAACTCATCAGCCAACAGTTGCCATTATGAATCCAGACAACACAATCAATCAAATTATCCATTACGAACCAGAAGCAACAGTAATGTAATATAGTAAAAAGTAGGCTCCCGAAAAAACAACTTCGGGAGTTCTTTCGTTTTGATGGGGGAAGTTCCTTGCTTTTTTATATAGAGACCCTTTATAGAGATAGTGTGTCGTAGAGAGTTCTTATTAGGTGACCGCTGTGATTTTCGCAGCAGGGTGGACGCTTTCCGTAGGGGGAGCGATGAGCCTTCACCGCCGCGCCTATGCGCGTACGTTGTGAAGGCTCATTTACTCACTTGATCCTACTGGAGTCGCCTCCCTGCTGCGAAAATCCAATGGAGAACACTAACTTATCAATGTCCGAAATTAACAATAAGTGGTTGAACGAGACAATATGCACTGTGAACGCGAAAATCTTGGCTTCGAACTCGACAATACACAACTCTAACGTGACAATAAAACCACTGAACTCGACAAACCTATCCGAGCAGATGCTTGCCCGGCGAGTTCAGCGCGCTTCAAGGCATATTATTCCTCTAATATGCCTAAATCATGATCGTCTCAGTCTAAGTAAACTTGCTATTGTAATAATTAGTCGCTTTCGCGGGCAATTTAGTTGCTCTGCTACTTATTTTAATTGCTTTCGAACCTCAACTAGTTGCTTTCAATAGCTGTTTGATTGCTTTTAGCCATTCTTTGGAATTTATTAATTGATAACTACATAATTTTAGAAATTTGCACGGCGGTGCGAGACCCTGCAAGAGCATTAGCGACCTAGCGAATCGTCGCTCACTCGACGAAAATCACAGCGGTCACCTAATAGAACGCTCTAAGACGCATTATCCCTATACTATACAAAAACTATCAAGCCAATCTCCGTAAAGAAATATTACCAAAAATCAAACTTTTCTTTTTATCTTATTTTTCGTTTCTGTTTCCCGAATGTGGTACAATTTTTTTAGAACATAATGGATAGCGAGTTGAGGAATAATGGAAAATCATAAATATGCAGTTGTGGATATTGAAACAACAGGCCATTCATCGGCGAATGGTGACCGTATTATTCAACTTGCAATAGTATTTATTGAAAATAGCAAAATAGTCGATACATATACAACATTTGTCAATCCGGAAAAACCAATTCCTTTTTTTATACAAGATTTAACGAAAATTACAGACAAAGATGTACAACATGCACCGCTGTTTGAAACAATTGGATCCAAAGTGTTAGATTTACTGCAAGATCATATTTTTGTAGCTCATAATATTCACTTCGATCTTCCTTTTTTGCAAAAAGAATTAAAGCGAGTAGGACTGCCAAAACTTGTATGCAAAACAATGGACACAGTAGAATTTACAAAGCTTATGTTTCCTAATCTGTATAGTTACAAATTACAAGATATTGCGACCGAATTACATATACCGCTAAATGTAGCTCATCGTGCAGATGACGATGCGTTAGCTACTGCCTATTTACTACTAAAATGCATCGAACAATTAGCAAGCTTGCCTTTAAAAACAATCGAATTACTACATAAAAGGTCCTTTCAGTTAAAGTCGAATTTATCGATCTTATTTTTTGACGTATTAGCGGAAAAAAGAAAACAATATGAGAAAGCGGACTATCCTATGTACCGGGGAATCCCATTAAAGGAAGTAGTAAAAGAGCATGCTTCAAATGACATTTCGATTTCGTATCCAAGAACAAAAGAGCTAAAAACGACTCTATTTCAAAAAGGGCTTCCTCATTTTGAAGAAAGACAAGGGCAGTTTGCCTTTATGGATGAAATTCAACATGCGCTTGAAACAAAAGCCGAAACGGTTTGTGAGGCAGAGACAGGCATCGGCAAGACACTGGGATATTTATTGCCCGCTACTATCTACGGGCTGAGTCGCCAAAAGCCAGTCATTATTAGTACCTACACGACACATTTAATCGACCAGTTAGTGTTAGAGGAAATTCCGAAATTAAACGATATTTTAGACATCCCTATATGTGTAGCTAAGCTAAAAGGAATGCAACATTATATTGATTTGTATCGATTTTGGCAGCATGTGCAGTTAGACGATGAATCGTACGACGAAACATTTACCATTATGCAAATATTAGTTTGGCTAACGATAACAGAAGAAGGGGATCTCACCGAGCTAAATGTTTCTGGTGGGGGTCAATTATTCGTTGATAAAATTAGAAAAACGTCGCTTTCCAAAATGTTGGAGGAACGGGAAATTGATTTTTATGAACGAGCGCTTCGCAAAAGTGAAAATTGTGATATTTTAGTGACGAATCATTCCATGATTATGGCTGATCTAGAAAGAGAGAAAAAGTTGTTGGCGCATGGCTGTGCTGTAATCATTGACGAAGCACATCAAGTTATTCATGCAAGCATGTCTCGAAAAGAACGCATTTTCTCCTATACGACATGGAAGTATGTATTAGGTCAATTTGGGACATTAGATACGGATCATTTGCTTGGTAGACTAGCATCACTTCATATACCTTTGGCGCTACGAATTCGATTGGAAAAACAATATGTAGATCTGGTCGATTCATTTGATCACGCTATTTCATCTATTATTCAGTCGATGCCATCTATAAAAGGACATTCGAAAAGTACAAAAAGAATGGCAACATTAGAAGACTTGAACTTGAATATATCTATTTTCCGGGAAGTTGCTACTGTCATGCAAACCTATATTTTGTCGGCGAAATCTATATTAGCCACTTATGCAAAACATCAGCTCGATGATCAGGCTACTGTTGTATTAAACGAGTGGGAATATTGGATTAGAGAGCTTGAGATCAAAGTAAGCGAGTGGGATGAAATATTTTTACTTGATGAAGCAGTAGAGGCGAAATGGCTAGAAATTGATACTAGAAGCATTCCGGGAAGTTTAACGATTATTAAAAGACCGCTAAACTATCAAAAAGATATTAAAGAAGCGGTTGACCCTTTAAGGCTATCAGGGGCAGTTATTTGGACTTCGGGTACGCTCACGGTGCCTTCTAATCGTCATTTTATCACGTCTCAATTAGGGTTAAGTACGAATATCCCCATTTACCAATATCGAGCGGCCGCTGATTACTATAACGGAGCAGAGCTATTAATCATGGAAGATATGCCAGATATTAAGCAAGTGTCTCAAAGTGATTATATTGAAGCAGTCGCGGAAGCAATTGTTCAAACGGTCCTTGTAACAGAAGGCAGATGCTTTGTTTTATTTACATCGCAAGATATGTTGCGGAAAACGGTAGAGATTATACAAGATACAAATTTACTGGAAGACTATATGTTATTTGCCCAAGGGATGACTTCGGGTAGTAGAATGCGTCTTTTGAAATCATTTCAACGTTTTTCGAAATCGGTGTTATTTGGAACAAACAGCTTCTGGGAAGGGGTAGATGTTCCAGGAGATGCGCTATCCGTCATTATTATGGTTCGTTTGCCATTTTCATCACCAGATGATCCTTTATTTAAAAAACGGGCGGAACTACTTAGCGTCAATGGTCAAAATCCCTTTACTGCGTATTCACTTCCAGAAGCAGTACTGCGATTTAGACAAGGTTTTGGTCGGTTAATACGGGCTTCAAAAGATAAAGGGGTATTTATCGTATTGGATAGAAGAATAGAAACGAAGTCATATGGAAGTGACTTTTTACAGGCAATTCCTAATATTCCTATTAAGAAAGTAAAGCTCGAAAATATGGTCTTAGAGCTTGAAAATTGGTATACTAATGAAGGATGAGTTTTAGAAAGCGGGTAGAAATATGGAAAATAAAATAGAAGTGCTATCCACTGTTAAAGTCAATTATCAATCGGACTTATATAAACTAGTGGATGCATTAAATCGAACATTAAAACAACAAGATTTGATGTTTGGCCTAGCTCTTGATAAAGAAGATCAAGAAAAGTGTGTTTTTACCATCTATAGGACGTAACGGATGGTACTTAAAAGATGGCTCCTATTTATCGTTATTTTTGCAATTAGCTTAACGGTGATACTTAGTTTACTTATTTATTTCCAAGCAAAAGCACCCTTTTCAAAAGTAAATGAAAATGCGGAAGCCTATGTAACGAAAAACCATTTACTCGCTGAAGTAGACGACTCGTATGTATATAATAGTACAAGTACTTTCCATACCGTGATCGGTAAAACCGCAAAGGGAGAAGAAAAAGCATTTTTTGTCCCAGCGGAAAAAACGGATGATGCTATTATGGAAGTAAACTTAAAAGATGGTATTTCGAAAGAAAAAGCAATCCAACTTGCAATGAGTAATGAAAAAAACGGTGAATTGTTACATGCCAAGCTCGGCGTAGAAGAAATTGGTCCTGTTTGGGAAATAACGTATGTTAACGAAAAAAATACACTCAATTATGTCTATCTCCTTTTTGACAATGGGGATTGGTGGAAGAAAATTTCTAATTTATAACTATACTTTTGACTTGTGGAGGAAACTATGAAAAAAATAATGATTAAAGAGATGGCAAACTATGTAGGCGAAACAGTTAAACTTGGCGCATGGCTTGCAAACAAACGTTCAAGCGGAAAAATCGCATTTTTACAATTACGTGACGGATCGGGCTTTGTGCAAGGTGTAGTAGTAAAAGAAGAAGTTGGAGAAGAAATTTTCCAAACAGCTAAAGGGTTAACACAAGAAACTTCTATGTATGTGACTGGAGAAGTAACAAAAGATGAAAGATCTGCATTTGGCTATGAATTACAAGTAAAACAAATTGAAGTTATCCAAGCTGCTGTTGATTTCCCAATTACACCAAAAGAACATGGAACAGAATTTTTAATGGACAACCGTCATTTATGGTTACGTTCAAGAAAACAACATGCCGTTATGATAATACGTAACGAAATTATTCGTGCAACGTATGAGTTTTTTAATACTAATGGTCACATTAAAGCGGATCCACCTATTTTAACAGGATCTTCACCAGAAGGAACATCTGAATTATTCCATACGAAATATTTTGATGAAGATGCATATCTTTCTCAATCTGGTCAATTATATTTAGAAGCTTCAGCAATGGCACTTGGTAAAGTATTTTCTTTCGGACCAACTTTCCGTGCAGAAAAATCGAAAACACGTCGCCATTTAATCGAGTTTTGGATGATTGAACAGGAAATGGCTTTTTGTGAACTGGAAGAAAACTTAGAAATACAAGAACAATATGTAGCGTTTATTGCCCAAGCTGTTTTGAAAAACTGTAAACTAGAGTTAGAGCGTCTTGGTCGTGATTTATCGAAATTGGAAAATATTCAAGCGCCGTTCCCTCGTATTACTTACGATGATGCAATAAAACTTTTACATGAAAAAGGATTCGATGACATCCAATGGGGAGATGACTTCGGTGCTCCTCATGAAACAGCAATTGCTGAAAGTTATGATAAACCAGTATTCATCACACATTATCCAGTAGGGATTAAACCATTCTATATGCAACCACATCCAACACGCGATGATGTTGTATTATGTGCGGACTTAATCGCTCCCGAAGGATATGGAGAAATCATTGGTGGTTCAGAGCGTATTTGGGATTATGATCTTTTAAAACAACGTATACAAGAACATGGTTTAGATGAATCAGCTTATGCTTGGTATTTAGAGCTTCGCAAGCAAGGTTCTGTACCGCATTCTGGATTTGGACTAGGTTTAGAACGTACAGTAGCATGGCTAAGTGGGGTAGAGCATATTCGTGAGACAATCCCATTCCCACGTTTGTTAAATCGTTTATATCCGTAATAAGTAGTCAATACATCAAAATAGTAAAAAAGGAGACGATGGGTATGCAAAAGCGAGATCGACTCCGTATTTGGACTGAGCAGGGAAATGTAACTATTTCCCAGCTTTTTTTTAGTCATTACAAAGCGATTAATATTAAAGATGAAGAAGCGATTCTTTTATTGCATTTAATTGCTTATGGAGAAGCAGGAAATCATTTTCCAACACCACAAAACTTGAGTGATCGCACGCATTTCAATGAACATAAAGTAGTAAGTATTTTACAGCGTCTCGTTCAAAAAGGGCTTGTCAAAATTGAACAGCATATGGACGCAAATGGCGTACACTATGAGTATTATGCTTTCCATCATTTATGGGAATTATTATTAGATCAAGTGGAACAAGAAGAAAACCATTTCGAAGACGAGCAAGTAAAAGTAGAAGAAGGCGAAATATATAAACTGTTTGAACAAGAATTCGGACGGCTTTTATCTCCGATGGAATACGAAACAATTGGTATGTGGTTCGATCAAGATAAGCACTCCGTTGCCTTAATTCGTTTAGCATTAAAAGAAGCGGTATTATCCCAAAAACTGAGTTTACGTTATATAGATCGTATTTTATTTGAATGGAAAAAGAAAAATATAAAAACGGTAGAAGCTGCCGAAAATCAGACAGCTCAATTTAGACAGCAAATTCCAGTTCAACAACAAGTGGAACAACCCGCAACAAGTTCTACAAAAGTCTCATTTTATAACTGGTTAGAAGAGAGAGAGTAGGTGGAAATGTTTTGCTTACAAAAGTACAATGGCATTATTGCCTAGATGAGATGGAGCGGATGTTCCCAGATGCGCATTGTGAACTCGTTCATAAAAATCCATTCGAGTTATTAGTTGCCACATTATTGTCAGCTCAATGTACAGATGTACTAGTGAATAAAGTAACGAAAAACTTGTTTCAAAAATATACAAAACCTGAAGATTACTTAGCAGTGCCAATCGAAGAATTACAAACCGATATTCGCTCGATTGGGCTGTATCGCAATAAAGCGAAAAACATTCAAGCATTAAGTCAACAATTGATTGAATTACATGATGGGGAAGTACCTGCAGATAGAGATTTGCTGACGACTTTCCCTGGTGTCGGTCGCAAAACAGCAAATGTCGTAGTGTCGGTTGCTTTTGATATTCCAGCCATCGCAGTGGATACGCATGTCGAACGAGTAACAAAACGATTAGGGCTTTGCAGATGGAAAGATTCTGTCCTTCAAGTCGAAGAAACACTCATGAAAAAAACGCCAATCGAATTATGGTCAAAGGCGCATCACCAACTTATTTTCTTCGGTCGCTATCATTGTAAAGCACAAAATCCAAATTGCCCTGAATGTCCTTTGTTATCCGTATGTCGTGAAGGTGCCAAAAGGATGAAGAAAATTGCCGGAGCATAAAATAAGCGAATTCGAAAAATGGGATCATTTGCAAGTCCAGTTAGCATTGCTTTTTAAAGAAAAAGATATTACTAGAGTGGAGCTAATGGACGAAGGAATCGGTCTGCTAAAAGCGATTGTAGAAAAAGCAGGGGAAGCAGCCCCACTAAATTTCTCGGAGCGATTTACCTTTATTCAAAACAATAAACATAATTATACGGCCTTCAAGCAATTGGACGAGCTTTTCAAAGAAACAAAAAAGAAACTCGCTCGACTACGAGCACAAAACTTGAAATGACAGGAAAGAGAATGAGCAGTGTGTAACGAGTTCCGTTTCCTATCGCAAACATTAAAAGTTTAAGTAATAATGACCACAGTTTTTGTGGTCATTTTTTTTTGCTAGTATAGAAGGAATAACTGCCAGATTTATTTGAAAACTGTATAGTAAATTGTAGCGAAATTAGGAAGGTTCAAATGACTGCTGTACGATTTCATTATTACCTATAATTTACATTCGAATTATTTTTAACTCATTTAGATCACTCTAAGATAAGAAAATATCGCCTATACATAAATGCAGATAGGTGATATTTAAGTTGTTTATTTTATTTCAGTGAATACGCCAATTTAATCAAAACTCATTGTCTCAGCAGTAAATTCTTCTGGATATACATCTTCCCATTTGGAGCAATAGGAAATACGGCAATAACCCTGTTGTAGACGTGATTATTCTTGTTAAATACTCTTTAGATATTAGTTCTACCACGACATCTCAGTTGCTGTTGAAGAAGTATTAGTAAAGGAATATGGTGTCTTTGAAGTACATGTGCATGTAGAACCTAACTAAATAGAATATGACTAGTTTATGCGAGCAGTTTTTAATTGATCGGTTGTGTGCAAGGCAGTCATTTAAATGCTCATCTATGAATAAAATGGGGATGTTAACTATTACGTAGGGAGTGAATATCTGATTCCGACATTTGTAACGCAATCGTTAGAGGAAATTCGATTTTGGTCACGGATAATGAAAGAACATGCTTTCTTTTTAAGTATCGGGTTTACTGCTGATCAAACGGAACTTGTTCAAGAAGCAAGGAGTTTTATTCCAATATTTGAACAGATTCAAGAACAAGCAAGCCTTTACAATGAACATACAGATCCTGGAGTCATTCAACATTTTAACATACAAGTGTATCAAGCGGCTGCTTCTATTTATGCCTATAAACGGAAAGTACTGGGGTTGATTTTGAGTTGTAAAATTGTTCAGAATAACATTCCATTATTAGTTGATCATACGAGTCGTGAAGCATATTATTTTGCGAAACGGTTAAAGGAACTAAATGAAGGTAAAATAATACCATTACCAGAAGCAATTATTAAAGAGAACGTGTTTTTCTTGAAAATAATGGCAGACCACTCAAAATTTATTGGCCATTTGTTAGACCCTTCAGAACGAAAACTTGTTGATCAAGCGCGGGAGTTCAGTAATGATTTCGATCAACTTCTTTTTCAAGCGCAAGATTTAGATCATATGAGGCCACAATCAGAAACTCAACCGCTATTAGAACAGTTTCTTGACCAAAATCGTGTTTCTGTCGTGTCGTTGCGCGATTTCAAGAAAACAGCAAGAGACTTAATTGAAGAATGTAAAATTAAGAGCAATATACCGCCTCTTCTTGCTGATCACGTTTTCCGTGAGGCGGATCACTTCCTTCATATTATTGATGCATTTGATGCGTATCTTGTAGAACAAAAGGCTTAATTTGTCTTTTAGCTTAATAAAAAAATCCGTCCGCCGATTTATCTCTTGCCGAAGACGAATCTCTTTCTGTTTGTAAGTAAATTCGAGTTGAAAGAATAGCGTCCGAATTATAGAGGTATCAGCTGACGGTGTCTTCCTTAAAAGTTAAATCCATCTACAGGGAAAGTTGTTTCACAACAATTTGGAAAATTGCCACTAGAGGTTATTTATCATTTTCTTCAATGATTACATAAAAATAACCTAAAGTATCGATTATTCATAATGGATAAATAAAACCAATTGTGGAGGACAATGGTTTGGCTTGTAAAAGTTTGTTAATGAAAGACGAATAGGAGACTTGCTACCAAAACTAAAATCTCTAATTGAACTAACTTGGTGTTTTAGTTTAGGAAGGAAACCAAAAGTATATCAATAGTAACTCAGTTTTTTCCCGAACTGGGTTATTTTTGCGAGCTAAAAGCACCGCACTCATTCTCTTTTTTTGTATTGTAAGAAATAATAGGAGGGCAATCAATTTCTCAAGTAAAGCAACCATTTCAAAACAGGAGGGAGAGTTAACTGAATAAAATGAAGTGAAAATAGTGAATATATGGCAAAGAGCAACCAACTCTATAGTGAAAGCAACTAATCAGAGCTTGAGAGCAACCAATCGCCAAGGAAGAGCAACTAAATCATCTATGAGAGCAACAAACTCCTATACCTTCACGCTTACAAGTTCGCTATTCTGACTCAAAAAAAGAGCAACCCAATATAGGATTGCTCTTTTTTAATCTTATGGATTAGTGGAGTCGGAATTTTCTTCCTCGCCACTAGTTCCACCTGGATTTGTATAGTCGCCGGGGTTTGCTTCTTCATCGGAATTGCCATTGTTGTTGCCATTTCCGTTGTTATTACCTCCGTCGCTATTTCCTCCATTATTATTGCCATTTCCGTTATTGTTTCCATTACCATTCCAATTGCCGTTCGAGTTTCCATTTCCATTGTTATTGCCATTGTTATTCTGATCTTCGGAGTTTTCATTTCCGTCCGTTTCATCAGTAGGAGGAGTTTCTTCTAAATCTTCTTCCACGAACCCTTCTAATGTAAGCGAAACGGAAGCTGATTCACTTCTAACTTCACCAGAAACTGCTGTTACAGAGAATACATACGTACTTCCCGGTATGAGACTTTGTACAATCAGTCCTGTTTGATCAGTTGTTTGGAGGATTTCCGAAGGTCCGTTATCAATTGCTACGGATACTTCAAATTGTACATTTTCTTCTAGATTCTCCGGTCGTTCGTAGTCCCACATTAATGTTGCGCTAAGTGTAGGTTCGTCAAAATCGACTGATAAATTGGTTGGTGCATTTAATTCTATTTGTTCATATTGCTCAGACACTGTTGTTGGTTCTGTTCCTTTTACAAATAACTCGGTACTTTTCAGTTCATCTGGCGTGTATTCACTCGCTAATTGGAGCGGGTTCGACCCTTTTTCGATTGTCGCTTCCACTACGGAATTTGGCTTACTGAATCTCTCTGTTGCCATATCCTCTGAAATATTAGCCATTACTTTTTTGAAAATAGTTTGTGGTAAATAACGTTCTTCATTTGTTGTCATCGGTGTTTTCATCTCTGGGTAACCAGACCAAACGGCGATCGAGTAGTTGGTTGTGTATCCAGCGAACCAAACATCTGGGAATGCGCTACTTGGTAAATTCCATTCTTTCATTTGGTTAGCATCATAGTTCGAGGTTCCCGATTTACCAGCAATATCTAAACCACTGATAGCTGCTCTTTTAGCTGTTCCTTTTGTTAATACATCTCGTAATACATCCGTTACGATATAAGCTGTAGAGTCTTTCATCACTGCCTTCGACTCCGGTCGATAGCTCTTTTCAGTTTTCCCATCGCGGTAGACAATTTTATCAATCGCATATGGTTCTGTATGAACACCGTTATTACCAAATGCTGCGTATGCACCAGCCATTTGAACAGGGGACATCGGTTTATCAATGCCACCGATTGCAGTACTTTCATGCACTTCTCCTATATCGATTCCAAAGCGATTTATAAACTCTTTTGCGTTTTTCGTGCCAACTTCTTTTAAAGTTTTTACGGCAGGAATATTTCGTGAGTTATAAAGGGCTTCTCGCATAGTCATCGCACCTTTATATTTCCCATCAAAGTTACGTATATTTTGTTCCGTACCTGTATACTTCATTGGTTCATCTACAATCGTTTGACCGGAAGACCAATTTAAAAATTCAACCGCTGGACCATAATCAATCAACGGCTTAATAGTTGAACCTGGAGATCGAACTTTCATATCATACGCGAAGTTATAACCACGTTCTACCCCGTAATTACGGCCACCGCCTACTGCAGCAATCGCTCCTGTTTTCGTATCAATAACCGCCACAGCTGATTGAATATCTTCTGTAGGGAATATATCTGAATTTAACGTATCTTCCACTTGTTGTTGTGCTTTTGGTTGAAGCGTTGTATGAATCGTGATTCCTTCTGAAATGGTATCCCCATCTCCATGTTTTTCTAACTCATCCAAAACGACGTCAATAAATGCATCATATTTTGTATTTTGTTTTGCTACACGCTCTTCCTCAGGAAGTAAAGAATCCTCTATTGGTATTGCCTGTGCGGCTTTCATTTCTTCATCTGAGATTTTGCCATGCAGATTCATTAAATGTAAAACTGTATTTCTACGTTTTTCAGCAAGGTCAGGATTTTTAAACGGGTTATAGGCATTTGGTCGTTGAGAAATACCCGCTAGAACAGCATACTGATCTAATGTCAGGTCTTTCAATTCTTTGCCGTAAAAATACTTAGCCGCCGTTCCGTATCCGTAAATTCTGCCGGACATCAGTACTTTATTAAAATACATTTCAAAGATTTCTTCTTTATCATATTTTCGTTCTAATTGAATGGATAAATAGGCTTCTTGTGCTTTACGCTTTAATGTTTTTTCATTTGTTAAGAAAGAGTTTTTGATCACTTGTTGGGTAATAGTACTAGCTCCTTGTTCACCAAAACCATGGGTGATGTTGGCAAGTACGGCTTTACCTAAGCGTAAAAAATCCACCCCAAAATGTTGGTAAAAACGTGAATCTTCAGTCGCGATAATTGCATCATGCATTTGTTGTGGTATTTCATCGAAAGGTACATACTCTCTATTTTCTGCGCCAAGTGTTGCAAATAAGTCTCCGTTAGCATCTAAAAGTTTAGGACTAATTGGATCTTTCAACGAGCTTTCATCTAATTTAGGTGCTGAGCTCGCGTAATAGGCGAAAAGTGATCCTCCTCCAATGAGCCCTACGATACCTATTGCGACTATTGCTATTAATATTCGTTTAATCCAGAGCTTTACTGGTGTATTTGTCTTTTTCTTTTTTTGTTGTTGTAATTGTTTTCTTCGTTGTTCACGAGTTTGTTTTTGCTCACTCATAAACTTCTCCTCACTTTCACTTTATGCATATAAGTCATTAACTATTTTTAAATAATCAATTCTCGGTGCATATTTGGGCATAATTTCTATTGCATGTTCTTCAAATTCGGCTAATGCAATAGATTTTCTTCCTCCCGCTAGCATTCTATCCCAAAATCGCTGTAATTGGTCAAAAGGCAGATAAAAATAACGATCCACTGCAGAAAAGCGCACGAGTAAAAAACTGATACCTTGTTGTTTCACTACTTTACTCATATGTTCTACCTGATGAAGATGGACATTTTTTAAAGGAAATGCTGTTCTATTTTCCGTTTCTTTTGCTTCAAAGTCAATATATTTTCCTTCATACACGCCATTAAAATCGGTTGTAGATGGAGTCCGGTAGTATGCTTCTTTAATAACAGCGCTACTTCTACTCGGATAATCGACTTTCACGACTTGAATTGGTATTGGTTTTTTATATATGACCGCGATTTCATGTGCGAGATAGTATTCATTTGCATCGCTTAGTTCATCTTCTAATGTTTTACCCCTATTACTAAAGGAATAATCTTTTCTTTTTTTTGTTGCTGTCTCCTTTTTGGGCGTGTACAGTTTCCCGTTCGGATAACGAATAGCCAAGATATTCACCTCTCTATGCTATTAGTTTATCACTTTTTGGTGTTAAGACTCCACCCTCAGTCGCACAATGAAGGGTTTGTAACCTAACACAAGATAATTAGACGTTAATTGTTTCTATTTAGTTTCAACATGCTGTATAAGTTTTTCGGGGTACTGTAGGAATAGGATCTTGTACAAAATAGTGGCTATGATTTCCTCGATAGGACAAACGCTTTTTAGCAGGCGTTGCCTCTGCTGCTTCCATTATTCCTGCACAAGCTCGTCTCAAAAGTAAATTTTGCTAACGCAATTCTCGCTTCAATCTCCATCTTCTGCAAAATCCATAGAAATTGCTCACTTTTTCAGTATCAACTCGCTCAATACAAAATTATATTTGAGTTTTTTTATTGTGTATATCCAATAAATGGCTTAGGGCAACAACAGGCACGGTGCGGCAAGCTTGAGGGATTGCAGTCACCTTTAAAACGCACTATATCTACAAAGCAAATCCACGATTCTGCATTAAGTTGTCGACTTTCTACTAGTTTTGTCCATTGAAAAGAACGTTTGTCGAGTGGGAAGGAGTTTATAAAAAAACAAGGAACATACTCTAAAAAGGGAGGTAATAAAATGAACAAAATCGAACGTATCATTGACCAATTGGAGTTATTAGAATTTTTACTGGAAGATCGACTTAGTGATGAACAAGAACAGTTTGAAAAAGACTTTAGTAAATCATCCTTTCGCCTGCTTGGCAAACTAGAAAAAATCGAAAACCAATTATAAAGAATGTACGTTCGTTTGCAACTAGTAATCTATGCTGTAATTTGTTACACTATTACTAGAATGCGGGGGATTTAGAATGTCGTTATTACGTTTAAGTGAACAATTAGCAAAAGAATGTGATGAAAGCATTTTGCGCTTTCAATTATATAGAGAACTAGACAAAGAACCTGATTTTTTTGGTGAAGTAAAGCCACATGCCTACAAAATAGATGAAGTATTGCTTGAATGGGAAAAACTCGTTCGAACATGGATTCAAGTGAAGCGTCCAAAATATGTACATCCAAGTCAGATTGACTCTTTAATTGAATCCATGAAGCAATTCATCGTGCAATCATATTATAAAGGGACAAGCAAGAAACGATTTTTAAAATCGATTCATGCATCTAAATATACATTAGAAACGATTATGCAAGCGATCAAAGAAGTGGGGGATGAGTATGCGAGCAAATAAGAGCATACAGGAATTGTTAGATGACTGGAAAATAGATCAAAATCGCTTTTCTAGAATTGAACATATTCACGTAACGGAAGAGAAAGAAGCAATATATGCACCTTTTCCTGAAAAAATGCATCCTTCTATTCAAAAAGCATTAAAAAGCCGTGGAGTGCATCAATTATATGTCCATCAACGACAAGCCTTTGATGCTGCAACAGCTAAGAAATCTTATACGACCATTACCCCAACCGCCTCCGGAAAGTCGCTATGTTACCATCTACCGGTGCTTCAATCCATATTAGAAGACCCAACCTCGCGTGCTATTTATTTATTTCCAACAAAAGCTTTAGCTCAAGATCAAAAAAGTGATTTAAATGATTTAATCAAAGCAAGCGAGGAAGAAATACTAAGTTTTACCTATGATGGGGATACAGAACCGGGTATTAGACAAAAAGTACGCAAGTCAGGACATATTGTTTTGACAAATCCAGATATGCTGCACTCAGGGATACTTCCACATCACACGAAATGGGTATCTCTTTTTGAAAATCTAAAATATATTGTCATTGATGAAATTCATACATATAAGGGTGTATTTGGAAGTCATGTAGCGCATGTCATTAGAAGATTAAAACGTATTTGTGCATTTTACGGAAGCAATCCGCAATTTATATGCACTTCTGCAACGATCAAAAATCCAAAAGAGTTAGCGGAGAATCTAACGAATACAACCCATGAACTGATCGATCAAAATGGTGCACCTTCTGGAAAAAAACATTTTGTCTTTTACAACCCACCAATCGTTCATCCAGTATTTAATGTACGAAGAAGTGCCATTTTAGAAGTGCGAGATTTAGCCCAGGAATTGTATGTGAACGGCATTCAGACGATTGTATTTGCGAAGAGCCGGGTGCGTGTGGAAATGCTTGTCACCTATTTACAAGCTTTAGTAAGTAAAAAGATTAATGACCAAACGATTCGAGGATATCGCGGTGGTTACTTACCTTCTGAGCGAAGAACGATTGAAAAAGGGTTAAGAGATGGCATTATTCGAACGGTAGTAAGCACCAATGCCCTAGAACTTGGTGTCGATATCGGACAATTGCAAGCATGTATTATGACTGGTTACCCGGGAAATATTGCAAGTGCTTGGCAACAAGCGGGTCGTGCTGGTAGAAGACAAGATGAAGCGCTCATTATTTATGTGGCACAGTCTACCGCACTCGATCAATATGTGGTGAAGCATCCCGAATATTTTTTAGGTCAATCTCCAGAAGAAGTTCGTATTCATCCAGATAATATGATTATTTTAATGGATCATTTAAAATGTGCTGCATTTGAGCTGCCGTTTACGACACTGGATTCATATGCAGAGTTTTCTATTCAAGAATTACTCGCTTTTTTAGAGAGTGAAGGGGTTTTATTGAAAACAGCTGATAAATGGCATTGGATGTCTGAAAGTTTTCCGGCGAGTAATATTAGCTTGCGCTCAGCTTCACAAGAAAACGTCATCATCATTGATCAGTCAATACCAACGAAAACGAGAGTCATTGGGGAGATGGATCAATATAGTGCCATGACTTTACTACATGAAGAAGCGATTTACTTACACCAAGGTACGCAATTCCAAGTGGAAATACTCGATTGGGAAGAAAAGAAAGCATTTGTAAAAGAAGTAGATGTGGACTATTTCACAGACGCAAATATTGCGGTAGAGTTAAAAGTATTGAGTGAAGATAAGGAAAGAGATGCATCAATCGGAACGCTCAGGTTTGGTGACATTATTGTGCTCGCCCAGCCCACGATCTTCAAAAAAATAAAATTTGATACGCATGACAACATAGGCTCCGGGAAAATTCATTTACCACCACTTGAGTTACATACATCTTCAACTTGGTTTAGCTTTGATAAACCGAGCGATTGGACAGAAACGCTATTATCCGATGCAATGACAGGGGTTGCCTATGCATTACATGCCTTTATCCCATTATTCATCCATTGTGATGCAAAAGATATTCATGTTGTGCCACAAGTGAAATCAATTAATGCAGAAAAGCCAACTTTTTATATGTATGATAGTTATCCAGGTGGAATAGGGCTATCAGAAAGAATGTATGATTTATGGAATGAACTCGTTCCAAAAGTGATGGAACAAGTAGAAACATGCCCATGTACAAATGGATGTCCTGCGTGTATTGGTGCCCAAGATGCAGAGTTAAATTTGAAAAAAGAAGTGATTAAATTATTTCACTTGTTGTTGGTGAATGATCATGTCATATGAAAAGAAATTGATGCAAATGAAAGGACTCATAAAAAAGAATACAGTAAAAGAAGAGCCTAAAAAGGAAGTGGCTACGGTACCACTTCCTTTTTACACGGACAAATGGAAAGCGGCCGGTCTAAATTTAATACAAAATGAAAAAGGTTTTTTGTTTGTAAAAGAAACTTTTTATGACCAGTCGCATATACATGGAAACATTGGGCTACATCATTTGCATGAAGCAATTACATTTATGCAAGAAAAGTATCCTGATCATCCACTGACAGTTGCACCAAATACTCCTTTTTGTTTTTATGACACGGAAACAACGGGATTGAAAGGGACAGGTGTACTCATTTTTTTAAATGGCATGTTAAAGCAAATGGAAAATGGTTTTCTATTAACGCAGTATGTGCTAGCAGAACCAGGTCAAGAATCTTCTTTTTTGTATGAGTCACAGTTTTGGAAAACTGCGCAGACGATTATTACGTACAATGGCAAAAGTTTCGATTTGCCACAGTTGGCGTCAAGATGGACGATGAATCGAAATACGATACCTCCACTATTAGAACATGCGCAAATCGATTTGATGCACTCTTCAAAACGAATTTGGAAAGGAGAACTGGAACGATTTAAGTTAAAACAAGTAGAAGAGCAAAAACTAGGTTTTATCAGGGAAAATGATATTCCCGGCCATCTTGCCCCGATTATTTATTTTGATGCGGTGAAGCATGGAGATCCTACTAACCTCATGAAAGTGCTGAAGCATAATGAGTGGGATATTTTATCACTCGTAACGCTTTATATCCTATCCGTAAAGCTATTAAAAGAAGAGGAAGCGGTGGAATCCTCTGTCACGTATACGAATATAGGCAAGTGGTTTAGGGATTTAAAATCAGTGGATGCAAGTCTTGATTGGTTTCAGTTTGTTATTGATGAATTCGAGGAAGAGGAAGTAAGTGTGGCGTATTATTATGTTGGATTGCATTTGAAAAAACTGCAATTATTCGATGACAGTTTGGCTGCATTTCAAGCATCGTTAGTTAAAATAGTCGGGAAATATCGTATCGATGTTTATATGGAATTAGCAAAACTTTATGAACATCGGAAAAAAGATTACGAGATGGCTTTGGAAATAACGAGGAAATGCGCGGATTATTTAGCGGAAACACCAAATGTGGGAAGTCAAAAACAGCAATTACACTTACATCAAGATCTTCAAAAACGAGAAGCGAGAATAATTCGGAAATTAACTATTTCCCGGGAAAGCGCACAACCTAACAAAAAGCGAGCTTCCCGGCTTTAAAATGCTCCATTATTCGACATCGTTATGCTATAATACGGTTAGTGAAACAGACGGAAGGAAGATGCCATATGGAAACAAAATTAAAAACTTCAGATATACTTGAAAAAGAATTTAAAACGGGCCTAAGAGGCTACAATCAAGAAGAAGTTGATATTTTCTTAGATGACATCATTCAAGATTATGAAGCTTATGAAAAGAAAATTTCCCAACTTCAATCAGAGATCAATCAACTAAAAGAGGAACTTGCAGAAGCTCCAAAGAAAGTAGCACCAGCACCACCTCAAGTAGGAGCGACGAACTTTGATATTTTAAAAAGACTTTCTCATTTAGAAAAGCATGTATTTGGCAGTAAATTGTACGAATAATTATATTAATTCATATGCGTTGTAACTCGTCCAAATATCGATTATACTAGTACTACCACTTATATATCCGGGCAATCGCTGCAATGCTAGATCATTGTAGAGGAAAGTCCATGCTCACACAATTCTGAGATGAATGTAGTGTTCGTGCTTAGTGAAAAAATAAACTAAGGCAGCTAATTTAGCTGACGGCGGGATGAAGGCCTAAGTCTTAGGATATGGCTGACAATCTCTGAAAGTGCCACAGTGACGAAGCTGTATTGGAAACTTTACAGGTGGAACGAGGTAAACCCCACGAGTGAGAAACCCAAATTATGGTAGGGGAATTTTCTTGAAGGAAATGAACGGATAGAAGAACGAGAAGTAATTTTCGTAGATAGATGATTGCCATCTACATCGTACGAGGTAAAGCACCGTTTGAGTACCGTAGAAACAAAACATGGCTTATTGGGTGTATGAGTGGCTATACTTAATAATTACAAAGCTCTCCAAGCTTAGGAGAGCTTTTTTTTCCTTAATATAGTAAGAGGGTGGTGTAGAAATGGACACAATGCAACCATTTGAGCAACTTTCTTTATATCCTAATAATCTAATAAAAGAAATATTCAACTCTACGACAGAAGGAATAATGATTACAGATCAAAATATGCGCATTTCATTAGTTAACGCCGCTTTTGAAACTGTAACAGGCTATGCCTTGCAAGAAGTAGAAGGAAAGACGCCGAATATTTTACAATCAGGTAAGCAAGATGCAGTTTTTTATAAGAAGATGTGGAATGAAATAAAAAATAATGGTGTTTGGCGAGGCGAAATTTGGAACAAGAGAAAAAACGGGGAATTGTACCCTGAGTACTTAACCATCACTAGCATTGTAAATGGCAAAGGTGAAATTACACATTATTTTGGTGTTTTTTCCGATATTTCTCAAGAGAAATTCGTAGAAAAAGAGATAGAAGAGCTTACAACTACAGATTATTTAACAAATTTACCGAATCGGAACACCTTTAAGAAATTATTAGCTGACTTAATCGATGCCTCTGAAAATGATGCTAGTAAACATGCCGTTTTTTTTATAGACTTAGATCGTTTCAAACAGATCAATGAAACACTTGGAACCGAAATAGGGGATCTCATATTAACGGAAGTAGCAAATCGTATTCAGTCAATTGTAGGCACACAAGATTTTTTTGCACGATATGGCGGCGATGAATTTTTACTAACGAAAACGAGTATCGGGCATCAAAAAGAAGCGGCTCAATTTTCAAAAGAAATTTTAAAGCTATTAAATAAACCGTTCTATATAAATGAAAATGAAATATATATAACATCAAGTATAGGAATTAGTTTTTATCCGCAAGATGGAGAGGAAGTAGAAAAGCTCATTCATAAAGCAGATAAAGCAATGTATTTCGCAAAACAAAATGGACGAAACCAATACGCATTTTACTTTGAAGAATTAAAGCAAGATGCAAAGCGATTACTGTTACTGGAAGCAGAGCTCAGAAAAGCCATCCAAAAGAAAGAATTTGTTGTGCATTATCAACCGAAAGTGTCACTAGTGACGCAGCAAGTAATTGGAGTAGAGGCGCTAGTTAGATGGACAAATGATCAACTGGGATTTGTCTCACCAGGGGAATTTATCCCTTATGCAGAAGATACAGGATTAATCATCCCGCTAAGCGAAGTGATTTTAGAAAAGGTTTGTTTGGATATACTGGAATGGAACATACGGGGAGTATATTTGCCTGTTTCCATCAATATTGCAGCTCTACATTTTCAACAAGATGATTTTATCGAACGTATAAATTCAATCATCATGCAGCATAATTGTAGTCCACAGCAATTGGAGCTAGAGCTGACCGAGCGAACGGTGATGAAAGAAGCAGAAGAAGTCGTCAATAAATTGATCACGTTAAAAAGCATGGGATTCAAAATATCCATCGATGATTTTGGCACAGGCTATTCTTCCTTAAGCTATTTAAATCGCTTCCCTCTAAACTATTTAAAAATTGATAGTAGCTTTATCCAACAGATTGCATCTTTGCAAGATAAACAGGCTATTGTAGATTCCATTATTTTAATGGCACATAGATTACATATTAAAGTAGTAGCTGAAGGTGTAGAAACGAAAGATCAACTGAAGCTTTTAAAAGAAATGGGCTGTGATATCATTCAAGGATATTATTACAGTAAACCAATTCCAAGTTCAAAACTAATGGATTTTCTTGAACTGTGGGAAATTCATAAGCAAGAAAGGATTATATAATGACAACATTTAAATTAGTAGCAACTTCCGCAATGGGGTTAGAATCAATCGTTGCCGATGAAGTAAAAGCATTAGGATATGAAACAACAACTGAAAACGGGAAAGTGTATTTTGAAGGAGATAAACGTGCTATCGCACGTGCAAACATATGGCTACGTGTTGCTGATCGTGTGAAAATCGTGGCAGCTCAGTTTCCTGTAAAAACGTTTGATGAGCTTTTTGAACGAACAAAAGCGATACAATGGGAAAAGTTTTTACCAGTGGATGCCGCATTCCCAGTACAAGGGAAATCCGTTAAATCTACCTTATTCAGTGTACCTGATTGCCAGGCAATCGTGAAAAAGGCAGTTGTAGAGCGATTAAAACTTGCCTATAAACGAATTGGATTTTTAGATGAATCTGGAGCAACATACAAAATCGAAATCAGTATTTTAAAAGACGTTGCGACGATTACAATAGATACGAGTGGTGCAGGACTTCATAAACGTGGTTACCGTCAAGACCAAGGGGAAGCTCCTTTAAAAGAAACGCTAGCAGCTGCACTTGTGAAAATTTCCAAATGGAGCCCAAGCCGTCCTTTCGTCGATCCATTTTGCGGATCTGGGACAATTCCGATTGAAGCAGCGATGATTGGACAAAATATTGCTCCAGGTTTTAATCGTGATTTTCATAGTGAAGCTTGGTCTTGGATGCCTAAAACGATTTGGGATGATGTACGCAACGAAGCAGAAGACCTTGCCAATTATGACCAAGAGCTTCAAATTATTGGTTCTGATATCGATCATAAAATGATTCAAATGGCAGAACAAAATGCATTCGAATCAGGCTTTGGAGATATTATCACTTTTAAACAAATGCAAGCACGTGATTTTACTACGTCCTTAACAGACGGAGTAATGATTGGAAACCCTCCTTACGGTGAGCGTATTGGGGAAATCGAAGAAATCGAGCAAGTCATTAGTGATTTAGGTCATTTAATGAGCAAATATCCATCTTGGTCCGTTTATATGCTTTCATCTATGGAAAACTTTGAAAATGCATACGGTAAAAAAGCAACGAAAAAACGCAAATTATTTAATGGTTTTATCCGAACAGATTATTATCAGTTTTGGGGTAAACGTTCTTAAAAGGTAAGGGAGACTTGGTTCTCCCTTTCTTTTACGTTATCTCCTATATTGGATTTTATATACGAAGGCAAAATTGATGGAAGTAGGGAGTTTTACAATGAAAAATGCGTTACCATTTCAATTATCAAAAGATAAAAATTTCTTTGATTCATTAGGAGATTGGATGGGAGATGTTCTGTATGATGAATTACCAGAAAAAGGATTTGAATGCCGAGACGAACAAATTTTCATGGCCTATCAAATTGAGAAGACATTAAAAGAAAAAAATGTATTATTTGCAGAAGCTGGTGTAGGTACAGGCAAAACAATCGCCTACTTACTACCCGCTATTTCGTATGCACGATACACAGGTAAACCAGCATTGATCGCCTGTGCCGATGAAACACTGATCGAGCAATTGGTAAAAGAAGCCGGCGATATTTTTAAACTTCAAAATTATTTAGATATTAACATAGACGTTCGTTTAGCTAAATCACGTGACCAATATTTATGCTTGAAACGTTTAGAAGAAGCACAAAAAGATGGCGACAATGATTTCTTTTTAGAAGAGATTGAAGATCAAATTCCGGATTTTGTGTATGGGCATTCTTCTCTTCAAAAAATCTATCCATATGGTGAACGTAGCCAGTTTCCTGGTGTCAGTGATGAAGACTGGCAAAAAGTAAATTATCATCCGACACAGCAATGTATGGTATGTGATGTACGTAACCGTTGTGGTCAGACGATTCATCGTCAAAACTATCGTCAGTCTACCGATTTAATCATTTGTTCCCATGAGTTTCTAATGGAACATATTTGGACGAAAGAATCTCGCGTGCGAGAAGGACAAATGCCATTACTACCGGATGTGTCCATGATTGTGTTAGATGAAGGGCATTTACTGGAGTATGCAGCGCAAAAAGCGTTGACATACGAAGTGCAAAGCGAAACCCTTATTCAATTATTAGAACGTGTCATGGTAGACGGTGTTCGTGAAAAAACATTGCATTTAATGGAAATATTACAAGAAACACATGACCGTATTTTCGGCATTTTAAGAAAAAATAGCACCGAAGAAGAAAGCGAACGAATGAAAATCGACAAGACACCGGAACTCATCCAAATGTGCAAACAAGCCATTCGTATTACAGATGAGTTGTTAGAAGAATTTGTATTTGAGTCAGAGCTATTTACGATTCCTGAATATGAACTTCGAATGGTAGAGGAATTTTTGGAGCAGTATGCATTCTCTTTACGTTTATTCACGGAAAAAGGGGACGGCGTAGAATGGCTAGAAATCATTGATGGACATGAAACACTTATCGTGATGCCGCGTCTAGTAACTGATATCTTGCACGAAAAATTATTCACTTCTCAATTACCAATCGTCTTTTCATCTGCTACTTTATCGATTGAAAAAGATTTTACCTATATAGCAGATTCTTTAGGAATTGAAAAGTTCCAATCATTTTCGGTTGAATCACCGTTTGATTATGATGAAGTGATGAAAATTTATACGCACCAATCCAATCAAGATGATAAAATAAAACAAGTAGATGCAATTTTAGAAAATAAACAGCAAACATTAATATTATTTAAATCGAAAGCAGCGATGGAACAATTCCGTTCTCGTACGTCTACTTCTACAAATATCGTATTTGAAGGAGATCGTGAGCTTTCGACCATCGTAAAAGAGTTTCAAAATGGTGATTTTGCTACACTATGTTCTTATCATCTATGGGAAGGGCTCGATTTGCCACAAGAAGCTTTAACGAGAGTAATTATTTATGATTTGCCATTCCCATTAGCAGATCCATTATTTGATGCAAAACGATCATTTTCAAATGATCCATTCGAAGAAGTGGAGTTACCATTCATGCTCTTAAGATTGCAACAAGGAATCGGACGATTAATCCGTACTTCGAGTGACCATGGGGAAATTCATCTATTACTGAATGAAGAAGAAGCAAAACTAGAAAGTAGATTTACAGGGATTTTGCCTACAACAATCTAATGTTCATTACAAGGGGGAATTGAAATGACAGTCGAACAACAATTTTTAGATTACGTGAAAAAAATAGGTGCATACAATGAAGCGTTGGGAGTATTATATTGGGATATGCGCACAGGAGCTCCGAAAAAAGGGCTTGATCAACGTTCGGAAGTAGTAGGGGTACTTGCGACAGATGTGTTTAATCTATCTACTTCTGATGAACTAAAAAGCCTTTTAGACGAATTAGAACCTAAACTGAATTCAGTGAGTGAAGTGACGAAACGTGTTCACGAAGAAGTAAAAAAAGAATACGATCTTAGTAAAAATATTCCGGCAGAAGAATATAAAAAGTTTGTCATTCTTCAGTCTAAATCTGAATCTGTTTGGGAAGAAGCAAAAGATAAAAATGATTGGGAAATGTTCCTACCTTATTTAAAAGAAATGGTGGATACGTTAAAGCAGTTTGTTATCTATTGGGGAGTAAAAGATGACAATCCGTACAATGTGCTGTTAGACCAATACGAACCAGGTATGACTACGGATGTATTAGATAAAGTATTTGGAGAGTTAAGAGGTCGAATTGTACCTCTATTAAAGAAGATTGCAGAATCTCCAAACCAACCAAAAACAGATTTCATATTTAAACATTTTGATAAAAAACAACAAGAGGCATTTAGTTTAGATGTACTAAAACAATTAGGTTATGATTTCGAAGCGGGGAGATTGGATGAAACAGTTCACCCGTTTGAAACTGGCTTAAATCGCGGAGATGTTCGTATTACAACAAAATATGATGAATCGGATTTCCGCTCTGCTGTTTTTGGGACTATTCACGAATGTGGCCATGCAATGTACGATCAAAATGTGAGCGAAGAATTAACTGGAACACCTTTAGCTGGCGGAGCTTCGATGGGAATACACGAATCCCAATCGCTCTTCTATGAAAACTTTGTGGGACGCAATCCGAAATTCTGGGAACAGAATTATGAAAAATTGCAAAGTTATTCACCAGAGCAATTCGGGGATGTTGCTATGGAAGATTTTTTACGTGCCATTAATGAAGTGAAGCCTTCTTTAATCCGAATTGAAGCAGATGAACTGACATATGCACTGCATATTATGATTCGTTATGAAATAGAAAAAGGATTATTCAACGGAGATTTAAAAGTAGAAGATTTACCAGAAATCTGGAACGCTAAGTATGAAGAATATTTAGGAGTACGACCAGAAACGAATGCGGAAGGTATTTTACAAGACGTCCATTGGGCTGGAGCAAGCTTTGGCTATTTCCCATCCTATGCGCTTGGATATATGTATGCTTCTCAATTCAAAGCAGCTATGCTAAAAGATATTCCTAACTTTGATGAGTTATTTGAAAAAGGCGATTTGTCTCCAATCAAAAACTGGCTTGCACAAAATGTACATCAATATGGAGCTTTAAAAAAACCGCTAGAAATCTTGAAAGATGCTACAGGAGAAGGGCTTAACGGCAATTATCTTGCAGACTATTTAGAAGAAAAGTATACGAAGATTTATCAGCTCTAATCGATTTTCAAAAATTAATATAAACGACAAAAATCCATGTGTTTTCAAAACACATGGATTTTTTAGCTCTTTAGGGGTATGTAGATAACATTCTCATAACGATATAAGTGTATCACTGTTTAGGATACTGCGCGGTAGCAAGCTCAAATAAGGGGGCAGCTATATTTCCTCCGAGCGAGTGATGAGACGAGTTGCTACATCACTAACGCTCTTGCAGGGTTTCACACCATCGAGCGAAGTTCCAAATGATGGCAAAGGGCAATCAAAAAGCTATTGAAGGCAACTAATTTTAGTACGAAAGCAACTAAAATCAGCATGAGAGCAACTAAATTGCCCAGGAGAGCAACTAATTTCTTACAGTAGCAAGTTTACTTGGATTGAGACGACCATGATTTCGATTTATTATAGAAATAATATGCCTAAAAGCTCGCCGAACTCGCATAGCCGGCATCTGCTCGACTAGTTTGTAGTGTTCAGCGGTCGCATTGTCGTGTTCAAAGGCGAGATTGTCGTGTTCGTAGTGTATATTGTCTCGTTCAACCATTTATTGTTAATTCTGGATGCTGATAAGTTAGTGATTTCCATTGATTTTCGCTGCAAGCGTCGACTCCAGCCGAGGCCAACAGGATGTTGGTCACAAAGGCGTTGCCACACGATGTGGCGTTCTTAGCTTTTGTTCATCTGTTTGAGCAAAATGAGCCATCCAACGTACACCTAAGCGGCGGGGATGGCTCATCGCTTACCCGGCGGAAAGCGTACGATTGCAACGTAAATCCTAGCGGCCACCTAATAGGATTTACGGCGCAGTTCCCCATTATATGTCTCATTCCATTCATCGTTCCCATTTTCTATATCGGTTTAGAGCCAGACGTTTTAGGGCTTTTGTTCCTAGAAATGGTATCACGTTAAGCAAACGTTTCAAAATACTTTCCTACTGTAAATTCGGATGGAGAGCATCCATGACAAAATATAGATAAGTAAAACAGAAACAACGACTATTAAATAGAAAAGAGAATTATCTAGAGATAAAACAGTATGAACGAGCTCTCTTATTCGATCATTTAAATTTGGTATAAACATATTGACAATAATAAAATAAAGGACAAATAAAACAGCAAAGGCAATCATTAAATATTGACTTGTAAGTAGGTAGGAAAATGGAAAAGCGAATGAAATAAATAGCATAACGATACTCATAGTGAACAATAAT
Source organism: Psychrobacillus sp. NPDC096389 (assembly GCF_044762855.1). Lineage (NCBI taxonomy): Bacteria > Bacillati > Bacillota > Bacilli > Caryophanales > Bacillaceae > Psychrobacillus > Psychrobacillus sp. NPDC096389. The sequence continues at coordinate 5,915 of NZ_JBIWFB010000012.1, read as the reverse complement.
TGTTCCAATTGGATCATTTCTTTATGAATAATCAAATTTCCAATGAAAATAGTAGCCAGAACTAGGAAAATAAAAACACATGCACCTATATATTTAGAACTGACAATTTCTTTTCGCGTATAAGGTAAAGAATTGAATAAGAGATTGCTAGAGGATTTTTCATCCATTGAAAAACCTTGCATGATGAGAGCAATACAAAACAAAACCCCTATCCAAATTGTAGAACTGCCTAAAAACAAATAAGCGAATAACGGTAGTAACAAAATCATTAATGTTTTTTTCTGTAAAGCAATATCTTTACGAATGAGATTCCACATATTTATCTTTTCCTTTCTTTGTATATAGCATAATATCTTCCAGTGTAGGCTTTTCTAAAATGACTGCATCTCTAAAAACTTTTTTTGTACGTTGTTTATTTCCTGTTAATGCTTCAAATCCATGATTGGATTTTCGAATAGCAATAAATTCTTTTTCAGTATCACGATCTAATAGATTCGTCTCACCTTTTACAATCGCGTATTCTTCTTCGATTTTATAATGTTCTTTAGTAAATATATGCTCTCCATTATGAATAAAAGTAATATAATCAGCTATCCGATCTAAATCTGTTGTAATATGTGTGGAAAAAAAGATTGTTTTCTCCCCGGTTTGCATCAATTCATGGAGAAGCTCTAAAAGTTCTCGACGAAATATGGGATCTAGTCCCGACGTTGGTTCATCCATAATAATTAGTTCTGCATGATGAGATAATGCAATCGTTAAAGAAGCCTTCATCATCATGCCTTTGGAAAAGTTTTTTATATTTTTATTTAATGGCAGTTCAAACTTTTCTACATACTGGTTAAATAATGCATCGTCCCAGTTTTTATAGGCAGGTTTAATAATTCGTTTCATTTCTTTTAAGGTGATGTTTTCATATAAAATGTTTTCATCGAAGACGAAACCGATTCGTTGTTTTATTTCTTTTTCGTGATTTTTGTAATTCAAACCGAAAATAGAAACAGTTCCACTATCAGGTTGTAGTAAATTCATAATTAGCTTAATTGTTGTGGATTTTCCTACTCCATTCCCACCGATAAACCCAGTAACAAAACCTCTTTTTACCGAAATAGAGAAGTCCTGTAGTTTAAATCCGTTAAACGACTTATTTACACCTTGCAGTTCAATTATATTTTCCATCATGCTTCCTCCTTATATAACAACGTAAGCAGTTCTTTTAACTCCGATAATTCAACTCCTATTTCCTTACTATTTTGAATTGCAGCCATTAGCTGTTCTTCGATTACTTTCATTTTTCGCTCCATGATCATTTCATTATTTTGTTCGGATACATAGGATCCTTTTCCAACTACTGAATAGATAAAACCGTTTTTTTCAAGTTCTTCGTATGCTCTTTTTGTTGTAATGACGCTAATATCTAAATCCTTGGCTAATTGGCGCATAGAGGGTAGAGACTGACCAGGCTGCAATTCATTGGTCAAAATATGTTTCTTCACTTGCGTATAAATTTGTTCGTAAATTGGTTCTTTCGAATAATTCGAGATAATAATTTGCATGCAAAAACCTCTTTTTTAAAAATAGTGTATATATACTTTATATACACTATATACGAAGGCTAATTAATTTACAATCGTTTTAAAGAAATTATTTGCAGTGTATTTATAAATACCAATGAGAATGGTAATACATAGAGTGTTTTTTTGTAGTAATAATTGGAGTAATGCTTCATTAAGGGAAGAACTAATTTGGGGAATTTGCATAGAATAAATAATGCAAAGGCCTAGACCTTCTTAAAATAATGAAAGTCATTTATGTAAAAAGTGTTAAAGCCAAGAGTATTTGATTATTAATATGTAAACAAGGTGGGGATAAAAATTCTATGTTGGACGATCAATTTATACCAAAAATAAAATTTAATCCCGAAAAAGTAAGTATGTCAACTACTGCTCATAATTTTCATTATATTAACAAGGATGGAAAGTTGACATGTCCTTGGTTTAACTTTGATGCTATACAAAAGAGAAATGATTCACAAAAAAATGTATTTACTTTTTCTGCTAATTCTGTTTCTTCTCACTTAAATGCAGCAGATAAAGAAGAGAACCATGATAGTATTTTTGAATCCACAACAGTGGTAGCTCCAGGTGTCACTGAAGATACGGAAGACTTACTTGTTGCTTCTAAAAGTAAGATAAATCTTGACCACCATAATAAACGACAACATCGTCGTATATTTGAAAATGATGATGTTAACATAAAAAAAGAATATATGAATGAATCTGTTCAACATCAAAAAGTACAGAAAAAGACAATCAAAATCCCTTTTTCTCTTTTTGCGAAAATCCATAATTTCCGTTATCCTCCAATCGGAGCTCTACTAGGGCTAGAGGAAGTATCACAGTCTGAGCATAACCTAGAAAGGGAAGATGTATTAGAGCCAGAAACAATTGAAGTCAATCCTAATAACGAACTTGTTCAACATCTAAAAGTACAGAAAAAGACAATCAGCATCCCATTCTCTCTTTTTACGAAAATCCATAATTTCCGATATCCACCAATCGATGCCTCAATAAATCTGGAGGAAGTACATCAATCTGAACATAATCTCGAAAGGGAAGATATATTAGATTCCGGCCCACTAGAGGTTGAACTTGATAAAAATAAAAAAGCATACAAAAAGACGATCAAAATTCCAATCTCTCTTTTCTCAAAAATTCATAAATTGCGTTATCCTCCAATCAATGTTCCACTAAGGCAGGAAGTAGTATTTCAGCCCGAATATAACCTTGAAATGAAAGGTATTTTAGAACAAGAGAACAAAACAGATAAACTTCTAAAAGTACACAAAAATTCAATCAAAATCCCTTTTTCTCTTTTCGCGAAAATTCATAATTTCCGTTATCCACCAATCGAAGCCATCAAAGAGCAAGAAAAAGCGTCTCAATCGGAGCATAAGCTAGAAAACGAAAATAGAGTAGATCATTCAACTATTGGAAATCAAAATAACGCGGAAAACGATAAAACAAATCACTCAAATAAGATAAGTGGACAGACTGAGACACGTTTAAAAAATTTAAAAATCCCATTCTCTACTTTTGCTGAAATTGAAAACTTTCACCACTTTCCACTATTCGGAAGTACGATGCAAAATACATTTAAATTTATTGATCCATCTGATAATAAAAAGACCCCCCAATTAGCCACAAAACTATTTGATACAACTACTTACTATCAAGACCAACCATATTGTCACCTAATTGGTTTTAAATCGCATGACCTCATTTTCTCTAACAATGAAAAAAGGGAGGGACGAGAGAACAAAAATAAGCAAAAGGGTTTCAATAGAGCTGTTGCAGTACCAATTCATGATTCACTTTCTATAAAAGAAGGAGAACCAAATAATGCATACCCCCATCATAAGTATGTATATACGAGAGTTCCTGTTGTAATTGGGGAATATAATATGGAATTCTGTTTAGACGAAGTAGTTTTATTTGAAGAGAAAGTTTATCAAGTAAAGGAGATTTCTAAAGTAGTAGAGTTAACTAATTGCAAATTTGTTCCAACTAAATTTTCTCCTAAAACTGCTAGTAGAGAACGTATTGCATTAACAGGGACACTCTTTATTGAAGGGAACATACATCAAAGTATCGAATATCTCGCTATTGCAAAAGAGGAACAACATCTTCATCCATTACATCAAAACATAGTGATAGAACTAATAATCCAATTACTGCAAGTACAAAAAGTGATAAATCAGCAATAAATCTTAAAGGAAAACTTCTAAATAATTTGTTCTTATTTTTATAAAAGAGCAACGGAAGGAACTCCGTTTTCTTCATACGAACAAAAGCTGCCTTGTATATGGACTACAAGGCGGCTTTTATTGTGCCTAAAAATGAAGTTTTAAAAATCCCAATTTTTAACGCCATTTTTTGTCCAAGTATCCAAATTTAATCACGGTCTAATGGTATGAATGAAAAACAAATTATATTATTTTTTTGTATAAAATAACAAGCAGAACTTTATATTTTGCCATTCCTCTGTGTTTATTGCTTATATGCTAGTCTTACCTATAACATACTTTAGAACGTAAAGAAGAATGAATGGAGGAAATAGCACTTTGAGCGAACAAAATGAAATAAGCAGTCAATACTTCCCTGATGTTATTCCGTGTCCAGTTGAGGCAAAGTCATTAACCCCCTTAAAGGATGAACGGGCAACACCATGTATAATTCCACCGCCTGCTAGACCAATCCTTAAGGTTCCTGCTGTATTAGCAGAAACAACAATTCAAATCGTAGTGGAAGCTAACATTCCGCTAAACCCACCAGCTAGTGAAATTAAAAGGGTATTCAAGGATGTTTTTCTAACGCAATGTAAACTTGTTCCTGTGCGTTTTGGGGAAGAAATATGCAATGATGCTGTACGTTCAGTAACAAAAGCAAAATTGTTTATAGAAGGATATATTCGTAAAGATATCGAGTATGCTACGGTGAATTGTGACGACGTCATTCGGGATCGTATTGCCACAGTTCCATTTTCTGGTTTTACAGATTTAACAAGCGACGACTTTTTCCTTCTACCTATTTTAGGTGATTCATCAGAAAGTAGATCCCGTTTTAATAATCCAAAAAACCATGATAATCCTCGCCTAGATAAATACTTTTTTGAAAATAATGTTTTTTATAATGAACAACCATATGGCGAGCTAGTAAGTGCCAATTTCTATGAACTTGATTTTTCACCATGTCCAGCCGGTGTAGGTGAATCGTTTGATACACTACGTGAAAAAATTGTAGTTGATCTCACACTGAAAGTATTACAAGTAAGACAAGTGAGAGTTACAGCTTTAGGGCTATAATAGCTCATCAAATAAAAAAACAATACCTATTACAATCGTTTAGAGATAAAGAGTTGAACAACATACTATAAGTTGAAGGCTGAGTATATTCAAGTTGATGAATAAAAAAAGCAGAAGATTTGAAAGGAGGTGATATTGATGAGTGAACAAAATATTACAAATACTGGGGATTGTTCCATTAATCGTCCATGTCCGGTGGATGCGGTGACTTTAACACCTCTACATGATGAAGTAGCAAGACCTTGTTTAGTTCCATCGAATATTAGTCCGATCCTTAAAGTTCCTGTTGTCTTAGCAGAAACTACCCTTCAAATCGTAGTAGAAGCGAATATTCCACTTAATCCACCTGCAAGTGAAATTAAAAGAGTGTTTAAAGATGTTTTTATCACACAATGTAAACTTGTTCCCGTACGTTTCGGAAAAGAAGAATGCCATGGTGCAGTTCGTACTGTAACAAGAGCAAAATTGTTTGTGGAAGGATTTATTCGCAAAGATATTGAGTATGCTACTACGAATTGTAATGGATTTATTCGCGATCGAATTGCTACTGTTCCATTTTCTGGTTTTGCAGAATTAAAGGCTGGAGACTTTTTCGTTTACCCTACAATAGGCGGTTCTTCCGAAAGCAGATCCCGATTCATTGATCCGAAAAACAGTGATATTCCACGTTTGGATAAATACTTCTTTGAAAATAATGTTTATTATAATGAGCAACCATATTGCGAGTTAGTAAGTGCAGATTTCTTTGAGCTTGATTTTTCACCGTGTCCAACAGATGTAGGTGAATCATTTAGCACGCTACGTGAGAAAATCGTAGTGGATCTTACACTGAAGGTATTACAAGAAAGACAAGTGAGAGTTGATGCTTTAGGGCTATGATAATATCATTCAAAAAGTACCACGAGTAGATTGGTTTATATGAATTGAAACGCTTGATGAAAATCAGGCGTTTTTATGATGTGCGCCCGGCATGCACATGAACTATAGGGTGCAAGTCCCGAACCCCGAAGACAGAAGTAGGGGTTAGCCAAGAGCAAGGGTGTCCGTGGTG
>NZ_JBIWFB010000011.1:0-132579 GCF_044762855.1 Psychrobacillus sp. NPDC096389 | reverse complement strand
CGCAAAATAGAAGACCTTACGAGAGATAGTATCCGCATGATGTGGCTCGCTCAGGGATATGAACCAAGCTACCGTACCATCAATCGTTTCCGTGTTCATCCTGATATGAAAGAGCTCATTCGTCAATGTTTTGTCCAATTCCGTTGTCAGCTCGTACAAGAAAAACTAATCGATCAAGAGGCAATTTTTATCGATGGTACAAAAATCGAAGCGAACGCCAATAAATTCACTTTTGTATGGAAGAAATCCGTCGAGAGACATCATACAAATCTCGTTGAAAAGTCCAATCAGCTGTACAACGAGCTACTCCAAAATGAAATCATCCCAGAAATCGAGCGCGAAAAGGATGAACAGCTTTCTGTTGGAGAATTAACTCAAATTGCCCGAAACCTTGATGAAGTAGTCGATGACTACACAAACAAAATAGAAAGCTCTGACGATGTGAGCGAGCGCAAAAGATTACGTAGCGAACGCAAAACACCAAAACAAATAGTGAAGCAGATCTATGACTGGATTACGCGGAAACAGAAGTATGAAAAGGATTTTGCGATTTTTGGCACCCGTAACAGCTATTCAAAAACAGACCAAGATGCGACCTTTATGCGCATGAAAGACGACTATATGCAAAACGGGCAATTAAAAGCGGGCTATAACGTACAAGTGGCGACCGAAGGGCAATACACGTTGGCTTACGGTGTATTTGCCAATCCAACGGATACGAAAACACTGATACCATTCCTAGATCAAATAGAAGAACAGTACTTTGAATTACCAGAACATATCGTTGCGGATGCCGGCTACGGAAGTGAACAAAATTACGATGATATCTTAGCAAAGCGCAAACGCATACCACGCATACCACTCATTACGTACAACCATTATTTGAACGAACAAAAGAAGAAGTATAAAAACGATCCGTTCAAAACAAGTAACTGGGCATACGATGAGGAAAGGGACAGCTATACTTGCCCAAATGAAAAGCAGCTGACATTCCAATACAACGCCACACGTACCGATAAAACAGGATTCCAACGTCAATTCAAAATGTATGAATGTGAAGACTGTACAGATTGTCCACTGCGAACGTTATGTACAAAGGCGCACGAAGGAACGAACCGTAAACTCATGGTCAATGAGAAATGGGAACAACAAAAAGAATATGTGCGAACACAGCTTTCAGAAGAAAAAACAGGTACCATATACCGTCAACGTAAGATTGACGTGGAGCCAGTTTTTGGATTCTTGAAGGCTAATTTAGGTTTTACGCGATTTTCTGTTCGTGGAAAATCTAAGGTCGAACACGAAATCGGCCTCGCATTAATGGCCGTGAATATCCGAAAATATGCGGCAAGAGTATAAGCTCTTGTCCGTATAATCTTAAAATAAAATGAAAAAAGTGAAATCGCGCGTGCGATTTCACTTTTTTATTGATTGAGACTACTTCTGTCCCAGCCTCTTTTCTTTTTAAATGATGCATTGCGGTTCATAATCGAGATATAAAATCTTCTCTTATTAAACTAAACTGAACCTTTAGTTCAAGAAAGGAAAAAGAGCTGTCTACTGAAAGTCTCAACAATCTTCAAGTAAAACAACCGTTAGTGAAAAAAGATAATTACCTATAAAGACAAACTCATAGAAACTGTTCTGATGTTAAAGCCCATTTTCTCGTAAAGTTTTATAGCTGGATTCCCTGCAAATGCACTAAGACGAACTTCAGAGTATCCATCTTGTCTTAAATGTTCTAATGCAGTTTTCATTAACTGTTTAGAAACTCCATTTCCTCTAAATTCTTCTAGAACAAACAGTTCGTAAATAAATCCATTCATCTTATCTGTAAATTGGTCCTTAACTGCACCTACAAGAATCCAGCCCATTAATTTTTCGTTCTCCGTTGCTATTAAATAATAGCTTCCCTTTTCCAGTAATGGTTCAATAAGATGTTTGATTTTTTCATTAGTAGGTTTTACTTCACCCAACGTGCCATCAAATAAAGCTTGTGGGGAGAGTAAAATAATCTTTTCAAGTTCAGAATTATTAGGTTTTCTAATATCCATTAAAAAATCAGTCCTTTCTATACCCTTTTTTAAAAGCTTAGCATAGTATTCCAATATTCTCCTTCAGACGGATTAATACAAATCTAATTACTAGTTCAACTATACTGTTTTGTTAGTTTAATAAGAAAGACATTCTTCTGTTTTTACAAACAAGCTTGAGGAAGAATGTTAACTGTCACTGAATTGCTATGTTCCCTACATATTGAGCAATCCCTCTGTCAGAACGCAGATCAAATACAATCACATATTTCCCTTCTTCTTTCGGAAAATTGAATGAACGCTCATCATATAATTCTAATTGTATCTCTTTATCATCCTTCCAAACTAAAACATTTAATTCTTCAATAGCAAAATCTTGATTGTCAAAATCATAACTCACTTTTTGGCCAGAATTAATGTGAAATTGTTTTTGCTCTCTAGCAAAAGATAGAATATCTTCCGTTTCTTTTTTTAGTTGTTCGTTATTTTCAATTCTCCAATCAATGTTTGCTTCAATTAATTCTTCGTTCAATGATGGGTAATCATTAAGTGTAACAGTAGGCGGAGTAAAATCATATTCCTCCCCGATGCACCCCGTTAATATGAAAACCAAAAATAGCCCTATAAATAATTTCAAAAATAGATTCATTTCGCACCTTCCTATTTTTATTTCTATAAAAACAAATCTTACAAGTTTCACTTCTTATTCCACTAATTAACATAAATGCTTCGCTAGTTGAACAAAAAATGAGAGCACCAATTAATTCAAATAAAAGACTAAACATAGTTTGCCCCTATCTACTTTTCCTTTTGAGAATTTTTTCATATCCTTGTTTAACTTGCTTTAATTGGATAAGAATAAAGGCTGTCTGCTGACAGCCTTGTTTTGGTAAATCGCCTGTTTGAGGCAAATGAATTTGATATTTGTTATAAATATACTCCAGAAGTAACTTTAGCAGACAAAAGAACAATCAAACAAGATGACATTTTTATAAATTTGGACTCCTGGAGATTGCTCCAATAACTGTACCTATCCATATTCCTACTAAAATAGAAATTGTAAATAAACCCAGTCCCATACCTTCCCAACCACCAACTCCGATGATACTATAAATAATTACTCCGATACAAATCAGACTTAATACAGTAGAGGTGGAAAATAAAGATTTTCTTGATACCTTAAGGGACGTAATAAACATCCCAATTGCAAACACAATTCCACAAAGCAATATAGGAGTCCATCCCTCTAACATCAAAGCATCCATTTAAATACCCCCTGTTATGTTTTTCACAACTGGACCAATTTTTAGACACACTCTTCAACTAACCTAACCCTTACTTTATTACGAATGAAACGATTAGAAGTTCCAATTACAAGTTAATTTACACTGAATTTACAGAAATCCATTTTCCGAAATCGAACTTAACTGCTATTTTAATTCCAGAAGAAATGAGTACCCAAACAGCTTAACGATCTTTAAATAAAGCATTCGTTAGTTTAAGTACAATATTCCACAAAATCTTACTTGTTTAATTCGTTTTTAAACAAAGTGATCAATATTATAAAAGATAATTATAGTTAATATAAGATAAATAAGTGTAGTGAAATCTTTTTTGAATTCTTAAGAAATTCAACTAAACTACAACGTTAGTTCAATAAGAATAAGAATTACCCCTTCTTGTAGTAACTCCCCTTCTTCTTGTACAGTTTTTCATACAAAATTATTATGATGGCACAAATAATAGATACTTTTAACAATGAAAATAGAATGAAAAATGGAGAAATAACCATGCCGAACGCTACTTCATTTTGAAGAACTTCTACATTATCCCATCCACTTGGCATATCTGGATTATAGTTTTTAGTTTTTATATAACTATCCATGATCGTATAAACTATATAAATCAAATGAATTACAATTGAACTAATAAATGCTTTAAGAATCAATCTCACTTAGACACGCCCTTTACAACTCTTTATCACCATGATAACTCATTTTTCTTATTGAACTAAACTGCTTCTTTAACTTAATAAAAAAGGCTTTACTCCTTCTTGAAGTAAAGCACTCGGTGAATTAGATAATATCAAATTCATTACCCTCTGGATAAAGATGAACATATTCTTCATCTTCATCTAAATAGGCTATTTTCACATTATCTAATAATTTATTATTAGATAATTCATTAATTGTAGTTTTTAAAGCTTTTTCGACATCGATAACGTAATTGAAAACGTTCGCACTACCACTACCAATGTCGCCACCATCACTCGAACCATTTCCAGTCCACCCTAAACACTCATTCATTAAATCTTCAACTATTTGCCTTTTATCAAGTGCTGCTTCCATTTCATTTTCTTCATATGGGTATTGGACAACAAACTCGATTAATTCCTCTTCATCAAGGACTTCATAACCCTCATTCAACTTCTCTTCAGCTAATTTTTCCATTACCATATCTGCTTTTTCAAATAACTTTAAATTAACTTCTTCTGTTTCACCAATGTCTCCAACGACACCATAATGAACTATTAATGTTTTTCCATCTTTCCAAGCTTCCCAATACATCAATTCATTATCAACTTCTTTGACTAACTTAATCACTGTTGAACCCCTCCTGCGAAAATTAAATAATTATACCTTTTTTCAACTAAACTGCCGCTTTAGTTCCAAATGAAGAATAATTTCCAACTTTAAATCACTATGCTTAATTTTGCTTTTTAAATCCATATCTATATAAACCGAGCAATAGAGGATACATAATAATAAACGTGAAAACCGCAACAAAAATATTTCCTCCTATTCCTAGTTCAGCATCTTGAAACCCATAATAAAGTAAAGATACAACTGCATCTATTACAGTAACTATGAATATGATTTTCCAAAAAGATTGCGAATAGAATTGTTTCTTGTATACATAACCATAAAACCCCACAGTGTTAATAATGGCAATAATCGTATTAACAATTCTTAATACAGTTTCTCCCCAACCATACTCATTTTCTAAAAACAATGACACTATCAACAAAAGTAACATTATCCAAAAATAAATTTTCCAAAGCATCTATGTACCCCACGTTTCTTCATTTATACCATTGTTTTCTAATTTACTTAACTTCTAAAATCTTAACAATTTCTTCTCATGATTTATATATGTATTTTTTTCCTTATTGAACTAACCTACCGTATTAGTTCAACAAAAAGTGTTACCTAAGCATCCTTTAATTGAACATATATAATTAGCTTAAAGATAAACATTTATGAGAACCGATAAAACAACCGCTGAGCTTAGAATAGCTATTACTAATAATAAAGTTTTTTAGCTTTGGATATTTATTTAATCTTATATAAGTATCAATAATAAGTAATCCACTTGCTATTTCAATTATACCTGTTAAAACTATTCTTGAAATATCTAGAATATCTAAAGTATTGAATGGCTGTTGAAAATTTTCACGAAGATAAATACTCGACATTCCAAATATAACTGACATTAAAAAGAAATACATAAAAATTTTCATATAGATTTTCATACATTCTCCCATTTCTAATAAAACATAGACTTAAAACACACGCCATCCCATTTTAATCTTAATTACATAGAATACAATATTTCCTTATCCTTGCTAAACTAACCTGCACCGTTAGCTGATGCGTAGACTTTCACACTCTTATTACTCTATCAAAGAGAGGCCTATTAGTTATTAATTGTTTTAATTCGGAAAGCATAAATTCCATCACCCTCATCCCAACTTGCATGAATGACAAAAATGAATTCGCCTGCTTGCTCTGGTAATCTAAATTCATGGGTATTAAATCTTTTAAGATCCACGCCATTGTTTCCCCACTTATAACTTTATTCACCTTCACCTTTTCTACAAGTTCAGCAGGTGATGCTGAATCGGCATTAACAACTTCCCCATTTTCTGACCAAGAATATGTCCCTATTGCATAGGAAATTTCTTGATTATCAGCTGTTATAGTCGGATGAGGAGGTTTCAAATCTTTATTTACATTTGATTGGCATTCAGTGATTAAAAAGATAAAGACAAATATCCCTATGTATCTTTTCACTCTAATCCTCCCTCTATAAATTTTATTGTGTACTGATCTTAACTAAAGCACCCGTTAGCTTAATATGACATTCCTGCTTCTTTCAAAGCATCTTCATAGACCTCATTGTTTGGTTTTTCAATATTATTCTGTAACATTTTTTCTAACGCTACTAAATAAGTCACTTGGAATGTTCGGGAATTCACTTTCCAAATCATCACTTTTATCCAAGTTAACTAGGGATTCAACGATGACAAAATAAATGTTTGATTTCTAAAAATAAATACTATTTTATGTGTTGTTCCCCTCTTATATCCATCATAAATCCTGTTTCTATCACTTGAACAATTTTTACATTTGCTACATTCTAGAACGATATTTATTACCCTAATTACTCCTTATGTTAATTCTTAAATTGTAAGCATAGTTAAACAGATGTACTATAGATTTATAAAAATTATCTAAATTTATTTTAATAAATGAATCGGTTAGGGCCAGAAAGTTTAGATACACCTGGCTTAATAATTGTCTGATATTGAACATACGGAGAAAACCACCTAAGAAAATGATAAGGTACCATTTTCGTAGGTGGTTTAGATTGTCTTTATTATTTAATGCAGCTATGTCCTTAAGCCATTATTTTTGGTTTTCTTTGTTCTAAAAACGGTTCTTTGCTTTCTATTTCTTCGCCCGTTTCAATATCAATAAATGTGCTTGTTTCATTAAACCATTTGTCTGGTGCTTTATGGCCCCAGAATGTTTGACGAAGTGGATCATTTAAATCCCAACGTTTCGGCTTTAAATCAGGGTCACTAGTTAAATAATCACCTGTATAAAGCTCTATACGATGACCATCTGGATCTCTCAAATACAAGAAGAAAGCATTGGATAAACCATGTCGACCAGGTCCTCGTTCAATCGAATTAGCATACCCCATACTCGCTAATACATCACAGCAATCAAGCACGCTTAATCGATCTGTTAGAGTGTATGCGAAGTGGTGTAATTTTGGACCGGGACCACTCATAAATGCTTGGTCATGAACAGTAGGTTTTCGATAGAGCCATGCAGCCCACAAATTCCCGTCTTCTGTATCCGTATACTCAGAGCATAAAAAACCTAATTCCTTTACATAGAAATCATAAGCTGTTTGAACATGGGGTACTGCACAATTGACATGATCAATTCGCTGAATTTTCGCCCCATGATAAAGGTCATAACGTTGCAGCATTCGGTCAACGGTAGTCATTTCGGCAAAAAATTCTAGAGGTATGCCTGATATATCGTGGACTCGAAGGGTTCTACCCATTGCATGTTGTTTCCCCTTCTCCATCCATTTTGTTTTCAAGCCCTTAGAAATAAAAAGCTTTTCAATTTCATCCAGATCCTTTTCTTTTTCAACTTTATAACTGAGTACTTCTACTACGGCTTTATCCGCTTTTTTCAACAGTAAACTATGATGTGAGTGCTCTTCTAAACCTCTTAAGTATATATGATTTTCATCGCTTTCTGTTTCAATCATGCCTAATCCATCCACATAGAACTTTCTTGATACTTCCAAGTCCACTACATGAAGAACAGTTCTCGCGATACGAATGATTGAAAAATCCATCGTTTTCACCATTCCTTCCTCTATTTTTTCCCGAATTGCTGTATATGATGATCAGCAATGGAAATATGAATAATTTTCTGTTCTGTATAAAAACTGAAACCGTAATGTCCACCTTCACGTCCGATTCCGGAGGATTTGGAACCTCCAAAAGGAGTTCTTAAATCACGAACGTTCTGTGCATTCACCCAAAGCATTCCAGCTTCGACCCTATGCGCAACACGATGTCCTCGCTTAATATCATTCGTCCATACATAGCCAGCAAGACCATATTCGACTTCGTTTGCTAACTTAATAGCTTCTTCCTCATCTTTAAATGTCAATACAGTTAATACCGGTCCAAAAATTTCTTCTTGAGAAACACGCATGTTGTTTTTAGCATTTAGTATAATCGTCGGTGCCACAAAGTTCCCTCTAGCAAACTCCATTGGGATGTCACCGGTTACAACTTCAGTGCCTTCTTCTTTTGCAATTTCCAAATAGCTTTTTACTTTACTAAAATGCCCTCTATCAATCAGTGGCCCTACTTCCGTATTTTCATCTAACGGGTCACCAACTCTAATATTAGAAACACGTGTTTTTAAAGCATCAATGAATTTATCTTTAATACCTTCTTGTAAAAATAACCGTGAGTTCGCAGTACATCTTTCACCGTTAAAAGAATAGATTCCCCACACACAAGCATCTAAAGCACGATCGAAATCGGCATCTTCAAATACGATAATTGGCGATTTACCACCAAGTTCCATTGAGCAACTTTTAAGTGTATCGGCACTATTTTTAATGATAGTAGAACCAGTTTTTGTTTCTCCAGTGAATGAAATAAGCTGAACATCAGGATGCCTAACAAGCGCATCACCTGCTATTTCGCCAAATCCATGAACAACATTGAAAACACCTTTTGGAAGATCAGCCTTGTGAATCACTTCAGCTAATAGATTTGCTGATAGTGGAGAAAGTTCTGCTGGCTTTAACACAACAGTATTACCAGTTGCTAATGCCGGCGCCACTTTCCATGTTTCTAACATGAAAGGAGCATTCCATGGTGTGATCAATCCTGCAACTCCTACAGGTACATTAATTGTGTAGTTGATAAATTCATCATCTACTTGATAGGCATCTCCAACTAAGCGATTTTCCACCATACGCGCATAAAATCTAAAATTTTCTGAAGCGCGGCTCACCATTTTTCTAGTTTGACTAATGGGAAGACCCGTATCAAGTGCTTCTAAATAAGCAATTCTTTCTATTTCTTCATCAATCAGATCTGCAATACGATAAATGTACGATAGTCTTTTACTTAATTTCATTGTTTTCCAAGGCCCGTGATCAAAGGCTTCGCGCGCAGCTGCAACTGCTTTATTTATGTCATCCATTTGACCTTCAGCAACTTCATTAATTTGTTCATTAGTAAATGGATTCATATTTTTAAATGTATTTCCTCTTAATGCGGAAGTGAATTCTCCATTTATATATAGAGATATATCCTTTTGTGTTTCGTGTTTCAAAGAAATTAACTCATGGGAGGATACCATACAATCATCACCTATTTTCTTATAATAGTTTTGTAGTAATTTATTTTACAGCTTCTTTCTTCGGCAAAATATCAAGTTCTATAAGTGTTTTACGTACTTCCTCTTGTATTTCAGTTGAAGGTAATCCTAAAGGTAATCGAAGTTTGGGCGTGATTTTCCCCATCATACTTAGTGCTACTTTAGCTGGAGCTGGATTAGTGTCTTTGAAAAGTACGTCATTTAATGGCATTAATTCGAAATGAAGATCTTGTGCTTTTTTAACGTCTCCTGTTTCCCATGCGTTGTATAATTCTGCTACTTTTACTGGCTCTACATTTGCTGTGGCACTAATAAATCCAGCACCGCCAATTGCTAACATAGGGTAGCAAAGTAGTTCAATTCCAGAAAACAGAAGGAAGTCTCTACCACAGTTTAGGAGTACTCGGTTTACGTGTTCGAAGTCTTTATTTGCTTCTTTTACTCCAATAATATTTGGACAATCTTCTACTAAACGTTTCATCGTACTAACTTCCATATTTACAGCTGATCGACCTGGTATATTATAGATAATAATAGGGATTTTAACGGAATCAGCTACTGTTTTAAAATGCTGATAAAGTGCTTCTTGGTTTGGCCTATTGTAGTAAGGGACGATAACCATAGCAGCATCAGAACCTAATTCTTCTGCATACTTTGTTAACTCCATTGTTTCATCATGATTAGTAGAGCCAGTGCCAGGTGCAAAAAATACCCTACCACCAATCGTTTTTTTCGCTAGAGCCATTACTCTTTTTCTTTCTTCGATTGTTAGTGAACTTGGTTCACCACTTGTTCCCGTTACAGAAATTCCATGACTTCCACTTTCTATTTGCCAATTAATTAGATCAATGAATGCCTTTTCGTCAATCTCGCCACTTTCCGTAAAAGGTGTAACGACAGGACAAATGGATCCTCTTAACTTCTTTTTAGCTTCTTCGTATGCCAATAGAATCTGCTCCTTTTAAGTAAACTTTTTTTATCTATTTAATCTAGGTACCTACCATTGTTATTCCTGTAATTCTTTTAGCTCCCTATACTTTCCTTGACTAAATAATAGTGGATCTTTTTGTTCAATCTTAACGCCAGTAACCTGACCGATAAAAATGGTATGATCACCTACTACATATTCGCTATGCAGTTCGCATGTAACAACAGCTAATGTATCTTCTAAAATCGGCATTCCATTATAAGTAACGAATGTTATTTCAGTTTCTGATAGAAGCTGACCCGAAAATTGTTTTGATTCTTTTAGTTGATTTGACGATAAAATGTTAATAGCAAATTTCTTCGAATCTATTATATGCTGGTGCATCTTTGCATTTGCTCCAATACTGACTGCGATAAGCTTAGGATCCATGGAAACCGACATAAATGCATTTGCAGTCATGCCATGCACAACATCAGCAACTTTTGTAGTAATAACTGTTACACCTGTTGCGAAACTGCCCATCACATTCCGGTACAGACGATCATCTATTTCGTTGTTTATTTGGTGCATAATTCCATCTCCTTTCAACTAATATATAGCGTATGAAAAGCTTAAAATATGCCAGCTTCTTTTTTCGTTTTATTTAAAAAGTTAGTTACCATGTCTTTATAAGGTTGCTTATCAAAACCATCATAATAAGCATTTGACATTCTCACTGGATCTCCAAAGAAATAGTATTCGTAGAGTGCTTGACGATTACCGAACGCACTTATGGAAATATCCCAAGCTAAGCGGAATAGTTGTACTCTTTCTTCCCCATTGATATTCGCACCTTGAGTGTAACGATGTACTAATGGACCAACATCTGTATTGCTGAAATCCGATTCAGTTGGAAGCGCCATTAATCCTGATGCACCTAGAATTTTTATGATTTCATGCATACGCTGATACATTTTTGGGAACCAGTTGCGCGCTGCATTTAAAGGTTCAAAGTCTGGCGTCATATTGCCATATTGATCAATTTTTGCATTGTGTTCAGATTTATATAGGTGGGAGCGTAACACTTCTAAAATAACCATGATTTCACTTGCTTTTTCTTTTACATGCATGAATTTATCAATACCAATTGCCTCCATCATACTGATGACTACACCTAAAATGAACTCTGTTTTTACGACATTTTTAGAAATAACTTGATGCGTCATATGGATAACTGCATTAGTCTCGGCATACGTACGATTACAAATATCAGTACTTTCACACACAAAAATTCTTTCCCACGGGACAAGTACATCTTCAAATGAAATGATTGCATCACTCTCATCAAACCGAGCGCCTAGCGGATGGTCCCATTTGCTTTTACCATAGTCAAAGGATTCACGGGAAAGAAATTTTAAACCAGGAGTATTATTTGGAAGTGCAAATGCAAATGCAAATGGATCGTCTATAGTTCCAGGTGTTCTATTTATAGTAGAAGGGAAAACAACAATCTCATCCGTAATCCCGCCTAATGTTGCCAAAAGTCGACAGCCATTTACTATTATTCCATCTGGAGTCTTTTTCGTAATACGCGCGGAAAGATAAGGATCTTTTTGTTCAGACTGAGTTAACATGGATCGATTTACTTGTGGGTGAATTAATGTATGAGTTAAACTAATGTCGTTTTCACGAGCATATTCATAGTAGTCTGATGCATTTTTAGCAAATTGGGCACTTCCTCCACCTTCTTGTGCAAAAAATTGGTTAGCAGTACCGAATGCCATAATACTTGTATTTAAATAATCTGGAGAACGTCCCATCATACCACCAGAAAAAGTTGCCCATTCGGTATGCATTTCACGTCTTTTGAATAGATCTTCTTTCGTTTTAGGAGTAATGAATGAAAGCCCAACTTTTTTTCCCGATGTAGGTGAGGTATATAGCATTTTTTCTTGTTTCTCATGTTGCAAATCGTAAAGACCTGCTACGCTTTCTACAACATTTTTAAATGCTGGGTGTGTCGTTACATCGTCTACTTTCTCTCCGTGAATCCATACTTCCGTTTTCCGATTTTTTATACCTTCTATATATTCTTTTCCAGTTCGTGCACCCATCCTATCCCCTCCTATTATTTGGATAAATATTTTCAGTTTATCTTCGTTTTTATACTAGTTATTTCACTCTATTGAACTAGACGATTACTACTTATTTATAAATCTAGCGTGAATATTATTATGTTTATAAGTACCGGCTTCACTAAATTCGACCAGTTCCATGGACAAGGCAAGATACCTATTTTCCATCAATGAGGAGAAATGTTCCTTCATTATTTCAAATATTGTAGAACACACTTCTTTTTTTGTTTCCTCTGGACGACCGGCACCAATTTTTAAAACTGCATGAACGAAAGCATCGTCTTCTGTACCATCAGCCACTCTGTACTCATTTAATTCAATCGCTCTTGAACGGATTCCACCAATTGGAAAAACATTATTTTGGGTAATGAGCACTTTATGAATTTCCTCAAACAACTTTCCAAGATTCGCCTCACCCTTAATATTATCCGTATACTCGACAATAAAATGTGGCATATAGCCCCTCCTTTTTGCACTATCGATTTGTAAAGGCCTCATCCCCGATAATCGTATTTACCAAGCGACCAATTCCTTCTATTTCAGTGACAACAACATCTCCTGCTACTGTATTAACCGATCCTTTTGGAGTACCTGTTAGAATGACATCATTTTCACTCAAGGTCATAAAGCTACTTAAGTACTCAATAATTGATGGAATGTCAAAAATCATATCCGCTGTTGTTCCTTCTTGGACTAATTCACTATTAACATGTGTTGTTACTCTTAGATTCATCGGATCGGCAATGTCCATAACGTCGACTAACCATGGTCCTAATGGTGTACATGTATCTCGATTTTTTACTCTCAAGTTTGGACGGTAGTAGTTTTCTAAATAATCTCTTATCGCATAATCATTGGCGACACTGTAGCCTTTTACATATTTATAGGCATCTTCTTTTTGGACATTTCTAGCTGTTTCACCGATGATTACAGCTAATTCACACTCATAATGCATATAAGTGACATTAGCAGGGCGACGTGTATATGCTTGGTGACCTATCAACGTATTTGGCCCTTTCAAAAAGACAAGAGGATCTGATGGTGCATCAAATGAAAGCTCCGCAGCATGATCTGCATAATTTAGCCCTAATGCAAACACCGTACGCGGCTCAATAGGCGTAAGCCAAATTACTTTGTCTTCTTCAACTACGCGACCATCCGCTAACTTGAGTTGCCCCCCCCATTCAGTTGCTTCATGGATGGCACCCCCATATGCTACTCGTGCTCTTCTCATATCGGTTTCCTCCATTTTGACTCCCTTTCATCAACAATTACGTTTTCTAAGCTACCAATACCGTCAATTACAATTCGAATTTTATCTCCTACCTTTGCTTGCGGTGGGTCTTCAGGGACACCTACGAGTAACAAATCTCCTGGATGTAATGTCATAAACTCGGTCACATCCGCAAGTAACCGTGAAACGGAACGAACTAAATTTGAAGTTGAATTTTCTTGCTGGAGTTTATCATTAATGAATACGCGGATTGATATGTTATCTGGGTTATCTACTCCATGACGATTGATTATCCATGGTCCAATTGGACAGAAACCATCCCGTGCTTGAAAATGAATAGCTGGCCGATATAAGCTATCATGCGGTATTCGAACATCGTTCACGATCGTGTACCCTGCCACATAAGATAATGCTACTGATTCATCCACAGCTATTGCTTTCTTACCTATTACTATCCCGAGAGCCGCTCCCATTTCTAATTTCGATATCCCTACTGGCATTGGTATTGAACCACCATAACAATTGAACGTATTCACAGGTTTTATATAAAGGACAGGAGCGATTGGAGGCGAAAAATATGGTTCGTTATTTACATCATCTCCTAATCTTTCAAGTTCACCTTTAAAATTCAGCAATGTCCCATAAACAGTTCCTGTTATCGGGTTGTCAAACTTGATTTCATTCGAAATTACCTCGTAGTCCTCTATTACAACAGTATTCTTATGTGTATTCACTTCCGCTTTTATTAATCCGGGTTCCCCCAACACTTTAAAACTTGCTCGGCTCAAACGATTCACTCCTTTTTCCATCTTGCTAACAACAATTTATTTCCTAAGAAATACTATATGAAAAACGTAAGTTTCTAAGTCTACTAAAGCTTCGCATTGGAGTCTTGACAGATAGAAATTAAAAAATGCGCTTTTCTTGTAAGATGAAGTCCTGAAACCGCAAAGTAGTTGAAAAGCGCCTTAAGCTTCGGAACACAGAAACAGATTATTAAACAGATAACAATGCTTTATCACTAGTTAATTTCTCGCCACGAATACGTTGGAATTCGTCCATTAGTTTAGCAATGGTTAGCTTTTTCTTTTCCTCTGCTTCAATTTCTAGAATGATTTGTCCTTTATCCATCATAATAAGCCTGTTCCCAAGGTCTAACGCTTGTTGCATATTATGTGTGATCATTAGCGTAGTAAGTTTATCCTTTTCAACAAGCTGCTTTGTTAAATTCGTAATTAGTTCCGCTCGGGATGGGTCTAGTGCTGCAGTATGTTCGTCCAGAAGTAAAATAGATGGTTGCGTAAATGTAGCCATCAATAAAGAAAGCGCTTGCCTCTCCCCTCCAGAAAGCATTCCTACTTTTGCATTCAACCGATTTTCCAGGTTTAAATGAAGTGTTTCAAGTGATGTCCGGAACAACTCTCGTCGCTTCTTGTCAACTCCATTTTTTAATCTACGCTTTTTGTTTCGCGAATAAGCCATTGCCAAGTTTTCCTCGATGGTCATCGTAGGGGCAGTTCCAGCCATTGGGTCTTGAAATACCCTTCCTATCATTTGTGAACGTTTATATTCCGGCATTTTTGTAACATTATTATTTGCTATTTCAATTTCACCAAAATCAGGAGTAAGAGCACCTGAAATCATATTCAGCATCGTCGATTTTCCGGCACCATTGCTACCAATCACAGTCATGAAATCTCCAGGGTTTAACGTTAGATTAATTTGATCTAACGCAATTTTTTCATCTGGTGTTGCCTCATTAAATAACTTATTAATCTGACTGAGCTTTAGCAATGGCATTCCCCTCCTTTAAGAGCAAGTGTTCATGTTCCATTTGCCGTTCCGCATGACGTTTAGCTTTTCTATTTTTTTCCCGCCTCTTTTCAAAGTATTGCGGTAAAATCAACGCGCAAATTACAATAACAGCAGTAATTAATTTCATATCTCCTGTATCAAGTAAATCCACTCTAAGTGCGAGACCTAGTACAATTCTATAAATAATAGCTCCCGCAATTACTGCAAAGGTTGTTCGCAATATTGTTTTCGTACCAAATACCGCCTCACCAATAATGACTGAAGCAAGTCCGATAATAATCATTCCAATTCCCATTCCGATGTCAGCAAACTTTGCATATTGAGCAATAAGAGCGCCTGAAAAAGCAACTAGTGCATTTGAAAATCCAAGGCCAACAATTACAAGTGTGTCTGTATTAGCAGATAAACTTCGAATCATTTTCTTGTTATCACCAGTAGCTCTAATTGCAAGACCCACTTCGGTTTTTAAAAACCAATCTACAATAAACTTTATGAGTAAAACGATAATAATCATGATAAACAATGTACCCCAGGTAGCTGGCAAGTATTGAACTCCCATCATGCTGAAAAATTGATTGATGGTACTATCAATACCTAACGAACTCCAAAAATTTTGGAACTGAATAAATATTGTTTCGGCATTTAATAACGGTATATTCGGGCGACCAATGGAATTTGTAGAAGTCAGCCCCATTATGCGTAGATTAATAGAATACAAAGCTATCATCATCAATATTCCAGATAGTAGTGCATTTATTTTTCCTTTTGTATGTAGGAAGCCGGTTACACATCCAGCAAAAAATCCGATAACTATAGCAACTGCCGTAGCAGCTGCCGGATGATATCCTAGGACAATCATCGTAGCAGCAACTCCGGCTCCTGTTACAAAACTCCCATCAACTGTTAAATCTGGAAAATCTAATACTCGGAATGATAAATACACGCCAAGTGCCATTATTGCATAGATGATTCCTTGCTCTACTGAGCCAAACATTGCTAAAAACATATAGAATCAACTCCTATTTATTCACTAAACTCGGCTTTCCATTCGTCTTTTACGTCAAGTCCTAAGGTAGAAGCTGTGTCTTTATTCATTATCAATTTAAGCTTTTGCGGAATTTGAACAGGCAATTCAGCTGGTTTACTTTCCCCTTTTAAGATTTTGACAGCCATTTGTCCTGCTTCATATCCAATATCAAAATATTCAAAGCCGTATGCTGCTAAGCCTCCACGTTTAACAGAGTCAAATTCCCCTACCATCATTGGAATTTTATTTTCATTTGCTACTGAAATTACAGATTCAAGTGCGGAAACTACTGTGTTATCTGTAATGATATACATCGAGTCAACTTTACCGATTAGTGATTCTGTTGCTTGTTTCACGTCTGCAGATGTTGCAACTGAAGCTTCCACTACAGACATATTCATATCTTTTAACATTTCTTTTACTGTATCAACTTGAGCGCGTGAATTTTGCTCTCCAGAGTTAAACACCATTCCAACATTTTTTGCTCCCAATTCATCCTTAAGAAACTTCATAGTATTAGTAATTGCATCAGGATGAGCATCAATCGTGCCAGTTACATTCCCTCCTGGTTTTTCCATTGAGTCTACAAGCTCAGCTCCAACAGCATCTGTTACTGAAGTGAAAACGATAGGGATTTCTGATGTAGCACTAGCTACTGCTTGAGCACTCGGTGTTGAATTTGCAAAAATTAGATCTACATTTGCACTGACAAGATTAGTTGCGATTGTCGTATTAGAACTATTATCACCTTGAGCGTTTTGAACCTCATATTCCGCATTGATTCCTGCATCTTCTAAAGCCTTTTTAAAGCCATCGAAAGCCGCATTTAGGGAAGGGTGTTCAACAATCTGAGTAACGCCTATTTTATATTTCTTCGAAGATGCCTCTTTTTCCCCTCCCCCACTACATGCCGCAAGTATAAGTGTGGAACTGAAAATAACAGCCAACATTTTTTTCCAACCGTTCTTCATTACATTTCCCCCTCTTTTACTCCATTTTATTTAGTATTTATTTGAATCTAATCTAAAAACGTGAGTATTTTATAACTAACTCAATATCATATGAAAAATTACAATATTCAGTCTTTCGTTTACGTAAAACGGTTGTTAACTTTTATGAGATCTTCGTCAAGTCTTTCTTTTTCATTGGTGAAGTATGAATTGCTTGTCCTACTAACCCCTCTACTACTTCAAGTAGTCCTTCATTGTATCCTGGATGCGCATAGTGTGGAAAAATGATATCTTCTTCTTTCGCTGCCATTTCAAGCAACTGGACAAAGGAGCCAGACATTTCAACCGCCCCTTCTCCTATCATATGAATGCCTTGTATTATTTCAGTTGTTGAATCCGAAATAACTTTAATAAATCCATCTTTTTTCCCAGCAATTGTTGCATAACCATTACCACCAAGAGCAAATTGGCTAACACGAATATCTATCCCTAAATCACGTGCACTTCGTTCCGTTAGCCCCACTGAAACGACTGGTGGAATGGTATGCGCAACAACTGGCATAAATGTCAGATCAACTTCTGTTTGTATTCCAGCAATGGATGCAGCTGCAGCTTTTCCTTGTTTAATAGCTTTTCCAGCAAGCATTGGGCCACCGGTTATGTCACCAATTGCATATATAGAAGGGATGGATGATCGCATATCATTGTCAATCTTAATAAATCCTTCTGCAGTCAATTCGATTCCCAAGCGGATTATTCCAATCTCCTCCAAATTAGGCTTCCTTGTTTCAGAAACATATAGATGAGATCCACTGATTGTCTCTACTACATTTCTATCTGATAAAAAGGTTATTGTAATATTCTCTTCCGTCTCATGTTTTGCAATGAAATCCACTTCTTTTAACATTTTTATTTTCCGCTTTTTAAACAAACGAGTTAATTCTTTATTTATAGAGTCATCGAAAGGAAGACCTAGTTTGGCGTCAATTACAACGCTGACATGAGCACCAAATGCCGCAAAGCTAGAAGCAATTTCAAGTGCAATGTAATCTTGCCCTCGTACAATGAGGTGTTCTGGAATTTTATCCATCTTATATATTTCATGCGTCAATAATACTCTTGAATCTTTTACTCTCTTTACCTCTTGCTTGATAGTGTTACTACCAGTTGCGATAATGAGTTGCTCAAATGTATAAATATCGAATTGATGTCCATTTTCTACTCCGATTTTATCAACAGATAGTAATGTAGCTTTTCCACGTATTATTTCAATTTTATTTTCCTTACATAAACTTTCTACACCTGACCTAAGCTGATTAATAATATTCGTTTTATAAGAGCTTAGCTTTTGAAAATCGAAGATCATATCCGAACTTCCGATTCCAAGACTGTTAAGATGAGCGGTTTCTGATAATTTTGATGCTGCATGTGTAAAAACTTTGGAGGGGATACAACCATTATTCAAACAGACACCCCCCATATCAGCCTGTTCAATTAACGTAACCGTAAGACCAAGCTGTGCAGCCCGTATGGCGGCACTGTAGCCACCTGGCCCTCCCCCAATAATTATAAGATTCCGCTCTTGACTGATTTCCCCAACAACCATTTTATATCAACTCCAACATCAGTTTATGTGGCTGTTCAATCAAACCTGCAAAGCGGTTCGTAAATTCAACTGCCGTAGCGCCATCCGCTACACGGTGGTCAAACGCCATAGAAAATGTCATAATATGGCCTATTACGATTTCATCATGAGAATTGACAATTGGTTGTTTTTTCGTTTTGTGAAAAGCAATCAGAGCGGTTTCAGGATAGTTGATAATTGGCGTCGCTCCTGTACTTCCTAAAGGTCCAACATTACTCACCGTAAAGGTACTATTTTGCATTTCAAATGGTTGTAGTTTACCTGCAATTGCTCTTTCTGTTAACCATTTGACCTCTTTGTTAATCTGTTTAATTGATTTCTTATCGGCTTGATGAATAACCGGGACCATTAAACCACTTTCTGTGTTTGTCGCGATACCGATATGATAGTTTTTCTTTAATAGTATCCTGCTATTTTCTTCATCGAGTTCCGCATTGAATATAGGGAATTCCTTTAATGAAATAACAAGTGCTTTAATAAGAAACGCCGGGATACTGATTGATTCTCCAGATGCTTTCATTTTCTCTTTCAATTCAAGTAAGTTTGTCATATTGACTTCGTCAAAATGAGTGACATGGGGAATTGTAAAGAGTGATTTCGTCATCTTTTCTGCAATCTTTTTCCGAATCCCTTTAAAAGGAATTTCATCGGGTATTTCTTGAGAAAATACGGTTTGCTTTTCATTCTTTACTGATTCCTCAGTTGATTGTATTCCTTCCAAGAATCGAAAAACATCCTCCTCTGTTACTCTTCCAGATGGATCTGTAGCACGGACGTCTTCAATATTAATGTTATTGTCGCGTGCAATTTTGCGTGTGTATGGAGTAGCAAGCACCCGTTTATAAGTCATCGGAAGAGCTTTTTCTTCATTGTTATTCGTAGACTTCCCTTTCATTTCTGAAACTGGATTCACTTCTACATGTAATTTTTGTTCCGTCCGTTCAGATTCATCGAATTCAATGTAGAGTAAACTCGTTCCGACCTGTACAACTTCACCTTCATCAATACGAATTTCTTTAACGATCCCTGAGCAAGGAGAAGTAAGTTCAGCAACCATTTTGTCTGTTTGTACTTCTACAAGTGGTTGATCAGTTATAACCGAATCTCCGACCTTCACTAAGTAATGAAGTACTTCTCCTTCGGTCATTCCTTCCCCGACATCATGCAGCTTTACTTCGAGCATTCCATATCCTCCTTAAAAATGAACCACTTTTTCAATTCCCTCAACGACTCTTGCCGGTGTTGGTAGATAATGTTCTTCTAATGCAAAGAATGGAACCGGTACGTCAAATCCCGTAATTCGTTCAACTGGAGCTCGTAAATAAAGGAAGGCTGTATCGTTAATAATCGACACGATATCATTACCTAATCCTCCAGTATTGTGAGCTTCATGAATAATAACTGCTCTTGTTGTCTTTTTTACAGAGTTAGCTATTATGTCACGATCAATTGGATACAATGTTCGTAGATCAATAATTTCACAACTAATTCCCTTTTGGGCAGCCAATTCAGCTGCTTTCTCTGCTTTCGATATCATCGCACCCCAAGCAATAAGTGTTACATCGGTACCTTCACGTACAATTTTTCCTTTACCAATTTCCACCGTATATTTCCCAACAGGTACTTCATCTCTCTTCGAACGATAGTTTTTCATAGGCTCCAAAACCAATACCGGATCAGGATCTTCCATGGCAGCAATTAACAATCCTTTTGCATCGTAAGGATTTGAAGGGCAAACGACTTTAATGCCAGGCATATGTGTGAATAAGGTTTCAGTACTATCAGAATGTATCTCCGGTGCGCGTATTCCAGCCCCGTATGGTGCTCTAATAACCATTGGCACTGTAAAACGGGACATCGAACGCATTCGAATTCGTGAGACATGTGTCATGATTTGCTCGTAAGCAGGATAAATAAAACCGAGAAATTGAATTTCTGCAATTGGTCTAAAACCGTTAACCGCAAGCCCAATCGACGTTCCGATAATCCCTGCTTCTGACAGTGGAGTGTCTACTACTCTATCATCACCAAATGTTTCTTGCAGTCCTTCAGTCGCTCGGAATACCCCACCGTTCTTACCGATATCTTCACCAAGAATAATGGTTCGATCATCCTCTTCTAAAAGGAGTCGCATACCATCATTAATAGCTTGAATTAAGGTCAACTGCTTTGTCGTTTCATTTTTTGTAATTGACTCTTTTATTTGTGCCATTCATTACCGCCTCCCTAAATGTGCAAGGTACGATTCTTTTTGTTCAACAAGTTGAGCTGGCATTTCAGCATATACATGATTAAAAACGTCTTCTAAGTTTGGCGGAGGAAACTTTTCCATTTCTTCAACAGCCGCTTCAACTTCACTACTCGTTTTATCTTTTGTTGCTTGGATCCATTCATCATTCCAGTAGCCGTAATTTTTCATAAACAGTTCTAATCTTGTTAATGGGTCAACAAAATCCTCCCCTTGTTCTTTAGGACGGTATTTTGACGGATCATCAGCTGTCGTGTGTGCACCTTTTCGCCAAGTAACTGCTTCTATCAACGTTGGACCATTGCCACTTCGAGCATTGTCAAAAGCTTTTTTTGTTTCAAAATATACTGCGAAACAATCATTTCCATCAATTCGAACCCCTGGTATACCATAGGCAACTGATTTTTGAGCTATCGTCTCAGAATTCATTTGTTTTTCAATCGGGACTGAAATCGCATATCCATTATTTTGGTTAAAAAAGACAACTGGTACTTTGAATACACTCGCAAAATTCAAACCTTCATGAAAATCACCTTCCGAAGTTGCACCGTCCCCGAAATAAGCAATTGCTGCATTTTGTGTTCCTCTTCTCTTTTCAGCCCAAGCAGCTCCTGCCGCATGAGGTAGTTGAGTTGCAATAGGAACAGCGGGTGGGAATATATTTCTATCTTGGGGTACTACACAGCCCTCTACTCTCCCATTCCAATACAAAAACGTTCTAGCCATACTTTTTCCGAATGTAATTGTCGCACCATGATCCCGATAAGTTGGGAAAACCCAGTCTCCAGCTTTTAAAGCCAGTGCGCTACCAACTTGAGCAGCTTCCTGTCCTTCAAAAGGGGCATAAGTACCCAAACGTCCTTGTCGTTGCAAGTTAATCGCTTTTCTATCAAAAGTACGAATTCGTAACATGTGATAGTAAAGGTCTTGAACCAATTGCTCATCTATTTGTTTTTCAAATCCCGTATCAAGAAGATATCCTTGATCGTCTATGATTTTTTTTATAGGGTAGTTATCTTCCACTTAACTCGCCTCCCATTAGGATAGTTTGCTAAACGACCATTTAGGTTTCGCTGGTGCTGAGTAAAAGCTATTCCGTTTGCTCCGATTTGCTATTCTTTTTTCACACATTGCATTCGCTGATTCCTCTGTTGTTTTTCCGCTGCTCTCAGCATCTTTATACACTTCCAATACTACATCGTAAATATGTTTTGTTTTTGCAAGTACACGTTCATGATTTATGCCATACAATTCATCTGCCACTTGTATAAGACCACCAGAATTTACAATGTAATCCGGAGCATACAATATCCCTTTATCTCTCAATAAACTTCCATGTCTATCTTCTAATAATTGATTGTTAGCTGAACCTACAATTGCTTTTACTTTAAAATGAGGAATTGTAGTGTCATTAATAATCCCTCCAAATGCACATGGAACGAATATATCTGCTTCTTGGGAATAAATATCATCATTTTCAACAATCTGAACTTTGCCAGTTGTTTTTGCAGCTACTTCTTCGATTGCTCGAAGGCTATCTTTATTAATATCTGTTACAAAAATGCGAGCACCAGCTTCCAAAAGTCCTTTTGCAACTTTAAACCCTACCTTACCTAATCCCTGAATTGCATAACTATGTTGACCCAAGTCATCATTTCCATACAACAATTGATTGGTTGCTTTGATGCCGTACAAAACACCAGCGGCAGTTGGTATAGAAGAATCACCACCACCACCATATTCTTCTGGAAGTCCATTAATGAAATTCGTTTCTTTCATCGCATGAATGAAATCATCCATTGTCGTCCCCATATCGGTACCCGTATAAAAACGTCCACCTAGAGAGTTTACAAATTGTCCGAATGCGCGGAATAATTCCGGTGATTTATCTGTTTTAGGATCACCAATAATTACTGCTTTCCCGCCTCCGAAATCGACATCAGCAGCTGCGCATTTATAAGTCATTCCTTTTGAAAGACGAAGAGCATCTTCTAGCGCTTCATCCACACTACTATATGGTTGCATACGACATCCACCAAGTGCTGGGCCAAGCGTTGTATTATGGATTGCAATAATCGCACGCAATCCAGTAGATGGATCGTTACAAAAAACCACTTGTTCATGCTTCGCCATCTTCTCGAACAGATCAAATTCTTTTGTTATTGCCATTTTTTCAGCCATTATCACCTTTTATACCCCCTAAGGAATTACATTCTAGTCTAAAATAGTTTCTTTTTTCTCTGGATATATGGAAGCATTTCTTAGTTTTTCAGCTATTGTTTTTTTAGGTAAAATAACTTGTTTCACTTCACCTTTACCAATAATACCCAGTTTATTAGATGCTACAATTTTTGTCAGTACTACATTGTCCTGTACTTCAACTAAAGTTGCTGTTAGCGTTACTGTCGTACCGAGTGGGGAAGGTGCTATATGACTTAGCTTTACGGATGCTCCCATTCCTTCTTCGTGGTCTTCTAAAAATGGAAGAATAATTTTCCTAGAAACCCACTCCATATGATATGTCATTGTTACCGTTGAATAGACAGGATGAACTATTTTCCCTTCAAAAGATGCAAACATATCCTCTGTTACTGATATTTGTATAGTCTCTTCTCTGCCTATTTCCATTCCGCTTCTCATTACAACACCTCTACTTACTATATGGTCGAATCTTCTTAATACTGAATGGTGTTTTGGTATTTCTATACACCATTACACAAAATAATGTAAACGCTTTCATATACAATTATATTCCACTAAACATAACACTATTACAACGTAATAGTATCAATTTGTAATACTATAGTCAATATAGTAATTAGAAAAATCTATTAATTCAAAATAAACTGATTCGTGTAAAAAAGTAGTGAGTAAGATCCCCACTACTTTTTACAACTCTAGTATTCTCTTAAATTCTATTGCGGATTTAATCATACAATTTTCTGCTTCTTCCATCATTTCGTCAATTAGTTCTTTTACTGTTGGAATATCTTCAATAAGCCCTGCAATTTGTCCACTATTCATAAAACCATTTTCCATATCGCCTTCTAATGCACCTTTAAGATGTTGTTTTTCCGAGGTCAGTTCACTATATTGATCCAGTGTCATCCCTACTTTATCCAATTCATAGAGCTTCATAGCATAAGGTGTCTTTAAGATTCTTCTCAGTCTTCCAACACTTCGACCGACAATCAACGTTTCCGAGTCACCGGCCTTCAATAAATTTTCCTTATAAACATCGTGAAAAGGTGCTTCCTTTGTTGCGATTAAACGTGTGCCGATTTGGACACCACTTGCACCAAGCATAAGTGCAGCTGCTAATCCTTTGCCATCTCCAATACCTCCAGCCGCAAGTACGGGAATTTTAACGTGTTTAACAATTTGCGGAATGAGTGTGAAAGTAGTTAGTTCTAAGTTTGAGTTTATACCAGCCGCTTCAAAGCCTTCTGCCACGAGTATGTCTGCCCCAGCAGCTTCCGCTTTCTGTGCATGTTTTACAGAAGCTACTAGAGCTATTACTATCACTGCATGTTCATGCAGTAGAGGAATATATGGTGCTGGGTTTCCCGCTGATAACGAAACAATTGGTACTTTATGTTTGATAACAAGATCAATTAATTCATCTGTAAAAGGTGTGACACTAATTGCAATGTTTATAGCGAAGTTCTTATTTGTTAACGCTTTTGTTTCTAATATTATATTCTCTACTTCCATTGGAGACATTGTACCGCACCCAATCGTGCCAAGGCCCCCTGCTTCTGAGACAGCTGCAGCGAGCTGTGCGTTACTAATATTCCCCATTCCTCCTTGAATAATCGGATAGTTAATTTGCAACTTCTCACAAATACATATCATTTTTCATCCACCCCCATAAAAATATGTTATAGTAAAACCAATAGAATGACAATTGAGATTATTTTAAAAATGGGGGTAAAATTATGATTATCACTTTTAAAGGGAAAAGACCTGAGTTAGATCCTACTGTTTTTGTTGCTCCAGGTGCAAAAGTTATCGGAGAGGTCCAAGTTGGAGAAGAATCTACTATTTGGTTCAATACAGTTCTACGCGGAGATGAAGGTTTAATTTCAATTGGAAAAAGATGCAGTATCCAAGATAATTCAACCATTCATTTATATGAAGATGCGCCAGTTGTAATAGATGACGAGGTTACTGTTGGACATAATGTCATCCTTCATGGATGTAAGGTTGGAAAACGTTCTATTATTGGAATGGGATCAACAATTCTAGATCATGCTGAAATTGGAGAAGAGTGCATTATCGGTGCTAATACGTTAATTCCGCCTGGAAAGAAAATTCCTCCACGCTCACTAGTCGTCGGTTCACCAGGAAAGGTAGTTCGAGAATTAAACGATAAAGATTTCGATATTATTCAGCTTTCCATTGATACGTATGTTCAAAAAGGATACGATTATCGTGAAATTTTTGAATAATAAGAATAGAAAGTACAAAAAGAGAAAGAAAAAACTGACATCGAGCATCCTTTTATTTGGATATATACGCTGAGGGTACTAAAAAGTTCCTATAATTAACTTTACCACATGGGGTTTCTCAAAAACCCAATAAAGAAGAAAATAAGTAGAGTGAGGGGAATTCTTTAACTTCCCCTCACTCTACTTTTCTAATTTTTTTGACAAGTCCATCTCTCTTTTTTAATTCTAGATACTAAATAATGGTGGTGCCCCGAATGTGATTAGCAAGAGATAATTACAATTAATCAAGTAGAACAGCTGATCATTTGAATCGAAAATCAAAATAATGTATGCATAATAAATCAAAAGGTTTTGGAAATGTCCAACATTTCCGAAACCTTTTGATTTGCTGATACTATATTCCGATATGTGTTTACAAACAAAAAATGCAAGTATTTTTCTGATCACCAAAACGTTAGTCCATAATAAGTGGATGATCATCTGCATCATACGATTTGTCCTTACGACGCATATCATTATCTTCTTGGAATACTTCTTCGAAAAAATGATTTGCTGGCAGTGCAAGCAATTTATAATATTGCTCAAATAAAAGAGCTGCATGGTTACCACTCCATATTTCTGGTAACAGTTCCTTTGGAAGACCAGGATCAGAAAATAGAAACTTACGATATTCATGTACAAGATTTGTTCGTTCAACAAAACATTCTGCATCAGACATTCTTCCATCGTTCATCATGCTCTGATGGATTATATATTGTTTGCTATAGGTTGAGATAAAATCCTGATATTTTCCTTCTATTTCTTGAAGCGGCCAACTTTTTTCAACAAGAGCTCTGTTTGCTTGGGGCCCTTTGTAGTCTGCTACGAAGAAATCTACATAATTTTGTATACTATATTTTTCTATAAGAAATTCAACTTCTTTTTCGAGATTGTTCGGTGATATCCAGCATCCACTAGAAAAACTGCCGAATCCACTCCACAAAAGCTCTTTTCGTAGTTCATCACGAACTTGTCTTTTTTCTTCTGGAATCGTATACATTAGCATACGCCATTTTCCATCCCAGTCGTTTGGCATTAATTTAAAAATCCGTATGGCAGCTTCTTCCATCCGAGCTTCACCACGGGTCGTCAAAAAGTAATAACTTTTATTCCCTTCCTTCTCGGACTCGAGCCAACCTTGTTTCATCATTCTTGAAACCGCTACTCGTACTGACTGTTCATTATGCCCAAACTCTTTTAACAGTCGGATTAAGCTTCCAATCCATATTTTATTTCCGTAATGACGGATATAATCACCGTAAATTGTAAATATCATTGATTGTGTATTCGACATGTAAACTCACTCTTTCTTTTTCCCTGATTTCCAATATAACACGTTTTCCCCCTTCTTTCATTATTTTGTTATTAGAGTTTACTAATTATTTCCCTAAAAAGACAGGATTCCTTTTCTCACTAAATGCAAGTAACGCTTCAATGCGATCCTCAGGTGGGATCGTTAATTCGTATGACTTAGACTCGATTGCAAGCCCCGTTTGTAAGTCCGTATTCATCCCTTGTGTAATTGCATACTTCCCTTGTTTAATCGCTACTGGACCATTTTTCATAATATCGTTTGCAAGTTGTTCACAAGACTTCAGAAGATTTTACTCTACTCCCCTTACGTTAAAGAAAGAATACGGACAGGGTTTGAATTTTCCCCTGTCCGTATTTTCAGTTTATTTTTACAATCCGAATGGATTCAGTGGTCGACTGCCGTAGTAAGATAAAATACTTTTCGTTTCCGTATAGAGGTCTAGCGTTTCAATACATAGCTCACGTCCGAACCCTGATTGCTTATATCCGCCAAATGGTGTCCCAGGAAAAGCTGAGAATGGACAGTTTACCATTACAATGCCTGCTTGGATCTGATTTGCAACACGCGTTGCACGTGCACCATCTTTTGACCAAATGGCTGAGCCTAAGCCGAACTCTGTATCGTTTGCAAGTCGGATTGCTTCTTTTTCATTTTTAAATTTCATTAATACAACAACTGGACCAAAAATTTCTTCTTTTACAACTGTCATATCGTGATTTACATTTGCAATAATCGTTGGCTCATACCAGAATCCGTTTTCATATCCATTTGGTTTCGAAATATTTCCACCAACAAGAATTTCTGCTCCTTCTTTCCGAGCTGATTGTACATAACTATCGATTGTATCAAGTTGAACTTGATCGATAATTGCACCAACATGTGTTCCTTTATCAAACGGGTTGCCTAGCTGTAATTTTTTTGTTTTTTCAACAAACTTATTCAAAAATTCATCGTAAATATCCTCATGTACATACAAACGAGATCGAGCTTCACATGATTGACCTGAATTATAGAAAATACCAAACAGGGAACCATCTACTGCAGCGTCAATATCTGCATCTTCAAATACAAGATTAGGAGATTTTCCACCAAGCTCCAGTGTTACACGTTTTAACGATTGAGATGCTTTCCCCATGATGTCTTTACCGATAGGTGTTGAGCCAGTGAAAGCTACTTTATCCACTTGAGGATGCTCCACTAAAAAGTTACCAATATCTGATCCAGAACCTGGAAGAATGTTCACCACACCCGCAGGAACACCCGCTTCAAGACAAATTTCTCCCAAGATTATTGCTGTTAATGGTGTGAGGGAAGCTGGCTTTACAATTACCGAGCAACCTACTGCAATAGCCGGTGCCACTTTCCAAGCAGCCATCATAAGTGGATAGTTCCACGGAATGATTTGTGCACAAACTCCAACCGGCTCTTTCTCTGTATAGTTATGGAATTGGCCAGGAACATTGTTAACGACTCCTCGGTGACCAACGATTGCTCCTGCATAAAACTCAAAATCTTCAATCGCTTGAGAAACTTGACCTTGCGCTGCATGAAACGTTTTACCAGTATCGAGAATTTCCAATTCAACTAGCTCATTAAAACGAGAACGCATTATTGCAGCGATTTTGTTCAATACTTGTGCTCGGCGACCAACAGGATACATTTTCCATTTACCATTGTCAAATGCATCTCGTGCACTAGCAATGGCTTTTTCAACATCTTCTTTGGACGCTTTTGCAACTTCCGCAACTAACTCTCCCGTTGCTGGATTGTAAGTTTTAATAGTTTCACCTGTACTACTTTTTATTTTTTCTCCATTTACAATCAAATGATAAAACGATCGTTTCATTGCCTCTTGTTCGATATCATTATCCCGAATTGTTGTCATGTGCTCAGCTCTCCCTATTGTCCTGAAAAAACAGGTTTTCTTTTTTCCATAAATGCATGAATACCTTCGCGGTGATCAATTGTTAAACCAGCAATACGTTGCCCTTGTGCTTCTTGTTCAAGATAGTCTTCAAAAGTAAGCTCTGTAGTGAATTTCAATGATCGTTTAATCAAACCAATCGCCTTTGTTGGTAAAGTAGAAAGATTTGCTGCAAATGCCGACACCTCTTCATCCCATAAATCTAATGGAATAAGTTTATTCGCAAGACCTAATGCTACTGCATCAGTAGCCGACACTTTTTCTCCAAGAATGGATAATTCCAATGCCTTAGCATGACCGACTAACTTGGTTAAATAATACAGATTACCCGAGTCCGGAATGAGGCCAACATGAATGAAAGCATTCAAAAAACTGGCGCGTTCCGATACAATTCTAAAGTCACAAGCAAGCGCTAAGCTGAACCCTGCACCAGCCGCAACTCCATTTACTGCTGCGACAATCGGTTTTTCACATTGTCTAATTTGCTTTATCATCGGACCATAGTAATCTCTTAAAACTTGGCCATGGTCCATATTCTTATCGACTTCTGCCAAATCTTGTCCAGAACAAAAAGCCCTTCCTTCACCTGAAATGACAATGCAGCGAACTTGTTCATCAAATGTAGCAGCTTTGATCGCATCTTTCACTTCTCGGTTCATTTGTGCGATAAATGCATTTAATTTGTCTGGCCTATTTAAATAGAGCCATGCAATTCCATCTTTGACATCATAACGTATCGTTTCAAACATGCAACGACCTCCTTACTTCCCTTTGTAATTCGGTTTTCTTTTTTCAACAAATGCAGTCATACCTTCTTTTTGATCTTGTGAAGCAAAAAGTAGATAGAAGTTTTTTCTCTCATATTGCATTCCTTCGTATAAAGGATAATCGACAGCTTTATTAACAGAATCTTTTATAAGCCGCAATGATAGAAGAGGCTGATTAGCCAAACGGTCTGCCAATTTCATTGTTTCTTCCATTAGTAGTTCAGGTGCAACGATTTTATTAATAACTCCATGTTTGAGAGCAGTTTCCGCAGAAATACGCTCCCCCGTCCAAAGCCATTCGAGGGCTTTCGTACGCCCCACTAGTTTTGTTAACCTTTGTGTTCCTCCTGCACCTGGCATAACGCCTAGTCCTACTTCTGGAAATGAAAATTCAGTACCGATACTAGCGATTAAAAGATCACAGCAAAGCGCAAGTTCAAATCCACCACCGAAGACAAACCCTTTTACAGCACCGAGTATCGGCTTTTTAATGAGCGCAAAACGATCCCAATCAGCAAATTGATTTAGTTGTTCTAGGCTTACTGGATTATCATCCAACATTTCATCAATGTCAGCACCTGCCGAAAAAGCCCGCCCTTTACCTGTAAGAACTATTACACGAACGTTTTCATCTCGGTCAAATTCCTCCATCGCTCCGACAATTTCATTTACCATTTTTCGATTCAATGAGTTTAACTGTCGAGGTCGATTCAGCTCAATAACTGCTATGTTTCTTTTTAAAGATGTTTCAATGAATTCGAAACGATTCATTATGCTTCCTCACCAATCATTAATGTGACAAGATCACCTGCAAATCCCATTAAGTCTTTGCCAGAAGCTCTTCCTTCAGGTGAACGTAGGCCCTCCTGCAATGCATCTAAACTATCATAATGCATTTCACATGTGAGATAGTATTTTCCATCCCCACCCATTGGAGATCCTGTTACTTTTGTTACTTTCATCTCACGAAGCCCTGGAATTTTCGCTGTAAGTGGTGCATGAACGTTAAAATAATGTGCATCAAAAGCCTCTTTGTTTTCAGGGTGTTTATACAATGCGATTAACTTTGCCATTTTTCTTCTCCTCACTTTACATTAATGTAGATACAGGTTTCATAGCCTCAAAGACGTTTTTACAACTCTTACAGTACAAAATACTTCTACATGCAGTCGGACCAAAAATATTATCCATCGTTACATACGTAGATCCACAGTAAGCGCAATCTATATGCCACGAGCCGTCCGCTTCCATACGTTTTGGTGGTGGTGCAATTCCGAACTTCCTAAGATTCACATGCCCTTGTTCCGTAATTCGATCTGATGTCCACGGCGGGTGTAAGACGAATTCCACTTGAACATCTTTCACTTCCGGTAATTCTTTTACAGCATTGATTGTATTCATTTTAATAATATCGAGTGCTGGACATCCTAAAAAAGTAGGGAGCAAAACGATCTTTACGTTATTCTCTTCTGTAGTGACTTCGCTCACCATGCCTAGATCTATAATGCTAATGGAGTCAATTTCCGGATCTTGTACTCCTTCAAGTACTTCATATACGTGCCGAGGGGAAATTTCTAAGAATGCTTCCATTCAAGTCACCTCTTTCCATTTTCGAATTACCAAGTTGCTAGTGGATCGAATTTGTAAACCTCCGAAAGTGTGCGTATTGCTTCTTCCAAATCATTTGTATGTTCACCGTTTCGTCCGTTTTTAATAGGCTTTTCTGATATATTTGGCACTTCCATTTGAAGCGCTGTAAAAACTGGTTCAATACTTGCTTTCCACTTATCTCTCAAAATCTCTTCACTACTGATTAATCTACTTTTTTCAATTAACAATTTTTCGTTTCCATAAGAGAATACATCATTAAAATCATCCATTACCTTTTTAATTGCTTCGTCCATTTTCTCTTTCGCAACATCAGTAGAACTAAGTAATTGCTTAAACCACGTTTCCCAGTGAAGTCTATGATAATAAAGCTCCATTCTCACTTTTACAGCAGTATCTGCAAGGGGACTATACGAGCTTTCACATAGCGAATCGATTTTTACCTTTTTAGCCTGTGTGTAAAAATAACTTCTGACAACATGATAAGCCCAATCATATAAAGGGGTTTCCATATAATAGCCTTCTCCGTTCACTCTCTCCATCAAGACGCTGTTTTTTCTGTCCAGTGCAGGGCGTGAATGGGCAAGTTCGTTTGCACTTCCTATTCCTAAATCTTCGAGTAATTTATAGTACATTGCTGCATGTCCCATGCTGTCTTGACTAATGGAAGAGGAAGCGACGTCTTCTTCTATATGGGGAGCGAGCCCAAGCCATTCAGATCCACGATAAGCGTACAAGAAATCATCATCAGCAAGTTGGAATAATAGGCTTGTTATTGCATCTTTATACTCCTGGCTCATGACTGTTTCATTTTCATTCATTTACGCTCTCCTCCCCATGATAGAATCTCTTTTTCATCCAATATTTGCTGCTCGTACTGGCGCCACTTTTTCTTTAAGTAACCATAGCCTTTTGTTGTCCGGTAATCTTTATTGTCAAGTCTACCAAGCGTCAGCTTCTCTTCAACATCCATCTTTCGAATACTCTTTCGATTCACAATCCAAATGTCAGCAACCGGTTCACGTCTCATGAAGTTTTCCTGTGCCAAAATAAATGCCATATCTTCATTTGGTGCTAATAAGCTAAACTGATGTTGAAAAGCAGAGCTTGGCGTTCGCTTACTAAAGACTTCATACTCTTGATAAAATGTTTTCTCTTCGGTCATTTATTCTGCCTCCTTTCGCTAGGTGACTTTCACACTTAGTGCATCACGCACCCATGCATTATTTTCGTAAGATGACCTTCGTAAGTTCAGACGCGCATGTGAACGTGGACCCCCGTTTTTGATAATTTTCTTAAATTCATTCCAATCCGGTTGTTTATAGGACCATAACTTACTTTCTTCATCAAAACGGATTGTCGGATCCGGAATTGTCAGACCAAGTGATAAAATACGTGGAATGTATTTATCAAAAAATAGCTGTCTAAATTCTTCGTTTGTTTTAGTACGAATTTTATATTTAATCGTCAAGTCTTGTTTAGAAGAGCCTGTCGTCTCTTTGCTCGCCGGTCCGAAGAACATGAGTAGAGCTTCCCACCAGCGATTGAGAGATTCCTGAATCATTGCCTTTTGTTCTTCTGTACCTTCAGCGAGCGCCATAATGATCGATTCTCCATGTTGAGCATGGAATACCTCTTCTGCACAAATTCGCTGAAGTGCTCTTGCATATGGCCCGTACGAAGCACCTAGCATATTTGTTTGTGTAATAATAGCTGCTCCATCAACGAGCCAACCTATAATTCCGGCATCCGCCCATGTTTTCGTTTCCATATGGAAAACATTATGGAATTTTAAATCTCCATTAAATAAGTCTTGCATTATATCTCCTCTGTTTTTTCCATAAGGTAAAAGTAAGTCTTCAGTTACTCGCAAAAGCAACTGGCCGTGGCCCATTTCATCTTGTACTTTTGCCATAATGCCAAGCTTTCTATTTAACGAAGGCGCTTTAGGTACCCATTCTTTTTCAGGAAGTGCCCCCATTATTTCACTAATACCATGCATAGAAATCAATCTAATTAATGTAAGTCTGTATTCTTCTGGCATCCAATCATCTGCTTCAATCTTGTCGCCACGTTCAATTCGCTGCATGAAATGAGCCAATTGTTCTTCTGCAGCATTCTGCAAATTGGTCATATCTAACCCCCCCTTAATAAAGTTATGCCTTTACATGACTGTATATAACAATTTAATGACGTCATAACTATATAATGTTATATTATTTAAAAATTATGCTAGTCTATAATATTTAGCTCACTTTAAACCATCTCTATTATTAGTGGGCCGGTAGCAATTTTTATAGAATTTGTAGGGCATCCATCAAACGTATCTTCTAAATCTTCATGCAACTCTAGAGGTACTTCAGCTGTCCCTTTATTTTCATCAAAAATTACATAAGCAAGTCCTTCCTCATCATAATCGAAGATGTCAGGTGCACTGGATCCACAAGCTCCACATGCAATACATGTTTCTTGATCAACAATTGTATACTTAGGCATGTGACTTTCTTCCTTTTTCTATCAGACTTTCTCTGCCTGTCTCTTCGTTTTATCCATAACACTTGTGCTGTGAAGAGGCTGAACTTTAGAAGAAGGATCGATAAAGACTTTTGCATTACTTATTGCAGTCGGTGCTTCACCAAATCCACTAGCGATTAACTTCACTTTTCCTTCATATGTGCAAATGTCACCAGCAGCGTATATTCCTGCAATATTTGTTTCCATTTTTGAATTTACGACAATGCTGTTTTTATCCAAATTAAAACCCCAATTTTTGATAGGACCAAGAGATGAGATGAAACCATAATTGACAATGACATCATCAACATCTATTATCTTTGTTTCATTGCCTTTCACCTCTATTAACTCGACTTGTTTAATACGTTTTTCTCCTATAAATGCAGATGGAACAAATGGAGTTAATACATCTACAGTTGAATTCTTCAACATTTCCACAGAATGTTCATGCGCTCGGAACTTATCACGACGATGAGCCAATGTTATTTTCTCTGCAATTGGTTCTAGCGTAAGAGCCCAGTCTACTGCAGAATCGCCACCACCGAACAACAGAACTTTTTTTCCCTCAAATTTTTCTAAATCATGAATAAAATAATGAAGATTAATTTCTTCAAAATCTGAAGAATTTACACGATCCAGTTTTTTCGGATGGAATGCCCCGTTTCCTGCAGTAATAATGATTGTTTTAGTAAAATGGGTCCCTTTGTTCGTCAATAGTTTAAAAGAATTGTTAGGATGTCTTTCTAGCTCTTCCACTGCTTCATTCAAACAAACTGTTTGTTCAAATTGCTCCATTTGCTTCTTTAACCTATCGATAAGGTCTTGCGCTGTTATTTTAGGGAAACCTGCAACATCGTAAATATGCTTTTCAGGATATAAAGCGGTTAATTGTCCACCTAGCTGCGGAAGACTTTCAATTATTTTACAAGACATATTTCGAAGGCCAGCATAAAACGCAGTGAATAAGCCAACTGGCCCTCCCCCAATTATGGTTACATCAAAAATTTCCTCGTTGTGAGACAAACAGACTTCCTCCTTCTGAGTATGAATTACACACCTATTACATTTTTATCTCGAGAATCTATAACTCGAATCGCTTTCCCTTCAAATCTTGGTATCGTTTTAGGACTATTAAAAACAATATCCATAGACACTAAACAGCTCGATTTCAATGAACTTTGAATTTCTAATTTCAGTTGATTTACTTGTGAATCGCTTAAATTACCATTGATTTTTTCATAGAGATTATTATCTATTTCTACATGTAGTTCGGCGATGTCCATCGCTTCTTTTCTAATTAAATGAATTTGATAATGAGGTACAAGATTTTCCACCTGTAAAAGAACCCGTTCTACTTCCGTTGGAAAGACATTCACTCCACGTATTATCAACATATCATCTGTACGACCTTTCACCCTCGACATTCTCGTCAAAGTTCTGCCGCATGTACACTTCTCGCGTGTTATGGACGAAATGTCACCAGTGCGATATCGAATGATTGGAAGCGCTCTTTTCGTTAAACTTGTAAAAACTAACTCTCCTTCTTCCCCTTCAGCAACTGGTTCAAGTGTTTTAGGATTAATTACCTCGATGTAAAAATGATCTTCTTGTACATGTAGACCATTTTGAGCTTCATAGCATTCAACGGAGACACCTGGTCCAATAATCTCGCTCAATCCGTAAATATCAACTGCTTTCAAATGGAAAGTTTGCTCTAGCCTTTTTCTCATTTCTTCCGACCAAGGTTCCGCTCCGAAAATTCCATATTCCATCGATGAGTGCCTTGGATCTATACCCTTCTCTTTCATTTTCTCCGCTATGTTCAACATGTATGAAGGCGTCCCGCAAATGCCTCTAGGTTTAAAATCTTCTATTAATGAAATCTGTCTTTCCGTGTTTCCACCTGACATTGGCACAACGGTTGCTCCGAGAACTTCCGCACCATAATGGAGCCCGATTCCCCCTGTAAATAAACCATATCCATATGCATTATGAAAAATATCTGTCTTTTTACCACCTGCTGCCACAATTGAACGTGCTACAACTTCAGCCCACATTGCTATATCCTCTGCTGTATATCCAACAATTGTTGGTTTCCCACTCGTTCCCGAAGATCCATGAATCCGAACAACCTCTTCTTGTGATACTGCAAATAATCCAAAAGGATATTGATCTCGCAAATTGTTTTTTATTGTAAAAGGCAGCTTCGTTAAATCTTCTAAACTTTGAATATGTTCTGGCTTAATCCCAAGCTCATCAAATTTCTTTCGATAAAATGGAACATGCTCATAAACGTTTTTAACTGTACTACGGAGTCGATCTAGCTGTAGGCTTTCCATTTCTTTACGCTGCATCGTTTCAATTAATGGATTATACAAACATCATTCCCCCTAGTTTTCTTTCTTTATAGAATGGAATTATCAATATTCGCCCTATATAACAAATAAAAAACGGAGATATAATATGCAGTAATATGATATTAGATTAATAGTTCGGAATGTATAAGTCAACAAAAAATTCAGAATTTTTTTATCTTCATTATCTTATTACAAAAAGTGAGCTCTCAACTGTGGTTGAGACAACGTTTAGTGGAGGGGGAATGGGAGAAATACAATCATGGAAAAAGAAAGGAACAATTCCATGTCTTAAGAAGAATCAAGAAAACGCTGTTCCTAAGTGAAAAGGACAGCGTTTAAAATCGTTTGCATAAAATTATATGAGTGAATAAATTGAAATTGTTACAATAAGTTATTACTCTTTCTATGCCCATTGGTCTTGAATAGGTATCGTTGCTACAACCTTTATTTCCGTTCTAATTTGGAAAGAGAAAATCAATATTGCCAGTGCTACAGGAATCGCATTAATTCTTATAGGTGTTGTAATCTTAAATCTATTTGGCTCAGGACACAGCGAAGCAAGTAATAAAATTATTCCTTTTAACTTTCTCATTGAAAATTAATTTTATCTCTTCTTGTCTGTTCAGTGGCATCTACTTCCTTCCTTTAAGAATCTAAGTTTTATTCCATAATAGTGCCCGATAGTTGAACAAGGGAATAATTTTAAAAGATATTATACTAATAAATGTGCCTTAATTAAATC
This sequence comes from Psychrobacillus sp. NPDC096389, assembly GCF_044762855.1. NCBI lineage: Bacteria > Bacillati > Bacillota > Bacilli > Caryophanales > Bacillaceae > Psychrobacillus > Psychrobacillus sp. NPDC096389. Next base: position 95,654 of record NZ_JBIWFB010000011.1, on the reverse strand, counting down.
TATTCTCGTACCGGCAATTAATCTCTATTATTTATTCTTTATTTCTTTTCTGTAGTAAAAATAATGCTAGACCGATTAAGATGAGTACGATACCCATACCTTGTTGTAAAGAAATGACTTCATCCAAAATGAAATACGCGAGTATACAAGTTCCAATTGTTTCTCCTAATATACTCATTGAAATAATGGAAGTACTTAGCCATTTCAACAACCAATTGAAAATTGTTTGCCCTAAAATTGTTGCAATAAACGCTAATCCAATAAAGGACCACCATGTTTGTACAGAATAATTAAAGAAGGGTGTGTGCTGATAGATAGCAAAAACACCTAAAAGTAATGAACTGCTCCCGTAGCTAATAACTGAATATGGGATAAGAGATAACCTTTTACGAACATGCTGACCAATGAAGAAGTAAGCTGTTATGATGCCTGCCGCAATAAGAGCAAGTATATCGCCAAATAATGCTAGTCCACTAATTTGAAAGTCTTGCCATCCAATGACTATACTTCCCGCAATCGCTACAAGAAAGCCCATTATAGCCCCTTTACTGAAACGCTCCTTGAATAAAAAATAACCGCCAATCATTGAAAATAGTGGTTGTAATGTGACGATAACCGTCGAACTTGCAACAGATGTGTAATTTAATGATTCAAACCACAATACATAGTGTGCTGCTAGAAATACACCTGATAATAATCCGAGTACCCATTGTTTTTTTGATAACGAACGTAATTCTTGTCGGTTCTTTTTATTAACTAATAAAAACGGAAAAAGTATTACAGTTGCAAAAAGCATCCGATAAAATGCTGTAATTGTAGCAGGTGCATCAGCTAATTTCACAAAGATAGCTGAAGTCGATAATGCAAATACGCCAAAAAATAAGAGTGCGTAAGAAATATGAGGGGATTTCAATTCTGGTCCTCCTAGATAATTATTTACAATAATAAAATAAATTTATTATAATGTACAAAGGTAAGTATAAAATATTTATGTAATTGAAAAAAGTATTTTTCGCTATGTTTAGTATGTCAGCACAAAATGAGTTAAACATACATTATTGTAGAAAGAGGTTTTACTATGAACGATCATCGTCTCGGGCAAACCGTACTAAATTATCGCAAAAAGACTGGTATGACAATTCGTGAGTTCGCTGATTATGCTGGGATTAGCACTTCACTTATTAGCCAAATAGAAAGAGGACAAGCAAATCCATCGTTAAGTGTACTAAAGCTGATTGCACAGGCATTAAATGTACCACTCTTTACCCTCTTCATTAATGAAATTGATACGGATTCACTCATTTCGAGAAAACATGATCGAAAGAAAGTATACCGTGAGAATAGTGACCATATTGTCTTTGATGTGTTAACACCAGACTTCATGAAAGCACATATTGAACTCTTACTAATGGATTTAAATGCACACGCAAGCACAACAGAAAGTCACTATTCACACGATAACCAAGAAGAAATTGCTGTCGTCATGAAAGGACAAGCGTATGTCGAACTGGAAGGCACCGAATACTTTTTAAATGAAGGAGATGTCGTACGCATTCCACCAAATGTTAAACACCGTTTTTTGAACAAAAGTGATGAATCGAATCATATTTTATTCGTACTAACTCCATCATTAGTTTAAATAGCCCCTCCCCATGTAAATATTAAAGAAAGATTACTACAACCACTAAAAAGGGGACCGACCAAATATCGATCAAATATCGACTTGGAACAGCCCCGTAAAACGGTTCGATTTTATTTCAAACCTATGTTCACAACCTCTTCTAAACTCTAACAAAGATATTCAATTTTCTTTAAAGACGTTATTCAACAATCTGACACGATCGTTGAATAACATGACCGGCGAAATCACAACTAGTATCCGAATTTCACATCATTTCTTCTTCAACTAAATTGCTGCGTTAGTGCAATAAGAAAAAAGATTTTACCCCTTTTTGAAGTAAAGCACCCATTAGTTTAATAATATTACTTTTAATTAATATCGTTTTTTTAAATTTGGAAATTTATTATTGTAAATTTTGTTCCAGATTTTTAGGGCACTTGGATAACAATTATTAATCGAAGTTACTCTACTCCTCGAAAACATTTCATCAAAGACCTCATGTATCACTATAGCTAATTTTTCGACAGATGCAGTTGGTAATCGCGATACAATACGACTTATTTCTGGATCATATTCTTCCTCAGATGTGTAACGTAAAAGGTGCATCGGGTCCCAATCATTAATTACTTCTTTTACAATTTGGTAGTGGTTCATAATATCCCTCTTTCAAAATGTATTTTTAGTGATTTATGCTACACCCTTATTTAGCTAAACTGCTTCTTTAGTATAAGTGTAACATTTCAAAATGCATATCTGAGAACAATTTAATCTCGAAAGACTTAAGGGGATATCTCCAATTCCAGTAATAATCCTGTTAGAATGCGGGTACCTCTCACTTAATTATCTATATTTCTAATCAAAAAGATCTCTAGTGCGTACCCACACGCGCTAGAGATCTATTCTTAGTTATGAATAGGTCATTGACTACTATCTATTATAAATCGAACAAATAAAGGAGCCTTAACAGGGATAGCCGAAGTCATTAGCCCAGCGGTGAAGCTGCTTGGCTTATGGTGAGGGGCGTCCCTAGCGCCGTAGCGAATTCAATGGGATGCTTTATCCTGCATTAACTGGCAGTAATCACCCCACTGATTAAAGGCTCACTTTATGTCAACTTATCATTACCAATTCTGAAGGTTATTTTGAATTTACGCCTGTAAAATAACTCAAGACTCTTTTCCAAAAAGATTTTTGCATTTTCTTTTTTCTAGATAGGTAGTTATGTCCTAATTTATATTGTCTTGCTTCCTTTTCCAAGTCAGCCATCCGTTGCTTTACATATTCTATATCGTTATTCGTAAACATTATTTTTCTCCTTAAGGAGAAGCCTAATTATATTGTTAAGGTGTAGCTAACACCATTCCTGTTAGCCACTTTTCACCTAAATAGTGTGTTGGCGACTCCAATTTATTTTTACCTACAAATTTATTCTGCTTACCACTTATTTTTGGGATCATCATTTTTTTCCTCCTCATTTATTATTTTTCCGCTTAAGCCAATAGCATCATTTTAGTCAACTGGGGTTTTTCTTTCCCCAACCGGCGCTATCCACTTTCGAGATATTCCTTTTTTAATAACTTTCTTCGCTGTTTCATGATCATCATCACCAGCACTCCTTTTCTTGTTATTTTGTTTATATATGCAACACGCAATGCGTGAAAACACCAAATTTCTAAAAAAGCACACAAAAAAGCACACGCTTCTTTACATAAGCGTGTGCTCATAGAAAAAGAACGGCATAACATGCCATCCGTTAATTATTTACAAAAAAAATTATTAGAGGTTGGGCACGAAATCAATATACGATTAATTATTAAAGCATTAAATGTAGTCATTTTCCGTACCTCCATTTCTAATTTGAATATCTAACTACTATAGGATATCATTACTTATTTCTGAATGTCAATACCTTTCTGAATATTTCGTATTAAATTCAACATATCAGCGTCCAAAGCTAATTAGCTTTCGCAATTGAAAAAACGGATAAATCTTTTGAATTATACGTTAGCACATCGATTATTAGTACTTTGTTCTCAACCAAAGTTTTTAGAAGAAATCGGATTAAAGTTGATCAGTCATTCGACAATTGGACAGCGATTTTCATAACTGAATACGTCCATTTAGCAGATTTTCTCGGCCGTTTGGCTACACATTACTGATGTTAAAAGGGGATGCTAAAGGGTTGAATGCCAACGTTGGTCTCCTTCCAATATAGGCTTTTTAATTTTCTTGATGTTTTGTATAAAAAACAAACCATGAAAGTCACAATTAACTAAAGCCCCCCCTAACCCTAGTTGAACAAGAAAAAGAATATACCATAGCATTTCGTCTTTCTTTATGTAAAGCCCCAGCTTGAAAGAAGACTTAATTATTTTTTCTTAAAAGCAAGCAACATTTCTAACGTATCTGACATTATATCCTTTTGTCGTTCTATTTCATTTAACTCTTCTTTTACCTCAATAATACAGCTTAATAAAACTTCCTCAGATAATTCACCTTTAATGGATTCTATCAATTGATATGCTTGTGCTTGTACTTCAAATTTACCATTTATCAAATGGTAAATTAGTGTTTCTAAATATGCTGAACAATCGAATGGTTCTAGTGCGTATAATAGTGTTCCTCTATAACCTAAAGTTTTTGGGTCGTTAATAACATCTATTAACGATTGTACTACTTCTTCGTTCCCAATATCACTTAACGTTAAAGCAATGGAGTTTCTTAATAAAGCATTTTCTGTGCTTTGTAAGTATTCAATAAGTAGAGGAATTGCTTGAATATCCTTACTTCTGCTAATTTCCTCTAAAATGACTTCTGCTTTCTCAAACTGTTCATTTTCTATTGCCGATCTTAATGAATTATTGTTCATAATACTTACCCAAACTCCTTGTCATTTACCCTATTTAAATATAGATTATAACTTTTCTTATTCACATAATTTCTTTGACCATTCTATAAACCAACTAAGTGGTAACTTTAATTTCGATTGGTCTATTTTTCTTAATTCTTCAAATGAATATAGTTCAAACCAATATAAATCCCATTGACATTCAATCTCCCTTGCAATACTAAATACTAGTGAATCAAACTCATTCAATTCCTCACCTTCATCATCATCGAATGCCATCGTTAAATTATCGCACCACATAGCAAAATCATATTGTGAAAACTCGTTTTCTTTCCTACAGACAGTATCTAACAATGTCCTGAAGGTATCGGATGTATATGGAAGGCTAATGCTGGTTTCATTCCAATTCCAATCCATTTATGAATCTCTCTCCCTTTTGAAATGTTTTCTCCACTAATCTTGTTTAACTAAAGCACCCACAGTTAGACAACTAATCTTACGCATAACTCCCTCGTAAAAGCAGATAATATGGTGAGGTGATTAGAATATGTTAAAAACAAGGATAGGTTATATTATTTGTTTTACAGCTATTTTAAGCTTATTTGTTTACAGTAAGTCAATAAATACAAAATCGATGGAGTTATCTTTCTCGCAACCAAATAGTGATAAAAGTGAACAGGAACAAATTCACGAATTAGAACAACGTTTAGATAGCCTCGAACCACCTAAACCTACCACTATTCTTGATTCACCTTTCCCATTTGAAAAAGGAACAGAGGTGCATTTCCCTACCGATGTTATCCCTATTTCAGAAGTGTTAAATGAAGGAACAAAAATTCCTTTCAAAGTAATAAAAAGCGACCCGAACTATATTAGACCAATATATGAAGAACACTGGCATAGCACATTTTGGGGTGGGAGATGGAGCTATATTCCTTCTAGAATACACTATGCTCTCCACCGTATATTCCCTTTTTATGCCATTGGAATTTCAGCTGAATTAAATTTTCAACAAGATGTAGGTATTGCTTTTAATACTGCGGCAAATGAAACAGACCTTGATCTGTATATAGTTGTGTTTCAAACAAATATCACAGATGTTTATACAAAAGGAAATCAAGTTGTTGTTGTCGGAACACCTAAACGGACAGGAGTAGAGGTTATAAGCATTAAAACAGCAGATATACACCCGAGTAATAAGGAGAAATTTTTGTTAGTTCAGTTAGCGACAAATGGAGCAGAACTTGATTATTCTTTAATTAACTATGAACCACCCGATTTCTGGTTAAAGCTAAAACAAAAAAATGAACGTGAAAAATCTAAAAAATAGTGAACCTTTGCCTCATCAAGTAACTTGATGAGGCTGTTATTTATATTATCATTCTTTTTCGACCCTTCTACTTCGTTAGATTAAGTGTAACATTACACAAAGGATAGCCGAAATATTCTTGATATCTTGGACGCAAAAATAGACCATCTAAAATGATGGCCTTGTTTAGCTAAAGCACCTGTTAGTTGCATAAAAATTATTTTAAGTAGCAATATTTATAGAAAATAAATAAGGTCTTGTCTTGGAACAGAATAATAAATTTTTAAGGATACGGAAAAACCCACTGATTTATGAAATGAGATAGAACCCTCGTTAACTGGTGTAGTAATGCAACGGACACAACTACTACCTTGCTATTGTTCTATGAGTATATAGTCGTCATCTTCGGAAATTGATGGATTAAATATTTCGTTTCTCACACTCGAAAGGTTCTTCGCAGGAGAAAACTTCATGGAAAAATCCCTTATACGGGATATCTTCTTCGAGGCATTTTATGCTATATGACAACTCTTCATCGCACTGCAGCTCTCCACCATTATTCCGCATGACCTCGAAAGCATCAATTATATTTTCCATGAGGGTAATTTGGATAAACAAGGACAAATTATTCAACATCGAATCTTCGATTTTGGTCTCAGATGTGTATCCCTCGAGTACTGTTTTGAAATAATCATCCATAAAGTCTTTTCGTTTACCGGCATCTGGTTCGAATTGTATCCAGCCCAATCCGAGCATCCAGGCATTCGCCAAGTCATACATATACCAACAGAAACAAGAGTTATCGAAATCAAATACAGTGATTTGTCCGGTATCAAAGTCAATCATATAATTACCATCATTGTAATCAAAATGTACCATACCGAAAGACTTAGAGTTCTTGTCCAATCCTTCTAAGGTTCTAAGAAGCTCTACCATCTTCTCCTTAAGCAGGGGTAACGTACCCGGTATCAGATTATCGATATACTCGACATTGTACTTATCAAAGAAACTGTACCGTTTATGAACAGGAGAATAGCTTTTTGACAATTGGTGCAGCTTACCGAGAACTTTACCACAGTTATAATAGTATTCCGTAATAGGAACTCCTTCACGGTACCGATAATGATTTTCTACAAGCATTTTTCCCTTAGCCTTTTCGAACAGACAGACAAAAAAGTTGTAATCATAATAAGTGATTTCTTCCAGCAGATTCCCCTTCCGGGAGCTGATTACATTCGAGACACTACCGCCATGCTTGAATAAATATTGGATATATTCAACTTCGCCCAACAGATCCTCTCGGCTCCTGTCATTTAAATAGGTGATTCTGAGTATTTTTGCACTAGCGCCCTCTTTCTCACAGTTATAAACGACATTCCTCCCTCCGTCATGAGCATTAATTAGACTTGTTTTGTAGCCTTTCAACTCGTACAACTCTGATACTAGTGGACTTAAATAAGCTTCGTATATTTCAGCAACTTTATGATGATTTAAAATTAATATCTCCTCCAACTTCCTATTCAATAAACCTGTCTTGGTAGTTCAATATAAAATGCCTGATCCAACAGAAAGTAAAGCACTCTTAGAACGCCTTCACTTTTGTTCAAAAGTTTACTTGCTTTAACTTTTTCAACACCTTTCAAAAAAACCTTCTTATTCAACTAGACTGCTTCGTTAGTTCAATAAGTAAAAGTTTCCTGGAGGAAGCCTCTTCTTCTGCCAAAGCACCCGTTAGTTGAACCTTTTTATTTCAATTAGTTCTATAAGAGGTTAATAATCCTTCTTGGTCCAATGCAACACACTATATAAAAAATTTAATTACACCTACCGAATTTAGAATTATAGAAATACTTATGTATTTATAACCATATATTGCTTTTTTGTCTTTTTTCAAATCATCTAATCCTGACAGCTACATCGAAGTACCTAATGACAACATCATAAAAGGAATTAACTCAAGCGGAGTTATTAAATCTAAAATTCCAAAAACAATAGCACATATTAATAACCGTGTTCTTAATTTGTTAAGCATTATTCTCCTCTCTTTCTAACATTATTGTTAGATAAACTGGTTGCATAAGAATCAATACTTTTCATTACTTAATATATTAAGTACATCTCTTCTTGTACCATTCTTCATTGCTTTCATTATTTCCTTTTTAAACAAACCTGTCGCGTTAATTCAATAAGATTAAAATGCTTTTCAGGGTCACTCCCAACATCAAAAAGGGTACTTGTCTAAGGAATTTACCAAATCTTTTAATTCTTCACTATCATCATCTTGCCATTTTTCTCTATCTATTGCTCTAAGTACCTTTTTTGAAGTTGACAGTAAACTATCTCTTAATTGGTTAATGGAACACTCTGCTTTAAAGAGGACTTTCGATGAATTATTTTCGTAAAATGAAAGTTCTGCAATGTCACTGCTTATCTTCTTAGCTATGACAATTAGAGAACCATCTATAAAATCAAAATTATATGTTCTCCCTATTTCAGAAATAATAATCCCCTTACAGGATTTAATCCACCAAGATAAAATGATAACTACAAAGTCTGACCAGTCTTGTTCTGGAAAGTAATGATGATAATCAATAGTAAAACAAATGTTACCTGTAATCTGTATCCTCTTCTCTAATGAGACCAAATCAACTTCTATCACTACTTCCTTAATCAAAACCTTCCCCCCTTATTTAAGCATATGGATATAAAATTTATTCGACCTTATACAACTAACCTTCTATCATGTTTGGTCTATCTTTTCTTCCCAATAATATTTTGCTAAAGTTTAAATCTATAACATACTTCCTGTTCTGTTCGCTTTAACGCTATATAAAACGTACAACCTAGAACTATGAAACACACTAATTTAGATGTGACTTATATGAATTATTAAAAATCTTTTGACCATGTTTCAGCATCATTATCGTACATAATATTTACGGTTGCATGTTCGATATTCAATTCATGCTGTAGATGATCAATGAAAGATAGAAACATTTCTTCGTTTATTTTTTCTTTTTTGTTTTTTAAGCTGATATTAAGTGTAGGTGTACCTCCTACATCAGACGAAGGTGTAAATGCTATACCTTGTGTTTCGCCGAATCTTTCATTTATATAACTTTTAACTTTCGGTGTTGCTTGTTCAATGAATTCTGTAGCTTCCTTAATAGGTATATCATCTTCTACTTTTTTGGTAAATCTGTTTTCATAAACAATGAACGATTTTTGTGTTTCTGTATTTAAAATTACTGCAGCATAATCGAAATTACCGTAGTTCTCCCCACTATCAAAAAGGACATACGAAATTTCGTATTTCATGTTTGGATATTTTATTACTAGGTATTGTTCTGCTTGTTCAATTATCTTTTCCTCTTCTTTTTCATCTGGGATTAATGATTCTTTAAATTCACCCAAAAGCCAGAAAGTCCCGACTACTACGAACAAAAATATTCCCGTAACTATCACAACGATTTTGTACCAAGTTTTTTGGGGCCTATTCAACATTTCACCTCCAATTAAAATATTTTCTTTTGTTGAACTAGTAAAAAGAGCCGCATTTGAACTCAATAGTCTTTCACTAAAGCCCCCGTTAGTTGATATATAAGTTTATTTATATAAATACTTTGTTTCAGTAGAACTAAAAACCACTATTAAATATATTTTGTTAAATCTTTAATAGTGTTCAATTGATATATATTTTCTTTCTTGTAATTAGAACCTACTCCTATCCCAAAACCTTTAATTCCTATGTTTAGTGCTAACTTTACATCAACTGCTGAGTCACCAATCACAAAGGACTCTCCTAAATTAATTCCAGGATATTTACAGATTGCTTGCTTAATCATTCCACTTTGAGGCTTAATACAATTACATCCTTCGTCTCTACCGTGAGGACAATAAAAGACATCAAGTAGTTCAATACCTTGGCGAGTTAACTCACTTTTCATTTGATTATTTATATCATGGTATTGATCAATTGAATTGTATCCTTCGTTAATAATGTATTGATTGGTAATAATTATTATTTTATAACCTTTCTTCATAACTTCTTTTAATGTGTTAATTGAACCATCAATAAATACTGGATGCTTTATTCCAGTCCAATTATGGTCTGGATAATCCTCAATTATAGTGCCATCTCTGTCAAAGAATGCAACTCTCAATTTCTACGCCCCTTACAGATTGATTTTCTGCTTATTCTAATTTAACTAAGCTGCTCCTTTAGTTATGAAAAAGTGCTTTACTTCTCCTTGAAGTAAAGCACCCGTTAGTTAAGTTATTACAAACTAATTTCTTCACCTATACTTATAGCATGAAAAGGATTTCTTTCCTTTGATTTTAACGATTCAATAAAGTCTGAAGTTAAGTCCTCTTTGTTAATAATTATTCTTGTAGAACCAGATACTACACCGTTTAAAAAAATGGGTTCAATAGATTCTGGATTCTTAAGTCGTTGATAAAAAAAACTGTCTAAAACAATAGTTGCATAACTAAAATTGCCTGTAGTGTTAGTGAATTGAAAATTAACTTCAATAATAAGTTCGTCATTGTTTTCCTCTATCTCATAGGTGAAACTTTTTACTTCTGCACTTTTATTAGGAAATAAAATCCACACTAAGCACAATAAAAAAATCGCAGATAAAATGAAAATTATTACTTTGTTTCTTTTCAAAAATTCACCCCCATTTTGTTTATTTTATTAAACTGCCCCTTTAGTTTAACAATATTGTTTCTTTATTATTTCTATGGAAGCTTCATCAATTCCAGTAATATTTGAAATTACTTTTCTTTCAATACACTCTTTTAGTGCTTTTCGTACGGTGTTCAAGTTCTGTCTTATTTCTAACATTTTATATTCTAAGGGAATACTGTCAAAATCTAAAAAATCGTATTTATCTTCCGCCTGCCATTTCTTAAAACAGTCCCAAAATCCCTTAATTGTTTGCCTTTTGGCATCGTGTTTTTGTTCCCATTCTAGTAAGGTTTTCGCGTTCAAATTCATCTTCCCTCGTTAAAGAGTATAAGCTATTTCCCAAATTTCTTATTAAACTAACCTGCTGCTTTAGTTTAGGTAAAACCTTTTACAAACCTTATAATATTTACTGAACTTCAACTTGCATCATTCACTTTATTTAAAATCCTTCACAATAAAAAAAGTATTTCAAACTTATTTCTCTTTTGTATACCATTTGGGTTTTAATTCACTAAAGTAATCATGATCTTCTAAAAAAGTGTAAACTTTACCTAACATATCATTTAAGTTGTCTGGAACAGTTTTTATGGTCCATATTACAGTAGAGAAGCCACACAGTTCATTAAATTTTGAGAACAAATCATTGTTAGATTTATATCTTTTCTTTCACTAACCTGCGCTTTACTTTCATACGCTCAAAATGATTATAGGTTCCAATTATAAGATAATTCACCATTTTTTCTGCTATTGAACTTAACTGCTGCGGTAATTTAAGTGTAACATTTCACAATGGGCATCTGAGATCAACTTAATGTTTTAGACCTAAAAATAGACCATCGAAATGATGGCCATGTTTTGCTAAAGCACCAATTAGTTGAAGAAGTTATTCTTATTTTTCAATTGCCTTATTAACTGATTCAAAAGCATGAATTACTGTTGTATCAAATATTGGAACTTCGGAATCCTCTTGTTTTATTAATAATCCTATCTCTGTACATCCTAATATAATCCCTTCAGCACCATTATCAATTAGATTTTTGATGACTTTTTTAAAATATTCTTTTGACGCATGATTGATTTTCCCTAAACATAATTCTTCATAAATCACTTCATTAATAAGTTCTATATCCTCATCACCTGGAATTAATACCTTTATATCATTAGCTTCAATTCTTGATTTGTAAAAGTCTTGCACCATTGTATATTTAGTCCCCAGAAGCCCAACTGAACCTACTTTTGTTTTCTTTATTTCATTTGCTGTTGCATCAGCAATATGTAGAATTGGAATATTTATTTTTTCTTCAATATAATTTATTACCTTGTGCATTGTGTTTGTACAAATAACAATAAAATCTGCTCCTGCCTTTTCTAAAGAAAGTGCCACATCCCCCAAAGATTGACCAGCACTTTTCCAATCACCATTAGCTTGATAACGTTCAATTTCGTCAAAGTCAACGCTATATAAAATGCATTTGGCTGAATGTAATCCGCCTAATTTGTTCTTTATTTCTTCATTTATTAAACGATAATATTCATTTGATGATTCCCAACTCATCCCACCAATTAAACCTATTGTCTTCAATGCTTAATTCCTCCTTATAGATTGTCTTTGTAGGATAGGATATTTTAATATCCTCCATAAAATCCTAATTTCTTTAATTTCGACATTTTAAGAACATTTCCCTTCTTCCCCTAAACTGCGCCTTAGTTTAATAAGAAAAAATGCTTAACCACTTCTTAAGTAAAGCACCTGCTAGTCAAATAAGACTTATAAATGCAAAACACTACGAACAAAATATTTTGCATCTTCTACGTCTTTTTTACTAACAGAAACAACATATTGTTTTTCATAATTCTTGTTCATTCCGAAACTTCCAAAGTTTCCTCTCGAAGTACCAGGTCCCAACCATTTTCCTGAAGGGTCAATAACTTTATAGGTATACTTAATGCCTTCACCTGTTAAAATTGTTGTTACTTTTGATAATTCTTCCATTGAAAATCCCATATAAACCTCTTCTTTATTAAAGAAAAACATATCCATCCCCCTCTAAATATTAAGAAACCACAGTATTTCACATAAGTTGACTAATTTATTTGTGCCCCTTTTTATATCTATTAGCTATCTTCAAAGCGAAAAACTGAGGAATCAAATTCAAGAAACTAACCAAGACTAATAATTGATATGGATTTAGCGGTTTGAAATAGCCACCCCATCGTTCATTCCCTGTCATTTCGTTAATGAAATAAAATGAAATTATTACAGATAATATATTTCCAATAATAAGAGAGGTCGAATTACTAAAGAGTTTGCCGGAGAAAGCAAGCAGTGAAGTTACGATAATCATAAATAAATAGCCAAGCATTGAACGGTTAGCAAAATCTTGATGCATTGAAATATAAACAAAAGGAAAACAGTAAAAGCAGACTATTAGACTACCAATTACTATTTTTCTCATATTGAGCCCTCCCTTTATAAGTAATAATATAAAAAATTATAGGTTACGTGGAAACTTGGGACAGCCTACTTCCTATTCAACTAAACTGCAGCGTTAGTTCAATAAGAAAATGCTACCTTTACAAGACAGCCACTTGTCTAACTAAAGCTGCCGTTAGTTGAAGAGTGATGAGAAAATATCAAATTTACTTCCTAGACAAACGCCCTACAAAAGGTTCATCTCCTTTTTAGAGACTATCTTAAAAGCATTCTTGTACACTATAAATAGCATGAATCCTATAAAACAACTTAGTAGGTTTAGAATAATGTCATCCATATCAAAATAACCTAAAAAGGATAATAATTGAATAATCTCTATGCTGAGTATCAACAAAAAACTAAAAATCATCGTTTTAATTATATTTCTTTGAGAAGGAAAAGCCGCGGGTATTAGGAATCCCATAGGTATAAAAGGAATGATATTCCCTATAATATTTATAAAAGCTACACCAAGGCCTATATCATTTATATAAGCTTTGATTGTTCTAAAAGGAACTAAGTTTGCACCTGATTCTCCTTGAGCTCTACTCTCCATATTCGATTGTATGGTGTTGATAAGATGTTGTATATTTCCATTGAACTTAATCACTATAAAATTAAGCACTAATAATATGTATATAATAAAAATACCTTTCCAAATATTTTTGTACATCCATGTAAACCTCCACAATTTTATTCAACTCTTTTGATTTGATTTTAACAATTAAATTATTGAACTAAACTACTGCGTTAGATCAATACGAAAAAAGGCTCTACTCCTTCTTGAAGTAAAGCATCCGTTAGTTTAGTAAATTCAACAAAAAGTAGGTCTAATTATTTTTGAGTTGAATCTCTAGTTTTCTATTCTGATTTAGATAGCATTTTATATTAGTTAAAGAAAAATAACAGCTATAAAACCAAACAACATTCCTATAATCGGATAAATCATTAGTATGTTTTTTTGTTTGTTGAAATTTTCAACAGTTATTAATCTATCTCTCAGAGAAATAATTAATTTCCTATGTCTAAAGTATCCCAATAAGAAACACAATCCACTAACTAACATTAAAAATAGCTTCATTATAATACCTTACCATAAAGGAATAAATTCATTTCAAATGTCCTCCTAATTTCTTTCCATAGAATCCTTATTGAACTAACCTGCTGCTTTATTTCAATAAGAAAAAAGCTTTACTCCTTGTCGAAGTAAAGCATCTGTTGGTTTAGTAAGTGGTTAGTTTGGCTGAAAAATATAATACATTTCGACTAAGTGTTTATCAATTATATATGAAGACTCTTATCTACAGGTAAGATTTCAGAGTGTAGACAAAAAGCATTGTTTTTTCGCCATTCTATTCTTATTCATCTCTGGGAATAAAATTAATCTGTTTAGATTGATACATATTATCTTTAAAAGTATAAGTAATATGAATTTCACCAATAGATCCCCCAGCAGGAGATATTGTCAGCCCTACTTTCGCCACTAATTTGTTATCAATAACTTCAAACCTTAAAGTACTTCCAACAGCGACATTTTCAAAGATATGTGATGGAACAATGTTTAATTCCTTGATATTTATTTTGTTTTTCTCCCTACCAATACTAACAATAGCTTTTGAACTACTCAATTTAGTTTTTACATTCTTGTTAATAATGGCCATTGGATTATCTACAAGTTTCTCTAATAAATCCCCGTTATTTGTTACATGAAACACATGAGGTTCTTGCATTATTACTCCAGTTCCTGTACCTGTTGTTAAAACAATAACTATTTCTTTCCTACCATCATTATTAATATCACTGTAATAGAGTTTTGGATAATACGTTATATTAGAAGAATTCACCCATCTTGGGAAAAAATAAGTTTCTCCTTTCACACTTAGTTTGAAATTCGTTAAATCTCCTTCTTTTTCAGTGGCGTATAAAGTAAGATTAGCTTCCTGTAAATTTCCAACAACTTTTTCAGCTGTGCTTGCCTTGGTCACCATTGGAACTAAGAGTATTATCAATGTAAATATGGCTAGTTTTTTTAATATCCTGTTCATAATTTATCCTCTTTATTGATTAGTATGTTAGAGGCATCTTTTATTATACACTTGATATTATTTCTGATTTTACCTATTTAAGTTTAACATTTCACAATGGATTTCTCAGAGCTACTTGATGTTTAGGATAAATAAATAGACCATGATGCCATGTTTTGATAAAGCACCCATTAGTTTAAGCTCGTAAGTATTTTATCCTCTTTTTAAAACCCCAATAACTATTAGTATTAACCCAATTAAGAAAAAGAACCAGACAAAAAAGTTATCAAAAAAACCAGGGTAATTCATCATACCTGAAGTTGAAATTCCAGCAGAAGCTAATCCAGCATCAGTAACAGCAACAGACAATCTTTCAGCAATTCTTTCAGCAGTATAGAATATACCACTGAGTGAAATAAAAATCGCTCCTATAATTCTATAAATATTTTGTGTCATTCTACTCCCCCTTGATTTATTTACTATATTCTTTGTAAATAAAAGCTAACCCTTGTTCAACTAAATTGCCCCTTTAGTTGAATAAGAATAAAAGCTGTCTACTAACAACCCTATTTGCTAAAGCACCCGTTTGTTCAACAAGGCATTGTTCAAATTTAATCAATTGAAATAGCACCATCCGTAATTGTTATAAAGTTTGCGTTACCACCAATAATACAAATGATATAATCTCCAGCCACCTTTACATCAAAAGAAGTAGTCAGTTTATCAGAAACAGGTTCAAAAAATACCTCTGTATATTTGCCGTCTAATATGTATCCAACTCCAGTATGACTTAAGCCATCTGGAATCATGGTTAAATCCACCAATACATTATCTCCTGACTTTAATTTCAACCCCTGACTTTCTCCATGCAATAATAAAATATCACCGTTGTGCAAATCCATATTTTCGAAATAATAGTTATTTGGGGATTTCTCTTTCAATGTCATGTTGATTTTATTCCAATTGTCTAGAGATTCATCGCTAATTTCAACTTCAGTTATTTCTTCCGCTTTATTTTCGGAAATATCCTTGTTACCTAACATACCTGTTACCTGTCCATTTGTTTCCTCCTCTCCGCTACACCCTGTTAAAACGTTAGACGCAAGTAAAATTCCCGCATATAAATATTTTTTCAATTATCTTCACCTCTATATTAAATTGTTATAATATTCTATATTTAATAGTTTATAGAATTTATAATGCTATTTCAATTAATAAATTAACGTTTATCTTTGTAAAAAAGTTAAAATTAAAAACCCTTGAGGAGATACTTTATAAGTAAATTTAATTTGATGGAATTAAGAAAACCCTTATTCAACTAACCTGCTTCTTTAGTTAAAGTGTAACATTTCACAATGCATATCTGAGATCAACTTAATGTTATAGACATAAAAATAGACCATCGAAATAATGGCCATGTTTTGCTAAATCTTCTTGAAGTAAAGCACCCAATAGTTCAAGAAGATAACAAATTCAATTGTGTTTTTTATTTTCATCATTTTTAAAAACTTTCATTATTCCAAAGAAAACGGCACTAATTAGACCACCTATACTCAAAGCAACAAAACGCTTCCAGTCTACTTCTTCGTTTTCCCATAAACTCATAATAAATACAGCTATAAGCACACCAATAACCCAACCTATCAAAGATTTTATTAAACATTTAATAGCAATACCTCCGTTGAACTAAACTGCTGCTTTAGTTGAATAAGAAAAAGTGCCTTTTTACCAGCTCAGTGATCTTCAAGTAAAGCACCCGTTACTTCAAGAAGAAGTAACAAATAATATAGCTATATATACAACGAAAATTAGCAATGCTATTTTTGAAGGTTCTCAAAAAAGACAATTCTATTTCCGAAGGGGTCCCCAATGCAAATTTCCTGTGAATTCCAAGGGGTTGTTTCGATGCCAGGACGAGCATATTTGTATTTCTTTGATATAAGGTTTGAATGGAGTAACTCTAAGTTTTCTACTTCAATCCTTAAAGCACCTCCAGGGCAGCAATCTCCATGATGTTCTGAAAGATGAATAATACAATTTCCATAAGAAACTTGCATGTATAAAGGTAGATCATCTTCAAATCGATGTTCCCAATCTACCTCAAATTCCAAAAATGTTAAATAAAATTCTTTGGCTTTTTCCTCATCAAAAATACGCAGGATTGGAGTGGTGCTTTTCATAGTTATTTTAGATGTGCTCATTTTATACACCTTCTTTTCTATATTTGTTTTAGAACTAAATTACTCCTTATGAACTATTTTGTGGCATTTGTTCCTTTACATCCTTTATAAGTTCAAAAAATTTCATTCTTCTTAAAGTAACCTGCCCCGTTAATTAAAGAAAGGTTTCTACATAAATAGCGTCAATGATTGGTTTCATAATTCATCCGAGAGCTTTTTATACTGGTTCTTCTTTTCTATAGATAACTTGGTTCTTTGTACTTGTAGTATTATCATCTCGATTATTTTAATTAAGTTTTAATGAAATAGAATTTGATTCTTGAGTTACAACAATATCTTGTTGTTCAGAGTTTCCATCTGTATATTTCACAATTACTTTGATTATTATGTCGTCATCTATTACCAAATTACCGTCATGAGGAATTACAAATGAATATTTATATTTATCCTGTTCATTATACTTAACTGTATAGGTATTTCCAATGTCCTTTGTAGCATAATATATATCTGAACCAGGCGAGTTTCCAATCGTAACTATCTTTTCTGATAATAACCAGTCTTTGTCTGCATATTCTTTAGCTGTTAGTATAACATCCTGTAAAAACTTGCCTTTGCTAATGGTATAAGTGATTGAGTCGATATGTTCTCCACTTATATTTAGCATAACATTTGTAAAAATTAAATTACCTGTATCACCAGTTATATCAGTTGTACTACCTCTAGCTTCAGTTGATAATTCAAAAGTAGTTTTATCTGATGAAAGTTTGGTATTAGACTGATTCCCATCATCACTCAATGCATAAGCTGTGATTTCAAAAGGAACTTTTAGCTCTCCATTCTTATTAAAAAATGGAATGCCTATCATAATTGACAATAGGATTCCAAATGCACAAGCTACAGAAATCCACCTTTTAAAATTTAATTGTCCCGATTTTTTCTTTTCTATCATATTGCAATTCTCTTTCACACGATTTTTCATAGTTTTTGACATTTCAATAGAATTAACAGCTTCTTTAATCTTATCAAAGTCCATCATTCATTCTCCTTTCTATATCTTTCTCGAATAAGCTCTCTTCCACGTTGTAATCGCTTTTTAACTGCTGATGTAGTAATGTTAAGTATTTTTGCTATTTCATCTACTTTATAGCCCTCTACATAATAAAGTAAAAATACAATCTTATGTTTATTTGCTAATTTCATAAGATGGTCGAGCAAACCATAGTTTTCTTCATCCTTACAATATAGTTGCAAATCATTGATATCCATATGTTTACGAATAATATTGTATCTTCTCATATTCTTGCAGCGATTTGTGGCAATAGTAATCAACCATGCTTTCTCATGTTCTGAATTGTTAAAAGTGGGAGATTTAGTTAGATATGTAATAAAAGTGTCTTGTACTACATCCTCTGCATCATTCTCATTGCACAGAATAACAAGACATATTCTAAATAGCATATTGCCATATGTATCAACAATTCGCTCTATATCTAGTTCAGTCGACCAAACTAATTGTTGCAACATCTATCAACTCCTTTCACTTATAACACACACGAAGATACCATTTGGTGACTTTTTGTATAAAATAATTTTGAAAATAATCTTACTCCAAAAACTAATCAGTGTTTACAAATTGAAAAAAATAATTTCCCATTCGAAATAGCACTCTAATTAGTGAAATGTTAGCACATCAAAATAATTAACAAAAATTTTGATATATAAAAGTGCTTAGTTAATCTAAAACTAAGCACTTTTTTATTATTTCGGTATTTAAATATTCAACCAAAGCACCTGTTAGTTTAATAAGAAATTAATTTCTAACCTGCATCAAACTGACCCATAAAAAGTCTTCACCAAATAAATGATCTGGTTGAGTAATCTTTTTCATTTTCCTAAAATTAATTATATTGAAATCATTTATAAACACTTCTTTTAATCGCCCTTCAGCGTAACCTATTCCTCCTTTTAAACTACCTTCTTTGTAGATATCCCAATCCGATGTATCTAAGGCACCCTCAGTATTGAAGCAAACAATTCCGAAGTATCCATCACTTTTCAATGCTTTTTTCAGCATTTCAATATATGTTAATCTGCGATGTGGTGCTAAATGGTGAAACAACCCACAGTCATAAATAAAATCATACGAGTGTGGCTGAAACTTGAAGTCAAATAGGGAAATACAATGAAAATCTATATTAACCCCTTCTTCTCTAGCCGTTTCTTTTGCCCATTCTATCGCATTGGTAGACAGGTCTAAAGCATCTACCTTACAGCCTTTTAGAGCCATATAAACAGCATTCCTACCCGGTCCACATCCTAATTCCAATACTCGTTTAGGTGCCAGACCCTTATTAAAATATTCTACAAGATTTTCATCAGGAGCTTTAATTTTGAAAAAAGGAATTTCTTTAGTCCTATCAGTATAAAAATCATCCCAAAATTCCTTTGGCTCTCTTAGGAATCCATCCAACATTTCTTGCAAATTCTCATAATTCAATATTGCCTTTTCCAAAAAACTTCCCCCTTAGTAAAAGTTATCTCTCTTATCCATTTTACTAAAAGTTACCATTCTCGATGTTACATTCATATTAATTTAACGTTATTTTGCCAGAAAATTCAGATGAGAAAAGCCCTTCGATTTAGCTCTTAAAGGCGTTTGCAAATCATATTTACTATTTAAATCACACAAATGACGTATTTATATAACTGCCGCAATCGAACCTCTTAAACATCTGTTTTAAATGGATTCGACCTACTATAAAATGAACTCAAAAACCACCCTTGTAATATTTGTTACACAATCGTAATATTTACTTTTTCAACTAAACTGTTGCTTTAGTTAAAGAAGAAAAAAAGGCTTTACCCCTTCTTGAAGTTAAGCACCCTTTAATACAATAAAGAAAATTGAGTCTATTTTTAATAGTATCAACTACTTTCTCTTTGCCTTATTTGCCATAAATCAGAAATAATTATCAATGCACCAATAACAAATAAAAAAATACTTAATGTATAAGGCACCCATCCAATTATTTCGTTTAGAATTGTTGCAAGTTTACCAGGTGGACTCCAACCTGATAAATTTGGAATGTATATAGCAATAGCCAGATGCATTAAACCGAATAAAATAATACCTGTAATAAATAAAACATAACCAAACAACTTTAAACTCTTATTCACTCAATTCACCTTCTTGTATATTACTTATCCCAATAGTATTCGAGATATCGTCCTAAAATCCTTCTTTCACTAACCTGCCCCGTTACTTAAGTAAAAAAATGGCGACCCTTCGCACTTGAAAAATCGCATCCGTTTGTTTATGTATATATGTTCACCAAGTTATCGCTAAGTGGATGTCCTTTTCCTGGCCAGTATCGTTGTACACGCAATAGTCCTTGAGTAAAAGAAAGAGACGATTAATTTTAGGGTAATCGTCTCTTGATAATAGTATATAAAAAACAGTTTACCTGTTTTTTTGAAGTCCTAATAAGCGTTTTATATTTTCATCAATAAATTTATTATCGTTTTTGTTAATTCCACGACCAGCAAAATGACCCCAGACTGATTTGATAGGATGATATTCAGCATTAGGTACAAAATTAGCTTCATATTCGTTATTTTCTGCCGTACAGAAGAGATCTGTACTTCCTGGCATGATATAAGTAACCGCTTTAATGCTTTTTAGTGCCTCATCAAACGCTCCTTTATATGCTGCGTTTGCACTAATATCTGCATGTTGTCCCGTCCATAACATGGCTAGAACGTTATGGGGATCCATACTCATAAAGCTATTTTCCCAAACTCCAACCGCAAAATCTTCCAATTCCTCAAATCCCATTTCACGATAAAGTTCCTCTTTATAGAAGGTTTGCGATAATCCCCATCCAGCATAGACACGGCCCACTGCACGCATATCCTTAGAAGTCAACTGGTTTATCTTAGTAGATTCTGGACCGACTGAGGCCATGAGTGCAGCCTTCAGTCCATCGAGAACCACATAAGTTTGCGGCCAAGTCTTTGCATTTCCGCAGAAAGAGGCAATTCGATCCACCATATCAGGATAACTGGCCCCCCATTGGAAAGATTGAAGACCACCCATTGACCATCCAACTACAAGAGCAATTTTCTGAATGCCGAATTTTTCGGTCACAAGTCGATACTGAAACTGAACATTGTCATAGATGGTTACCTGCGGAAAATTAGCTTTTTCGAACGGTGCAGGAGTATTGCTTGGAGAAGAAGATAAACCGTTCCCTATTAGGTTCGGAACGATAATGAAATATTTTTGTGGATCTAGTGCCATGCCGTCTCCAATCAACCATTCATTATTAACATGCTGGTCGCCAAAAGCGGTTGGATAAATGACAACGTTATCTTTAGTTTCATTCAATTTCCCATAAGTTTTATAAGCAAGAAAAGCGCTCGGTAACGTCACTCCTGATTGTAAGGTTACATCACCTAAATTGAAAATCTCATAATTATCCATTGCGTTATCACTCCTTATTTAAATGAAACACAAACTTAATAGAATGTATTTCTTGTATTTAGTATAAAGTCGTGTTACCTTCAATAAAAGTGAAGATAATTAAAAGTAGCATTCAATAATATTGAAAATGAAAGGAGGAATTATGGTGGAATTGCGCCAGCTGAATACGTTCAACACTGTGGCAACAACTTTAAATTTCAGTAGAGCTGCTGAAGCATTAAACTACGTACCCTCCAATGTTACGATGCAAATAAAAGCATTGGAGGAAGAACTAGATGTTCGTCTCTTTGATCGGTTGGGAAAGCAGCTTGTTCTCACAACTGCGGGTAAACGTTTTTTAACTCACATCCAGGAGGTTCTAAACAAGTTAGACGAAGCTAGAAGTGTCGTTCACGACAATGAAGTTCTTAGTGGCACCTTAACGATTAGTGCTAACGAAGTTGTTTGCGCTTATCGACTTCCAGATATCTTTAAGCTTTTTCGTTCGCGGCATCCTGGTGTTCGTCTCATCTTTCGCTCGGTTCCAAATCAACAACTCAAACAAACACTCTTTGATGGAACCTCGGATGTCACCTTTATACTCGATGAACCCATTCAATCAACGGGACTTGCAGTAGAGCCGTTGACAAAAGAAACATTTCGATTTTTCGTTGCTCCAGATCATCCACTTGCTAAACAATCTGCTTTACAGCTTGACGATTTTCACGGAGAGGTATTCTTGATAAACGAAAAGGGTTGTCCCTATCGAACAATGTTTGATCGAACGTTAAAGAAGGGAGACATTGATAGTATTTCATCATTAGAATTTCAGAGTGCAGAAGCGATTAAACAATGTGCAATCTCGGGGATCGGTATTGCCTTTCTTCCTAATATAGTAACTGCAGTTGAAGTTGAACGTGGCGAACTTGTTGCTCTTCCTTGGCAATTTGAAAACTTGAATGTGTATACACATATGGCATGGCATAAAGATAAGTGGCTTTCACCGATTATATTATCTTTCATTGAAGCTGCAAGGGAAGTTCTATCTTTAACGGAAGACAATATGTCAAAATAGTTTAAACCACTTTGACATATTGTCTTCACCCCTTACCTAAAGCGACTGGACAATGCGGTTAACTAATATATAAAATCTACCATGGAATAATACAATGGCTTTTCTACAAAATACACTCTTAAAATCCATAAATCCATAAATCCATGAAACAAATTACAGCGTAGTGTAAGAGTCTACTTCGTTACAAGAATCGTCAAATACTTATTCCATAAACCTGTCAATTTAGTTCAATAAGAAAAAAAGCTTTACTTCTTCTTAAAGTAAACCCGTTAGTTGAGTAAACTTTTCTCAAGTACGATTTTATGTAATCCATTTTCATCCGTAATTGTATCAATGACATCAAATCCACTTTTGATATTTAGAATCAACATATTTCGCCATTTATTCATAGTTTTTGTTTGTACAACTTTATAGCCATATTCTTTTAAATATTGATGTTGTTGAATCATCAGCTTTGAAGCAATACCATTTTTTCTATAAGTAGTATCCACTGCACCTAACCAACTATAAAACTTATTTTTATCAAGTTCGTAACCAATCTTAAATCCAATAACTTTTTCACCGTCTATTACGATGTTAAACAGTAACTTGGTTTTATTGTTTATTTTACTAATTAAATCTTCGGTATTACTGTCAAATATAACACTGTACAGTTTTACCATGCCTTGCATTAAACTATCATTGGGAACGGTATCAAAAACAAGATATTTAAAGTCCAAAGTTATTTCCCCTTTCGAGTAAAAATTCTCAAAGTAAATATTATACCTTATTCAACTATACTGCTGCGTTAGCACAAGAAGCGATTGCCCTAATTGAACAATCGCCTCTTAGCCTTACGTATATGTATTGACAAAATTATACACCGTAATGAATCAACCATCTATCTTCTATTATTGCTTCAGCTATTTTTTTCATCAATTCTTCCAGTTCTTCTGTTTTGTACTCGTCGTTTGCTTCACTAACCATATTTAAAAATTGTTTATGGGAGCTCGGTGGTATCAATGTTATTCCAAAATAGGCGAGGCTTTTATAAGGTCTATTTGTGTTATGTGCGAATGTGTCTAGGTGAAGCATTTTTTCACCAAAATCCTTAGACATAAGTTCATCAAAAAGGTCACCATCTACACCTATGCAATTATATTTTTCAGGTTCATAATCAACATACTCTTTATCTTTTTCAATACATACAACTATTCCAAACTCGTGAATATAAGGCAAATTGACATCTCCTAAGTCTTCAATTTGTATTGGCTATTTTTTTAAACAAATTCCTTTATGATTCTCAATTATTCATAACGTTTCTCACATTATTTTACAACACTTTCTTGTTCCTTCTTCAACTAATCTACTGCGTTAGTTCAATAAGAAAAAGGCTTTACTCCTTCTGGAAGTAAAACAATAGTTAGTTTAAGTGAAAATCTTCATATTTTTTACCTTAACAAAATCTAATCCGTTGATGTGCAAGGCATATTAAAAAGACGCCTTCTTACTAAAGAAAAGCGTTCTATAACGTATATAAGATTAAACTTCTAGTTTTCTTTATTTGAGAGTGTGAATAAACTCTTCCACATCTTCGCCACGTGCATTAGAATACCCACTGTCCTCACCAGTAATTACGAACCCACATTTCTCTAAAACCTTAAGAGATCCTGTATTATCTTTTGCAGCACGAGCATAAAGAGGACGAATTGTAATGTATTTTAGAAATTCCCTTAAAGCTTTGGTTGCTATTCCTTTGCCCCAATATTCCTTTCCAATCCAATAGCTAACTTCTTGTTCTCCGAATTTCTCAAAACATGAAATATGCCCAACCACATTACTTTCGAAAATGATTGTCTGCTTCAAAATATCCTTATCGGTAAGAATTTTGTTCCAGTGTGTAGTGAAGCTATCCCAATCACTGGGGTCTATGCTCGTAAAGACAGCCATATAGTTCGCTTCACGGTCCAGTTGGTGCTTAAAAAAAATAGGAAGGTCTTCCTCAATCACATTACGAAGAATTATGTTACTCATCATACTCCCCCTTTGTCGTTTACTTGATTTTAACAAACGCACGTTTCTAATGTGAATAATTTTTAGAATATTAAATCCGTCTTATAAACTCAAATCCACTCTAATTAAATACTTTGATTTTACACTGATAATACTTTTCCTTATTCAGTTAAATGTCCCGATTGTTGAATAAAAGTTAATGACTCTTGTTCAACTAACCTGCTTCTTTAATTCAATAAGAAAAAAGGCTTAACGCCTTCTTGAAGTAAAGTACCCGTTAGTTGAATAAGAATACTTATTTTAGTTGATTTTTTAATTCCTCTATTACTACTAATGTTTTTCGATAGTAATCTATTTCCTTCTCAGTAAACCGGATAACTTCTAACTCTTTTATAATTTCATCCTGAAAATCACTTAAATGTTCTGGGAAGTTAGCTGTGTCCATTCTACTTTGAAATTCAATAAGACCATATTCTTTTTTTTATAAACTTCTCACATAAGAGAAGCAATCTATTATTTTCAGTCATTGTTTACCTCACTTAATTAAATACTTAAGTCGCACACTTAAGGTAACCAGCACCGTTAGTTCAATTTCTTCCCCAAAACCTTTCAATTTCATTTGAGCCTTTCCTCGTCTCAGAACTCATTATTTAAAGCAATAACTAATCCCAATATTGTACTCTCTCTTTTTAGCATTTTAGAAGGTCTTCACATAATCATTCCGATATAAATTTCCAATACACGAGCTCTCAGGCCCCCAACACACTTAAACCTGATTTAAAAATGAAAGTGAAAAAGTTCAGTTTATTATTGGGATTCGATATCCCTGAGGCTGTTGCCGAGCTATCTTTTACTTCTCACTATAACTCAAAAAAAACAGTGGGCAAAATCATCCTATGATGATCTTCCCCACTAACCTTAGTATGTTTAAAATTATATTGGATTTGCATAAAGCTGTTTTTTTGATGGATCCCAAACGATAATCCCAACAATTTGTTTTTGATCTGTAATATTAATTGTAATAGGTATAGGTAGATAATCAACTAAAACAGTATTTAACTTATCACCAGTGAGTTGGAAAAGACCAATCAATTCAGTATCATTTATTAAAGGTGCGTTAACATCTATTATTAAATCGATTAATTTCCCATTCTGGTATCGAAGTTTACCACTTATTTTAGGATTTAAATGTTCAAAACTTTTCTGAATATCTTCTTTGAAAGTTAATAATTTATCATGAGTTTCTTTGTCTAAACTATATAATGGATTTGAAGGGAATGTATAATTTTTTATATCTATATCAGTCCATTTATCTATTCTTTCTCCTTCTGGAATAAATGTTTCAGCTAAAAATATTCCTGGAAGTATACCATCTATATTTGATTCTTGATATAAAGTTAAATAAATAGGGACATTAGGTATTTTATTATTGTTTCTAATATCTTTAATTATATTTTCGGCTATCTCCTTACCGTAATTTTCCACATCATTTACATTATCATCGCTATTATCGACTTTAACTTGACCTGTATAAACTAAACCTTTATCATCAGTTACTCTAAAATCATAAAATTCATTTAAAGATATAGCTAAAGATAACCCTTCTAGTTTTCCATTCTCTTTGTTAATAAAATTTTGTTCTAATACATGAGATAATATCCTAGGATTATTTTTTTGATCTTCTACAACATCTCCCCTACTATTTTCTATAGGTGGGTTTAAACCAAAACCTTCTTTTGTTTTTCTAGCTAACCATTGACTTATAATTTTTTCATCTAAATATTGACCTTCCTGCATATAAAACTTGTTTGTAGAAAAGTGGTTTACCGATAACTCCATTAGTCCATTCTCAATTTCAGTTATATCTAATAAATTGTCTATATTACTCAGTATCAGTCCTCTTGAAACATTAGATTTAGCGGGTTGCATAATTTCATATATGTTCTTTTCTTGAAATAGTGATATATTATTTTTATTTTCAACAACTTGATCTTCATTACTACAAGAAACTAAAAAAAATAGTGGTGTTATAAAAAACAACATATTCTTCCATACACCCATTTGTTAGATCCTTTCTAATTTATGTATTATTAAACCCCACATTTCTATCAGTTCAGGACAATGCCTACTTAATTGTATACCCTTATTGATTTGTATCTTTTAAGAACTTCACTATTAGTATTTCTCGATCTTTATTTTTACTTTCATTTTAATTTTTTCTTCGCTAGTTGTTACTGTTTCTTTTTCAGAAACATTCTTAATAGAATCTTCAACTATTTGTTGAATCAATGTATCCTCAATTTTTTTATCCTTCGGGAAGCTTACTGAAACTGTTAATTCATCAGCACCACCATCTATCATTATTGCTAGTGAATCATTTTCAAGTTCCGTTTGCTCTGTAATAGATGCTATTATTTCATTTTGTAATTCAGATAATAAATTTGATATTCCATTATCCCCACCGTTTCCTTGAGAAACTTCTACTTCCTGCTCGCTTTCTAATACCTCGGTTGTATTACATCCAACTAACAATATTGAACAAAATACAATTCCAGAAATTATAGCTTTTTTCAACATTTCTACTTCCCCTTTCAAAAGTAAATTGCACATACCACAGCAATTCTCTATATGTAAATTTAACGTTATATATTGGTAAAAGTTCCAAATTTAATTTTAATAATATTCTTCAACTAAATTGTACCTTTAGTTCACTTTCATAATAAACCTCCACTAAATTAATTAACCTGCCGCGTTTGTTTTAATATTTTACAAAAGAACGCCATATCTAATAGAGATTTTGGACGTAAAAAAAGACCATCGAAATGATGGTCAGGATTAACTAAAGCAACCAGTAGTTGAAAAATGATAGTGAAGCTTGTTCAACATTACTTAGATTTCTCCACCGAATATATAAGAGAGGAATACAACAAACAAAAAACCTAACGAAATAGAAATTAACGAAATATATTTCATAAACCCTTTTTCTTTCTTAATAAAAGCGATAATTCCAAGTGCTATTCCTGTTAAATAGATAGCAAAACCGATGGGTATAGCTATCATAGACCACTTTCCAAAAGTTATATTGATAGGTGGAAAAATCATATATGCAATAAAAATTCCAAGAACAATTAAAATAATAGAGTACTTACTATACCTATTTTCCAATTTTCATATCCCCCTTAGTGAACTTAACTGTCGCGATATGTAAGTAAAACACTTTATAAAGATATCATTTATAAAATCTTATTAATATTAACAAATA
Source organism: Psychrobacillus sp. NPDC096389 (assembly GCF_044762855.1). Classification (NCBI taxonomy): domain Bacteria; kingdom Bacillati; phylum Bacillota; class Bacilli; order Caryophanales; family Bacillaceae; genus Psychrobacillus; species Psychrobacillus sp. NPDC096389. The sequence goes on along the minus strand of NZ_JBIWFB010000011.1, from coordinate 67,715 downwards.
AGTTAACTTGTCATCCATTCTTCCATTTCAAAATCCATTTTCCCGTCTCTATACTTTGCATATGGGTCATCTTTTTCACCTATTAACAATTTTCCTCCATAAATCTCGGCAACCTCATTCCATTCTAATTTCTGTCCATTCTGTTCTACTTCAAGCTTTATATGGTGCCAAAATGAGTGGCCGTCTTCATACTCAATATCTACAATTTCAAAGTCTATTAATTTATAATTTTGTGCTTTCAATACATTTATTTTCTGTAAATAAAATGCTTTGGTTTCTTCATCCGATAATGTAGTTCCTTCGGCTAATTTACTTTCTTCAGTTGTGCTATCAAAATCAAATAGATGTAATTGTTCAAATGCTTTTTTATAATCTCCTTCAATAATAGCTTGATAATAATTGTTGATAATGCCTTCTGCTTTCTTCTCTTCAATGAAATTGCACCCTGTTAACATAAGAATTAATGTTAAAACTAGCATTATTGGTATAGGTTTCCTCACAAATGCAATTGAACGTACACTGAATTGCTTCATAATATACCCCTAGTTCTTTTTCTATAGATGACTCTCTATATCATAATTGGTTTCATTCCCTGGCTTTTCGTAATTAGATTGAACCTGATGCTTGCCCAACTAACCTGTTACGCTGGTTTAATAACTTTTTCACTAACTTCGTATGCCCCATAAAGATGTATTAAAAAATGTATTATATTCAATTTTACGGGATTAATAAAAAGAAAGGAGGGATAATAAAGTTGAAACAAAAATTTCTATGGATATTTACATTAATTGTATGTTTCGTTTTGTTGATCTACTTTATACCAAAAGTATCTGCTTTTGAAACAGCAGCAAGTGCGGATAGGGAAATGTTATTAGAAGAAACACTCTTACATCAATTGGAAAATAATTTTTATGATATAACAAATGGAAAAGCTTACTTTTGCGAGAAAATACTAAATATAGAAAGAATAAATAATAACACTAACAGTCATAAACTAACTGTACAATTAGTTACATACGAAGGAGCACATTCTCAACCCTTTAATTTATATGTAATTAATTTTACCTTGCAACCTTTTAGTATCTTTAAACTTCTTGATGTGGAAGAAACCAAAGATGTGCCAATTGAAAAAGCGGAAAAATTATGCAAAAAGTAAGTGAGGGGATAAATTCCCTCATCTAATTTTTATTAGCGTACTAATATTTAATTACTTTTGCATTAATATAAACCATTTCCACTATCCTACGCTGTAATAGGTGTGCGGCGAACATAAGTTGGATGTGTAATAAAATTTAAAGTAGTAACTCCATTACCATTCTAAGGAATTTCCAAAGTCGATAGGCGAACCTGCTCAACTTCTATGATTATCAACATTAAAGTGTTCAAACATCACATTTACGCTAATTGTATAGCTTTCCTTATTGAAGTAAAGCACCGGTTAGAATGAATGAAACGTTTCACAAATTTGTTTCATTAATTGAAGAAGTGAGTACATTGTTTATGTATTGTTGTTGAGCAAAGCTTAATCCTCATTTATTACAATTTCTTCACTATTTCCATTCCAATCTATAGAAATAATATAGGTATCTGTATTTGTGGTTGCGGGACTATTAGAACTCAAATCATCATTTGTAAAAATACCGTTTTTACTTAATTTAACGTTATTTCCTCCAAAATTTGTTCCGCGATCAGTATTTTCCACATAATAATTAAATGCTCCAATTGTATCTAAATCATTCCCCTTATATGTAAGCTCTAAATTGTTAGTTTCCGACCCATTCAAAACACTAATAGTTAGTTGGGCTGACCAGTTTTCGCTTGTACCATTAAAAACTAAATCATTTTCATCGGCTTGACATGCAGCTAGTAATATTAATATTGATATTGGTAAGACAAATAACTTTTTCACAATGTTTACCTCCTGTTCATAGAAAATCTATAATAATAACGACTTGTAAGTTAGACGAAAAAATATATCATCGACATGATGGTCTTGTTTATCTATAACACCCGGTAATGAACCAAGTTAAATTGATCATACCTCACCTGTTTTCTTTTACCTTTGAAAGATACCTGCCAATTTACTGAATAAAAATAACAATTAATATCCATACAATAACACCAAAAATACTAATATTAAATTCATCTTTTTGATAATTATAATCTTTAATACATCAACATTCATAAGGTTGCCGATGAGTGTATGTATGAATAATACTGCTACGTCAGTTCAAATAAGAAAAAAGACTTTATTTTTTCTTGAAGTAAAACACCGTTTGCTTAATTAGTTAATATCAGGTAATAGAATTTTGTATCTTGTAATAAACTAATTAAATCAAATGTTGCTTTGAAGGCAATATATATTGCAATACCCGCTAACACAGTTATAACTACACCGCTATCTTTAAGCATTTTTCTTTTTTTCTTGTAAAGGATCAGCGTTGTTATAATAATTATTAATAAGTATGAGACCGATACAATTAGTTTTACCAATACCAATTTACTATCATTTACAGCATTCATATAATTTACTAAATCATCTTGATTGGCAGCACTCTGTTCGATAATAGATGTATCTCCTTTGTAGCCAACTTTCCAAGAAAATTTATTTTGTTCTTTTATTACGGTATACTCATAACCCATAGACTGGCCATCACCAATGATCCCTGAATATTCCTGTGTGTCTTCCTCAGCATGTGAACAAGCAGATAGGGTTAAGATGATGCTAAATAACATTAGCAGAATACATTTTTTCAATTGACTTCCTCCCATCCTTGGGTAGTTTCATTATAACCTTGTTTATCTATACTGCTGCTGTAGTTCAATAAGAAAAAAGGCTTTGAGGTAAAGCATTCGTTTGTTTAAAGTAGATAAATATAAGCAATTAGACCGGAAAAGCCTATTAAGATCATAGCAATACTTTTAATGGCATTTTCCTCTCCTTTTACCAAACCTACCGCCCAAGTTACAAACCAACCAAGGAGCATCAAACAAATTCCCAAATGACTTAAGACTTTTATTCCAGATGCCGAAACAGAGCCGGTAAGAAATACGAGCAAACCAATAAATATAGGAATAATGCCTAAAACAAATAAAGGTTGTCTAATCTCTTTTATAAGCTCTATCTGTTTCTCTTCTCCCATTTTTCTGAAGGTATACCAAGCACCCAGAATAGGTAGTACCCATATTAGCACAATATATATAACTTGAATTAACCTCATGCCATCCCCTTTTCTGCAGCCTGATTTTCTTATACAAAATGGTTTGATTGTTGAAAGCTAAGATAAACAACACGCTTCAACTAATCTGCTACTTTACTTTCATACGTTCGAAACCATTAGAAGTTCCAGTAATAAGTTTATTTCCCTTTGACATAACAAATAACGATTACCTGCTTATTTAACTAAAACAGCTTTTAATTAAAAAATCGGCAGTTCCCAATCCTCTAGAAATCCCTAAGTAATTTCAGGTTTCCTTTTGAAGATTTCATTGAACCCACATATACTTTTCAAGTTGAGATTCCTGAATTGCTGTAATGTTTAATTATTTAACGGGTAATAAGTGGCAACATTCTTTTTAGCAATATCCTAATTATCCACCCATGTTAATAAAGCTTCACCGTTAACTAAATTACTTCGTCAGTTCAAAAAAAAAGCTCTTACTCCTTCTTGAAGTAAAGCACCAGTTAGTTGAGATAAATGTTTGTAATCTAATATTTCATTTTGAGTTCGCCATTACATCGCTGCTTATTAATCTCACCACTATTACATAAAGGGGATATCCTTAGCTTTACAATACCTTCTTTAGCATCATCAAGTTTTTTCGAAGTGATTTCAATTTTTAAAGTAATTTGCTTCAATTAAAAAAAGTACCCACTACATCGAGGGCACTTGTTCCTTAATTAATAATCCTTCTTAAACTTGAAGAATATTTTCGTTGCATTCGTTCAATCCAGTCAAACCTAGACTCTTTTCTGCAACTTTCCTATTTCACAGGAAAGCAACCATCTAGTCTTCTCCTCTAAACATTGATATTATTTGATACAGCAAACTTATTTAGAGACTCAGAACTGAGTGTATAATACGCAACTTTCTTCTTCCACTGCTTAATTACATCAAATTGATCATCGTCACTATAAACAAAAAAATTCATTTCTTTGTTTTTCCTTTTAACTTTGACGACAAATGGTATCACATCCGTCTCTGGATTGAGGAAACTTTCTTCATTACCGGGGAATATATGTTTTCTTTCTAAAAATAGAGCTTCATTAAAATAGGCAGTAAATATATCTTTTTCTTTCTCTTCTAATTGCTTTCCGTTAAATGTTACAGTAACATCTTTTGAATCAAGTTTTGGATGAAGCTCAAATTTACTTACAACCCATCCCACAACCGCACTCGGCGGGCTCATTAAAAATTTTAAAATTGCACTAATTACTATAATTACAATAGCCATCAATGTCATATATATCAACTCCTTGGAGAATTTCTGGTTACTGCATTCTATTCTATAACTGTTTAGTGAAAAGATAATTGGGATAACACCAAGTATTTAATTCATCACCATTATTCATTAGTCTATATGGTTGTTTGATTATTCACTTCTCCATCATAAAGTCTTTCATTATTTTTGAGACCATCCAATTCAATATTTTTTTGACCATCCATTTACCATAAAAAAAAGAATCATGAGGATCATGATTCTTAAGTAAATTCCAAGATAATCATAGTTATTTAAAGAAAATGAAGGGCTTCTGCAAATCGTTTAATTCCTTTGTCTATTGATTCTTCATCTTCCCTAGCAAAAGTAAATCGGACAAACCCCTTTTTAGATCCCATTGTTGAACCAGGGACATAAATTACACCTCTTTTAATAGATTCCTCTAGTAATTGCAATTCATTATAGTCTTTTTTAATCTTGCACCATATATGAATGCCGCCAAGTGGAATAGAAAATTCTACCTGATTCTTTAAATAAAAATTAAGACTTGCAACTATCTGATTTCTACGTTTTACTATTTCCTTTATCAATTTTTCAATATGATGCTGGAAATTTTCAGATTCCATAAAATCATTAGCAATCCATTGTGTAAAGCTTGAATGGCCGAAGTCTATTTGTTGTTTTGCATCAGATAATCTTTCTATTACTGGTTTTGGTCCTATAATCCATCCAATTCTTAAACCAGAAGCAACAATTTTTGACAAAGAGCTAATATATAAAACATTCCCGTGAACATCCATTGATTTGAGCGTAGGGATTTTATCTCCAGTAAAAGATGTTAAACTATAGGGATCGTCTTCTACTACAGGAATTCCATGTTCTGAGGATATATTTAAAATAGCTTTACGTTGTTTTTCATTTAATAAAGAACCTGTAGGATTTTGATAAGCAGGATTTAAAAATATCATTCTAATTCGGTGTTTTTTATATAATGACAACAAATCATCGGGATTGATGCCATCTTTATCAACAGGCAAATGATATACCTTTAAGCCTGCCGATCTGAAAATTTGTAGATTATAATTATAAGAAGGGTCTTCTATCGCAACTGCATCTCCAGGCTTTAACAAACACTGAACGACTAAGTGTAAAGCTTGTTGTGCCCCCGAAGTAATGAGGATTGAAGAAAGATTGGTTTCAATTTCTCGATACTTTTTTACATGTTTTGTCAGGGTATTTCTTAAGATAGCGCTACCCTGAGGATGATCATATCCTAAGCTTCCAATGAAGGAACGAGTCGAAGTAATTTCTCTTAAAAAATTCATAGGAAATAGGTCTTCCGACAATTCTCCGCTAGCTAAATTAATTAATTTATGATCTACTGTTTCATTTCTTATTCTTTGCGTAACAGGTAAATTAGGTAAAAAAGACCCCGCCTCGATATAGGTATTCCAGCTAGGAATACGCTTCTTTGCAATCCCCCATATATCTTTACTAATGGTAGTTCCACTTCCTCTAGTTCTTTCAATGAGTCCATTCGACTCCAACTCATCATATGCAGCAACTATGGTACTTCTGTTTAAGTCCAATTTCTTCGCTAAATCCCTTTCAGATGGTAGTGGTTTATCTGGTGGAAATGTACCATCTGCTATTCTATTTTCAATATACTCAGCAAGTTGTTTATATATAGCCTTTTTTGCTTTTCGGTCTGGTCTCCAATCCATACGTCACAGTCCTTATAAATTTTATTAGTAACTCATTCTAGTGTAATTACTTTTACATGTAACCAGCCAATTATTCGTTATTTTGGCCATCCACTTTTACATTTAAACTTCTTTTCATAATCTTTTCAAACTTAATGCCCTTTTTGTAGCCACTGCTTATTAACTAAACCTTAAATAAATCTATTTGAATTAGAAGCAATTGTAAATCAAATTCCAGACAAACCCATAATTTTCCTATGAAACCTCCAAGAATACTTAAAAGGGGTTTGCCCATAAAAAAAAGAGGAACCTTTTCCTTGGATTCTTTACTCTTCTCACTACGCTAACAGTGTGGTAGTTCTCAACTTTATCGCAAAACAATCTAAATATTCAATTAGTTAATAGGGGTTGATTGAAAATGTGGTATAATTTACTTATTAAAAGATAATTTGGATTTAAGCTAAAACTATTTGTAAATCCTTGTTCAAGTAGTAATCGGAGTGCTAAAAAGGAGGTGGTTACAGTTAGAAAAATGACATTTTTCTTAGGTTTAGTAGGAGGATTCTCGAGCATAGCATTATGGATAGTGTTTGCCTTTTATAATCCTTACTCAAGTCCAACTACTGACTCTATGGCAACCACATTTTTTATGTTGTTTCTCCCTGCATGCCTAGCTATTACCTCAACTATAACTTCAAAAAAGTCATTAATGTTAATAGCTTTTGCTTGGTCAATTCCATTTAGTTTTTATTTAGTTCTAACACCTGGGATTTTTGCATTATTTGGAGTTACTTGCTTTATATATTTGATTTGTTTTATATTCTTTAGATCACCCAAAAGTAAAAAACTACTAGCTCATTACCAAAAACGCTGAATAATTTCAGCATTTTTTTGATAGAAGTTAGTGTTCATTTGGAAAAAAGATTGATTATTACGGACTGTGAACTATCTGTTTACTGTAATGTTATAATCTTCCTAAAAGGAGGCGTATTTTTGAAAAAGATTATTGGATTAAGTTTTATTCTATTTGCTGGTAACACATTATACGGATGTTCAAGTATAATAGAAAATTCTTTAGATTCAAGTGATAGAGCTGCTTATAAAATTGCAAGTAAACAAGAAACTGGAAACGGAAATATTGAATTATTAACATCAACGATTACAACAAAAGATAATGAATTGGAAATGATGATTGACGGGATTGATGAGAATAAAGTGACCTTTATTTTTGTTGCCAATAAAAAAGTATTGGAACAAAAAATAAAAAATGGTGAATCTTACAAACTTGACATTACAGGTATCAAAGACGCTCATAGGACGGACTACAAGCCAAAAGTTCAACTTTTGCAAACTATAGATGATACTGAAACTGGAGATATAGTAATCTTTAAACAAGTTAGATATACAGTTAAAAAAGATTAGTTTTGAAGTTAATTAATTTCAATTTGATTAACAGAAACAAACCCACGAAATACATCAGTTAGTGGAAGAAGACAAAACTTGACTGTGGCATTAGTTTAAGGAAATTTCTTTACTAACTGCTTTATATACTCTTGCTTACTAAGCTTTGTTAGTGATGTTAGTAAAATAAAAACCTAATTACCAATCTGGTCCTTCATCACCATCAGCCACTTTAAGATTAAATAAATTAGAATCTAGATTATTCTTTTCAACTATCTCAAAGAAAATTGATTTTACTGTTTCTTGTTCGGTTTTAGTAGCTTTTTTATTGTTTAATACATATTTGAATAAGCAAAATGCTTTACTCCTTCTTAAAGTAAAGCACTCGTTAGTTGAATAAATTTGAAATTCATAGGCGGTTCTTCATATATTAAATAACTTATAAATCCGTAAGTAGCAATGTTTTCATTGTCATAAGCTATAAGGAAAAGAGTTTCTTTCAGAAAATCCATATCCATTTGGGAAGCTATTTATTTGGCTTTTACAAAATCACCTACTTGTATCGCATCATTAAATTTCATCAAATAAGTACTCCTTAAAAATATCATTAAAACCTTTGGAAGTTTAACAATCATTCTAGCCTTATTAAACTAACCTGCCCTTTTAGTTGAAGAAATGAACCGGTCTATCTCTACACGTCAAATGCCAAACTATTAATCTTCCACTCATTGTCATACAATTTAAAAGTTAAATACAAGAATGTTGGAGGACTTTCTGGCTCTCCGTTTGAATCTAGATAAAATTCTCTTATAGCAATATTAAATGTTTTCGATTCACCATCATACTCATGTCCTTGTATTACCCAATCCACGAATTGACCCTTGGCATCCTTAGTAAATAATTGCCATTCATATTCACCAGAGCTGTCTATTCTAGCAAATAATTTGTTTTCTTTTTCTACAAGAACGACCTCATCGGATACTAGCTGTTGGATTTTTTCTTTATCTCCTGTCGTATGTGCTTTAACAAACTCCCTAGCATTATTACTTACGAAAGTGTAATGTTCTTTTTCCATATTAAAATCATCTACCTGTATATTCAACTGCTCAATATGTTGTGTTAAATCTTTGATCTTTTGTTCTTTTTCATTTAATTGTTCTGAAAGTATAAGATTTTGTTCTTCTAGGTAGATTTAACTCTTCCGAACAAGCAGACAAAAGTGTAATTCCACAAATTAATAGCAATAATTTCTTCATCAGAATCCCCTTAAAATTTTTATCATCTTGCATGTATTTGGGTCGAGATGTAGCGCATTTCTGAAAAAACTTCAGCATTCCCTGTTCTTCAACTAGAGCAGCCGTTATTTTAAGAAGAAATTTACTGGAAAGAAGTATTCCTCTTGAACCTCAACATCGGGATATTTAGTAAATACAAACTCAAATTCACCGTTATCGATAAGATAATTAATTACTTCATAAATTCTTTCTTTGCTTATATTATCAATTAAAACCATATCACTCGCCTGAAAGTAGGCTCCATGCATACATTCCCCTGACTTTTCATTCTTCTCTCTTTGCCTTTCAATGTTTCTGTATGTAAAAAATGTCGCCATCCATACACTACGGTCTGAAAAAGTAACTTTAACATCCGTATTTCCATCCTCAATATCCCATTCATCATTTTCCCACTCTTCAGCTTCTATCCATATATGTTTATCTTTTTCTCTCATAGAAACTTCACCTTTTTACATCGTCAAATGAATTATTTGAAACGATAAATTTTGTAATCACCATTATTTGATGAAAACCTTAGAATATTCTTATCTTCCGGTATGCCTTCAAAATAAGAACCAATACATCCAGTCGTACATCTATGCCCAGAAAGTAGAGTATTTAGTTCTTTCCCTCTATTTTCACGTTCCAGTTCACTCATAAAATTAAAAACTCTTTCGACAAAACCACTGGGCTCTTCAACACCTCTATAAATACTTGAATCAGGTACTACTCCTGCCATTTTCACTTCGCTAGTTTTTAATCTGTCTGCTTCTCCTAAATCAAAAACATCCAGCCTTGCATCAATTGTCACTTTTAATCCCGTCGCTATTTCTGCTGTTTGGATAGCTCTTTCTTGTGGAGAGGAAAAAACATAATCAAACTTTATATCTTTTATTTTGTCTCTCAGATTTTCTGCCTGTTTAATACCATATTCATTTAGAGGTAGGCCGAAACGTCCTTGCATCCTTCTTTCCTTATTTAAATCTGTCTGTCCGTGTCTAATAACATATATCATTTTTGTCCTCCATATATCTACAAATTAGTAACTTACCTTTAACCAAAAGTACCTTTTTCTTTTTGGTCAAAACAATAATCCCTTTTTTATTGTTAAACTAATCTGTAGCATTAGCTCAACTGTAACATCTCAAAATGGATTTCTAAGATCTACTTGATGTTTTGCAGAAAAATTAGACTCCCGACAATACTGGGCTTGTTTAGTTGAAGTAGACGATTGTTTGAAATTATTCATATTGAATTATTAAGTTATTTCCTATCACAAGTTGTTTTGTAGATTTTTCTTCATTCTCGCAGTCCAATATTACTTCAACTGAATATTTTTTAGATTCTACAAATGAAATGATTTGGTTTCCAAGAGAAACGGTAATTGTACTATCTGTTACTGTATAATCCTTAAAAAGTGCTTTAATAATATTTTTGTCTTGTTCTGTCAATATGCCATAAATCTTTACTTCCAATATTCCATTAATATTGTTTTCCCTACTATTCGGTACCATATATTTTTGCATATATTTTTTACTTTTTTCATCATTAAGCTGTTGCAAGAAAAATTGAAAAGGCATTCCTTCAAATTTGGGTAAATATGAATTTTTCCAAGGCATTGTCTTACTTAGTAGATTAAAGAACCATTTAAATTTTAAAGGTTCTGGCGCTGATACTTGAATGTTCTGTCCAATCAAATTCTGATAGATTGCTTCAATATCATCTACTTCTAATGCAAAACCAATAAGACCTCTATGCCCACTATGATAATCCTCAGTCCAACTTTCTATCCAACCCCCACCGTCTTTTGACTTGATTTTAACTAATTCAAGATATTCATTCCCAATCCATATGTTCGATACCTTAAATCCTTTTGTACCCTTTCCCCATTTCGGTTTATATGGAAGACCCGTAGAGTGAACTTGCTTAATAAAATTCTCATCTTCTTGTACATAACTATCTACATTGACAACTAGATGGTCAATCTTCAAATAATTCTCCCCCAATAAGCGTTTAGATTTTCTGTCCTCTACTTGAATACGCTCAAATCGTCTAGAAGTTCCGAATTTTAGAAAATCTTTCATTAATTTTTCACGGGTCAATTCACCTAACCTATGGTAATTATCACCTTACACCAGGGTATATTGACTGGAATTTCAGCAAACATTACTCAATATGTGGTTACATCTGCAGCTCCCCAAGCACCTGACTTTGCTAACGGCTTGTTTTTATCCTCCGCAAATATAGGAACAACAATCGGTCCTGCAGTAGGTGGTATATTCATCTCAGCGATGGGAACGCAATAAGTTATCCTGGTTGGATTATTATCCGTAATATTGAGTGTGGTGTTTATTTTTTGGAGAAACAACGTCTTTGGTTCTAATTAAAAACTGTCGAAGAGAGAAAGATCAAGTAAATATTAAAGGCTATTTTTCTATAAGACGTTAGCGTTTTGTATTTACTTATAATGCAAAATATCTCTTAAAATATCGTTCCAATTGACACTCCATCACTATCTTTCTCTCCTTTATTCTAACTAACCTGCCCTTTAGTTAAAGAAAAATAGAGGCAGTCTACTGACATCCTCATCTTGGTGTAGGACTCGTTTTTTTTAGAACGAATAATAAAACTTGTCACTTAATAGCTTTGACATCTATTTAGCATACATTTAACTAACGCATCTCAATGAGGAATATCACTCTCCCCTATCCCCCGAGTGTATACTTAAACCTAACTAAAACTTTGCTGTAATTGTTTTAAAAATGCCCATTCCCGTAAATGTTAACATCATTTTTTCATTTAATGAAAGAGGTTTCTATACAGAAATGGATAAATTGTCTACTTTGATTTCATTATAATTATGCAAATCTTTTGGTTTTCCTAGATGCGTTATTAAATCCTGAATCGGAGGAGCACAGCAAGCATTAACTTGTATGGTTTTTACTGAAACATCCTTACCTTTTGACTGCAGCCAGCTTTTCACTCTTTCATCTAACTCTACAAGCATCAATATTCCTCTCTCTCATCTTATCCTTATACTGAGGCACCCGTTATTTTAACAAATGCTTACTTCATAGAACCACTAATCTGTAACTTTAGCTGAACAACGTTAATACATTGTTTAGTCCCCAGCAACATGTACCTTGCCTATTTCCGAACTGGACAATTGTTTTATAAATTCTTCAAATTCGTTGAGTTTATCTTCCGAAATAAATACCTTGTAATTATTAAGATCTGTTATTAGATTAGAAAGTCTATCTCCAAAAGCGGATGTAACACATCTTTTACAAATAGTAATTCTTTATTTTTTATTTCAAAACACCAACCAGTATTTGAGTGTACTAACTGATTTATTTCTATCGTCCTCTTGCTTTACAGGTTTGCTTAGGTTGCGCACCGAGTCTTTTTGTAACGATATCTAACTGGAAATCATCATTTCCACTAAATAGTATATATGCATATAATGGTGTTTTGTCCATATTCCCCTCTGCCATCCTTATTATTAATCGACTATCGAAATACTTTCATTTTCTATTAAACTAACCTGTCGAGTTAGTTTAATTGTAACATTTCCCAATGTATAACCAATATCAAATTGATGTTTTGGATATAAAATAAACCGTTGAGAATTTGGAGATATTTAACGAAAGAAACAGTTTAGTTGAATATGAGTGAAACTCCTTTGATAACATCACTTTTCGTCAACAAAACGATTTAAACATTCCATGAACATTTTTCTCGCAGAGTATTTTTTTATTTCAGAAATTTATATATTGCTTTTAGAAGTAAAATATATTACTCTTTGAAGTAAATAGTGATTGGAGGGTTAAAAATGAATATTATTAAACAAAAGGATTCCATCTTAGATATTGACCAATATGAAGAAGACTTTGAAAGAATGTTGAAAAGTTTTATAGATGCAACTTCTTTAGATGAGCAAAATGTCCAGTTTGAAAAGCTGAACCTTCATCGTCTTGTTTATCAGGCCTCAGAAAACGAAGCAAGGATTAATTACTTTAGAGATACGGCAAACGATGAATACAATAATCAACATGCCTTTTTCCAAGAGTTCGAGCCACGCTGGTTACGAATGACAGGTGAATTCTACAGAGAGATTCTGAACGCGAAATTTAGGAAACAACTTGAGAGCCAGTGGGGCAATCAGCTATTCAAAATAGCTGACATGAAGTTGAAAACCTATTCTGATGAAGTGCAAGATGATATCAGAATGGAAAATCTCCTTGTTTCGGAGTATCAGGAGCTATTAGGAAAAGCGATTATTCCTTTCGATGGAAAAGAGTTGAGATTAAATACTTTGGCTCATTATCTAGGCTCATCTAATCGTGAGATTCGAAAAGCAGCCTTTAAAGCAAAATCACTTTTCTTCAAAAAGCATGCCTCCGATTTTGATCGAATCCTTGATGAACTTGTTAAGACACGCAACCGAATCGCTACAAAGTTAGGTTACTCGTCCTTTGTGGAACTTGGCTATGACCGAATGCATAGAACCGGACATAAGCCAGACGACCTCGTTCGATATCGCAAGCAAGTAAAAGAGCATGGGGTACATTTCATTTCTGCTCTTAGAAAGAAACAGTTGAAACGTATAGGCGTTTCCAAACTGAAGTATTATGATGAGAGCTATTTCTTCAAAAACGGTCCGCCCTCACCCAGAGCGGGACAACAAGAAATATTAGAGGTTTACCGTGCTATTTTCCGAGAACTGTCTCTTGAAACGGGTGCATTTTTTGAGGAAATGATGGAAAAAGGAAATGTTGACGTGGAATCACGTACAAACAAAATGGGTGGAGCCTTCGCTTCGTATAGCGGTCCGGAGGTTGCTTCGTTTATTTTCGCAAATTTCAATGGCACATCCAATGACGTCAGAGTTTTTGCACATGAGGCGGGGCATGCCTTTCAGTTTTATATGAGCCGTCATTCCAATATACCTGAGTACATTATACCCTATGATTCTTGTGAGATATTTTCCTTTACGATGGAACGGTTCGTCTGGCCGTGGATGGAACTATTTTTTGGCGAAGATACGCAGAAGTACCAGTTTTCTAACCTAACCGAAGCATTTATCCATATGCCGGTTGTATCAGTCGTTGATGAATTCGAACACTTCCTGTATGAATTCCCGACAGTCACCATGCAAGATCGGATGCAAAAGTGGAGTGAGTTGGAGCACGAGTACTTGCCGGAACGAGATTATGATGGCAATGAATTTTTAGAGAAAGGTACAGGTTTTTATGAAATAGGGCATCTTTTCGCTTCGCCTTTTTATTACATGGACTATGATTTGGCCCATTTTGCTGCGGTCCAACTATGGATCAAACAGAAAGATGACCCAAAATCTGCATGGGAAATCTTCCTGAAAATGTGCAAACAAGGGGGACGACTTTCATACCCTGAACTTTTGAAGAGTGCAAATCTGGAGTCTCCTTTTGAAGATGGAAGCATGGAAAGCCTTCTTGAAAAGGTTAAAAGCTGGGTTGATCAGGTGGATGAACATTCATTCTAATAGTAAGCCTATGGGTAGCCGAAATGGCATTTTCGGCTACTTGTTTTATATGGTTGCTTATATGGAGTATTTCATCCTCTTCTTCAACTAAACTTCCGCTTTAGTTTCCTATTTACAACTCATCGTTACTTGAAGATAAAATATTCCCTTTTTAAGATAATAAACTCAAAACAATTAATTAGCCATAATAACATCTAGAATCTTGTTTGATAAAACTTCACTCTCTATGTGATTAAATGTTTTAGAGTCCGCTGTAATAATAACTGAAATCTTTTCCTGGGGATTTATAAGAATTTGCTGACCACCTGAACCTAAAGCTCGATAAATCACATTCCCTCTATAACTTTTTAGCCACCAACCATATCCATAATCCCCATAACTGAGGTTTGTTGAGATACAATTTTCAATAGACTTTTTTATCCAATCGTTCGAAATAATTTCATTGTTATTATCAAAACTATTATTGATAAGAAGCTTTGATATCTTTACTAGGCTTTCAAATGAAATTTTTAAGCCCGTACTCCCAACTGTTACACCTTGCGGGTCACTTTCCCACTCAACTTCATTGATTCTCAGCGGCGAAAAGAACTTGATCTGAGCAAAGCTGGACATCTTTAAACCCGTTGACTTACTAATAATTGCAGATAAAAGATGATAGTCAACGCCTTTATATCTAAAATCTCCCTGTCCTGATAAAGGTAGGTCTAATATATCCTTCACCCAATCTTTACTCTTAAGAATAAGCCCGTATAAATTTTTATCATCGATATCGAATCCTGAAGTCATTGTAAGCAAGTCTCGTATTACTATATGACCAGGAGCATCAGGTAAATAATAATTAATCGGGGTTTCTAGAGACTTTATATGTTTTTCTTTTAAAGCTATTCCAATCAAAAGTGAAACGATACTTTTAGTCATTGATCGAATGTCAATTAAGTTAGAATCATTCATTTGTTGAGCATTAAATATTTCTTTGTTTGAAACCGAAACATACAAATTATGAATTGAGTCATTCTGTTCATATAACATACGAATCACTTCACTCATACAACTCTATCCCCCTAATCCATATCCCGCTTTAAATGAACTTTGTAACGTATTACTTTAGAGCAGCATATGCTTTTTTGGCCATTTCATAATGATCTGCATGCCAATTTTGCACTTCTTTAATAGGAAGGAACGCAATTTCCAAGCTTTCAAAAGATGTTTGCAAACTCCCCTCTACTATTTCACAAATAAAAATTGAGCTAATGTCCCTTTCAACATAGAAACTACTCAATATTTTCATCCATCATACTGGTGTTATTATTACTAATCAAAGTGCCCAACGTTTCTCCTAAACAAATCCTTAGCATAACTCCCGTGTTATTAAAATCAAATATATGTACAGGTAAATCGAAGTCTCTAGCAAGTAATAATGCTGATTGGTCCATAACTCGAATACCATTTTTTACAACATCATCATAATTTAAATTTTTATACATTCTTGCATCTTTTGTTAGTTTCGGATCTGAGGTGTAGACTCCATTGACACCTTGCTTCGCTACAAAAATAGCATCGCTATCCATTTCAATTGCTCTTTGTACACTAGGATAATCGGTCGTTACAAATGGTTGTCCATTTCCTCCCCCGAAAATCACTATATAGCCTTTTTCAAGATGTTGAACGGCTTTTAATCGAATATAAGGTTCAGCAACAGATGGAGCTGGTATGGAAGTCATTACTCGTACTTCTTTATCGGTTTTCGATTTTAGAACACCTCGGAGCATTAAACTGTTAATTATAGTTCCCAAAGTACCAATGTTATCTGCTTCAACTCTATCGATTCCCCATTGACTTGATAGATTACCTCTAAAGATGTTTCCACCCCCAACCAAGATAGAAACTTCGATTCCTATTGAGGTTAATGAAATAATTTCGTCTGTAATATGTTCCAAACTTTTTGCACCAAAGCTATCACCGTTTTCGTCTGCTAGAGCACCACCGCTTATTTTTATTAATACTCGTTTATATGTCATACATTTTCCCCCTTTTCTTATTTCCAGTACACAAATCCAAATCTTCTATATACTAACAGAAAATAAAAAATATTAAAACAGGAATTTTAATTTAATCAAAGTACTAATCGATACAATTTTGAAGAGGTCTAATAGTTCGTGTAAGCTGAGATTGTTACCGCATTTATACTTTTAAATATTTTATTTGATAGGTTTTTGACTTAATATACGTATTAATAGGCAGGGTACCCAAAAATGAACAAGGAGAGGTTGAAGTGAAGATAACGGATGAAAACGTTGTACAACAAATAATCTGTAAAAATGAACAAACAATTCCTTATCTTATACAGAATTATGGAGGTCTGCTTAATGGTATTATCCGAAGATACTTGAATGGCAATCAACCAGATATAGAAGAATGCTTAGCAGATGTATTGATTTCGATATGGTTCCATATTGAATCATTTGATCCCACCAAAAATGAGTTCAAACAATGGATTTCTGCAATTGCCAAATACCGAGCGATTGATTATATACGCAAAACGGAAAAAACAAAACGACAAGTAAGTCAAATTGCCTTTGATGAACATGTATATGACCAATCGAAGGTCAAGCCAAGTGGAATCGATTTATCTTCCATATTAAGTGCATTAAACGATACGGAACGAGCGATATTTGAAAAATATTATGTGGAAGGTGTTCCATCCAATGAAATTGCAAAGGAATTCAAAGTAAAGCAATCTTGGGTGCATAACAAACTCTCCAGAGGCAGAAAAAAGTTAAAAACTATATTATTGAGGGATGGGGTGTGAAGAATGTCCATTTTTAAAGAGCTAAATAATGTCAGGTTAGACGTAAGTGAATTGGAAGAAGTACCACTTTCCACAGTGGAACAAAATCGTATTCAAAAGAAAATATTTCATAAAATGTCAACCAAGAAGAAAAAGAAAAACTATTTTTTATTAGCTGCAGCCTCCTTTATCGTCCTATCTAGTTTTACATTCAGTCTTACATTTCCAGCACTGGCGGCTAAGGTACCAATTATTAGTAACATCTTTGAACTATTGAGTAATAATGAATACTATGTATTTGAAGAATATGACGAGCATTCGACCGATATAGGAATAACTCAAGAAAGTAACGGGATTAGTATTACAGCAACTAATGCAGTTTATGATGGGGAAAATATTACAATTGCCTACACGATTAAGAGTGAACAGGATTTGGGAGAAAGACCTGTTTTAGAAGGTAAAATGATTGTAGATGAATTTGTAGATGAATTTGGAGATCGTTATAAGGATAATGGATATTTTGAAAATTATATAGTAGAAAAAATAAATGATCACGAATACGCTGTAGTATATATCTACCAATTACTTAAGGGCTCTAAACCCGACACTCTTCATGTTACATGGACGGGGGATACGGTTATTAATTTAAATAAAGTTCAACAAGCCACGTTAGGAAGTTGGTCCTTCCAATTTCTTTTAGAGAAGTTAGATAACAAAACTAGAAAATTTACTACTAATGAATTTTCCACAGAAGATAAAGGGATTGAAGTTGATTTAATAAAAATAACACAAACCCCCATTTCTTCTACTATCTATCTGTCGGAACTAGTGGACGAGCGAGTGGTTTCACAAGAAGAGAAAGAAATGAGGGTGGTACTAATCGAATACTTAATATCTGATAATTCAGGGAAATCATATAAATATGTCCATTACCGAGATTCTACTCACAGTACAGATTTTGATGCGAATCATAGAAGTAATCCAAGAATTACAATGAGTGTTTTCGACGATGCAGCAACAACTCTCACGATAACGCCAATCGTGAATGTGATGAAAGTAGATAATCCAGATTCAAATGGTGATGGTTTCTTAGTGCCAGTTATGGAGCCTTACACGATTGAATCCATTCAAGTGCCACTAAATAAAAAATAGGATTTTCAATAGGGGTCCACCTAGCTTATTGCTAGGTGGATCTTAATGTATCATAAGAAAATATTCTCGATTTGACTGCTTCTCTTGTTAAACAAGAAAAAGCAGTCAAAACGACTCTTTCTTTTTTCCCCACTAATGCACCACTTTATTGAAATTTAAAAATGCTAATAAAATAATCTTCTTCTGGAAAATCCCCTTGATACTCAAAACCATTATGCAAATAGAATTTTTTCAACTTTTCATTTCCAGCCCAACAATCTAAATACATTGTTTTATTTTTTCTTTTAGCAAAGTAGCAAGCAAAGGCCGTTATTTTTGAACCATAATTATTACCTTGGTATTCTGGTAGAATGGCAATTTGAGACAAGTAATAACTTTTAGGATCAATGGTTAACTCACTTAAACAATCTATATCCTTTAAACAAAAAGTCCCGATTATCTTCTCTTCTAGTAACAATACATACGTATAATAATTATTTATTTCATTTGTAATTTTATTGACTTCCCAAGGATAATCCCATTGGTAAATGTCCTTTTTTTGCAAAGTCAGCGTGACCTCATTTAATACATTCACCACTTGGTGTTGGTCTTTTGGTGTCGCTAATCTTATTTCCATTTATTTTTCTCCTATTTTTTCTTATTCAAGTAAATCAGTAGTTAGTTGAATAGTAATGGATAGGCTTCACGTATATAATTGGGTATATCTTTCTCTTGAACATTTGCCATTTCTTTAAAAGTTACTCCCTCATCTAAGAGGTATTGCACCATTTCCCAACCTACAAAATAGGCTTCTCTTTCCCTGTTTGTTGTTCCATTCCCAAATGTAAACTTTGTCACCACTTCGGAAGAAGAGTCTTCTAAGTAAGGAAGTATACCTGTAAGGATTTCTGCCTTATTTTCATAGCACGATTCAAGCCATCCTTTTGAATGCTCGATATAAAGCTCAATTGATTGCCCTGGAACTAAAAATCTACTCACCTGAGTGGCTAATCCCTCTTGTAATATAGTTGAGCCAATTGTTCGTTCCCATTCAGCTGTTAAGTTAGCAATATGTGAATGTACTATATGGGTCAATTCATGTGATAGTAATATATCAGATTCTCCATTTTCAATAGGAAGACAAAGTGCCAAACGATTTTCATCATAAGGAGCAACGAAAGGATTATTTTCAAATCCTCCAACAAAATATACAACTACCAAATTAATTGGTTGGTCATATCCCAGAAGTTCTTTTACTTTTTTTAAGTAATCTTTAACTTTCTCCAGGTTTGGTTCCCAATTTTCCAACATAGTTAAATGGACACCATAAGCATCCCAGGCCCCGTCTAGCAAATTTCTCGCAATTATTTTCCCTTCTTCTCCTGGAGGAATTGCAGCAAAGTTATAATATTTTTCCCATAGTTTCCATCTTTGTTCTTCATCAATACTTGGTCTGTTTGCCATCTGGTAAAAAGTTAAGAATTTAGGTACCAAGTTTAGCAATTCTACTTTATCCAATAAGTGTCACCCCTTTTTGTTGTTTGACTGCCTAGTTTACTAATCCATCTGTTAATTGAATATTACTTCTGTTTATTTACTCATAATGCTTCCAACTACAGTGTATAAAATGAACAACGAAATGCATAAATAGCAAATGCCCCACAATAAGCTCTGAGTTCTTTTATATTCTCGTAATCCTATTATAAGGAACAATACGCTCAAAAATATGAGCATCAATGGCAGAAGGCTGTAGTTTTCCGTAACTTTACTGTAAATACTAATTAACATAACAAGAAGTGCAAAAATTATTTGAAATAACATTAAAACATCAAACTTTTTCTCTTCCATTTTTATACCTCTCACTGATATTCTATTATCTTCAAAAGATATCTTGTTTAATCCAAACATCCGTTAACACAATAAAAACTATGGCACTCAATTATTTATTATCCTATTTATTTGTTGCAAATGGTGAACATCATGTTCTAAAAACATCTTTATAAAACTTTCACTTGAGAACTGTCGTTTTCCTTTTCCTATTGTAAATCTAATATCTTCTTCTACTTTTGAAATATTCTCAATAAGCTCCTTTCGAGTTTCTATAAAAGCATCTATAATAGATTCCACTGTGTTGTCTTTTAGATATAATATTGATTCCTTATTATATTGGTCATGGTCTGGAAACTGTGGCAAGTTTGCTCCGCTAACCATTAACGGAACCATTTTTTCTAGATTATACTTATCCCAATAAAATAAATGTCCTACAATTTCTCTAATCGACCATTTTTCTTCACTAATAGGCTCAATTAACTTATCTTCATTTACATCTTTTAATTTCTTAATGGCATCCAATGTTTCTTCAAATTCTTTTAATATCTTCTTCATATCGCTTCCTCCACCTCAATAATTAAGAATATTATGTATTTCGAATTATACATCAATAAACAAACAATGAACATACGTTCTTTTTATTTCATTAAAATCTTACTGTTTTTCTACTAACCTGCTTATTTTGTTTGAGTATCACATTCTATAATATTTACTTGAGTAGTAAGAATAGATGTTCCAAACGATAATTTTTTTAACTAAAGCACTCGTTAGTTGGTTAAGTTTTGGTTGGAAATTTTCACTAATCATTAAACATACCAAGCATTTTCGGTAAAATCATTCCACTCTAAAGTAAAACTGATAGCTGTAATTTGAATACTACTGAATTGATGTGTCTTCCATTCAGTTCCAAACATATCAAAAATCATTAAATTTCCTAATGGTTTTTGAGTAAACTTCAAGAATTCCATTTCTTCTAAGTCGGTAATTAGAACTTGCTTTTCCATCCCTTCATCCAAGTGAATAACTGCAGCACTATCCGTTACTCCATAGAAAGTAAGTCTACATTTATCTGTTGATTTTGCTACATCATTGGGATTAAGGGGATGTTCAGCAGACACATAAATAAATCGGAACTCAATAATGACCTTGTCTTTTTCAACTATTATTTTCTCAACTAAGCAATCATGAAAATCCAAGTAGTCAAAAAATGTGTTTGTGGTTCGGTACTTCCAAGTCTTCATATGATTGAACCCCTATAATTTAAAGTATTAGTACTTCTATAACTAAATTGTTCTTTAATTTAATAAGTACAACAAAGGAAAAGCTATTAAGACAAGTAGAATCACACTTTTAATTTTATTCTTGTTCCACATATCTATTGCTGATAAGAACCCTCCTAAAGCAAAAAGACCAATTCCAAGTAACTCCATAATGCTAATGGAAAATAAAGTACCTAAATGTGCCAAGAAAGCACCCATTACAATAAAGCCAATTGTTAAAATAAAACGGCTTGACCTAAAATCATTGATTGCTGATTTTTTGTCATCAGTATTCATTTTCAAATAACTTCTAACAACCATAAAAACTGGTATTCCCCAAATTAATATCAACGGAATAAGAGGATCAGTATCCATATTAATTATCCACTCCCACCTCTGTATTTGCGTAAATTACTATTTAAATGACCTGCCGAGTTAATTTAAGTGTAACATTTCGCATTATATTTCTCGTATAAAAATAGACCATCGTAATGAAGGTCTTGTATAACAACAGCATCCGTTAGTAGAACTTCTAATAACTTATTTCTTCGTTCTTCCACTTTTTGTGATTATATAGAAACTGAACAGCTAAAACTAATGAAACAAATAAAACAAAGCTAATATAAAATGCTAAACTCCAATCTGAGAATAATATATGATAATGAATGCAATGTTCACAATTGGTAAACTGGTTAAAGTTCGTATCATCATTGTTCTATGAGAAAGTTTGAAATAAATAAATTCAAACCCTTATCTACTTTTTCCTTCTTTTTGTACCTTTTTGATAAGATGAAAGAAGTAATCACAGTAACAACAAAAGGAATACTAAGCAATATAATATAACCTGGAAATTCTAGCATATTATCTCCTCCCTACCATTTAAATTTACCGGATAAAACTCCCCCTCTTTCACTAAACTACCCCTTAGCTTAATAAGGTCCAAGTAACTTAAATTCGATAACGATTATTATTGCACTTAAGATAATAATCATTTCAGTTACAGTCAAGATAGATTGTTTCGGATATCGTGTAAACTTCCATTCAAAAAATGCTCTTATCATGTAATCCAATACTATAAAAACAATTACTGCAATTAATATGAGATAAATTAAATCTTCATAATAAAACAATAGCACATAAGATAGGATCAATAGAGTAATACCAGAAAGAGTTCTCAAACCTTTTTCAATTTTTCTATGTAACTCGTTTATGTGATTAAAAGAAAAAAACTCTTTTTTAACTTTCTCCATTTTGAGTATACTCCTCAGCAGAAGCTTAACTGTTGAAATAAAAACAAAAACAATTATCGTAATCAATCCAAATTTTAGCCAAAACATACAACTCCCCCTATCACCTTAACCTGCTGCGTTTGTAAACATACATCCAATATCTAAAATTCTATTAAGTTGGTAATAATCCTTTTCATATAACTATTTTATAGTGGAATGAAATGGTTACGGTCCAAAGTATGGGCTTTGTTTGAAGCTGATAAGCGTATAAAGACTTCTAACCCCAATTTTAAAACTTAAAAATATTTTTAAAATAATCAGTTATTTCTAATGTAAAGATGGTATTACTTTAAAAAAGATTATTACACTTCTCTATATATGTTGATTTCTGTACTTTCTCTAGGGTTTCTTAAAATCACCTTTTCCACGGGCTATACTCTTTACTAAAATAATTTCCTTTTATTTGTAATTGGAAAGTACTCTCCTTCTTCAAAAATCATACTCCTATTATTTCAAACCAACCAACTTATTTTAAAGGCATGTTTTGTTATAGTTATTAAATTTAATGAAACTTTTAGGCAAAATGGAATGTATAGGAAGTATATTAATATTGAATAGGGAGATGAAATTTTTGAGTACCGATAATAAAGTTTTAATTTCATTGTGTATGCTTCTATTAGTATTTATTTTATCAGCCTGTAAGCAAACTGAACAATCCCACGAGAATACAATTCTGGAAAATGAACAACAAGAACAACAAAATATAACCTATTCTTTTAAAAACCCCAATACGGGCCAAAAATTTAATATAATTCATGCTTACAAGCTATATGAAAACTATTTTAAAACTGTAAAAGATAATCCAGATAAGTCACTCCATAAATTATATCAACAAGAAATTATTGAACCTATATATGATGCATGCTTTAAAGATACGGAACATTTAGAAATTAATTTATTTGAATGGACACCGGAAGAAAGTGATTATAATAGTATTAAGAATCAAGTTGAATCTATAGATAAAAATCATATAAATAAGTTATACGAGGAATCCTTTGTTAAATCCTCCGACATACTTTCTTCTGAAAATAAAACAAATGTATGTGTGTTTCCTAAAAATGAAAGATTTCCATCTGACATGATTACAGCCGGGGCAGGGAAAATCTTAGTCTTTTTCAATGATTTCGATAACTATTATAGTTTGAGTGACCTTGATAATCATTATAAATCAGGTATTTCACATGAATATCATCATAGCGTTTGGATCGAAAAACATTACACAGAAGATTATAATCCAACAGTATTAGATTATTTAATATTGGAAGGGCAAGCCGTGATGTTTGAAACCTTAGTGTATCCCACTTCAAATAGTACTGATTATGTAGTTATCGAAAACTTTAACAAAGAATATTGGAGCAGGATTGAACCAAATCTTGAGGATCCTGTTACTGATCAGATTTATGAAATACTAATAGGTGGGACTAATGGTTTTCCCAATTATTATGGCTATAGTGAGGGCTACAAGATGATAAGATCTTACTTAAACTTGCATCCCGATATGACAGTAGAAGAATGGACTTCCAAAAGTCCGAAAGAAATATTTGAAGAAGGGAATTACATGGCTAACTACGAGTAGTTTTCTTTATGTGTCCTTTTCTACTTGTTAGAAAAGGGCTTTTTAAGTTTATTCCTGCTACTCATCTTTCATCAAATTGCGGCTTTAATACAATAAAAAAAGACTTTACTCCTTCTTGAAGTAAAGTACCAGTTAGTTGAAATAGACTTATTTCTTCTTTCTTGTTTGAATGTATTTTTCGTTCAATAATCCCGTATTAAACACCGATAAAATCATGATGAAGAAGAATAGTAACCGAACTGTTGGTTCCTTCTTATCAATAACAAACTCAATACTAGAAAAATATAGCACAGAATATAGATAAGATGAATCGCCCTTTTATAGACTTAATCATAAAATCCCCCTATTCTTTTTATCTAAGACACCCGTTTTAGAGAGGTTTTTCATAAATATATAAAGCTTTAGATACTCTATTTAATGAAAGTTAGTAAACGAACAATAGTTAATTTAAATAATCGCTACAGTTTATCAATTACTTTTGTTAGCTTTTGAAGTGCGGATAAAAAGTTTGTTAATTCTTCGCGTGATAAACTCGCATAATATTTTTCCTGAATTTGCTGCATAAATATTTCCACTTCCTTTTTATAAAGCAATCCTTTCTCTCCTAATTCAACTGAAAATGTACGTTTGTCTTCTGAATGTTGCTTTCTATAAATATAACCTTCAAGTTCCATTTTTACTAACTGTTGGCTGATAGCACTTTTGGTAATATTCATTTTTTCTGCTAATTCTGTTGGAGTGGATGATGGGTACCGAATAATTAAAGTCAATAACGTATATTGCTGATTATTTAATCGAAAATTCGTATAAGCTCTTTCTTTTGTTTCAAGTAACAGCCATAGTTCTTCAAGTGTTTGATTAATTTGCTCAGGTAAGTTTTCATTTTTCATCTTTTTGTTTATCACCTTTTTTTCTCCAATTTTTTGGGTTTAACTTACTTTTATATTTGGTCACCACTTCTTTTCCAACAAAGGCAACACCTATCAAAAAAAAGATTTCTCCCACTACTATACATACTGTAACAACAGTGGCCTTAATGTGAGTTGCTAATGGAGTAAATGGCACGATAGCAGCAAGTCCCCATAGTATAGGATAAAGGATTAGAAGCCCTATCCCAAATTTAAAAAGGAATGGTTTCTTTAGCTTATCTCCATTTGAAACTATATCTTTTTCCAATATTAAGCCCTCCATATAGTTTAGTTAACTTAACTAAACTATATACCGAAGCCTGTTTAATTACAAGACTTTAAAAGGTATTCACTAAAATTATTCCTTTTTTATGTAAACAGTATATTCTCATGGGGCATTGAAACCTAATTTACTACCTAAATTAATTGAAGCAATATTATTAACATCACAATCCCAACGAGGTTCAATATTATGGGAAAGACAATAATCTATAAATTGTTCAGCTACAACACTCGCTAACCCTTTTCCTCTGTAATCTGAATGAGTTATTATATCTATTTCCGCATAGTTTTTAGATTGAAAAATTGAAACTGCTTCACTAATAATCCTCTCTTTGTCCTTCACACAAAAGCCTATCCCTTTTTGTAGAAAATTCTCCATAGAACCCCAGTATTCGTTATAGTATTTTATATCAAATTCCAAACAATGTTCTATGTCATATTGGTTAATTTTTGTTACATCAAAATCATTCATACTTCTTCTTTTTCTATTTTTATATGTAATAAGATCAAAAGAGAAACCATAACGTTTTATTTTTCCCAATTCCTTATCAAAATATTTTTCAATTGCCTGATTCCAAGCAGGGTTAGTAGAAAATAATGTAAAACGTTTCTTTTGATTTAGGGAGCTCTCAAATATTTTAACTATTTTCTTAAGAAACAACTCATTAGATGGTTGGCCTGTAACATAATACAATCCTGAATCAGTTTTTATAAGCAATGATTCATACTTGATGCTATCTGCATGTACCGTTCCTTTAATAATATTATCTAATATGCTAGTTACAAATGTTGGTGCTTCTTTGATTTTCTCCTTTACTATATTAAAATCTTCTTTAGGTACCGTAATCATTTTGGTCTACCTCCATCACCGTTATTATTGTCCATTATTTTACGTACATAGGTTGGAATCATTACTACTTCGGTATGGAGATCCACAGGTTTATATGTTTGGTCAATACATTCTTCCCAATACTTGAGATGCTTCTTATCAATCCAATGTTGTGATTTCTCAACCTCTATTCCACCAGAGCCTTGAACCGAGTACCAATATAAATATTCCTCATTATTTAAGAACTCACG
Organism: Psychrobacillus sp. NPDC096389; assembly: GCF_044762855.1. NCBI lineage: Bacteria > Bacillati > Bacillota > Bacilli > Caryophanales > Bacillaceae > Psychrobacillus > Psychrobacillus sp. NPDC096389. The sequence continues at coordinate 41,230 of NZ_JBIWFB010000011.1, read as the reverse complement.
AAAAATTGTTTCAACATACATCTTCTCTCCCTCAAGCGTAACAAGGACATCTTCCATATGATCATTCAAGAAAGCTAACCATTCATTTACTTTTTCTGTTTTTCCTCGCTTTACCCGAAATCGTGTACATTCGACATTCATACTATCACTTCCCCTTCACCCAGTACTTCGTGCAGTCATTACTTCTTTTTCCGTGTAATCATTGTTCTCTTTAAAGAGTGATATTATATGTTGAAGTAAAATTATCTTTCGTTTTTCCTTACTAGGAAAAGTATCAATTCTTCCGTCCAATCCATTCTTAAAATATGTAGCTAACACTTTAGCTTTATTTTTCTTAGTTATCGCATATCATTCATCCACTTATATAATCCCCTTATGTATAAGTTCATACTGTTAATTTATTTGTACTTCAGATAGCCCAGTATGTATTTTTATCTACTTTAATTAACATTTCAAAAACAGAAACATGCTCTTTTTCAATATATACCTCGACTACCTTCTTTGCAGTATATAAACAATCAACTATTTTCAAAATTTCTGCACCTTTAATTCCTTAGGTACGAAATATGCATTGGTATATTTCTTCTTAAATTAATATATTCTCTATATCTAGAAAATTAACTCTCCTAACAACATTATACAAACAATATTAACTTACGTTTGTTTAATTGTAAACAGTATATATAAACGTTTGCATATGAAGTGAAATCGCAAACAAAAAGCACTTCGATAGATACATTCGAAATGCCTTTGTAAGTTAATATTATTTGAGAAAAGAAATGACACGGTTTATGCTTTACTAAGGCTATTCCTATTTGTCCTAACTATCAATCACTATCACTGTGCTTTAACTTTATAAAGAATCTTCTAACTCTTTCAATTATCAATTTATACCTTATAGAAATTACATCTTAAAAAAATCAATGAAAGGGAAGTAAAGCTTTCGTTAATGAAGTAAGAAAACTATAGCAAATTTCTAGTCGTGAACATATTAAAAATTACTTTTTGAATCCCTAAACATAACCCCCATGAAATAACTCCAACTAAAAGTGCCATGATAAAAGGAAAGGAATTTTTCAGCATCACATATACTGCTAGTAACATAACAATTGTTGCTGGTAACCCAATAATTACACCTATTGTAAAAGTTTGAATTTGGCTAACTGTTTCTCCTTGAACAGTTAACCAAAAAATACTAAGCAGACTTATTAACGGTAGTGCTGCTATAATTCCCCCGTACAAAGGAAATCTTCTAGCTAATTCCGTAACAACTGCAATGATTAAAGCTGACGTGATGAGTTTGATCCACACCATCACTTAGCTACCTCACTCAGTAAACGAAAAGCTTGTAAGACTATAGTCTTTTCCTTATCACTTAGCTTATTCAAAGCTGCTTGTAATTTTAACTCGTCTAATTCTGTGTTTTGTCTTACAACTTCTAATCCTTCTGCCGTTAACTTCAAAAATACTTTGCGTTGATCCTCTTCAGAACGTTGCTTAGTGATCCATCCATTGTTTGCGAGCTTCTTTACATGCTCTGATGCTGTATTATGCGAGACTTTTAATGCTTCTGCCAAGAAACGTACGGTCACGGTTTCTTCTTTCTGAATGATTTGCAGAATTCGTATACTTTGATGTGAGATTGTCAGTTCATGCGTTGGATGTAGATGATAGTAAATATCTGTGAAGTATTTGTTAAGTTCCATATTACACCTCTTTTATATCGTTAATCCAGATTATATCGTATTAAACGATATAAAAGCAAGGCTATTGTAATTTTTCATTTTAATGAACTACAATGGTGAAAATACAAGCTAACTTCTTATTTAACTAACTGTGACGGTAGATTAAGTGGAATATTTCACAAGGAATTTCTAGGATCTACTTGATTTGGTATAATAAATAGACCACCGAGTTGATGGTCTTGTACTAGTAAAGTGCCCAACAATTGAAAAGAAAAGTTAAAATATATTTCTAATATCTTCCCAACCATACACAAGTTCAGAAAGTTTCTTTCCTGCAATCTGAACTTCAATAGTATCTATTTTTTCGCCACCAAGTGCTTCATAGAATAGACGAGAGCTATTATCTTTCAGCACAAGAACAAGCATAGAATTAAATCTCATTTCTATAATTTCTTCAATAATTGGTTTAACCAGAGCTTTACCAATACCTTGCCCTTGAAATTCTTTTAAGATATAAATTGCATAAATCTCTCCATCAAATCCACTATATTTACCACTTCGTTCTTTACCTCCAGAAGCAAAACCAATAATTTTTCCTTCGTTATTCTCTGCTACATATACACCACCGTTGGGAATGCTATTTATCCAGATTTGTTCTCGACTCTCATAAGTCAAATTTTTTAAGTATTCATCTGGAACGATGTTGGCATAAGTTGTTCTCCAACTTTCAACGTGAACTTTCGCCATTTCTTTCGTATCTCTTAAATCTGCTTTTCGAATTGTTATAAATCCATTACTCATTGTTTCTCCCCCCTTTATAACGGATTATCTATCTAATAAATTTATTGATTAATAAAATTATAAACCACTTTTTCGCTCTTACCTGTTTGCATATTTTTTATATAATAAAAGCCATTTAGGATTTCATCATTTCCTAATACGATTACATGTGCAACGCCTTCGCGATTAGCTCTTTCCATTGCTTTATTTACTTTTTTATTGGATAATTCCACCTCTACCCGTTTGCCTTGGGAACGTAAATTTGTTGCTAGCTTAAGTGCTTCTTTTACCGTTCCTATGGGAATTATATAAATATCTATCAGCGAGCATTTGTTCACGCGTCCTAATAATTCAAATGCTAGATAAATAACATCTAATCCAAATGAAATACCTACTGTCGCAAAAGTTTTCTCAGAATTTAAAAGTCCGCCGATAGCATTGTCATACCGTCCACCGCTCCCAATACTGGAACGAATCCTACCATCAGCTAAAAAGATTTCATAAATGGTTCCTGTATATATTTCAAGACCCCTTGCCAAAAATGGGTTAAATATACACATATCTTGGATTTCAAGTGTTTCTAAATAGATCGTTAGCTCAGCTAATTCTCGTAAACCTTCCTGCACATAACTATTTTTCCGCTCCCATTGTTTGAAGCTTTGAATGGTTAATTGTCCTTTAGATTCTACAAAGTCTTTGATTTGGATCAAGCTATTGGAAGTCAATTGTAGTTGGGCTAACTCCGCCAACATAGATTCAATCGAAACTTTTTCAACCTTATCTAATACTAAAATGACCCGATTCATAACTTCTTCTGGGACTTCAAATTGTTGAAGTAAACCATACAAAAGCTTACGGTTATTAAATTGAATCTCTACATTTACATTAAGATTTTTAAAAGCATCTAAGGCCATCATCATTAATTCCGCCTCAGCAGCTTGCGATTCTACACCAACAATATCTACATCACATTGTGTAAATTCACGATAACGTCCTGCTTTAATTGGACCATCTCGAAATACTTTACCAATTTCATAACGTTTAAAGGGCATAGGAATAGTTGGATTCATCGCTACAACTTTTGCGAATGGTATCGTCAAATCGTAGCGAAGTGCAAGATCACGTTCACCACGATCAGTTAATGTATACATCTCCTGTAAAATTTCTGCGCCACCTGCATACTTAGATGCCATTAAATCTGTGTAATTTAAAATAGGCGTTTCTAAAGGTTGGCAACCATAGGCAATAAATGTGTCCTCTAATGTCCTACGAATGTTTCGTCTTACCATTTCCTGTCTTGGTAAATAATCTTGTGTTCCCCTTACGTTTTGATAATCCATTTTTTTCATCCTATTCATCCTCTTTTCTCATTTTTGGCAAATAAAAAAAATCGTCCTAACATAAGCTCCAAATAGGCTTAGTTATACGATTCAATGAGAATAGTCTTCCTATGTAGATATAAAAATATCGATAGCAAGACTAGTTAATATGATGATGTGAAGTTGTAAAAGTTAGTTTTTGAACTAGCATATGAACCCTCCTCTTATATTGCTGTAATAATACAAATATTCAAACTTCTTGTCAAGTAATTATGAAAATATTATTTAATATCAATTCTTTTTGAGGAGCCAAATCAACAAGTCATTTCTTATTTCCCTAACATGCTGCGTTATTAGAATAAGAAATGATTTGCTAAGCATTAACTTCAATAACAATTAGACAAACAGGATATAAAATTTTTAAACTTAAAAAGACAACCATTGCTGGCTGTCCAGTGTACTCACGGAATCGTTATTTTAAAGGGCTCCAACTTATATTCCTTCCATTCTATCTGACCATCTCCTCTTTGAACATCAAATTTAGCAATAGGGGTGATGGTCAATTCAGTTACATCCGTTTCAAGCGGTTCAAAGAGTTGCTTGCCGTACTTCTTACTAATTTCCTTTAAAGGTTTATTGGAAGAGTCTACTACCTCAAATTCAAATATAACGTCACGTCTATAGTTTACTTCTATATACTGGGCATCATACGAAATGAGCAGGCCAGGTGTACCCCATTCGATATCATGTATCTCGTATTTCAAGTTGTCTATTTGTTCAGATTTTGCAAGATCGATCTTATTTTCATAACGTGCTTTAACGACTTCCTTCGTAAACTCGAATAACTCTCCTTGCTTACCTTCAAATGTCATACCCAATTCAAGTGTATCAGGGTTAAAACTATAGTAATTAATGTGAAGAATTCCAGTCCAATTTGTAGGTGAACTTTCATCCGTTCTAAGTCCAGTATTCGATAAAGGCCTTCCACCTTTATAATTATGTCTAATATCAAAATAATCGTATGATACCGGCTTTTCTGAATCGACGGAAAAGCTGGCTGTTACGCGTGCATCATCGTAATAGATTTCCCCGAGCGTTATCGTAATGCCATTGATTGTTTTAGATTCTCCGGAAAACTCACTTATGCCAGCTTCCGAAACACTTTTCAATCCGACATCCCCTAAGTTCTTATATATTTGACCAATTATTGGTATAGAGGAGACGACCTGTGCCAGTGCAGGTGAAACAGATACAGATCCGATAAGAATTCCACATGCCACTACTGCAGCTCCCACACCAAGGGCAGCTTTACTCCATATAGTTTTCTTTCTCTTTAACGTCTTCTCAGTGCCTATTTTAGAAATGATTTCGTCTAACTTTTCTGTTGGAACATCGATCAAATCAAACTCTTCCTTGAATGATGGAATTTTGTCTGTCATCCTTGTATACCCCCTTCATTTTTTCCTTGAGTATAGCAATTCCTCTTCGAATATTTGTCTTAACTGTGCCTTCCGGGCAATCCAAGATAGCTGCAATTTGTTGGATTGTATAATCCTGATAATATCTTAATAACAAGACGGTCTTAAATTTCTCATCTATCTCGTTCAGAGCATTCAGTAAATCCATTTGGACGTCTGTTTCCACCATTTCTTCAGCGGGAATATTGTCCCACATTTCTTTGTTTATAAATACGACTCGCTTCTTTTTGCGTAGAGTGGAAATGGATGTATTAATTAATATTCTAATAATCCATGTCGAAAAATACCGATCGTTTTTTAACTTCGCGATTGACTTAAAAGCGAGATAAACGGTTTCCTGAAAAACCTCCAAAGCATCTTCCTCATTGCGCATGTAAATAAAAGCCATCTTATATAGTTTTTCTTTTTCCAAATGGATCAACTGTTGAAAAGCAATTGCATCCCCTTTTTTAGCTTTGACTATTAATTTCAACTTCTCTTTCACCATCGTCCCCCCTTCCTTTGTTATCAGTTAGATAAACGACCGGCATATTTCGTTTCAACTTTTTTCAATTTAAGAAACTTACCACTGGATACTTTCTTTTTTTAATGAAGACCATGTTTACTTTCTTATTCGGGAAAAATTACAATCTCTTTTATGAAAGTTTTGTCCCCCGTTCAATAAATAAAGGCTACCCATAGAGGTAGCCACCTTTAAACTAAAGTACTATTCACTGAATAAGCAGTATTAATCAGCTATACTTTTATATTCCTAATCATCTTCTTGATTGCAATATTCATCATAGATCAGTTTCATTGTCTCCATAATTATTTCATCTGCTAATTTCTCTTCATATCGATTTGGTAACTCCTTTGCCCCCAAAACAAATAATAATGGATTTTTGGAAAACTCACCCATTATCCCGATATCTATTACTACATTATCTAATCCACCAGTCATATGATTTAAGAAATGGCTTGGTACTCCTTCTATATCACCTCGTTGCCTAACTAAACCATTAATAACCGGAATCCAGAGCTCAGGATTAGTTTTGTACCCATGATAAATTAAATGTAAAAGTTCTAATATCTCTCTCAATTCACCCTTGTTATCTAAATCTCTTGGATTTTGAGTAATATGTATATTTTTAAAATAGGTTTTTACTTTTTGATTTATCATTTCCCATCCACCACAAAATTGAACAATTCTGTCGGCTACAAAACTATCATGACAGGCTACCATCACTTCTACCGCATCTCGAAGTGCTAATTTTGCTCTATTTTGAAAGTGAGGATACACTTCGTTACTATCCTCTTTTGGATTTAAAGTTACATCTTCCACCATATCAGTCCAGTTATAGTGCCCTTCATCAACCAATTTTGCAATACAAAAGGCAATTGCAACTTTTGCTGCAGAAGCAAGAGGAACTAATAAACCTTTGTTTAATGATAATAGTGTATCTTTACTTGCAGAAGAATAAATGATTATTCCCACTTCACCTGACTCTAATTCCTTTATTTTCTTGAGAACTTTCTCCACTTCCAAACCCCTCGTTTCACTATTCTCTAATTAGTTATTCTCAATAAACTTGTCTTTGTTTAACAGAAGCACCCGATTGCACAGGTAAATTTAGTCGCTGAATTCCTTAAAAAGAGTTTCCAATTCAGACACATCATACATATCCTTATCACTAATGAATTTTTCAATATCAACTGTACCATCTTCCAAAAACTCTATTTCCCATCGTTGCCCTGGTACAGCTACATCTACCATAATAGCTTCAGTTCTAACTTTATTTAGCTTATAAAAAATATTATTGTCATCTAACTTATTTAGAAAGGCAATAAATTCTTTTAATTCCATAATAACGTCCCTATCCCTTATTCTATTTTAATCACTTTTCTTGTTGCATTGAACCGTCGCATCAATTTAAGTGTACCATTTCACATTAGATCGCCGAAACCTTTCTTATGTTTTAGATATAAAAAAAGACCATCGAAATGATGGACTTGTTTAACTAAAGAATTTCCTTTGGGTAAATAAAAAACTAAATAAACAGTTGATCAAGTAATCCTATAAACAGGATTGATAATATAACAATTGGTAGCGAAATCATTATCTTATTTCGAAACATAATATTCTCAAATCGCCTATACATTTTATTTAACAATTGATAAACAATTATTACGATTAGTAAACTTATACATATTGCTATTAAATCAACAGAATTAAATGGTTTGCTAATATATTTATCAAGAGGAATGTTAATAATAAAAAGTGCTGTAAATAAGATGAATTGATAAATACAAAATCTAATATAATTCAAAGGTGATTACTCCTCGCCTTTTGCCTTTTCTACACAAACTCTATACCAAAAAAGAAGCTGGCGCAAAACATTCTAATAAAGAGGAATTTTGAACAATTATCTTTGCTTATAAATTGTTCAGATTTACATCTCTTCATCAATATTTTGTACCAGCTTTATTCATGTTCAAGCCAAATGATTTTAGCCTGTATATTGTATCATCTGAGTGATAACTAACGTGACGATGCCAATTGCTGAAAATACTAGGAATAGTGGCATATAGAAACGAATCCATTTTTGCCAAGATACGCCGGCGATTACAAGTGCAGCCATAAAGTAACCAGAAGTCGGGAATAGAATATGGGCAAACCCATCTCCGAGCTGGAACGCAAGCACAGCTGTCTGTCTAGTCACGCCGATAATATCTGCAAGTGGCCCCATAATCGGCATCGTTACTAATGCTTGTCCGCTTCCGGATGGGATAATAAAGTTAATAGTCAGCTGTACCAGATACATTCCTACTGCACCAAGAACAGATGGCATCTCCCCCACCAGTGAGCCCAAGCTGTAAACGATCGTATCCATAATTTGACCGTCTTCCAACACAACAGCGACAGAACGGGCAAGACCAATAATAATCGCTCCCATGAGCACTTCACGGAATCCTTCTGTAAAGGCGTTAGAAATCTGGGTTGCGTTCAGTCCGGCAATCAGGCCAACTACGATCCCCATAAAGATAAACAGACCAGCCATCTCTACCATGAACCATCCGAGCTTTAACACACCAAACACTAACATACCAAGGAAGAGAAGAGCTACAACCGAAGCATATTTTTGTCTTGCGTTCATACTTTTCGCTTCAATTTTTTCTTTTTGTCTGTAAAGTTCTCTTTTTTCTTGGTCATCTTCATAAACATAGCTGTTTAAAGGATTCTTCTGTACCTTTTTTGCATAGCGCATGATGAAATAGATTCCAACCGATATACAAACAACAAAAAGAATTAGACGCATTTCCAATCCTGAAAAAACAGGGATACCTACAATTTTTTGCGATAATCCGACGTTGATCGGGTTTAAAACCCCCGTAGTAAATCCTACTACCGTACCGACAAGCGCAATCGAAGCAGCCACAATGGAATCATAACCTAACGCAATAATTAATGGCATAATAACAGGAATATAAACGAGCGAAAGTTCAGGTGTTCCGATTAAAGTTGCTCCAATCGCAAATACTGTTGTTAAAATCGGGATCAGCAAAATACTTTTTTTGGCAAATCGGTTGGCTAGTCTGTCTACAACTACTTCAATTATTCCAGTTGTCTTCAGCACCATAAACATACCACCGATAATAAAGGTGAAAAATACAATTTCCCCAGCATCAATTAGTCCCCGCGGAATTACAGTAAGGAAATCTGCTATACCAATTGGTGCAGATTCCACATATGAAAATGAGTTCGGATCAATCGCTGTTCTTCCGTCAGGACCTGGCACGCGCTCAAATTGACCTGCTGGAATAAAATAAGTCGAAATCGCCGCAAGTGCACTGAATATAAATAAGATGACATAAATATGCGGAAGTTGAAACTTCTTCTTTTTTATATTTTTTTCATTCTCCATTTGAAACCTCCATTAAGTTAATTTATACAGACGAATGGATCGATTGTTTTATTATCTAACACTTTAAAGTGTTAGCCTGTATTAAATGCTTATTATACAAGCTATTCACGCTTGTGTCGTTAGACCATATAGCCAATTAAATGTTGCTTCATTGTTAATGAGACACAATGAATATTTCTGCTTTGTTAACACTGCACAACCAAATGTGCACTATTTTCATTAAATTATGGAAATTCAGTCGTTTATCAACAAATAAAGTTTATTTAACAAAAAAGCACTAACCCTTCATAGATTAATGCCCCTTGAGTTTTTTAAAGTATTCAATTTATAACAGTCTTAATTAACTAAAGCAACCATTAGCACAATAAAAAGGACCAAAGAGGTCCTTTTTATTGTGCTGTCAATCTTAAACATTTTTGATAACTGCCATTTCCTTACCGAACCTATCACCATTATCGATAAAGCCCAAACTTGAGTATAAATTATGTGCTCCTAAATTTTCAGGATGATAACCTACAACAATTTTTTTCGCATCAGGTAATTTAGCCATTTCTAAAATCATTAACTTAGTTGCAGCTTTACCTATACCTTTGCCTTGAAATTTCTTATCCACCATTATTCTATATATCCAATAACCATCCAGTTCTTCTTGAACTGAATTGTACATTAGAAAACCAACTATCTCATCTGCAACATAGATAGCATATGGCTTTAATGAAGTTTCAAACTTTGACTGAGCTATTGATACGGCATTGGGTTCCATATATTCTTTCTGTTCTGTTGATACTTCTAATTCACAACAGTCGTACCAGTTCTCTGCATTTAATTCTACAATTTTCACATTTTCTAAACTCATAATTTTCCCCTTTCATTATTCGGGGAAACGCTAAACAACTTTGTTAATTAGTCGTTATCCCCTTGTAATCTTTCACCATACTAGTTCTATTATTTGTCATAATGAACGCCTCCTTTAACAACTATGTCCTAAAATTACATCGATTAATTTTTAGACTTTATTATTATACTATTTTTCTCCATAAAATTCCTTCTCAAATTAGTTTTACTATCTTATTTAACTAATCTGTCTCCTTCATTTAATTCTAGCATTTCACAATGATTAGCCAAAATCTACTCGGTGCTTTAGACCTGAAATTAGACCATCATATGATGGTCTAAGAGTTTACTAGTATCGTAGTGCAAACATGGGGACCCTTCAATCCACTCTCACTCTTTGGGATGAAGAAATACAAGGATCTTACCATCCTGAACATCATTAGAATAGCGTTCAGCTTCATCATCTGGGATTCCAATTTCCATAAGAGCATGTTTCAATCCTCCAGCACCAGAGCTGGCCCCTACGACTGCTCCCCCAATTGTTGTAATAATAGGACCTGCAGCCAACACAGCACCAAATCCAGGGATTAATACAGCGGATAACCCTGCTAACACTCCCGCTATGCCAATTGCTCCCCCAGTTAGAGCTCCTGCAATGGCTCCATCCATAGTGGTGGGTTTTACTTCCTGTGTGATCTCTGATAGTTCTTTTATATTTTTAGCAATAACTGAAATATCCTCCGTTGTATAACCCTTCCCTTTTAATTCTTCCACAACTTCAACCGCTTGTTGTTCATTTTCGTATACGCCAATAACATGATTCTTCATTAAAAATTACCTCCTACTTGCTTCAACTATGTATTCTTTACCCGTTTTCAAGTTTTTCTAGACATATTTCAGCTTTTAGTTTCACCAATTAACTCTATAAGCAAGTAAAAAACACCTTAACCCCTTATATATTTGGGATTTTAGGTGTTGTTATTAATGAGGTTGATCATGTTAATAGCAGTAATTACTTTTATACCTTTCCCTTCGCATATAACCCAGTCATCATTCATAAACAGCGTTCTTTCTTTTAACCTACTTTAATGCCAAATGCTATCCATCTTCCATCTATATCTTCCACTACAAATTCTTTATTATTGTAATCAGTATTTTCTATTTTACGGATGATTTTCACATTGGAATTGATTAACTCTTCTAGAAGTTTCTCTTGATCCTTTGTGATAAAGTACGCATCATACCCGTAGCCATATAGTTCTCTATTTGGAATTACATGTTGACCGTTAGTTCTAGTTAAGATAATCTCTGTTGTATCACGATACAGACAAATATGAGGTTCATTTGCATCCAAATACTGTACAGCTTTAAATCCCAATTTTCGTTCATAAAAATCAGCAGTTTTTACTATGTCTGATGTTGGAAATATACAGTGCGAAGCTATTAAAAGGTTCTTCACTTTTCTTTCTCCTCTTAAAAATTTGTTTTTTATTCCTATACCGCGTTAGTTCGATAAGAACAGAAATAACACTTTCTATTAGTAAACTTTTTATTTTTTTATATTATTAAATCGGAAGATAAGTTTAGATCCATCGAATGTTTCTCCTTCTTCCTCAACGTAAGCTCCATTCGTGTAATTTGAAATTGTTTTCCTCCAAAACTTTTGCCCAACTATATTTTCTTTTAATGGATTAGTAAACAACTCCCAATTCCCTTTGAATTGATCAAATACAATATTTGCTACTCTTTCAGCAATACCTTTCCCTCGTAATGATTGGATTAAAAAGAATTCATTAACAAAATAATCAATACCGTTATTACAATGTGGTGGAGTCGCTATTAGCATAAATCCTACAGGTATCCCATCTACTAAAACTAAATAAGGGAATAAAATATCTGGCTTTTCCCACCAGATATTTTGAACTTCATACTGGTCGTTTAACGTTCGAATATCATCATTATCCTCGTAAATCCCATGAACATTTGGGACTCTGCCGTAATGTCCTGATAAGTCATACAAGTACAAGGGGTATAAGTTTTTGATAATATATGCTTCATTATTATCAGTTAATTGTATATCAATTTTCATCGATTCTTCCTCCAGGGATAGTAGTAGGTATAAAAATTTCTTTCATCACTCTCCTGAAACATAGTTCTAATAATGATCGGATAATTGAACAAATTCGTTACTTGTTCTCCTAAGCTATACTGTAATGATACTGAAAACAATCCAGTGAATATATATAATGAATGATTATAAACTAAACTTTATACAAAAAAGTCACATCAGATTTAATCCAATGTGACACATACAAACTATTTTTTGGAGTAGACAATTTTTTTAATACTATCGCGAGAAAGAAAGAATCGATCTGAAAGTTGGTCTATCTTTAGACCAGCTGAAAATAGTTGACGGATATCATCGTTTCTATTATTCAAATAAGTTTTACTCCCAGAATTTTCGCCCCATTTTTTCCGTAATCCCTTAGAAATAGGGACGTAAACCATTTCTCCATTTACATACTTCTGTATTTCATTCAGTAATTCTACCGGAAAGATGTTTTCTGCATTTACATATTTCATGTTAGATTCGCTCCTTAAAATAGATGAAATTTTTAAGGTAGCAAAGTCATTACTATAAACATTCATCACTTTACAGGCGGAAACCAATTTCTAGCTCCATACAAACTTCCACCTTGTTTACAGAATACACTTTGCATAGAGCGAACCTTTAAACTTCTCATAATTCTTGTCATAGTGGACCTCCTTTCTTTACCTAATCAAAACGTAATAACATTCCTATTAATTTCTATAAAGAATTTCCGATATCCATCTCAGTAAAAGACTAAATCCACGTCTCCTAATTACATGTTCATAAATAAGTTACTCAACAATCTAATCGAAGAAGTTTTGAATTCATTCTGTTACTTCTTTTGGATTCCGCCTGCCAGTTAAGAACCCTAAAATAAGTCCTATTAATAAGAAGCTAAACCCATTCGAAGAAAAATCCTTTGTAAAAACTCCCCATATAAACCATCCTATCAAAGAACCCAATATTAAATAAAATAGCCCCTTCATTCTCCAACCCCCTGAATATGTTAATTAAATTCACCACTCTTCTTCTAAACTCCTTTTTGTGCCTTATTGCGCGGTAGTTTAAGAGAAACCGCACACAATAGATTGACGAAACTTATTTTACTCTTATATTTATCCTAACAAAATGATGGTCATGTTTAACTAAAGCAACCGTTATTTAAGTAAGAAATAAAAAAATAGATATAGCAAGTATAACCATTGAGAAAGCGAACTATTGTCCTTATAACTAACCTGCTCAGTTAGTTGATTAAGGAATTTCATTTCAGGTCCGAAACTTTACCAAAAAACATCTTATTTTTACTAAAATCTATAAGACTTCCTACCAATAAACAACTCCCTAAATGAATAAAATACGCCCATTTTGTATAGTGAAATATAGCACTATTTGTTTCTTGCAATTGCAATTCATTGTCGATAATAAAGCTAAAACCGTTCTGAAACAGAGTATCTAATACTGGATTTGACATTAGAAATGGATTTATAAATTTAATTCCAATAAAATCAAAAAGTACCGATACAATTGCGATTATGCCAAATACCAAAGTAATACTAAACAGTTTTATTTTTCTTTTCATTCGACAACTCCTTCTTTATGTCTTCAATGATCAGCAAAGTTTCCCTATTAATTCATCAGCCTTCATACATATTTATATTCAACTATTGAATCCATTGCATTACGAACAGTTTTTGTTCTTTCGCATTTGAAATTGCAAGTATGTAGCTATTGTCTTCTTCCAATTTATAAAAGTATTTATCCTTATGATTGTACGTCACTGGATTATCTTGAAACAATACTGGTAGATTCTGCAAATCCTTATTTATACTAGCCGTATCTTTTTGAAATTTTTTAAGGTGTATTAAAACAGTATCAAAGGATTCTTCATCAATAGTAACCCAACCATCTTTCTCCTTTAACTTCTCTTCAATTGATCTATATTTAAGAATATGAAAAGATTCTCCTTCACTTGAAAAACCATTTCTTGTATCAAATATTGTTTCTATCTTAAGTGGTCTGGGCACTCCAAATCCCCAATTCAATTTCCATTCAGTATTTTGTGAAATATAATTCCAATTAAATAAGACAAATCCTATTAATAATAAAGGCAATATAATCCATAAGAATGTTTTCTTTTTCAATAAAATCTCCCTTTATACTGAAATAATAAGCCAACTTTCAAGTTTATTTCATAGTAGAGATATCAGGATCGAATAAGATTTTTATTCCTCAGTTTTACTAATCAACTCAAAAATATAGTTATAATCAAACGTAGAATCGACAATTTTATAATATCCTTCTCGCTTGAACCCTGAATTAGCAGAACTAATATAAAGGACAGTAGGGTCGTCTATATATATATCCTTGATAAATATCTCTTCGGATTCAGTGAACTTTAACACCCCTGTTAAATAGGTATCATGTTCTTTGTCAGAAATCATCTTCTGAGCCTTCTTGTCTTTTAAAGGTATTAATTTTAGATCGCTAAGATATTCCAAAACTAAATCACAAGTATCCGGCTCATGGCATTTTACACTGACTGATTCACCATTAGGAAGATTTTGCGTAATATGAAAGTCAACCATGGATTCAGATACATACTCTTTAATAGGATTGAAAGGAATTTGATAATAGATGAAATTCTGATACAAATATATTGATAATAAAGCAATAGCTATTGCAAAGACTAAATACTTGATTTTATTCATCATAATTACCAGTTCCTTTCGTGTTATCCTTATTGCTATAAAATAGTTGAAGCAAAATATCAATTAAACGAAAACTCATACCCTATGTAGTTGAAAAAGTTGCTGAATCCTATATTTTCTGCATTTCTTTCATTGATTGAAATATTTCTGACCATCGTTCGTCAAATTTAGATACTTCTAAATTGGAATCCGTCAACCTTGGTTCTCCTTTTATCTTGTTCTAAGATTAAAATGCTGCGTTAAATAATAAAAGAGCACTATTAACAATTCCATATTTCACTAAAGCAACTTGTTAAAGAAAAAGCATCTATTCTAGCACAAAATCGACCATTTCACTTAGGAAGGGTTATTTTTCTTCTGTTTCCTTCTGTAAAGAAATCGCCATGTATAAAAGGTAATCCATGCTATTGTTAACATTATCCATGAAACATAATTATAACTGCGGCTCGCAAAAAATAGGATCAAGCTGCCCATAATAAAAGTTGGCACTATTATATAAAACCACATTCTAACTTCCTTATTTTTAAAACTTAATTCGAATCGTTCATTCATATACCTCACCTCATTTATTTCATTATTCAACTAAAATGTTCTTTACTTTTATACGTTCGAAAGTGAAAAAAGTTCCAATTATCAGTTAATTAAGTATTTGAATTAACAAACCACTTGCTTCACTAAACTATACCGTCAGTTTTATTCCAGTTTGTAATAGAATTTTCCCTAGCCCTTTTCTTAAGGTTTGAATAATAAAAATAAGAGTACCAATCATTAGCCGATTGATACCCTCATTCTAAGTGAAATTTATTATTTATTTCTATAACTAAACTCTGACCTATCCAGAAAAACCTTCAGTTATTGTATAATTTCATTTCCTTTAACGTTATACGCTTTTATAGCGTATGTCTGTAGTTGGGTAGCATTTAATTTCTCGATTTTTGCCGACTTGCTATTAAAAGCAGTCCCTTAAAAAATTGCTAATATTTATTTATAAATTACATCTATATGCTCGTATTTCCATAACATATTGGTAATTATAGAGTAAAATAAATAAGTATTTTATATCAAAAATGAATATTAAAATTACAAATTAAAAGTTTTTATTTTGGAACGGAAACAATCATTTTACATTTTTGCATTAATAAAAACTCAACACCTCTTAAGTTGAAAATAAAGTAGTGTCGAGTTTTTTTAGTTAGCTGCAGTTAAACTTCCTTAACGTAGTATTGGGTGGCTATTCGTACAATGTTTCTTCCAGATTTCCATTTTCTTGATAGATTGCGAGTACACCATTATGTTCGTTCACATATAGTTTCACTTTTTCGAGAAGACTCTCTTTTGTACTCTCAGCAAAAATTGCGCGTTCGCCATCTGATTTCATCAGCACCCAATCGCTTTCTCTTGCTATGACCTTATACATTGGGCGTTCGTCGCTCTCTTCCTCATGAATTGTTTTCCGTGCCTGTGCTATAGCTATGGAAATAGCACGTCCTTCGCTATAATCGTCTCGCAATAAGGCATTGGCAATTTCAATCGCTTTTTCTCTTACGTGTGGCTCTAAATTTTTCATTGAGTCGGGATAAGAATTTTTACTCCATGGCATAGAAAACGCCTCCTTAGTCCTCTTTTTCCCGTTGCGTTTAATATCAAACGTCTTCCTATCTTTGTTATCGTCATTGTGTGTCTAGTAGGCAGGTGGATTACACTAAATACAACTATATGAACATTGGTATTGAATTCTTGTCTATATGCTTAGAGGCTAATGTTACCATTAGCCCTCCAAGACTCGTTACGAGTGAATGGCTAGTTCTTTCTAGAAGGGAATCCCACCCGCTATGTGATATGACCTATGCCCTACCTCACAAGCACTCGTTAATTAAACAACTTCTTTCTTATTGTTTGAACTATTATTTGTATTTACGCAAATACTCTTTTTCCAAAATACTGAAGAAATATTGGTCAATCCATTTATTTTGCCAAAAAAGTTCTTCCTTAAAAATAGCTTCCCTTGTCATACCGATATCTTCCATCAAAACAGCAGAGCGTGTATTTTTTGAATTACACATTCCCACTACTTTATGTGCATCTAGCTTTTCAAAAGCATATTTAAGTAATAGTTTAGCCGCTTCTGTGCCATAGCCTTCTCCTGAGTATTCAGGAAGTATTGCAAAACCAATTTCCCAGCTCTTCCTAAATTCACTATAACTCCATACTTGAGCTAAACCAATGGGAGTTTTGCTAGTATCCTCTGCTAAAGTTACAATAAAATCATAACTTTTTACTCTCTCATTTCCTTCTATTTTATGTAAATAATTCTCACGCACCACATTTTCATCCGATTGTACATGTTCTTCAAAATACCATAGGTTTTTGTCACATTCTACTCTGCAAATAAAATCTAATTCATTGATTGATATTTTTGACAGCAATACTTTTTCCCCAGTAAGCTCCATTTCCACTCCTCCTTTTTTAATCTTAATTTTACAGTGCTTTTTAGTTTCTTTTAAGATTATTTCTTCAACACTTCTGCACCGTTGGAAAAAAACTACTTATGTCTATTATTCTAATAAAGCGGCAATAATCCTTTTTAATATTACTATTTTAGGAAGAATGGAATTGCTACTGTCAAAAGTGTTTGAAACTCACAAGCGAATTGAGGGCTTACCAGTTACAGTCTTTGCTACTATAACTTACAATATCCTCCGGCAAGCATTTATAACAGACAGTCTTGCGCAACCTATTCGATTTATGTAATTATTTTTAGTTGTTCTCATGAAAACCATAAAATTTGTCAAAAAAATTAGCTAAGAATGTAATACGCTTTTCGCTTAACAAAAACAAGGGTACCAATCATTGACAGATTGGCACCCTTGTTCTAAGTGATATTTATTATTTTTCCCTATTATAAACTCTAACCTATCAAGTAAAACCTTCAATTACTGTATAATTTCATTTCCTTTAACTTCATACGTTTTTATTGCGTGAGTTGGGAGTTTGGAAGAATATAATTCTTCGACTGTAATAACCGCTAATTTTCCGTTTTGATAAAATATGTTTTGGATATTTCCGCTCATTGTATAACGCTTTTCTCTTTCCATTGTTTTGTAATTGTAAACATCAATATTTTTACCATTACTTGTATAGAAATATCCATCCTTCAGGTTAAAAGTGATTTGTTCAAAAGGAGAATATAGTTTTGTTAAGTAGGTCATATTTATTGCCTTGACATCAGAAGCAATCATAATGACACCAGAACCGTTAAAAATATATTTTCCATCAGGAGAAATGGTCATATTCATATTAAGCTTGTAATCACCATGGTAAGGTGAGTCGTATCCTGTTGTTATTTTTCCATCTACAATAAAGTGGGATTCCATATCTCTTGGACTTAGACCCGTATTAATAGTGTAAAGTTTGTCTAAAGTTGGGTGCATTTTTAAAAAACTTCTCTCGTAAACTGAACTGCTCTTTGATGTTTCAAGTAGGGTTTCTCTTGAGTATCCTTTGATATCTCCCCATTGCCCTGAACCACTAGATACATATATCGACTTTCCATCTGCCACAATATCAAATGGATCCATATCTATATTAAACTGTTCTACTAGTTTAAAAGTAGTAGTATTAATAATGGCAATGGCCCCTTCTTGCTCCTCATCCCACCAGTAAGAACTATGTGTACCTTTCAATAAGGCTACATATAGCTCGTTATTGTGAAAATAAATTCTTTCAGGTATTAAGTTCATTGTAAGGCGGCGGACTATCCCAGTTTCATAGTTGATTTCTAGAACATCTTTATTTTCATTTAAGGCATAAATAATAGGCTTCGATGGATGTTCCACAACTTCTCGTATTAAATCAGATAAATACAAGAACGATTTATCCAACTGACTGTCTCCTAGAATGGACTTTTTAGCCACATCTAATTTTGTATATATTAATTGTCTAGCTTTTTGATCTTGTATTTCATTTGCGGCCGATTCAATTTGTTTAATTGTGAAAAGTAACTCTTCTGTATTTTTATTGTTAGCAATTGATTGCTGCAGTTGGTCAATTGCCATTTTTACACTTATGACAGATTTTGTAGATTGTCTAGCTTTCTCCCCTGGACTTTTATATTTTTCTAATATCGCATCTCTTGTTGACTTACCGTATACACGATATAGTAATATCGCTTGTTTTCTAATCTCACTAGATAGATCATGATAAGTTTTTTCGGTTTGATCGCTAAGAGGATTCAATCGATACGCTTCATTTAAGTCATCAGTTTTAACCGCAATCTTATGTCCAGATATTATTGCGTCAATATAAGCCATAGACCTATTCACATGAATATCTACGTTGCTCTCCATTCTTTTAGTTAATCTGGCTTTTTCCTGAGCAGGCAGCGTGTTAATGGCATTGTATGCTGATTGGCTAGCACGTTTTGTAGCATTATATAAATTCATATTGGGTAAAGCAATAGGATCTGAATACAATGTTTTTCGATGCTCTAAAGAAATCTCCCATTTTAATGCTGTTGCAGTATTCTCCGCTTTTTGAACCAGTTTCTCTGCTTCTGACAGGGAAGACGCATTGCTTTTACTAGGCATTATCATCATAAATACAGCTAAAATAATGACTGCCGATAAAAATTTCCTTTTTTTCACTTAATTGTTCTCCTTATTCTATTAAGAATCTTGTAAAAACTACCTTATTCATTCTAATAGATTAAGAAAGGGTTGTATAATGGTAAAAAGTTCTATTAGTAAGTAGAATATTTACCTATCTAAAATGAAAGTTAAATAAAAATTTGTTGACAATCAGTAAGGTTAATAAGTTTAGAAAAATCACACCAAATCCAAAAGCAATCATAGTTTTAAAAAGAAAGCTCTTTACAAATTACTTTAACTTCTCTTTCTCGGAGTAAACCATGTAATGATAAATGCTATCAATGAAATCACAAACATATAGAAGTACGTGTTACTCGCTGCACCAATATAATCGTTCATAGATCCTAAAGAAACATTCAATAATTGTATCGAATAAATCGTCATAATAACTGCTGTACCAATTGCTCCAGCTAGCTGACGAATTGTGTTGTTAATCGACGATCCATGAGATGCTAATTCCCTTGGTAATGCATTTAAAGCAGCAGTGTTTAAAGGCATCGTAATAAAAGCCAAGCCTATACGCAATAAAATCGTACGAACTAAAATATATACTGTTGTTGTTTCTGACGATAAATCAATTACTGCAAACATCGATATCGCGATTATACCTGTTCCTAGAATGAATAAAGGTTTTGCCCCAAATTTATCGAATAGCTTACCAGTTACTGGAGAAAGCAATGCATTGATAATGGCACCAGGCAATAATAACAATCCTGCTCCAAGTGCTGTTAACCCTCTTCCATCCTGCAAATATATCGGCAGTAATATTAAGTCAGCATACATTAAAATGGTAATGACAATATTAACTACCGTTGTCATCGTAAATATATTATATTTGAAAACCATTAAATTCAATAAAGGTTCAGTAGCCTTTATTTGTCGATGACAGAAAAAAATGGTTACAAGCAAACCTCCAACAATGGTTGTAATGACGATTAAATCGTCCCAGCCACGGTTACCTGCACTACTAAATCCAAAAAGAACAAATCCAAAGCCAACAGTAGATAAGATAACACTAACTATGTCGAGCTTTACTTTTGACGTTTCAGCTACATTAACTAAATATTTCCTTGCTAGAATGATAATCACTGTTACGAATGGAATCATAATGATAAATAACCATCGCCAAGATAAATACTCTAAAATAAATCCTGCCAATGTTGGGGCAATTGCTGGTGCAAAAATAATGGCGAATCCAATATTACCCATTATTGCTCCACGTTTTTCCGCTGGGTATAGATAGACAATTACAGTCATCATTAATGGGATGATAATTCCCGCACCTACAGCTTGGATCATTCTACCTGTTAATAAAACGCCGAATTTATTCGCAGAAGCTGCAATAATAGAGCCGATTAGTAAAAATAACAATGAGCTGATAAATAACTGACGTGTTGAAAAACGTTTCATTAAGTATGCAGTAATAGGTACTAATACACCGTTTACAAGCATAAAACCTGTTGCTAACCACTGAATGGTTGCAGTATTTACATCAAAAACAACCATTAAGTCACTAAATGCAACGTTTAACAATGTTTGATTTAACGTAGAAAAAAAGGTTCCCGTTATCATAATAATAAGTAGCAATTTTTTAGTATTACTCGATATTTCATTTTGCATATAAAATTCCTTCCCATATAATATACTTTATCGACAAAGTGTCTAGAAAATATATTAGCAGAAGAATGAAAACAACCATCTACAATCAGGTCATTTCTGTCGATTAGTTGACAATTTTATATTAAAAAGGAATGATTCTAATGACTTTTAAAGAAGATCCTCGTACCTTTCATACACAGAAAATGCTCAAAGAAGCACTACTTACATTATTACAAGAAGGCCACTCTCTACACCAAATTTCTATTCATAAATTAACGCAAAGAGCAGACTTGAATCGAACGACCTTTTATTTACACTACCAAAATATTAATGAGTTAAAGGAACATTTAACAAATGATATTTTACAAGTGCTAACTGACAAAATAGAAAATTTGACTTCTATTTTCGATAGGAATAGAAAAGAGCACTTGATACAGCTATTGGATTATCTTCTTGAACAAAGAAATCACATACTTGCATTAGTACAATTTGAAGAAATTGAGAAACATTTGCTTTGGTTAATGAAAGATTTAATCGTGATCCGAAGAAATGAATCTAAGAATATAGGAAGAAAAGTTATTGTAAATCCAGATGTTAAAGCTGCCTCCATTATCGGTATTATTATGTGGTGGTTAAAAGATGGCTTACATCTCGATTCAACATATATTGCAGAGCAAATTAATCTTATGTATCGTTCTTAAAATTATTTTCTATTAAAAACATACAATGCCAAAACATTGACTGCACAACGTTTTGGCATTGTATAAAATTCTTTCTTAACGCTTTTTAACTTTCTTGTAATACTCAATTCTAAACCATTCAATTCTTAAATACTTAAGACTAACATTGGCAAATCATTAAAATATTTCCATCAGGATCTTTGAAATTAAAATAATGGTTATGTTCAATTTCTGTCATCAAATTTACTCTCTTATTACGCATAAAATGAAATGCTTCTTCGATGTTTCTTGTATTTAAGTGGAATGCTGGTGATTTATATATTCTCTCTTCTGAATATATCTTACTATCTAACACAATCCCTGTGCCTTCCATAGGTAAAACGTAAAGATGACCAAACTGAATTTCCCCATCTGTTTGTAACCCTAAAATATCGCAATACCAATCTCTCGCTTTTTCTATATCACTTACTGGAATAAATACTGTTCCGATTTGTTTTATGATAGGATTATCCATAAAACCCCCCCCTTATTATTTTGGCTCAATAAACATTCAACATAATAAATCTAAAATCCTGCTTTTGTAAAAAGATCATGTTTATATCATTTTTATTGTTGTGTTAAAGCATTGTCAGTTGAAGAAATTAGCTTCTTATAAACTAGAAATTTCTTTCATCTCAATAAATTCGCCTTCCGATATTTCTTGTTTTTCAGAAACCAAAAGCGATTGGAACCTTACGAACAGCTCTTGAATCTCTTTCTGTTCATTTATAACAGACATACATTTATTAAATTCATTTTCGTCTTTGTATCTTGAAATCTCTATCCATTTTGTTTTATCATCTTTGCTATTAAAATACATTGTATGAAAGTTTAAATATCTGCTATATATTTTTGATGCTTGTTCTTGAATGTCTAGATAATCTTCTACTTTATCTTGTTGTATATGATATTGATATATTTTAACAAACATTGTTTGTCCCCCTAATGATAAGTACATTTCCCTTATCATCATAATGCATTCCCTAAATTTATTTGAACATGGCTAAATTCTGTGTTCTTCATACTTCTGTAAAAACCTTCTTCAAATAACTACTCCTTTCCCACAATAAAACATCAGTTAGTCGAACAAGATGCACTCAACAATTTCGCTATTTTTCCCAGCTCTTAGCCTGACTCCAACCCCCCCCAGTGCATCACAGAATATCGCACTCTATACGGGTAGCATTTTAAGTTAAAGAAAAAGTCATTTACTACTCTATTTCCAATAGAAAAGACTTTTTATCGAGGAAAGCCCTACAATAATTTTCTGTAACATAAGGTATTCTCCGCTGTATCCATTCATGAGATTTAGGATTATTAACCATAAAACCAAAAGCTCCAAAAATAGCTAATATAAATCCCGCACTTATTAGCAATTCCTCTTCTTCATCAATATTTCTTAATGTTTTATATCCTTCTAACACATTTTTTCTATGAGTAATATTAAAAGTTGTAAGCGTAATGCCAATATCGAATAAATAATAACCATAACCCGAGAAGCCAAAATCAATAGGAGACACAGAGTCATTATTTACAATAATGTTTCCACCTTGTAGGTCAGCGTGAATAATTCCCCAACTATTATTCGTTTTTGTTGTACGATCAAAAATAATTTTAATATATTTCATTGTATCTAATATCACATCGTATTGTTCGGCTGTAAATAAGTTAATTTCAACACCATACTGTAATCTATCAGTCAAATTCCTATATTTTTCAATATCATAGTTTGGTCGTATAAATGGTTGTGGAATAATCCAGTTTTTGGAGAAATTATGTAATTGAGCTAGTACACCCCCTACTTCATAAGCAATATTTTTTGAGTTTATTTCCTTTCCCGTATAAACATTGCCATCTTGCCAAGTGAGGAGCGTAGCCAATGGAATAAAGTTCTGCTCCGTATCAACAATTGTAGAAACAAAGCTTCCTTTTTTATTTTTAACTGGTTGCTGTAAAGGTAAAGAAGTTTGTTCGTTTAGACTATTTAACAATTCCATCTCTGCATTTAGCCCTTCAAACGTATGTTGTACACCTTGAAGTCCAGAAGTAATAGGGGAGTGAATCCGCAAAACATAAGAATTATTATCCTCTTTATTATCTATTTTTAATGTAATATTGTCGTTATGTCGTATAAAACTTGAAGAAAAATCGATAATACCATAGTGTTCTAAAGCAATATTAATAAGTTTATCGTAATTAACAGCCTTTTCCATTAAAGTTTTCTCCTTGTTATAAAATTATAATAATATTTATGTAACCTGTTGCTTTAGTTTAACTGTAACATTTCACAGTGGAATTCTGATATCTACTTGAAGCTTTGGAAAAAAACAGACCATCGAATTGATGGTCATGTTAATCAAAACAGGGTTAGCTTAATAAATACTAACCAAACTACTTAATATTTTCTAGGTTAATAATTGTAATTTTAGGTTCTAATTCTGAAATAATATCTATACCTCACTATTGTCCCATATTGTATAATCATCATATATGACAGAATAGGTAACATAATTTTCAAAATCGATTTGTAAGGTTTCAATTTTGCTGTCAGGTTGAGAATAAACGAGTAAGTCTGTTGGATTATCACTTTTGTTGACTATTATTCTAAGTCTTACATCCTCAGTTCTTTGTTCTAAAATACTTTCAAATGATAGATCACAATTGTTTACTTTTATAAATTCCTCAAAAAATGTCATAGTCTTCCCTCTCGCTTATTAATTAAGACAGAAGTGACTTATATATTTCTCCTATAATACCTTCCAGTTGATGAACGCCCAATTCTGCATTCGTCATAATGACCGCACCTTTCTCTAAATAGGGAAACGCCACTATCATACATTGAAACCCCACTCCCCAACCTAGTGATGTAATTTCTAATCCTTTTTCAGATCCTTCCAGAAACACACCTAACCCAGTCCAGCTCTTACCTCTTTGTGAGCTTATCATTTCTTTTGCTAAGCTTTTTGAAATGCCAACCTTGCTTTCACCTTTTATTGCGTTCATTAACTCAAGCACTAATTCAGCTAAATTCAAAGAAGTTGTCCATAATCCAGAAGCCGCTGGATAAGGATATATAGGAAATCTTCCATTTACTAATTCACCGTTTTTATTGTGTCCAGAAGAAAAATTTCGTTTTTCCACTTCCAATATTGTTGAATGGAAATGACTATTTGTTATCCCTAATGGTTCAAATATTTGCTGGTTCATAACTTGATGAAACGGTTTTTCAATAATATCTTCTATCAGTTGCTGAATGATACAAAAACCTGCATCCGAATAATGAAATTCACTTTCTGGTTCACACTTTACTTCAATTGGAGACTTACAATAGGTTGTTCGCCCCTCTAATAAGTCAACCATCGAAGGGAATCCTAGTTTAGTATTCAGTTCAGGAAAACTACCGTCAGGGTCTTTAATTCCAGATTGATGACTTAGTAAGTTCCTCAATGTCACTTTTTTATTTTTAGTAAATTCATTTTCTGGTACTTTCCACGTTACAAGGCTTTCATTTACATCATCATTTAATTCAAGAAGTCCTTCCTCCACTAGCTTCATAGCAAGCATTCCTGTTAAGAGCTTGCTAATGGAACAGGCACTGAAAATAGAATTTTCATTTACTTTTCTGTCGCTTTCCAATTCTAATAAGCCGTAATTTTCTGTGCCAGTAATTTCACCGCCCTCAAGTAATGTGATACTTAATCCTGGTACATTATAGTATTCCATTCTTTTTTCAATGTTAATGTTTTTTATTTTCATAGTTATCCACCCATTTAGTATTATCAGATAAATTATAACACGAATACACGTTCTTATTCATTTGTTTATAAAATAAATTTGCTACCAGGAGAAATGGAATTACATTAAAAGTCGAACGAAACTAGCATTTTTGGGGGATAAATTATTATAATAACTTTCTGAAAGAATAGCACCATTTATCATAGTTTAATTTTTCTTCATAAAAACGGTGGGCATTCAATCGGTGGATACCGGATTCTAATGCTACATATTCAGCTCCATTCTCTTTTGCACATTTGTGTATATATGTGAGTAATTTTTCACCATATCCGTGAGAACGGTTTGCTTCATCAGTTACTAAATCATTGATATAAATATGGCGTTTATTATAAAAGTTAACTCTCCAACTGAAACCTGCCAACGATACAACTTTACCGTTTGCAAATAACCCCATTAGTTTATAACTTTCTTTCTGCATTTCCTTAAATAATTCCAGATAAGTTGTTTCAGTTAAATCAGTACGTAATTGTTTCATAATAGGAAATGCCATTAACCATTGTTCCTGGCTTTTTAACTCCACTATATTCTCAGACATGTTATATCCCTTTCCACTATTGATATTGATTAGTAATTCATTTAAGAAATGTCGTTTAATGTCTGGCCACTCTTCCTTTGTAATGCTGTACATGACTGTATGACGGATCGTGCCTTCTCTCCTAATCATGTGATTTCTTAAACAGCCTTCTTTTGAAGCACCTAATCGTTCAATAGCTTTTTGTGATCGATAATTTTCATGACCTGTTTTAATTTGAACTCGATTCAATCCAAGATTTTCAAAACAGCATTGTAATAATAGATATTTACAATTTGTATTAATGTTTGTTCGCCAATACTCTGGTTGGAGCCAAGTTGAACCAATTTCTAATCTTTTATGAGCATCTGCAATATCTAAAAACGATGTACTTCCAATAATTTCGTTTGATTCCTTATGGATGATAACAAACATGTAAGACAAATTAGCTTCACGTTCTTTAATTGCATTCTTAACATAATGCAAAACGGATTCTTTTGTTAATAAAGAAACCGTCATATGCTCCCAAATCTCAGGGTAATTTGCAGCTTTCCATAGACCATCGACATCCTCTAAACAAACCGGTCTTAAATGGACAATTTCATTTTCTACAAATAATTCTTTCATGTTCTC
Source organism: Psychrobacillus sp. NPDC096389 (assembly GCF_044762855.1). Lineage (NCBI taxonomy): Bacteria > Bacillati > Bacillota > Bacilli > Caryophanales > Bacillaceae > Psychrobacillus > Psychrobacillus sp. NPDC096389. The sequence goes on along the minus strand of NZ_JBIWFB010000011.1, from coordinate 14,529 downwards.
TTCCCTCCTTCTTTATAGTTAAATATAAATTTGGTACGATAAACAGCATCAAAATACATTTATTTAACCATACCAGGAGGAGTGCATTTTGGAGATTACAATTACATTTTCGAATAAACAACCAAAGTATATTGATATATACGAGCAGTTGAAAAGTATGATCATAAAACAATTGTTGACTGCCAATGAAAAATTACCTTCTAAAAGATATCTATCTTCAAATTTAAATGTTAGTATCCATACCGTTAAAGAAGCTTATGAACAATTGGCGAGTGAAGGATATATTTATAGTGTTGAGCGATCTGGATATTTCATTTCCCCCTATGATTTAGATTGGGGAATTTCCCCCAAAAAAATTGAACGAAAAACTTTAGATTCTGCAACAAAAATTCAATACGACTTCAAAAATGGACAAGTTGATGAACAAGCGTTTCCACTTAAAGAATGGCTGAAAATATATAAGAAATTATTAGGTTCTGATATGGTACCTACTGGGCATTGGCAAGGTGAAATTTCGTTAAGAGAACAAATTGCACTATATGTTGAAAAATCAAGGGGTTTTTCTTGTGATCTTGATCAAGTATATGTGTATAGTGGTACACAACATCAACTTCAAGAACTATGCAGATTTTTCGGAAATGTAAAAGTGGCAATAGAGGAACCAGGTTTTAAGAGAGCCACAACAATATTTCAACAAAATAAATTAGCGATTCAGCATGTTCCAATTGATGAAAAAGGAGCAACCAAACCGGTTGAGCCCTGTCAGTTATACTATATTACGCCTGCACATCAATTTCCTTTAGGGGGAGTTATGCCTATTGATAGAAGGATTACATTGTTAAAATGGGCAACGGAAAATAATGCATATATTATTGAAGATGACTATGATTCCGAATTTCGATATAAAGGTAATCCTATTCCACCATTAGCACAAATTGATCAACTACAACGAGTCATATATTTTGGTACATTTACTAAAACACTAATGCCTTCCGTTCGGATAAGCTATATGATTTTACCGAAACCTCTCGTTGATAAATTTAATACTTACTATAGTGAGCAAAAGACAACTGTATCTAAAATTGATCAACTTGTAATTGCAGATTTTATGAGGAGTGGGATATACACAAGACATATCGCTAAGATGAGGACACTGTATCGTAGAAAAAGGGAGAAACTAATTGAAAGCTTAAACTCTATTTTAGGTCCCCAATATGAAATCATTGGAGATGCAGCAGGATTGCATATCGTTTTGAAATTACCTGATTGGCTTAATGAGAAGCAAGCGGTTCAACTTGCACAAGAAGCTGGAGTTGCTATTGACCCCATCTCTACTTCATATCAGCAGAACCCAATAAATAATTTAGTTATGATTGGTTATGGTGCGATTCCGATCGAGCTAATAGAAGAAGCAGTATATATTCTTTCTAATAAGTGGAACACATTTCATTTAATGTCGGTAAGAGATAGGGCGAAGATTTAAGTTCTAATCATTACAAAAAGTAACATAAAAAAACTCTCTAAATCTATTAATAGAATTTAGAGAGTTTTTTTATAAGTTCAAGGAAAGTATCTTGCATTTATTGTTCAAGATACAACCTCAACTAATAAAACATATCCGATCCTATCTCTCAACGCATTTATCCCCTTTTTTAAGATAAGTTACCATCTACTGTGAAACTTCTTTTCCCAAGCCAGAACTGATATTAGAATAGGTTTAGGCCAATCTATGAAGGTATATAGCATCATCATTTAAATTTCTCCAGATATGTTGGTACCACCTATTTTGCATCTTATTCAACGTAAAAGTGGCCACAATCTCTCCATCTCTTCTAACAATAATTATTTCCTTATTATCTATTCCTTGTATTGTTTCATTATCCTCCCCTCCGCCCTATATAAAACCAGGCGCTAACAGAGTCGCTGATTTTTCTAGTTTAGAAAGATTGTGAGTTAATATAACCTACTAACTCTTTTTCAGCTGATTTCATTATTTTTTCTTTGTCGTTAGTAGACATGTCTAGACCTTGAGCACGTATTAATTTCATTTGGTTAATTCCCATCATGTGCAGTACTCCGCGCATATATTGTGGTGCAATATCTAAGTTTACATATCGGTAATTAGTATCATATTCACCTCCACTCGTGAGGATGAATGTGACTTTGGTAGTTTCGTCTGACATTAATCCAACTGAACCGGTTTCAGTGTATTTGAACGTTTCTCTTGCTGTTAGAATATTATCCAGATAATCCTTAAACTTTGCAGGGACATTCCAATTATGCAAAGGCATATAAATATAAATATAGTTTGCTGACTTCCATTGTTTAATTAATTTATATTGTGCTTCATGATTATTTAATCGTTCAGCTGACATTTCTTTAGGATTAGTAAAATTTAATGTGTCAGCAGTAACTTGCGGGATAAAATTATCTGGATCGTAGACATTTAAGACTTCGATTGTTCCTTGACCATTTAATTTATCTTGTAAAGTTTTTAATCCAACATCTGCTATACGGTTAGCTGCTCTTTTTTGATTGCTATAATCAGGATGAGCCATTAACTGTAAAATTTTCATTGTTCCACCTCTATAGGTTTGATTATTTTGTAGTTCTATTTCTTTTGCCAATTTATGTCCTCCTAATGGTTTTAATTAAAGACTAGGTTAATCGGCGATTAACATTGTCCATAATAAATGCTATATTTATTTTTGTCAAATGAATAAATTTACCAAAGAGAGAGGTATCATTAATTTGACTAGTACTGTGATTCCTCATAAGATAAAAGTGATATTCCTTAATCAAAAGAAGGTGAATTAAAATGCAATATAGCGTCGGAGTAGAATATGCTTTACATTGTCTGGTTTATTTAATTGATGTTCCTTCTAAGGAAAGTATTGGGATAAAGGATTTAGCAGAATTCCAAGGACTTTCTGAGACATTTCTTTCAAAAGTTTTCGGTAAATTATCAAAGGCAGGTATTGTTAGTTCTGTCCCTGGAGTTAAGGGTGGTTACACACTTGCTAAATCTCCAGAAGATATTTCCTTTTGGGATGTAGTTGAAGCAGTAGAAGGTCCTAAGCCTATTTTTCAATGTAAAAATATTAAAGATAATGGCTATTTGTATCGAGAAGGCTGCTGTTCAGCTCCCTCTATTTGTACTATCAATTTAGTTATGCTCTCTGCGGAAGAAAAAATGCGAGATGATTTACGTAGTAAAAAACTTTCGTGGTTAAATGAAGAGCTTAATCGTGTCTTACCCAAACAAATACGTGAAGATACACGGAAATATTTTTCTTAGAGCAACAAATAAAACAAACAAACCTCTCTAAATACCTTATTTAAAGAATTTAGAGAGGTTTGTTTTCGTTCAAAAGTGTTCTGTAGGTCAATTGTTAATTACATCAATCTTAAACTAAACCGTTGAGTTAGTTTAAATGCATACTTTTACAATCTTTATACTATCGTAACAAAAATATTCCATATATAATTATTTTTTTTACAAAGCTACACGTTATTCAGGTCCCATACAGCCATAAATAATCGATTTTCTGTCTTTTTCATATTAATCCTTCTTGGATCTACTTAATAAATACACAATTCTAGTAAAAAAAATCTATATACCTTAATATTTAATCAAAAATAGTGTCTTTTGAAGGCTCCTTCAAAAATTCAAAAAGCATTTTAATTTGAGTTTCGGTATTCCTATTAAGAGAAAGTTGCGGTAAGTTATACTCTGAAAAAAATTGAACATTATTCGTTTCGGTCCCTGTAGTAGGCTGTCCTCCTATAATTTCACATAATATAAATAGCTTATAATAATGATATGCTTCTGGAGGATGTGGATGTTTATTTTTATCTAGCAAAGCAAGTAGTCTTATTGGGACTACATCAAAACCGGATTCCTCTTTTATTTCCTTGACTACATTCTCTGATGGGGAAAGTCCTATATCGCAAAAGCCACCCGGCAAAGCCCATTTATCATCTATATTTTCTTTCACCATCAATATCTGATTGTTTTTAAATACAACTCCCCGAACATCTACCTTTGGAGTTTGGTAACCAGCATCATTTGCAAATAAATCCCCAATTTTCTCCGTTTCAAGTTCTGTGTGTTCTGCCATAATTTCTATACTAATTTTGCGCAACTCCTCGTATCGTTCTATATCATAAACATCTTTAGAAAAAGCCAATCCGGACTGAGACAAGGCCTGAATTCTTTTTGCCCACTCCAACCACTGAATACTCATACTCGTTAGACACCCACTTTTAAGTAACTTTTAAATTCATTTATACTTTTTACTATTAAATTAGGTTGTTCGTTAAAATGACTTGTTTGGTACTCCGGCAGCCACTGTACTCCAATTGTAAAGACATTCGCTCGCACTCCCGCCATTACATCTGCATCACTGTCTCCAACAAAAACTACCTCAGAATTTTTTACTTTTAGAAATGATAAGGCCTTTAGTAACCCTTCTGGATCAGGTTTTGGATTTATTACATCATCTCCAGTGACAATAACATCGAACAATCCATTCATATCTAATGCATTTAGCGAGATATCTAAGCTTCTTTTTGCCTTTCCTGTAAAAATTCCTATTTTTATATCCTCCTCTTTCAGTGACTTCATTAACGCAAGTATTTCAAAATAACTTTCCACTAAATATTCATGTTGTTCTGCATACTTTTCGTAAAAATACTCGATTGCCATTTCCTTGTCCGCGTTTGTTAGATTTTCTCTAATAATCCCTGTTTCGGAAGGTCCGAACATTGCGCTTATTTCATTCGTAGAAAGTTCTCGATTATCATATTTCATAAATACATTTTGGAAAGCGTAGTAACATATGGGTAAAGTATTTGCTAATGTACCATCAAAATCAAATAACACAGCTTTTATCATATTATTCCTCCTATTAAAATAATTATCTTTGATAAAAGTATATCTCCTATAGTATTATTTGTTTAACGAATTTATTGAATCATAGCAATCGGATTTTTCGATTATACAAATAGGAGCTTTATATATGGATAGAGAACAAATAGATACATTCTTAACGTTGGTGACCTACAAAAACTTCACTAAAACAGCTGAAATGTTACATGTAGCCCAATCTACCGTTTCAGCTAGATTGAAAAGCCTTGAAATGGAATTAGGGAAGACTTTACTCGAGAGAACGAACAAAGGGGTGGAGCTTACTCATGCGGGATTTACTTTTCTATCTTACGCTAAGAGAATGTTCGAATTGTTTGAAGAAAGTAGAAAAGAATTATCCTTGGAAGGCCAGTATATTGATCGGTTAGTGTTAGGAGGCCCTTCCTCCGCATGGAACTATATCTTTGAGGATGCCCTCTCTACTTTTGCAGTTGAAAATAGTAATGTGTCCTTAGAACTTAAAACACACTCGTCAGAGAACACAATTAGCAAAGTATTAGATGGGGTTATAGATGTTGGAATTTCTTATACAAAACCTACACATCCAAACTTATTCATACATGGACATATGGAAGATCAATATACATTTGTCTCTAGATGTCCACGCAACACCCCCATTAAGGTTGTGGATTTACATAGTAAAGACTTTATATTGAACAATTGGGGAGATAATTTTTTAAATTGGTTCGTAGAGTTAACTGGTCATAACTATTTACCAGCATTATCTATGAATCAAACGACAATCGTGTTAAAAATGTTACAAAAACAAAGTTATTTTACTTTAATGCCTTCTTTGATAGCCCAATCCCATATTAATAGTGGAGAACTTCATTACCTTGCTAATGATTTTGATATGCCTTTACACCATATCTATATTTTCACCTCAAAAAATGTAAAAAAAGAAATGTCTGTAAATAAAATTTTAGAGTTACTAAACAATCAATACATAAATTAACAATTATTTCTACAATTCTTTTTCAAAGCCTCTATACCATGAAACACTTCATTCAAATTGGTTTCGTTATTCAGTACATTTCTAGCATAATAACTTGTTTAACTAAAAAGATGTTAAGACAGAAGTAGCATTAATAGTATACGGATAAGAGCTTATACTCTTGCCGCATATTTTCGGATATTCCCGGTCATTAATGCGAGGCCGATTTCATGTTTGACCTTCGATTTTCCACAAACAGAAAATCGGATAAAACCTAACTTAGCCTTCAAAAATCCAAAAACTGGTTCCACGTCAGTCCTACGTTGACGGTAAACGATACCAGTTTTTTCCTCTGAAAGCTTGGTTCGCACATATTCTTTTTGTTGTTCCCATTTCTCATTAACCATGAGCTTACGATTCGTACCTCTTGCGCCTTTGTACATAACGCTCGTATCGGATAACCTGTACAATCTTCACATTCATACATTATGAAGTGGCGATGGAATCCTGTTTTTTCGGTACGTGTGGAATTGTACTGAAATGTCAGTTGCTTTTTATTTGGAAAAGTATAGCTATCCTTTTCCTCATGGTAGACCCAATTGCTTGTTTTGAACAGATCGTTTTTATACTTTTTCTTTTGCTCGTTCAAATAATGGTTGTACGTAATGAGTGGTATGCGTTTGCGCTTCGTTAATATATCATCATAATTTTGCTCACTGCCTTAGCCGGCATCCGCAACGATATGTTCGGGTAATTCAAAGTACTTTTCTTCTATTTGATCTAGGAATGGAAGGAGTGTTTTGTATCCGTTGGGTTGGCAAATACACCGTAGGCCATGGCTTGTTTGTTTTCTTTATGAATTGGGGAGTAAGCTTGGATACTGCCGTAGGCGAATTGTTCTTATCAGGGATGGGAATCCGTTACGTCTTATGGGGAGGAGTGCTGTTTCTAATTTTGAGCTTAGTGTCTATATTACTCCGAAACTCACTCAGTAACCCAAATAAAAATCTGTCTAAACAAAGCATTTAAACTAGTAAAAGGTAATGTGGTCTTATTCAACGGAAAAATCGACTAGATTAAGAACTTTTAGTTCACGAGAATTTCTAAAGTTTAGTTGACCTAAAGCTTGATCACCTTTGGATGTTTAATTTAAAAGAAAGTTTATTACCAAACACTGATTCGTAAGGATGGGAAGACCTATGGCATACATACCTGAATTTGGTCTGTAGTACCAGAAGACGCTCCTTACGAGCAAGCATACACGGCCAAAACTCATGATGGTACCAGACGGCGGTGCGACAGAAACTGGAAGAATTACTATCGCTGGCATGACGAAGAAAGTTATCTGTGACCGGTTGAGGGACCAATCAACGATCCTATTGTTTATGCCAACCCGGCAAAGTACCATGGGCCATACCTCTACCCTTCGTTTAATGACTGTTGCCACACGGTAATAGTTATTTGCACCTCGTTAAATTCCTTCATTGTACCATTTTCTTATTAAACTAACCTGCTGCTTTAGTTCAATAATAATAAAGGCTGTCTACTGACAATCCTGTTTGCTAAAGCACCCGTTAGCTTAGGTATCTAAAGAAGTTTTTAATTGCATCCATGCGTATTTTGGAGTTGCAGTCATCACAATGAAAGACCTTATTCGTTCTTTCTTTGTATAGTTGATATTTTAGTGAACCTTCATATACTCTGAATTTTTGTCTACAACTACAACAAACTATTTCATAATAAAACATAGTTTTCCTCCTACTGACATATTACTTTTTAGTTGTTCTCTCGAATATTTTCACCAGTTGGTAAATATATTACTGAACATCTAACTTGCTAACAGTTTGGTGAATTCTCGGCACTTGTTCAACTAACCTGCTGTTTAGTCTAAGTGTAACATTTCACAATGGAGTTCTGAGATTTACTTGAGGTTTTGTTTAAATAAATAGACCATCGAGATGATGGTCTTGTTCTGCTAAAGCACCTGTTAGTTAAGTTATTACAAACTAATTTCTTCACCTATACTTATAGCACGAAAAGGGTTTCTTTCCTTTGGTTTTAACGATTCAATAAAGTCTGAAGTTAAGTCCTCTTTGTTAATAATTATTCTTGTAGAACCAGATACTCCACCATTTTAAAAAATGGGTTCAATAGATTCTAGATTCTTAAGTCGTTCATAAAAAAAACTGTCTAAAACAATAGTTACATAACTAAAAATGCCTGTCTTGTTAGTGAATTGATAGTTAACTACAATCTTTACTTAATATATACGCCAAACACCCGATGTAGGTATTATAGAAAAGATAAACATGTACTATAAATTAATTAATTGAGAACAGCTTCAGGTATTGTCCGATGAAATTAAGTAATTATCATTAAAACACCTTGAAACGACTTTAAAATCATCAAGGTGTTTATACTTATTATGAAGCTAAATTTACTAACTCTAGAATAACAATGGGTTTACCAGCTTTAATAATACTTTAGCCCTTCCCAATTATTAGCAATAGTTTCGACTGTCTATTAAAATCCATTCTCCTTAGAATCTCTCTTTTATTTCTCTAACTGGAATAATCATATCAATATGAAGAATATTGTCCACGAAATATTCTTCTGACCCTGTTTTAAAACCAAAGGATCGATAGAAATTCTCCAAGTGAGCGAGCTTGAGTCTGTGCAAAGATACGCATCTCTGGATAAATAGTTTCTATATATTCTATTCCTCTTGACACAAGCTCTTTACCTAAACCTAATTTTCGATGACTTTGAGCTACTAATACTCTACCAATATAATGGTATCATCTTTTGGAATTAGGCGCATATACGCACACATAATTCATTATTTCTTCTTTATAAATATGTTTACTCTCTAAGTCAGCATCGTCTACTTCTGAGTATTGGGAATTTCTGCTCCACTACAAAACTGCTACTCTTTCTTTATAATACATTGCAATCTAACTACGGTTAGGTCTTCAAGTAACTTATAACTGCCACATATTTATCTCTCCCCTTACATTAAGTCTTAATATATACTATCGAATAGATTCCATATCACTCTTTTAACCTACTTAACTAACAAAAAAGCCTTAAGGAATGTGCCGTCTTTAGCTATGATGAAAATAGGACCGAACAAGATGAATTCGGCGTTTCCTTTTCACTTTTTCTATTGTACCGCTTGTCAGTCTACTCTTACCTTTTGCTTCAGAATCACACTATAATCTATACTATAGAGAAGAATTATCGTTACGGGAGTAGAAAAATGGCTAATGAGCAGTGGATTTTAATCATTGAAGATGAAGAAGACTTAGCACGTCTCCTTGAGAAAGTTTTACATAAAGAAAGTATTTTTAATGTACTAACGGCCGGGACTGTAGCAGATGGCTGGAAAAAATTTCAGCACTATAATCCAGCACTTGTATTGTTGGATATTATGCTACCAGACGGAGAGGGCTATGACTTATGTAAGCAAATTCGTGAAGTTTCCAATGTACCGATTTTATTTTTGTCTGCAAAGGATGAGGAGATTGACAAACTATTAGGACTAGCGATTGGTGGAGACGATTATATTACGAAACCTTTTAGTCCCAAGGAAGTAGCCTATCGAGTGAAAGCCCAGTTGAGACGGGCAGGTTTTTCAGAGGCAAAAGATGCTCCAGAAAGTTTACAAGTTGGACCTTTTGAGCTTAGTCCCAATGAAAAAGAATTAAAGACTGATGGAAAAACGATTGAACTCACAGCGAAAGAAATCGGGCTTATGAGCTGTTTTATGCACCATCCGAATCAGATTCTAAGCAAAGAGACTTTGTTTGAACATGTCTGGGGTGATGACTTTTTCGGTTCGGATAATACAGTGATGGTACATATACGTCGATTACGAGAAAAAATTGAGGCCGAGCCTTCCAATCCTTCGTTTATATTAACTGTTAAAGGACTCGGGTATAAACTACATTCCAAAGGGTGAGGAACATGAAGTGGAAATTGACACGGCGCTTCTTAGGATCTGTTGTGATAATTGTGGTAATTGTAGGAATTGTAAATACAATTCTACTTTTCTCCTTGCTCGTTTATCGATCAATAAATAATTTCGAAACAGAAGAAGGATCTGCAGAAACCTTTAGTCGAACTTTTTCACAATATATAGAACTACAAAATGACAAACCAGTGATTAAAGAAGCTGGATTAGAAAAACTGAGAGAAATGAATGCCTGGATACAATTTTTGAATAATAAGGGGGATCAAGTAGCAGCTTTTTATACGCCTGAAAACCTACAAAAAGAGTATTCTCCAATTGAACTTGTTCAAACATATAAATATCAAGAAGAAGCCGGCACGACTGTCTTTGTTGGAGAGGCACATAACTTCAGTTATTTAATAGGAGTAAAAAATAAGCAAATAGGACGTTATGTATTCACTTATGATTATGACAAAATATTTAAAAATATTAATATCTTGCTTTTACTAATTTTAATCGTCGATATTATCATCGCTTTAATAGTTGGATTTATTTTTGGAAAAAAATTAACTGGTCCCCTCCACCTTTTAATAGATGGAATCCAACAGCTACGTGAAAGACGTTTTAAAAAGATACCGATACCAAATGGTGTGTATGAAGATGTATTTCGCAATATGAATGAACTGTCGTTGAAACTAAATCAATATGAGAAAGAACGAAATCAACTTGATCAAATGCGTGAAGAATGGATTAGCAATGTTTCGCATGATATGAAAACCCCACTTGCCTCTATTCAGGGATATGCAGAATTGATGCAGGATAATGCCAATGATTTAACACAACAAGAAATGAAGGGGTATACATCTATTATCAATAGACAGTCGAAGTATATGAGTAATTTATTAGATGATTTAAATTTAACGATGCGTTTGCGTAACCAAAAACTACCATTTCATTTAGAAACTGTTAATATTGTTGCATTCATACGTGAAATAACGATTGAACTTTTAAATGATCAACAATTTAGCGCTAGGAATGTTGAATTTGTGGCTAATGTAGAGAAAGCAGTGCATAAAGTAGATAAAAGATTATGGAAACGGGCAATAGTTAACTTTATTTACAATGCACTTGTGCATAACGATGAACAAGTCGTTGTAAAAATACAAATTGATAGTGTTTATCCTCAATGTGGACCACAACAAAAGTCAAGCGACATATCTACAAATTCAGCATACCATACACAAATTACAATTACTGATAACGGACGAGGCATACCTTCGAAAGATTTAGATCAAGTTTTCGAACGTTACTATCGAGGTACAAATACTACTAGTATACATGGGACAGGCTTAGGGTTGGCGATTGCACGAGATATTATTATAGCCCATAACGCAACAGTAGACTTGACGAGCTCTGAAAACAAAGGAACAACCATCACAATACTTCTATAGAAAATAAGGCTGTACTCCTTCTATCGGAGACAGCCTTTCTTCTATTTTAATTGTTTTTGTGCTTTATTCGGTATGTCTTCTAGTTTCACTTCATCATATGACGATACTTGATCGTCCTTTTTTACGTACATTTTCAAATAAGCGTCTTTACGGAGATTTTTTTGTGCTGTGAATTCAAGCGGAATTGTTTTACCATCCGCATTTGTAGCGTCTAGTTGATAAGAATAGGTAGTCATAACAGAACCATCATCCAGTTTGTCCTCATGTGGTACACCATCCTCCGTAATTTGCAAATAATAATTATCAGCGTTCGTACGGTTAAAGTCTATTTTTGTAATTGCAAAAATCCCTACACCCCCTACTGCAAACAATACACCTATTACTATTAAAAATTTCTTCATTTCTATCATCCTTCTGTTTTATTATTTTGTGTGATAATTCGATTGTAAGAAGCTACTGTTAAGATATAATACAGTCCGTAGATTACTGTATAAGCAATCATCCAGATCAATACAGGTCTGACTAAATCCATCATTAGTAAACTAGAGAAAGCTTTTAAAGCGATCGCACTATGCAATAATCCTACTGCAAGTGGCACAAAGAAGATGACAAAAACTTGAGTTCCAATGGACTTGCGCATTTCCTTTGGACTAACCCCCATTTTATGGAGCATATTGTATTGGGACTTATCTTCTTCTGCTTCTGTTAAAATTTTAAAGTAAATGATACTGCCAGTTGCCGCTAAAAACACTAGGCCAAGGAAACTTCCGATAAACAGCAAAGATCCTACACTTTCGATGCCTGTTTGCAAGTCTTTTGGAGCGCTTGAAAATTGCGCTTCTTCAGGTAAATGATCTGCAACTTTTTCTGATAGTTCTGCAGAAGCTTTATCTACACCAATGACCCGGTAGTTTAATACCTCTCCTTCTTCTTTTAGCACTTTATAATATTCATTTGAAACGACTACTGTAATGCCTGCCGTACCAGTATTTAATATATTTTGAGTTTGAAAGCTTTGGAATGTGAGTATAGTATTTTCCTCAGTTGAGATAGTTTTACCCTTATATTTAGGAGAAAACCTTTCATCATAACCAATATCTAAAATCACAGCATTTGCTTTGTTAACATCTATTTTTTCCTTTTTTTGAATTGATGCTAATCGATTATATGTTCTTTCGTTGATAATCGTATATATTCTTTTATCAGAGTTATTGAATGATGAGTTTAATTGTTCCGTATGAAAGCTGACAGACAATGCTTCGATATTTTCATCGTACTTTACATCCGGCAACACACTACTGACTTTTTGATCGAGCTTAGTATCTGTTTGCTCATACATAAAAGTATTCGGATCAGCGGTTACGACCTGATCGTTTATGTTGTAATAAAGACCATACACTGCTCCTCCTGCTGTTACAGTAGTGGCACTTAATATTGCAATGACTGTCAATGTACGTGCATTCCCACGTATACGATATAACAATTGGGAAATTATCATTAAATGTAGACCTCTCCACAGCCATTTCTCATTTTTCTTCATCACAGCTAAAACAAAACCGGTAACACTATGGAACAATAAAAAAGTACCAACAATAACTGTTGTTAAAATAATCAATGCTATCATTAAAAATCCCATTGCTATCCACACTTTGGAAGTAAAAATATCTTGAAGCGCCAACCAATAACCAATTGATATTAGTAAAACTCCAAAAATAGCTACCATTATAGAAGGCTTTGGAATCACTTCCCCTTTTTTTGAAGCATGGAATAAATCAATTAGTTTAAACTGATAAATTAAGCGATATCCTTGGAAAGATGTCACTAAGAAGATTGCCAAAAATACAATTGCAGTATTCAAGGCTGCCGAACCTGAAAATGTAAAGGGTGCGATAACATCATAGCCTATCAAATGGATTAAAATAGTCAGAAATCCTTTTGAACAAAGAAATCCAAGAAGAACCCCAACTATTAGTGAAAATACTCCTAATAATAAATTTTCAAAGAAGAGCATGAAGCCAATTTGTCGGTTACGCACACCTAGCAAAGCATATAGCGCAACTTCTTTTTTTCGTTTCTTCATAAAGAATGAGTTTGAATAAGCAATAAACACGGCAACAAAGAGTAGGAGAATGATGGCAGCACCACTCATTAGAGAATCTAACTTTTGAGAGGAAACCGTTTTTTGGGCAATCGTATCGCTATATTTTAATGTCACAAATGTAAAATAGATAACAATACTAAAAACCATAGATGCGATGTATAAAAAGTATTGAGAAAAGTTTCGTGCTATGTTTTTTCTCGCTAGACTAAATAACGTCATCTACCTCACCCCCAATTGTTGCAAGGACTTCTAAAATCTCTTGAAAGAACGCTTTACGTGTCTTATCTCGTCGATAAATTTCTGTGGAAAGTGTACCATCCTTGATGAAAATAATACGACGACAGAAACTCGCTGCATATGCATCATGCGTCACCATCAGGATGGTTGAATTATTGTTTTCATTTAAATTACTTAAGCTTTCCAGTAAATCTGTCGCTGACTTAGAGTCAAGTGCACCTGTCGGCTCGTCTGCCAGAATCATCACAGGTTCTGTCACAAGTGCTCTAGCCGCCGCTGTTCTTTGCTTTTGACCTCCCGATAATTGGTATGGATATTTTGCTAGTAAATCTCCTATACCAAATACGCTAGCAATTCGAGTCACCAAGCTATTAATTTGTTTAGCTGGAGTTTTCGCTATCGCTAGTGGCAATAGTATATTTTCCTTCACTGTGAGTGAATCCAACAAATTATAGTCTTGGAAGATGAAGCCGAGATTCTCACGTCTAAAATCCGCTAATGCGTCTTCTTTCATATCGTGGATACTCGTATTGTTCATATATATTTTCCCTTCAGTCGGAGAGTCAATTGTTGCCAACAAGTTAAGCAAAGTGGACTTCCCTGCCCCAGAAGGCCCCATAATTCCTACAAACTCCCCTTCCTGAATATCGAATGATATATTTTCTAATGCCGTGTATGCTGCATTGGATTTGCCATATGTTTTTTTTATATTTTCTACTTTTAATAATGATTCCATTTGTTTCACCTCTTCAATTTTTGTCGATATGTATACTATAAATGCTCATCCTTACAACAGTTTTATGCCAACCTTACAGCAAGCTTAAATCTGAAAAGAGGCTGGGACAAAACCCATCTTGAAAAATGAAAAGCCCTGGAAATTTTACGAACAGTAAAATTTCCAGGGCTTTGTTTTTAGGTATTAAA
>NZ_JBIWFB010000010.1:0-203483 GCF_044762855.1 Psychrobacillus sp. NPDC096389 | reverse complement strand
TCATGTTATAATCTTTAAACATAAGGACACTTCTTTCTGTATAAATTTTTGTAGTGGTATACTTTAATTTTAACAGAAGGTGTCCTTTTTTTAATGCCTAAAAAACAAAGCCCTGGAAATTTTACTGTTCGTAAAACTTCCAGGGCTTTTCATTTTTCAAAGTGGGTTTTGTCCCAGCCTCTAAAGATTGTTTAATTATTTGTATGAATTGAAGGTAAGTCATTCGGATTAATTATGGCTAACATCTGATGGTCTTCCCATGATCCATTAATTTTAACATTCTTCTTAGCTATTCCTTCTTTATGGAAACCAACTTTTTCTAACACTCGAATGGAGCCAATATTATCTGGCATCACCCCAGCTTCAATACGATGTAAGTTAAGAATTTCAAAAGCGTATTTAACAACTAAATTGGCTGCTTCCGTAGTGTAACCTTTTCCATTATATTCTTGATCTAAGGAATAGCCTAAAAGGGCGCTTTCACGAGGTCCACGGAAAACTTGAAATAAGCCGATGGTACCTATAAGAATATCACCATTTATTTTAAAAATGCCGAATCGATATTCTATATCTTTATTTGTATTTTGTTCCCATTTTTTGATTAATTCTTTTTGAGTTTCTAAAGTCCAGTAATTTTCTGGATGATTAATGGAGTATTTTTCAAAAAAACCTCGATTTCTCTTTTCAAAATTTAGTAGTTCAGCAGCGTCTGTGACGATAAGCGGACGTATATATACATTTGATATTGTGGACATCTAATCTTCCTTCCTTTATGTATTAGATTATTAAGAGTTCTTAGATTTATAACTTAAAGCAAAAAAGATCAAAGTTAGTAACCCTATTATTGTTAATGTCATATATATATTGCTGTAAATCAAATTCTCCCCTAGAAGGGAAAAAGGATTAAGTTGTAATGAGCTGTTTTTATTTTCAAGTAACTTTCCAAATAAGGCACTACTAAAAGCGCCCGCAATAAAATTTAACAAATTGAAAAGACCCATGCCTACACCATTTTGTTTGGCAGACAAATTGGAGCTAATTAAATCAGCGGTTCCGCCCTGAATAAACGGGAAACCAAGGTAGGCGATCAATAGTCCTAGTGAGATTAGCAAGGTGTTTGAGCCGGCAAATGTCGAGATAAATAGAGCCCCACAAGATATGAACAATAGTCCGTATCTAATAATGGTCTGTCCGCCCCGAATGGAGATGATTCTTCCAATCCTTTGTCCAATAAGCCCAGAGGCAATTGCGCCAGGGAAAAGAATGAATCCAATTTCCAGCATGGTTAACCCATAAAGTTCCCTTAACATAATAGGCAGTAAGAAAATCAATCCAAACCCTATTGAGTTACCCAGAAAACTTGTCACCATCGTAACCGTGTACTTTCTTATCTTCAATATACTAGGATCAATAAAGGGATATGTAATGGAGTTTATCCGCCAAATTAATAGTATAAAAAAGAGAGTAAAAGATATGAAGGCTATCCAACTGACGGTCGTGATCATGAATAATAGGCTAGTAACCAATACCCCCACTAGTGTAGCCCCGATAAAATCAATTTTTCCATCTTGTTTAGCTTCATGAGGAAACCATTTCCTGAAGAAGGGAATAGAGAAGGCACTGGCTATGGAAATGAGGAAAATAAAGCGCCAATCCAGTATGCCGCCTATAGTACCACCTACAATAGGACCAATTCCAGAAGCAAAAGCAATCGTCGAGGCTAGGTATCCAAACATTTTTCCTTTTTCATTTTGAAAAAATCGAATCGGGACGAGAAAAGAGAGAGGGGGCACTGAGGCGGCTCCCATTGCTTGAAGAATTCGTCCGACAATGAGCGTTTCGTAATTTGGAGATAATAAGCCAACTAAAGATCCTATTGAGAACAAGCTTAATCCAACCGTATAGAGACTACGGATTGGAAAGAAATCAGACAGTTTACCATAAATCAGTGTTCCTATTGCAAAAACTGTAGTGAAACTAGTAATGACCCAACTAACTTGCGACGGAGTTAAATTGAATGAGTCTGATATATCCGGAATTGCGACATTGAACATGGTACCATTCATCACTGCAAAAGCCAGAATAGTACAAGTTAAGACCATAATTTTTTTGGACTGAAAAGTGGAAGTGTGAAAAGTGTTTTTTTGGAATTTCATTAAAAGTCTCCTTTTGTTTTACTTAGGAAAGTGTTGGTACACCAACAGATCAAGAAACTTGTATTTCCCCATCTTGTTTTCCACCTCCTTTTACTGATAGTATAAAAGTAAAGTATCCACCTACGGGATACTCAAGGAGAAATATGAAAAAACAAAAATTATCTTCAGGTGAAATCGCACGAATATGTAACCTTAACAAAAAAACATTATTTTACTATGATCAAATAAATTTACTGAAACCTGCAATCGTCGAGGCTAACGGTTATCGTTACTATACGCCTGACCAAATTGATCTTTTAAGCAAAATTAAAGCATTACAGAGTGTGGGGTTCTCTTTAGCAGAAATAAAACAACAATTGTATGCAGAAGATGTTTCGGAAGGCATAGCCACTTTGTATCGACAAAAGCAGATAATCGAGGAAAAAGCGAATGAACTAGTTGCAGTAATGAATACATTAGATCTAAAAATTCTCGAGTTGGAACATTATAATCAAATCGGCATTAATCAAGTCTTTATTAAAGATATTAATGAGGAATGGCTGCACGTGGACAAACCTTCTCCACAAGAAGAGATAAGAGCTAATTATCTTTTGGATGGGTATCATTTTGGCATTATGATGGATATCACGGATCATCCATCTGAAAAAATAAAAATCACCAAGTATAAACATGTGGATAATGCTAAAAAGGCTAACTTCAAGAAAGAAAAAGGGCGATATGTAGGAATTTATTTTACTTCAGGAGAAGATCACATTATTGCCGATGCTCTAAAGGCCATAACACGAATACAAGAAAGTGGATATTCTCTGGCGGGGCAGGCTTTTGTCAAAGATATAGCTAGTGACTTTGTTAATTTTGAACATGGGAATATTCCCTTTCAAATGACAATGAAATGGACTGATTGTAAAGTTAAATAAATCAGTAGTCAATTCTATTATATTGAAACAACAGATTCTGCTAAAGGTTGCCTTTTCAATTCCAACCGGAGCAGTTTAGTTGAACAAGGATATTGGTTTTAATTTGTAATATAGAGAGTCTGAGGGGGAATAAAAAATGGAGTTTATAATAACAGTTGGTGTTATTGTAATAGCTATAACTTGCTTATCTATAGAAGTGAAGATAAGAAAAACAAGTGAACAAAATAAACAAATAATTGAGTTGTTAAAAAGAGTGAATGGAAAGTAAAACACTACTTATTCCTTATTAAACAAAGAGGCGCTTTAGTTAAACAAAAAG
This sequence comes from Psychrobacillus sp. NPDC096389, assembly GCF_044762855.1. Lineage (NCBI taxonomy): Bacteria > Bacillati > Bacillota > Bacilli > Caryophanales > Bacillaceae > Psychrobacillus > Psychrobacillus sp. NPDC096389. Next base: position 200,091 of record NZ_JBIWFB010000010.1, on the reverse strand, counting down.
GGGGTTTTAGAATTGCATACAGACAATAAAACAGTATTAGAATTAGTGCAATTTGATCAATCTGATGTCTTAGGTTTAATAGAACTATCTGCATCTGTTGGCTGGGATTATGATGAATATGAAATTAGAACTGTTATGTCATCCGGTAAAATATTTGGACATAAAAATGCTAGGGGGAAAATTGTCTCGAGTGCAGCTATTATACCTTATGATACTAATTTAGCTTCAATTGGTATGGTAATTGTTAATGAAGAATACAGAGGTTTAGGCCTAGGGAAAAAAGCAACTCAGATTTGTATAGACAGTGTTTCTGAAGATACCTCCATCATGTTAATTTCAACTGAAGATGGGAAACCTCTTTATGAAATATTAGGTTTTATTGCTGTCGATTTTGTCCAAAAGTATTTAAGTGATAATTATATACCTAATAAACTACTTAATAATCTAGATATAACTATAGAGGAATATAATGAGAATGATTTTAATGAAGTTGTTGAATTAGATTCGGAGGCGTTTGGTGATAAGAGAAGAAAATTTCTTCTAAGTCGAATAGATCAATCAAAACAATGTTTAGTCGTTAGAAATCAAAAAGGAAAGATTATTGGTTTTGGGCTATCCATACTTGGACCAATAAATCTCATTTTAGGACCTATTGTCGCACCAGATTCCCGAACGGCAGCTTTGATAATCGAAGGGTTAGCTCTTAATCATCAAGGAAAGTTAAGGATTGATGTCCCATCCGGTAATAAGGAGTTATTTCATTTCTTGAAGAAAAGTGGATTTATTAAAGTTAGTGAACCGCCAATTATGATAAAAAATTCTATTAATATGCCATACAGGAATAAGGAGTTATTTGCAATTGCTGCTCAAATCTTCGGTTAGTGACTAGATTACTTAGTAAAACTAATGAGGTGCTCTTGTTAAACATCAAATAGATTTCGGCTGGAGTGCAGATGATGAAAAAAAGAATAAGAATGAAATTAGCAAAGAAGTATAGAGAAGAATTGGTGTGGGCTATTCATTATGGCCAACTAGAAAAAGTAAAACGGTTAATCAGTTCTGGAATAGACGTGAATGAATCCGATGAAGGTGGACGTACAGCAATTCATTGGGCGACGCAGGAAGGGCACCTAGATATCATTCAATTACTTGTCTCTGTCGATGCCCGAATTAATGAAAAGGACAAAAATGGGCATTCACCTCTATATCAGGCAGCTGCGGACGGTAATATACAAGTTATTAAGTATCTATTGGATAACGGTGCTGACATTGAAATAAAATCGAATGACAATACTACGCCTTTGATAATTGCAAGTTGTTATGACCAACTTGAAACAGTGAAATTGCTCATAGAAAGAAGTTCGGATATTAATGCAAAAACCGATGACGGAAATACTGCACTTTCTTATGCGAAAGAGTATGGTAATGAAGAAGTGACTATATTTCTAAAAGAGCAAGGAGCAAAATAGTTTTATGGTGAACAGCTTATTTTGGAGGAAAAGAGAAATGAAGTTGGCTATTTCAAAAGGACAATATATTGCACAAAGAAAATGGCAAATGGTGATATCTCCATATTTGCCAAAAAATAAGTAGCAACCTACTTGTTACACTATTTCTTTTCGGAAACACTCCAATGCATTGAAGTGATGATATTTTCATTTAACTGTTTAACTAATAATTCTGCTTCAGAAAAATCAGTAAATATTTTATTATCTTGACTACTTGAGTCCTTTAAATTTTCAGTTAATCCGTTAATGGTACGTGTAATTAAGAACATTCTGCAACTCCTAATTATGACTTTAATAATTCAATTGTTATAGAACAATTATCTCATTATAGTAGAGTAATGTATATAGTTCGTGGAACTTGTTACCTATTTGTTATAAAACTTCATGAAAATGAAATATTAAAGGAAAAACAAAAATACTATTTTAAGTTCGTTTTTAATATAACGAGACAGGGAAGTATAATGGAGTGTGAAATAAGTGGCATTTATCAACTGTTTTTACTCGTCTTTTTCTCTTAAAATAGCCAAAGCTTCTTGAAGTAGTATTATATCTTGCAGAATTTGTTGTTTTATTGATTCATCCGGGCATTTTTCATAGTCCAATATCATATGGCTGAGTTCTTTGGTTAGATGTTCCATAACTTAGTTCTCCTTCTCGCTAGTTCTTATTCATTTAGTATGAACTAATTTCCAAAAAATAAAAAGTAAAAAGGTATATTAAATACTTCTTTTTTAATAGAAAATTACAGGCATACTGTAATGATTATAATCAAGGAAGGTTTGATTAATTAATAGTCGAACTGGAATTCAGGGTAGGAAACTAATATGTAGTAAAAGTAAAAGTACTTATTGAACTAATGGTGCAGAATAGTTCAACAAGTTATTTAATTTGAAAGGTAAAATATGTTTACGAAAGGGGAGTTAAATGGCTAGTTTTTTTATAATCCTTATAGGCTTTTTTATCGTTATTGCAAATATTATTGGATTTTTATCTTACAGAAAAAAGAGAAATTTATATTTTGCTGCTTTTACAATATTATTATTGGCAGTTTTGTTTGGTTCAATCGGTAGCGCGTTAGCAGTATTTATTATTCGGGATCCTTTTGCAATATTTTATGGTTTGCAAGTTGGATACTATTTACTAATAAATAGTGTTATTGTTTTATTTATTGCTATTTTAGTCACTGTAATAAAAAGATATAACAGCAGCATAACGTAATAAACAAGTGCTTTACTTCAAGAAGGGGTAAAGCTTTTTCTTGTTGAACAAAATGTTCAGTTTAGTTTAATAATTAAATAAGAAATAACGTTAGAAACTAGAAAATCAAATCGCATATAGTAAAAATTCTAAATTAATAGTAAACTTGTTTTGAGCTACAGAAGGGAAATACAAAATAAAGAAGGTGATTTCATGCGAAAAATTCCCAATAAACATCTACACAATATAAAGCCTATACATCGATCAACTATTACTTTTCGTATGAACCTATTGTTTTTCTCGATATTTATACTTTTTACAATACTAATACTAAGATTAGGCTATTTACAAATCGTTAAAGGAGATGAGTATACTCGTGAATTAGCCCGAGGTGAAGAAATTCCGATAAATACTAGTGTACCCCGTGGTCGAATTTTCGATAGTGAAGGACGGATAATGGTTGATAATCTTCCGCAACGAGCCATAACGTATACAAAAATGCAAACAACGAAGTCAAAAGAGATGTATGAAGTAGCAGAAAAACTAAGTGTATTAATAGAAAAGAAACCAAATAATATTACCAAGAGTGATTTGCAAGATTTTTGGCTAAAAAAATATTCAGAAGAAGCACTAGAGTTAGTTTCAGAAGAAGAGCGTAACGAGATAGAAGCGGATAAAGATTTAGAAAAAAAAGACCAAAATAGGGCAATCGACCGTTTGACTAGAAGTAGAATTACGGAAGAACAGCTGAATGCTTTTACTCCCGAGGAATTAGAAATCATTGCTATTTATCGACAAATGGCCTCTGGATATGCATTATCCCCTCAGATTATTAAAGGGGATGACGTAAAAGAAGAAGTCACAGTAGAAGAATTTGCACGTGTTTCTGAAAGACTAGATAGTTTAGAGGGTGTAAATACTACTACAGATTGGAGAAGGGTAAAAACTTCTTCACTAGCTATATTAGGCTCCACTACATTACCAAAAGTAGGTATTCCAAAGGATCGATTGGATTATTTTCTTTCTAGAGACTATTCTCGAAATGACCGTGTAGGTACAAGCTATATTGAACAACAATATGAGGAAGTGCTCCAAGGTCAAAAAAGCGTAGTCAAAAATATAACGGATGGAAAAGGAAGAGTTATCGATATTCAGACAATTTATGAAGGAAAACCTGGGAAAGATTTAGTGTTAACAATGGACAGCGAAATTCAATTAGCGCATGAAGAAATTCTAGCAGAAGAACTACTTAAATTTAGTAAAAACAGTGGTGGCCAATATTTGCAAAATGCTTATTTTATCATGATGGATCCTTATACGGGTGAAGTACTTTCACTAGTAGGTAAACGAATAGGAAGAAATGAAGAAACAGGTACAAAAGAGATTAATGACTACGCTTTTGGAGCATTTACTAATGCATATGAAGTTGGATCTACTGTAAAGCCAGGTACTATACTTACAGGTTATCGGGAAGGTGTGTATCCAATCGGAGGCTCATTAGTGGATGAACCTATCCGTATAAAGGATTCGCAACCAAAAAGTTCTGTATTTAACCGATTCTCAAGTATACGAATGACTGACTTACAAGCGCTAGAGCGTTCTTCCAACGTATATATGTTTAAAACAGCATATGGAGTTGCCGGCAGGACTTACAGCCCGAACCAACCTATTAACTTTGGGACAGATGCCTTTTATAAAATGAGAAGTGGTTATGCCCAACTTGGGCTGGGAGCATTAACAGGTATAGATTTGCCTGGAGAAGTGAATGGAAAGACAGGTGGATTTGAAGATGGTAAGTTGCTAGATTTAAGTATTGGACAGTTTGATACATACACTACATTGCAATTAGCTCAATACGTTTCTACGCTTGCTAATGGTGGTAATAGAATTCAACCTCATGTAGTCAAGGAAATTAGAGAGCCTTCTGAGGATGGCGTCCAGCTTGGTAACATAGTAAAAGAAATTACGCCAACTATATTAAACACAGTAGATAACACACGCGAAGAAATCGAACGTGTCCGTCAGGGTATGGGACTTGTATATTTTAGTCGAGGAGGAACGGCTAATAAAGCCTTTGGAAATGCTCCATTTACTGGTGGAGGAAAAACAGGCACTGCTCAAGCTAGCTATTTTGATGCCGAGTTATGGCAATCATTTAATACTGTAAACTTAACACATGTCGGTTTTGCCCCATATGACAATCCGGAAATAGCATACGCACTCGTTATCCCGCATGCTTCATTGGAATCATCTTACACAACAAATTTTTCTACTCCCATAGCTCGAAGATTAGTAGATAAATATTTTGAGATAAAGCTAAAAAATAATACGACATCTGTAAATGATTCACCTTCAACAGCACTTATAAAACCAGCATTTACAAATGCTAAGATAGATGAAGAAGAAACAGAAGAATAACTCTTTTAATAAGGAACGAGTGCTTTACTTCAATGAGGAGTAAAGCTTTTTTTAATGAACGAAAGCAGCAGGTTTATTGAAGAAGCTTTATTTTAAAAGAGTATAGAAGAAGTTGATATATGTAAATTACATTAGAAATGTTGTTGTAAAGAGGGGAATAACCAATTAAGAAGAACATTTAAATTCTACTTTCTTTTCGGAGCATGCTTTCAACCTTCTATAAAACTTCCGATGATGAGAAAAATAACTATTTACCTTGTTTCATAAACTGAAATGAATGATCAATAAAAAAGTGGTTAGTGAAAGGGGATATAAAAATGAGTTTACAAATTTTTAGCAAAAAACGTTCTTTTCAAAGTTACCTTTTTGAAAAATATTTAACTTTGCGAAATACAAAAAAGGGTTTTTCCACCATTGAAAACACCACACAGTTCGTAAAACAAAGGGGAACGGAGAATATTAAGCCATACGCTATAGGGAATGTTAAATTTTCTAGTAATATTCAGGAGCAAGTAATTGAGAACATCAAGGTTTTCACAATAAATGACCAAAACTCTTTAAAACAAAAAGTAATTTTATATATACATGGAGGTGCCTGGACTAATCAACCTTTAATTTTTCACTGGCGGTTCATGGATAAAATGGCTCAATCTTTAAATGCAAAAATTATTGCCCCTATTTATCCTAAAGTACCTCATTATAATTATCAGCACACCTACCCAAAACTCTTAAACCTATATAATGAAATCCTTGGAACCATTGAAAGTCCTAAACTATTGACTATAATGGGGGATTCGGCAGGTGGAAATATATCACTTGGTTTGGCACATCTTTTAAAGACGAATAATATACCTCAACCAAAAGATATCATTTTGCTATCCGCCTGTGTTGATATGGGGCTCGATAACCCTCTTATACCTGAATATGAAAAAAAGGATCCGATGCTATCTATTGGAGGAATGGAAGTGATTACAAGAATTTGGGCAGCTGATAAGAGCATAGATGATCCTTTAATTAGTCCTATATACGGTAACTTTGAAGGACTAGCAAAAATCAGTCACTTTATTGGAACACACGAAGGTTTATATCCAGATGCTATAAAACTTGAGGAAAAACTAACAGAGCAAGGAATTGAGAACAATACATTTGTTTATCCAAAAATGAATCATGTGTTTGTTGTAATGCCAATCCCTGAAGCTAAAGATGCTCAACAAAAAATTGTGGAGATTATTAATAACTAAGTGAGATCTTTCCATGGCGAATTAAGAATGCTTCACTTCAAGATGGGTAAAGCCTTCTTTCTTATTGTACTAAAGCGGCAGTTTAGATTAAGAAGCAATTTAAATGCTTTAGAGAATTTTATTAAGATGTAACTTTACTGAAAAACACTTTAATTACTTTGAAGCATATCTATATTTGAAGGTAAAGATTCCTTAGTGATGTCAAATACTGTTATGTTTCCTTATCGAATTTTTGTCATTCATAAGTACATCCTAGTACAAGGAGGTGCGAGGAATGGCAATTCGGATTTTAATATTAATATTATTTTTTAGTTTTAATTTTTCTATAGGAGCTACTGCTGAAATTCTACTTAAAGCTGCCTTTATACGAGACCATCAGCTTTGGATGAAAGAGGGCAATAAAGAAACACAACTTACAACAGATAAGTATGTTTCCAATCCAAAGTGGTCAAAAGATGGTCAATTTATCGCTTATACAGCAGGGGATAAGAATGGCGACAACACCAATTTGTTTATTTATGACTTAAAGAAAAAGGAAAACTATCTGCCATATATCCAAATTGAAACAACAAATTATAAATGGTCACCAATATCAAATCAACTGGCGTACACTTCAGGGGGTGTCCTAAATATTACAAAAACAAAAAATGGCCGACCGCATGGTTTTGAGAATGTATCATTAGGTGTTAGTGACTTTGAATGGTTTCCTAATGGAAAAGATTTTATTGTTTCTTCTCAATCTAATTTACTTCCCTCTGGTTGGGAACCAGTCCGCCTTTTCAAAGTTCCAATAGATGCTAATCTTGATACGAATAAAATAAAGCCATTTTACACCATTCAAACAAATACAACTGATTTATTTGCTATTGATGCCGAATATTTTAAGTGGAGTGCTGATGGTAAATGGGTTAGTTTTTTGGCAACTCCCACTGCTTCTTGGTCCAATGATAGCAATACATTAGGGGTACTTTCATCAGTAGGAGACCAGTTTCAGGTAATAGGAAAGATGCTTTGGTTTGAAAATTGGATAAAATGGGCTCCTACAAAAAATCAACTAGCCTTCATATCTGGTGAAGGTAGGTTTTTCGTTGAAAACAAAAATACCGCTGTTGCTGATATTCCCTTCAAAAATAAATTACAGGAGTATACACCTAAAGGTTATGTGGATCTAGATTTAGAATGGTTTTCTACAGATGAAATAATTGTTGCACGTGCCAAAGAAAATAAGGAGTGGAAACTAGGACCAGTTCCAACTATGTTTACAAAGTTATACGTCATTAATATTAAATCAGGCGAACAAAAGCAGATTACCTTTCCAAAACTAAACGAATTAGATAATACCCCTCAAGTAGTCGGGTCATCTATTACTTGGTATCGACAGACTGAAAAAGGGAGCAAAGGAGACCTATGGGTTAAAGACGGTATAAATGCTAAAGAATTTCGATGGTTAGCAAACGTAGATTCTGCACCGGCTTTTTTCAATAAAAAGTAACTGAAGTACCCACTACTTCTATACTTTCTTCTTCAACTAAAGGGGGCTATAGTTAAGAAAAAGGGTTGCTTAGGCAACTCTTTTTTCTTATGAAAAAAGCAGTGGATTAACTATTAACCAAGGTCTAATATTAACATTAAATGAAATATCTAAAACATTGCATTAAAAAGGGGGAGACTAGATGTTAGATCAAAAAAGAATAAGGGATTACGGAGTGGAAATTGGTCGATTAAAAACTGGTCCGCATAACGCTATTACAGATGTAGAAGGAGTAACAGTCGGGCATGTGACGCTTAGCGAAAAGAATATGCAAACTGGAGTTACTGCCATTTTGCCTCATCAGGGCAACATCTTTAAAGAAAAGCTTATTGCTTCCAGTCATGTAATTAATGGTTTCGGAAAAACGATGGGTACAATTCAAATGATGGAGTTAGGTACTTTAGAGACACCTATTCTCTTAACGAACACATTAAGTGTCGGATTAACAGCAGATACATTAATTGATTATATGCTGGAAAAAAATTCTGAAATTGGCCGTACAACTGGAACGGTAAATGCAATAGTTGGTGAATGCAATGACATGTTTTTAAATGATGTAAGAGCAAAGTTTGTAAAGCCAGAACATGTTTTTCAAGCGCTTGAAAATACTTCGTCTGAATTCGAAGAAGGAACAGTTGGTGCTGGGACTGGAATGCTTTGTTATTCATTAAAAGGTGGGATTGGTTCTGCTTCTCGTATAATGGAAATGGATCATGGAAACTATACTATCGGGGTTTTGGTGTTGTCGAATTTCGGCATATTAAGCGATTTGCTGGTTAAGGGTAAAGCGGTTGGTCAAGAATTAAAAGAAGCAATCCTCGAATCTTATAAAGAAGAGGATAAAGGGTCCATTATGATCATCGTTGCAACCGATCTTCCAGTGTCCGAGAGACAATTGAACCGGATCATAAAAAGATCTGTTACTGGTTTATCTAGAACGGGTTCGATCATTACAAATGGAAGTGGCGAGGTCATAATAGGATTTTCAACAGCAACCAAGATTCCGCATGATAAACCAGAATATCTAATGGCAATCCCTCAAATTCATGAGGAAGATATAGATTTAGCTTTTAGAGCTGTAGGAGAAGCGACGGAAGAAGCAGTATTGAATTCACTAGTGACTGCAGAAGCTGTGATTGGACGAGATGGGAATGAAAGACCAGCTTTTAAGGATTTAATTCAGAAGTTCAATATTTCGCTTAAGTGAATGCAGCAAAAGTGCAGTTAGGATATATTCGAGAGCAATTTTCTATAAGCAAAAGGAAACTGGGTAGAATACAAGATGATTTTTCAGGGTATTTTTCAAGGTTATTTGAAGAAGAATTTGTTATTACAATTGCGTTCTTTTACCGTTGATTGTGAGTTGTTCAATATTACTAACTTAAGGCAGCCAATACTTTGTAAGTTGTCCCTGTAATATGAAATGGTAAAAAAGTATTACTTCCAAGGTCAATGAATTAAGGTAATGGATGCTTCAGTTAAACAAGACCATCAATTCGATGGTCTATTTTTACATCCAAAACATCCATTATTTAAAGCAGAATTCAAATATTTATTACCTTATTCCATGTTTGTTGATATAAAGTTCAATGAAATAATCCAGATTCTCGTGACTTTTTAAGCATTAGTTTGGTTTTCCGGTTTATCTTTTCTTTAAAGAAGGTGCCGAATAGTAAAAATGCTAAACTAAAGAGCAGAAGGAAAGAAACATCTCGTATTGCCCTCTGCCAAACTATGCCGCCTACAGCTTCTCGCATAATATCCACTGCATACGTAAAAGGGAGTCCAGGGTTAATCGCTTGAAAAAACTCTGGTAATAGAACGACTGGATAGGTTCCGCCAGCTCCTGCAATCTGCAAGACAAGCATAATAATTGCCAATGCTTTTCCTACATCACCAAATACCGAAACAAGCGTGTAAACAATAGACATGAAAACGAAACTAATAAGAAACCCAAATAAAATGAACCATAAAGAATCTTTGACATCTACACCTAATAGAACAATGTCACCTACTGTTACGATTAATGCTTGGAAAAGACCAATGGCTGAGAATGTAAATAATCTGCCGAAGTATACATGACGTTCGCTTACATTCATTTCATGATTGGCATCTGTAGCAAGAAGTGAGATAAGAAGCAAACAACCGACCCATATAGCAAGAACTGTATAAAAAGGAGTCATACCTGTTCCATAGTTTGCAATCGGGAAAAGTTTGTTTTCATTCAAGACGATAGGCTCTTCAAAGAAGCTGCGTTCCGCTTGTGGATCATTGCGTAGTAACTGGATTATTTCATTGATATTAGTTTCTCCTTGAACTTTCCGTATCCTATCTGCTACCTGTTTCACTTTATCATTTATATATGGATATTGTGCCAATGCTTGATCCAATGTTGTTTTTCCTTCTTTAATATGGGCGTCTGCGTTATTAAGAGTATGAGCGATTTCTGGTAAAGTTGACTGTATACTGGTCAGCATTTCTTTCGCATTTCCTAGCGTCTTTTTTGCTTTGGCTACTTCGGAAAGAACAGTTGGTTCAATGGTGTTTTTGTATTCGTTTATAAAAGCATCCAGTTGAACTGATGTATTCTGAGCGATTTGTTGTAAATCATTTAACGTTTTTTGCAATTGTTGTTCTTTATCTTTTACAAGTGTATCGATTGTTCGTGTATTCGTTTGCGCTTCTTGTAAAAAAGCTTTCAGTTCGTTCGTTTTATCAATTGCATCGTCTAGCTTTGTTTGTTCTTCGTTGTTTGCTTCCACACTAGAATCATTTGAGCTATTGGATACTTCCTTTAACCAATTAAGATCCTTACTAATCGCGTCGACTGTTTGGATATTGGAGGTCATCTTGCTATCGAGATCCTCCTTTACTCGGTCCAATTCAGTAAAATCTAATGGGACATTTTGAACGCTTTGAAGAAAGTCATTTGTACTCTTTGATATCTTTGATACTTTTTCCAAATCATTCTCCACTTGAGGGGTTATTTCATTTAAGCGGTTTTGTGCCTTCGTCAAGAAATCTATTGTTCTTTCGATGGAACTTAAACCTTCAGTCGTTATTTGTTCGGCACGTGGTAACATGGAAGTAGCTTGGGTGATAATGCTCTGTGCGGAAGAAGCATCTTTTTGAACACCGGTTAGCAAGTTGTGAATATGGGGCAAGTCTTGCTCCATTTTAAATACATAGTTTTCGAAGTTTTGAATATCTGGTAGGTCTTTTTCTATTTCAATTCCTAAATCATTAAAGAGGTCAAAAATGACTCCATTGACACTTGAGATGAATTGACTGCTAACTTTTTGTACAATAACTGTGGCACCTTTTTCCGTTATTTTGGGCGCAATAGAGTTTATTTTTTCATTTACATAGTATTCGATATCCGCTTTCTGGGGGTTATCCGAAACGACGGAAGCTAACTTTTCGGAAAAGTTTTTAGGGATAATAATGACGGCAAAATAATCACCATATTCCACTTTTTCCATAGCAATTTTTCGAGAAGTAAAAGACCATTTCATGTCTTGATTATTTTTTAATATATCGATCAGTTCATCTCCAACGTTTATCTGTTGCCCCCGAACTTTTGCTCCTACATCCTCATTTACAATGGCAACCGGAAGCTGATCAGTTTTAGAATATGGATCCCAAGAGGCATAAATATTAAGCCATGCATATAAAGATGGCAGGAAAACCAATCCGCCTATAAGAATTGCAGCGACCCAATTTCTACTTATATTTTGAATGTCTGTCTTGAAAATATTCCAACTATTTTTCATAACTTTTCCACCTACTAAATTGAATTTAATCGGTCCTTGTTGGTGGTAGTATACCCCCAATAAATAGTGATTAACCTAAGTGAGAGCAGGGGGATAGAAAGACTGATATATAATCTAATCTGCTATTGATTTAAATAAGGTAGATTAAAACTGCCCGACTCTTATTTCTGAACTATATTTTATTACTAACAAAGAAACGAGGATGTTAACTATGGAACTTGACTTAACTATAAATTCCAAAAGACGATATGAAAACTTTATAAAAAGAGTTTCAGAAAGTATGACTGTTTGGGGATTAAAAAGTGAAGATGGATGGTGTGTATGTGAATCGAATGAATATGAAGATACAGCTGTCATGCTATTTTGGTCAGATGAAGCATATGCTCGACAATGTGCAGTGGAAGAATGGTCACATTATAAACCAACTTCCTTATCGTTAGTGGAATTTATGAATAACTGGATACACAGAATGAATGAAGATGATTTGTTAGTTGGTGTTAACTGGAACGTAAAGTTAATCGGGTTAGAAGTTGAACCGTTGGACTTGCTTAAAGAATTGGAGGAATCATTAGACAAATAATAATTCTAGTACGACTAAAATAATTTTGGCTAATTTATTAAATATTGGAACTTCTATTCATAGCAAACGTATTAAAGAAAACAGCAGCTTAGTTGATGAAGAATACATAATAGACAATTAAGGGGGGATAGCTACTAAATGATTAAATCAAGTATCATTGCTGGTATATTAACTATTATTTTCTATCTTGTATTTTTATTTTTATATTTACAAGATGTTATTGGTGAGTTGATGTTTCTTTGTGTATTGTTCATCGGCTTAATGGTTTTGCTGCTCTCATTGTTTGTGTTTCGAAAAAAATGTGGGAAAAAACGCTATATTTCAATAGCCGTAATTGTTCTCTTTCTTCTATTTTGCTATGAGTTTCTTCTTTTAGGATTTACAACACCAACACACTTGGTCAACTTGTATGTAGAACCAACAGAAGCGATAGAAGATTCTGGGATATTTTTGTTGCCCGTTCAAGTGATTACCATAAGGAACAAAAAAGAATTTGAAGAAATTTTGACTACAAGAAAAGAGGATGTATTAACTATCACAAAACTCAATAATCGTATGATCTATGGAAATAAAAATAGAGTGATATTATCTTGGTTTCAAACAACGTTAATAGAAGAGAGTGAAAATAATGTAAAAAAATACTTAGGACAAGAAGACGAAAGGCTCAATAACTTTTTTAATCGGGAACAAATTAGTGGGGATAGTGCAGGGCTTAACTTAGTGTTGAGTGGACTGTACAAACGTGGCAAATTTATAAATGAAATACCAATTGCTGTTACTGGAGCAATTAATGAAAAGGGGGATGTCTTTTCTGTCGATTATATAAAAGAAAAGATACAAACCACTGAAAGATCCGGTATCTCATTTATGATTGTTCCTAGTGAAAATGCTGAAGAAGTAGCGAAAGTCCAAAATGAACTAAAGACGAACGTGGAAATTTTTGATGTATCAAGTGTAGATGAAGCTCTTCAAATAATTAATGACTTAAATGAAAAATATTAAGACAAGTGTTGATTCAATTATAGGGAATTGATTTGGAAGGGATTATCGCTATTTTTATATTAACTTATTGAATTAACGTGGGGGTTAAGTTGAATAAGAGTTAGTAAGAAATATGATAGGAAAAGGAGAAAAATTATGAAATTTTATATTGCATCCAGTTTAAAAAATATAGACCAGGTTAGATATGTTAGCAAAAGGTTAATAAATAAAGGATTTATCCATACATATGACTGGACTGTAAATGAGAATTTAACAACATTGAAAGAACTAAAGGCAATAGGTCAAAAGGAAAAAAATGCTGTTATAGAAGCGGATTTTGTTATTGTTTTATTACCAGGAGGAAAAGGAAGCCATGTTGAATTAGGTATTGCTATGGGAAATAATAAAAAAATTTATCTTTACTCACCCGACAAAGAAGTAGATAACATTGAAACAACTAGCACATTTTATCATTTGCCTGAAATCGAAAAGTGTTTTGGAACAATAGATGAGTTAGTAGATATAATAGACTCAAAATCAAGGAAAGTTTTAAGCTAACGGATGTTTTATTTCCAGAAGGAGTAAAGCCTTTTTTCTAAATTTAAAAGAAGTAACACTAAGGAGATGTGAAATTGTACCAAGTGATAAAAAAAGCACTTGAACCTTACTCATTAGGAAACGAATCATTATTCATAGAAAAAGAGTTACACAAAGGCAGTTGGAATAGTGACCTGCATTACAAAATAGTTGCTGATGGAAAACCATTTTCAGCAAGATTCATTAGCAATAATCGTTCCCCAAACAATATATTTGGTGAAATCTCAAATGATACTTTATTTGAACAAACAAAGTTTTGTCGATTCCTTGTAAATAATCAAGTTCCGTTTATGCATTTACTACCCATTTCAGAGGATTTACCGTTCACCACTATTAAATGGGAAAATGAAATATATCGTTTTATACTATTTGAATGGATTGAAGGTCAACATATAACTCAGTGTGATGAGTACATTGCAGAGGAATTTGGTAAAATGGCAAGAAAGATTCACGATATTTCGAGTTTATATATAAGTAAAAGTTCTGTCTTCCAAAAGCAATCTCAACTTGTAGGTTATTCCCATTTTGTTGATACTCTTCGGATTAAATTTAAAGCATCTTACATTTCATTAACCAATATAAAAATGATCGATGAATATCTTGAAACAACCGAATATCATATAGAAAATGCAAGGACGAAGCATTATGACTTTATAATACAATCAGATTTAAATCCACTTAACATTATATGGGAAAAAATAAAAAAATAAAAGGTATTGTAGACTTTGAATCAATTGGCTACAGCGATAGGACTGAAGGGTTAGCTTGGCTAATCAAATGGTATTCCCGAACAAATGGAATAGCTTCAATCGAAATGTCTCCAATTGTCGCAAATGCCTTTATGAATGGTTACAAAATAAATGATTTTCTTTGTAAAAATGATCTTGACCGTCTATCTTCACTAATATGGTTATCTGGCTGTATTAATTGGAACTTCGTAAGAAATACAATTAATATGTTAGAAAATCAAAATGAAGAAATATTAAGAAAACACTTTGATGCTTATAAACAGCGTGGAGAAAAATTATTGAAATTAATTCCAAAAACTTAGAGTGATTGAGTTACTTATATTTTATGGAGATTCATAGACAATTTTTTCTTGAACTAAGAAGGCGTGTTAGTTCCAGAATGTAGTTTAACTTGTATTCAATAATTGAGCGAAGTGTGAAAAGGTCAAGGAAAACAAACTAAGGAGTTGAAGAAATTTGAAGCGAGTATTGTTTCTGATTTTAATGGTTTGCGGCATTCTAACTGGATGCGGTGGGAATAAAGAAACTATTTCAGGAATTAATTTCGAAAACGCTAATGACAATGTGAAAAATTTTATTGAGAATGTAGAAAATGATGATAAAGGCAGAGAGACTGGCATTTATATATACAACCATTCAAAAAATCAACGCTATTTGTATCTTAGTCAAGATTTCTTGGATGATGGAAGAGGTTTTGGAGATATAGATATCAAAACGGACGAAAATTCGATCAACATTTACCTGAACGACATCTCTAATTCTGAAGGCGAAGCAGACACATATAAGTTGTACAAAATAAAATTCAAAGGGGATTATGAGTACCTGAAAGTTTTTAAGAATGGGGAGGAAACCCATTTTGCAGGGATTGGGGTTTAGTGGATGTTAAGCAAAGAATAGGCACGATTGTTTAATAGGCGTCTCTTATATAGCCATTTTAAACTTAAAGCAACAGTTTAGTTTAAGATGGTTATATAAGAGAGAAATGTAAGCGATGTTTTTTATTAAAAAACTATAACAAGATTGGAAAAGTCTTATTTTATTTAGGAAAATTGTTAACAGTAGTTAGACTTTTCAAAAATCAGATAATTTGGATTGCGGATACTCCTAAACCCTATCCTATATTTTCTATACCTTTAATTGAATTGGGATTATATTATTGGTCGTATCAAACGTTTATAAGAAAAGCAAAGAGTATAAATAGTGATTTCGAAGACTATTCTTATTGTGCTAACGGAGCAGGTTAGTTATAAAAGGATTAGATTTTTTCAGTCAAATATGGGGGATAAGGGGGATCCACTTGGAAGAACTTCCATATGTAATGTTAATTTTGATTGCAACAATTTTAAGTTGGATTGATTACAGAAAGAAGTTTAATAAAGCTAAAGGCGAAGAAGAAATAAGAAGTGCATTAGTTCCCTTTCTTTTAATGATAATTATATTTGTTATATCTATTATTACATTTCTTACTTAACTAAGGGGTAGTTTAGTTGAACAAGAGCAGGTGGGTTATTAATCACATTTGAACAATAGAATGAAAAAATTGTAATTAGAAAACCTCATATCTTATCGACTAATTAAAAGCCACCTCATTTCAATTTTTAATGAGATGGCCATTGTTTATATTTAATTCATGTAATCTATAGAATTATTGTAACTGAATAATATGGTCATTAACAAATGCTTTTATGAAAAATGATTCATTATCATTAGGGTCTCTTTTATTTTCTTTCTTAAAGGACTTTATCGCATTTTCTAAAGAGGTGGATTTTACAACTCGACTTGCTGCTGTTAACTCTTTCCAATATATATTCATTTCATTTGAATCGCAGATTGATTCATGACCAAGTAGGAACATTTCAGCATCATATTTTTGGATGTCTTTAATCATGGGCAATAACAATGATTGCTTGTAATGAAATAAAGAATTTGTAGTTGTACCATATGCACAATCACCTAAAAAAACAACTTTTTCATCAGGAATATAAATGATTGTAGAATCATCTGTATGCGTACTTTTTATTCTTTCAAGTATGCAAACTTTATTACCTAAATCAATAGTTAATGTATTTTCAAAGATTACATCTGGAGACTTCAACTTAAAACTATCCCTGTTTGGCATTTCATTTTGTATAATCTTCATACAAATAGCACTTATCTTATTTGTTGTCACATATTTTTGTAGTGAACTATCGTCATAGGATAAACTTTGCCATTCTTTTATCATTTCGTCTGTTTGACTATTAACTATAACAGTTGCATCAAATTCATTCATTCCTAAGAAATGATCCCAATGTGCATGGGTAATAATAACATATTTAACAGGTGGTACATTTAGTTTCTCGATTTCTAGTAAAAAGTCCTTAGCATGCTGAGGAGAATTACCAGAATCTATTATTAGACTACATCGTTCACCACATATCAGTCCTAATGTTGGTCGTTCTCTATCATCTTGATTAGATAAATAATAAATAGTATCACTTAATTTATTTAACACGTTATTTTCCTCTTTTCTAAATATTCATTCCATGAAAGAGAAAATCTACATGTTTATTCTAAAATTAATAAAAAATTTAAGATTTTCTCATTTTAATTTTTTTACCATTGGACTTGTACCTCCTTTTTTACTATTGAAAAGTATAACATAATCTAATTTGTGCGATAAGAAAATTCGGAATATTGGTTGTTTTTAATTCGGTGATATATAGTTCGCATTTCAAAATAATTTATTATTGATGTTGGGTACTGACTTATCTAACGAATGGATTAGTAAAATAGGACCATCATTTCAAGGGACTATTTTTATGTTCGAAATTTCAAGAAGAGTTCGATAATAAGTCGTAAAATGTTACAGGTTAACTAAAGTATCAAGTTAGTTGAACGAGACAAATTAAATTTAGTCCTATGAATGTAAAAAAACTACACTCTTTTAAGAATGTAGTCTATCGAACGGTATTATTTTTTCTTTACTTCGCTGTTATAAAAATCATATAAATCAACTATAGATGAATTTGATAAAAGAGGTATTGCTCTTTCAATTTTTTTTCGATCCCAATCAAACCATCGCATTTCCATTAATTTATTAATTTCTACATCAGTGAATCTTTTTTTTATTTCTTTTGCAGGATTCCCACCAACAATTGTGTATGGTGGAACATCTTTTGAGACGACAGAGCCTGCTGCAATGATTGCACCTTCACCGATTATAACACCTGGCATTATCATAGCGTTCATACCAATCCAGGCATCACTCTTTATGACTGTATCACCTTTAGGTTCATATGATTTTGTTAATTGATCAACAAATGGATAGACCGTAGCCCATTCAGAATGGTGATTATGATTGCCACCCATTAAAATGACTACTCCACTTGCAATGCAAACATATTTTCCAATAATAAGCTTATCAAGATGCCAACCAAATTGTTCAATAGGATTGAAAAGCTTCTGAGATTTGAAATCTCCCCATAAATATTTTACACAACCATCTTCAAAGTTTTGATTTCCGTAATAACCTGAATAATAGGAATACTCTCCCACTTCAATAAGTGGATTTGTCACTATATCTTTTAAATATTTAATTTCAGACCAATGATTAAATAAGGAGTTATTCATAACTATGCCTCGCTTCTAAGTATTTTAGATTTTTCCGTCTACTTAGAAGCTTAATGCCACAGCAACATTTTTAAACTTTTTCAAACGACGAATCATTATCTTCAGCCTTTCCTTTACAATTAAGAAAAGCTTAACTCAATAAATACTAGTAGTCAAATTGTGAAGGTATTCATTTGATCGACCAGATGATTTAGTTAAACAAGACCAACAGTTATCAAGTGAATATCAGTAGTCCATTGTGAAATGTTACACTTAATCTAACGGAGCTTATTTATGAAAATAGTAGAAAAAGACTGCAAAGTGATTATAGATGACTTTGAAATTTATGTACAAATTGAACATGAAAAATTTTGTTATAAATGCAAGACTCATTTGGTATATTATGATGATTTTGATACTTATTTTTGTCCTAAATGTAATAGTTGGATTGAACCGAAATGTAGTGATCCTCATTGCAAATATTGCCCTCGTAGACCAGAAAAACCTTTATCTTTTAAATAGTGTAGTTGAATTAAATCAATTGCTTTGTGAAAAAAAAACAATTTGGATGTAAATTTTACAGACAAATTAAGGGGAGGTGCAGTTGACATGTCATTTGAGAATGTAATATATCCAGCATTTATTAAGCAAGAAAAGGGTTTCCATATCTATTTCCCAACCTTGCTTCCTAAGTATGGGTGGGAGACACCCCTGAGCTCGGGTCCCACGAAAAAGGAAGCAATTCAAAATGCAAAGAAGTCATTAGCTTATTGGTTAGCAGGTGCTCTATATGATAATGAAGATTTACCAAGTCAGGGATATATTCCTGCTAATCTAGTGACGGAAGACATGGAACTTATTTTTATTACAACTTCCTATAGTGACTATGCAAAGGAAATTGAAGAGCATTTACCCTTGCGTCATTGGCATATCTATTTTAATAGAAATGAGCAAAGTGATTTTCAAGCTGTTGCCTATAAAAATAAGCAGGGACTTTGGGATGTAATGGTAGATGGAGATTTACCTATCGAAATAGCACAGGAAGAGTTAATCCAACTTTGTCCTACGTATCCTCTAATTTGTACTGTACGACGTCGAGTAGATGCGGAAGAAGCATTCGATAGTTTAGTACAAAGAGTAGAAAAGAGAATAAAGCAATGATAGAAATTTATATATTGCTTCTAAATAGAACCATAACAATTCACGATGAAAAAGTTTGAGAAAACAAATACTGACGGGGTTATATAGCTATAAATTTGCAATTTATTTACATTAAAATGTTAAAAATGTACTTCAATTAAATGGTATCTTGATAAATTACATAAAAAACTTTTTTACTTTAAGAGATGAGGTGAAATAATGGTTTGGATTTTCTTAGTACTATTTCTAATCCTAAGTTACTATTTTATTGTGAAGAGCAATTCAAAAACACTAAAAAAGTGTTTCTCTTTTTTATCGGGAGTCTTTTTTATAATGACAATTTCTATGCTATGGAGTGAAGCAATATTTGTTTTCATTATAAAATTAAATTCGCTTTTACCTTTTCTGTTTAGTGTGTTAGGGATTATTTTTGGATGGGTGGGAATTAAAGGTGAGGTAAGAATAGGTTTACTGTTTATCAATTCCTTAGCTCTTATTTTTTATCTTTTCCTGTTTCTATTAGGAACATTTGGCTTTAAAGAGCTATAACCAAAAGAAAGGACTTCAAGTGTACATTAATTATGATCAGAAAGAGCATATGTATTGGAGGATTATGTAATTTCATTTTTGCTAGTAAAGAAGGAACTAGTGCTTTAGTCAAGTAGAGCAACATCTGTTAACAAGTTGCACTTTTTCCATTTAAAAATTCTTGCGATAATACTCTATCCTTAACCTCCCTCTTAATTGAACGTAGGCAAATGTGGTTCCATTTTTTTTATGGTCCAAACGACTTTTCGTGGCTTTAATAATAACTCTATTATTCAACTATTGAGCTGCGTAATCGTGTCGAAGTTGTTATGGATTTATCTCTTTATTAATTTCAGCCCAATTGGAGATATGTTTAGTGATGTGTTGCAATAAACTTCCCTTTACTAATCATCTTTTCCACTAACGATTGTGGCGAAAAGCGCTCTATTCGTATATCTACTTTAAACGAAGCTATATTTTGACAGTAATAACTCCGTTACCCTAGAAAAGGATTATTGCCAACTTAATAGAATTATAGACATAGCGTGTGTTTTTACATAAGCAGCAGCTTAGTTCTATAAATTTAATAGGAACAGGGGTAATGAAAATATGTTGAATGCAATATCTGCTTTGCCAGTGAATAAAGAAATTGCTGGGGTACATTGTGTGCCAATAATGAAAGACGGATCAATAGTATTGGCTTGGGACAAAGAAGAACAATTATTAACGACAATCGGTGGCCGATTAGAAGGTGAAGAAAGTATCGAAGAGGCATTAGAACGCGAGTTGATGGAGGAGGTAGGTATGACTATTGGGTCTGAAAAGATCCCATTTGCCTCTTGGTACTGGGAATCGACAGATACATATACAATATGGTTCTTGGCTAAAGCGGATAAGTTTTTACCTTATTCGTTTGATTTTGAAAAAACGGGCTACGTAATCTTTAATTTTGAAACTGCTAAGCAAATAATTTCGAAATTGGAACCACATAATAAAACTAGAATTGATGTTCTTAATTTGGCTTATGATAAAGTTCAACAATTTAATTTGCAAAACAATCTTTGACATTAAATGTCCTTATTGAGTTAAAGTGTCTTTTATTTAAACAGCTTACTCTACAAAAGATAAAAAGGGGGAGGATGGGGCTACATGCAGTTAATCGAAGAGAATAACGATGATTAATACTAATTATTCAATAGTGATTCTTGTAAATATCGTTATTTCTTGCTTGGCTCCATTATTTTTAGATGATTCGCTTTTTTTAACACTTTTCCTATTACCTTTAGTTATTATACTTCTTAATATTTTCTTTTTAGTTATAAAATTTAAACTAGCATTGCATCAATACTTAATTTCTATCTATTCAGGTTTCTTTTGTTCTGTTTTTATATATTCTTATAAAATTTTATTTCCCTCTCCCCCTAAAGAACTGCCACCAGGTGAGGTTGTACTAGGTGCAGATCTAGTATTTATATTATGGATATCGGCAATACAGTTATTTATTTTGAGCTTGTTAACTGTCATTTTTTATTTATTTCACAGACTATTACTGAAAAAAGAAAAAATGTATAGGTTGTAAAGAATCTGGGAGTTGCAACTTCTTCAATAAGTGGAGTAAGTGCTGTGCTTAAACCAACAAAGTGATCCAGCAAAAAAGTTAGAATGTAAAAAGTTCAAGGAGGAATAAGAATGTCTTGGTATTTAGATAATGTGTATGAAAGAAATAAAGAATCACCTTATACCTTTTATGTTCCAAGCAAACAAGTAATAGATATGTTAAACGTAGGAGATATTGTTAAGTTAATCTTTGTAGCAACTAAGAACGAGGAATATGCAGGCGAAAGAATGTGGGTTGAAATAAGCTATAGGCAAGGAAATTACTTCAAAGGTATGCTTACGAATGAACCGCTAAACTTTAAAAATTTAAAGTATGGCCAAGAAATCACTTTTCAAACAGAACATATATGTGACACCGAATATGAAGACCCTACTTCTTCTGAATGGGATTATTACTTTGACGCAAAGATTATAGTTAGCAATGATGTGCTTGAGAGAAAAGAATTTAACTTTATGTTAAGAGATCATGCCAAAGATGAACAAGACACTGGATGGTCTGTATTAAGTGGATATGAAGATGATGAATTTCTAAATAATCCTGATAACCTACAATATATCTCCATAGGTGTCATTTTAAATATTGATGATTCTATTTTATCTTTTATTGAAGAACCCCCTTTGTGTGCATATGAGAGAAATGACGCATATTTGTTTTACAAAATAGAGGATTACGATTGGGATACTTACCTAAATGAATAGGTATTGTACATAAAGTTGAGCATAGAATTTATTAATGCTTTTGCAAATGCCACCCAGATACATATTATGTGTGAGGATTGATTGTATGAAAAGTAAGATTACTAGTGAGGTTTTGGATAATGTATTTTTCAATGATGGAAGTCTAAGGGATATATATGTTCTTGATGTGGATTTAGTGGATTGGCAAAAGTTCTATGATTGGATTTACTTATCTCGTTGGGAGATTACTTTGTATAAAGATGGATTAGAAACAGTCAATGAAATAAAAAATGTTATCGAGTTGTTTGAAGAACGTGAAAATCATAGCATTTTATTGTCTATTGATATCGACGGTGCTGCTTTGATAAATTGCCATTTCTTTTCAAAAGACGAAATGGAATTTGACGTTAATCCAATAGATATTAAAAGTCTAAATGAAGCTAATGCCGTATTTGGGTTTATGAAAAAGCTATCGAGCGTTCTTGATAAAGAAATTTTCCTGACTGAAGAGAACATGCCTGAACATCCTTTGGTCACGATTAAGTCAGATGATGCCCTGTTTATCCATATTTAATAAATGAGCTTGTTCAACTAACGAGTGCTTTACTTCAAAAAAGGGGTAAAGCATTTTTCTTATTGACTAAACAAGCAAGTTATTTGAACAAATTACTACAAGATTCATTGAAACGAAAACTACAAAATTCTGTCTAATTATTAAAGGAGTGATTTTATTGAAAAAATTTAGCTTAATTTTATTCTTCATTTTTTTATCAATAGGGTTATTGGGCTGTCAACAAAGCGATAATGAGGATGAACTTAACAACAAGATTTCTAAAAATGTAACCAATTCTACTATTCAAAGTATGCCAAAAGATATGCCTAGTGATTTTGATTTTTCTATTCAGTTTGGTATTCAAAAAAAGAATGAAATTAATACTTTCGAAGGAACGGTAACTAAGGATTTAATCACAGATGGTACTGCGTCCACAGAGTTAATCTTAACAGAAGAAGAAATGAAAGATATTTATGGGAAAATGAAAGAAATTAATATAACAAAAACAAAGGAATTTACACCTAAACCTATAAATGGATCGGTTTGTATGCAAGTGCCGTACGAAGAGGATAGATGGAAAATTATTATCAATGGTGAAGTGATAACACATTTAGTTTCCGGGGAATACTGCGAACCAACGAACGATGCAAACCAACTAATTGAGTTGAGAAATTATGTCTTTAATATAATTAAAAGCAAAGATGAATATAAGTTACTCCCAGAGCCCCAAGGTGGGTACGAATAGTTATTCAACATACGCGAGCTTAATCATAAACTTGAACTTAATCCTTTAGAAAGAGGAGCGGGTAATAAAATGAAATATTTTACTGAAGAATGGTATGAACTGTGTCAAAAAACTAGTTTCCATTTGCTATTAGAGGAAGAAAAGCAAGCAGTAACATTTTCAGAAGAATATTTTCAACAGCTTTACGACACCGAGTTAAATAGTTGGATTAATTTACAAGAAGAAATTACTTCGATAATGGAAATAGGAAATAGAGTGATAATAAGGAGTATGAGCCTTTTAATAGAGATAAGGTAATTGAACAATTTTATCATGGTTTTATCCATGTTTATAGAAATCCAATGAATCAATGGGCAATATCCGGAAGATGAGAGGATTTTTGATTCTCAAATGGAAGTTTATGAGTGGACAAATTCATTGTATCCGGATTTCTCAAACGGTTTATTTAGAGAGGTAAATGTTGGTTATGCAACTCCAGATGAAAAGTAACTGATTATTTAACCGAACTACTTCCACAATGGGCAGCTTATCTAAATGTACAGGTTACTGTGCATTTAGATAAAATAGAGATAAATGGTTACTATGTTCATCGAATTTGGACTTCAAAAGTGGAGAAATATTAAGTTTCCAAAAAGGCATTTGAATGATGATGGGTTCAAGTGTTAATAGTATATATAACTAAAAGCATCACAAATGGTAGCAAATATGTTAGATGATTTGCTACCATTTGTGATGCTTTTTCTATTTCAGTTTTTTAATTTGAGAATAACAACAATAATAATTTAATAAGAAAAAGGGTATATAGTAGTTTTGTGTAAAAAAGAAGATATAGAAAAGTGGAACTTTTTAACTTTATTTACGTATTACGATTAACAAAATAATTTGAATATAACCAAATGATAATAAGGGGAAATTAGTGTGGATTACAAACAAATTAATAAAATAGGAAGTATCTTTTTCTGGATCAGCTTGTGTTTATTGTTTGTGGGTTGTTCGGGAGAAAAGTCTGAACTCCAAAAAGAAGTAGTTTTTTCAACAGAAGATAAAAATAAAGAAGCGGTCCGTGCTGTTCTTGAATCGGAATTTACAGTTCCAAACGAAGAGTATTTAGTTATTGTCAAAAATATAGATAAAAAAATGACCGATATAGGCAGCAGCACACCTGAAGCTAATGAAGTAAATGGTGCTGAAGAGTCGGGTGTGTCAGATGAATGGCTTGCCTATGAGGACTTGGTGAAAAAAATGTATGGACCTTACTTTATGGACGAAGCTTTCGATACCCTTATATCTAGTGTTATTGCTTTTAAATACCATTATGGATATTTAGGCTTTGACGAAAACGTTCGGTACGAAATGAAAGTTAGTGATATTCTAGTAACTAAAAGTGAGAATAATAACACACCTAAGTTTTATGACTTTACCGCTCAAGTAGAATATATGAGTAATGCAGGGGAAGTCTCGCAACATCAAGTAAAAGGTACGGCAATACTTTCTGAACCAGGAAAAATTGGTAGGTTTGAAATCCGAGATGATGGTAGTTTAGGAGAAAAAGTTTCAGTGGATCGACAATAGCTACAAAGCTTTATCATTTTACACTGCATTCGAATGTTGAATTAAATTAATATTTAAACAACCTATTAAAGAGTTGCTGAACAAGCATGGTTCGGCAGCTCTTTTTCTTATTGTAGTAAAGAAATTACAATAGAGGGATTTTTAATATTATGTAGAATTAGAAGATGTCAGGCTATTGACTTTTTTATAGCCGAAATTTAAGAAAGGGGTGACTTATTGAAAATGAAAAAATTTCAAAATAGCATGCTAATGAGAGGGATTACTTCTTAAATAAAGTAAAATCCTCTCAAAGGTAATGGGAGGAAAAATAAGAGATGATGAAATTAGAAAACATGGCACGAGTATTAGCATCGGATACTGTCGCCCAGAGGCTCATTCAATTCTGGGAATATGACGAAGGAACATTGAAATTGTATCGTGCAAGCTCAAACTTTGTGTATGCTTTTGAACGTAATCAAGTTCCATATTTTTTGAGGTTTAGTTTTGAGCAAGAGAAAACTATTGAACAATTAAAAGCTGAGTTGGAGTATATGCAATATTTACACTTAAATGGATATCCAACTGTAACACCAATTCAATCAATAAGTGGAGAACTTATTGAAACACTAATGACTCCTGATGGAAAGTATTTTGCAGTTGCCTTTAGCGCTGCTAAAGGAATTAATTTGAATTCCGATACAATTACAGAAAAACAGGTGGAAGAATGGGGAAAATCACTAGGATCACTACATTGTTTGGCCAAAAAATTCGAACCTGAATCTGAAAGAAGAAAAAATTGGTTGGACACAGTACAGTTTATGGAAAGTGTATTTCAAAAGCATCCAACCGAACTTGTTGCCTTAGAGGAGTTAAATAGAGTAACTACTTGGCTTCAATCGATACCTACTGGAAATGACGTGTACGGATTGATACATTATGATTTTCAATTAGATAATATCTTTTTTGAAGAGAATAGAGATCATAGTTTCAATGTAATCGACTTTGATGATGCAATGTACCACTGGTATGCACTTGATATTGTTACAGCTCTTGATGATTTTATGGAAGGTGACAATCCACATTCAAAATTACTAATTCAGTCTTTTTTGAATGGATATCGCTCCAAAATGATTTTAGAAAATGATGTAGTGGCTCAATTTGCATATTACCAAAGATATGCAAACTTATTTAAGTTCGCCAAATTATTACGCTCTTTAAATTACCAAGAAATAAATGATACACCACCTTGGTTTGATAGTTTAAAGGAAAAGTTAGTTCGGGTTGCAGATGAATTAAGAAAGACCTTTCAAAAATCATGGTAAAAGATATATAAAGTAAATACATGGACCGCTTTTTGGAGTTCATGTTGAAAAGTAACCATTGTGAATAATGTAATTAAACAAATGATTGTTTTAGTCAAACAAGACCATCAATTCGATGGTCTGTTTTTCCAAAATATCAAGTATATCTTAGAAATCCATTGTGAAATGTTACATTTAAACGAACAGGACAACTTTTGGTACGTTGTTGATTGATCTATATCCAAGTACTTCAGCTAAAAAATATTATTTTAATGGTTATTCCAATAACTCCTATAACTAATATAATAAGTGATTTAATATTTCTGGTTTTACTATCTTTTCGTCTACGGTCTTCTTTCAATATTGGATATTCCTTTTCTATACTTTTCATTATATTTCCTCCTTTTTAGCCTATTTACCTTAATACGAAGTTATCTGGAATAAGTTTCGATTAAACTGATTTTTCTGTGATTAAAACCTATCCTCTGTTTCACGTTAAATAGGTAGTTCTTTTCAGTAAGAAGTAGAGTTTTTTTCTAACGGGGCAGTATAGGTGAAGAATTTTATATTACTAGACGATTAGAATAACAACCTTAGACAGTGGAGTGCTGGGGGACTAATATGGAAAATGTAGATATTTACAATAGCATAAGACAATTAATACAAAAAAGAAGTTCCATGAAAACAGAGATCGATATAAAAAATTTAGTAATAAACAAAGATGGTTTTAGTAACGACATAGCCATGCTCACTCTTACACAATCTATTAATGGAGAAACTTTTTCTAAAGAGATTGTGGTGAAGAAATTTCCAACAGATGAAAGAGTTGATTTAGGAGAAAGTAAGTTTAATAAAGAGTTAGCAATACTTAAAAGCAAGACGATTATTGATTCCATGAATGTACCAAGAGTTTATTTTGAAGATAAAGAAAATCAACTAATTCTTATGGAAAAGATAGAGGGCTTAACACTAGACAAACTGTGTTTAATGAATCCTGAGAAATCGATTTCGGCATATCGAAGATTCGGAGAAACACTTGCACTTATTCATTCAATTGATCTTGATACTATAGAGTGTAATTTCAGTGACAATGACCTTTGGACTGAGAATTATATTCATCAATACATAGATAGTTTGAAAACTAGAGTTATGGCGTTTGAAGACCCCAAATATCTACAAGTATTAGAGAATTTATCTGATAGATTTACAGGGGTAAAATTTAATAAAGTTCTCAATCATGGGGATTATCATTTTTGGAATGTAATAGTAAACAATGCAGTAAAATTAACCGTTTTGGATTGGGAAAAAGCTCGAATATCGGACTATCGTTATGATTTGGCGAATGCAATTGTATTGGGTTATTCATGGTTTGGAGTTCATTTCAAAAAACAGATGTTAGATGCCTATGAGATTATTACTAAGAAAAAAATTGAAAGTTTGGATTGCTTTATTGCTTTACTAAGTTTTGATTCTTTTACTAAAGCGGTGCCCTTAATTCAAGGTGGAGATGATACACATATACGCGACATGACATTTAAATGGTTGATAAGACGATATGAGTTTTTTGTTAGATATAATAAAACTAGAATTAAAGAAGCAGAGGATTATTTAATTTCTAAAGGACTCTATCCAAAAATTTAGCCAAAGGGTGATGAATTTTTACATCATAATAGTTCATTAGAAAATAATACAGGATACATAGCTGCTTGAACATATTGAAGGGGTTATTTTAAATCTGATTTCTTAAAAATGATTATGCTGGTGAACGATAAGATTGCGCTTTAATTTCTAAAAATATAGAATATTCACTTTTTATCTAAATAACTTTGTGCTTTATTTGAAGGTTAGAGTTAGTAAAAAATAAGAATTTTGGAGGTTCTAATGAACGATTCTCAAGAAATTTGTTTAGGAAATGTTTCATTTCGATTAAAAGAGAAACATGATTTTGAATGGCTTCAGGAACTTGGCGATGTTTTTTGTGTTTTTGATGAACAAGATTCTGGGAATATTTCTTTTGGAATTGAAAAAGATGGTATGAAAAGGTTTGTGAAATATGCAGGGGCGAAGACATTACATTATTCTGGACAACCAGAGAATGCCATTGCAACTTTAAAAAGATCTATTTCACTTTATGAGAATTTGAAACACCCATGCTTGATAAATCTATTAGAAAATTTCGAGGTGGAGAATGGATATGCTTTAGTGTTTGATTGGTTTGATGGAGAATGTCTACATTCACATTGGTCATTCCCTCCACCACATAAGTATAATCATCCAGATTCGCCTTTTTTTCGGTATAAACAATTACCAATTGCATACCGCTTAGCATCATTAAAGAGTATTTTTGAATTTCATGTACATGTGGAGAAGAAGAATTATGTAGCCGTTGATTTTTATGATGGTAGTATTCTATACGATTTTACAAATAACATTACAAAGATTTGTGATATTGATCTATATATGAAAAAACCATTCATAAATACTATGGGGAGACTTTGGGGTTCTTCAAGATTTATGTCACCAGAAGAATTCCAGCACGGTGCTGAAATAGATGGAAGAACAAACGTCTTCAACATGGGTGCAATTGCATTTGGGCTTTTAGGAAGAGAACTAGACCGATCACTTTTAAAGTGGGATGCAAGCAGTGAACTTTATGAAGTTGCAATAAAGGCTGTTGAAGAAGAAAGAATTCTCAGGTATTCCTCTGTAGAAGAATTTTTCATAGCTTGGAACTTAGCATCCAAAAAATAAGTGTTGAAAATAAGTAGCTTAGTTGAACTAGGCTATTTATTTTTATGTTTTTTGATTTATTAAAGTTTCGACTATGAATTATTTAACCAACATTCTAAAAACTTTTTTCAAAGTTGTAGGTCTAATAGATAGGGGCAAATGAAATGAGGTGAAATCTTGAGCGAAAAGATGTTAGCGAAGAAAGCAATCAAAGGGGATGAAGAAGCATTTCTAACATTAATGCATACATACGAAGAAGTATTATATCGAACGGCTTTTTCCTATTTGAAAAGTGAAGGGGATGCACTAGAGGCAATCCAAGAAGTAACATATAGAGCTTATAAAGGAATTAAAACGGTGAAGGAGCCAGCCTATTTTAAAACGTGGTTAATCCGGATTATGATGAATTATTGTCAAGATGTCATCAAGAAAAGTAATAGGGAAGTGTTGGAAGAACGAATTCTTAACATACAAGGAGTAACCGAAGATTTCACTTTTTTGGAACTCGAGGAAGCACTATTGAATTTATCGGCTTATGAAAGAGAGTTATTGCATTTAAAATACTTTGAAGATGTCAAAATAAAGGACATTGCCGTGATGTGGAATACCCCTGAAGGAACGATTAAAACCCGATTACATAAAGCATTGCGGACGCTAAGGGCAGGATTTGAAGAGAAAGGAGAGGTTAAACGTGTTTGAGGAAGAGAAAAGGAAGTTGGAGATGCGAAAGAAATCAATTGAACAAGTCCATGTATCAAAGGACAAGTTACATTCCGCAGTACAAAGTGGATTCGAAAAAGCCAAAAAAGAGCGAGTGTTAAAAAGAACCAAGATAATAAAACGGAGTTCATGGTCAATTGTGATTGCCGCAATTCTTCTCATCTCATTTATCACATCAGTCTCAGTATCTCCTGTGTTCGCAACCAAGGTCGCAGCTATACCAGGGATGGAACGCATTATTGATCTTATACAACAAGATAGAGGTTTAACGGCTGCAGTTGAAAATGAATTTTATCAACCCTTAAATCTCTCTCAAGAAAAGAACGGTATTACAGTGACACTAGATGGAGTAATTGCAGACAAAAAAGGAATGGTTATTTTTTATTCTGTCCGTACAAAAGATATGGATGAAAGCTCACTTGGACTAAAATACCTCCGTTTATGGTCAGAAATGAATGTTCAATATGGTCTCGACTTTATGGATTCTGCCCTTCCTTTGAGTACAAAGTCAGATTCCAAAGTTTTCAGCGGTTCTGAGTACATCGAGAATGTTCCTTATAAAAACAATCTGTCTTTAGCAATAGGTATAAAAAATGGGGAGGTCATAGAGAACTTCAACATTCCATTTACCTATAAAAAGATGGAAGTGGAGAGTAAGAACATCGTTGTGAATAAAGAAGTTGAAATTGAAGGTCAACATTTTAAAGTGAAAGAATTAATAGTAGATCCAATCCGTACAATTGTTAGGATAGAAGAAAATCCTAATAATACAAAGAAACTTCTTGCTCGCCCTTTTGATGAATTAGAATTAGTAGATGAAAAGGGAAGAAAATGGTCTGCTCTCCCAGGAAATGCATATAAACCACTAAAGGAAAGCAATGTATGGGAAGTACCACTTAAAGAAAGCTTTTACTTTTATGAGCCAAAGAAGCTAACATTAACATTTGGGAAAATCGCAGCAATGAATAAAGAGGAAGCATACATTTTAATTGATCTGGAATCCAAAGAGTTTTTAGAACAACCTTCCAAATCAATATTCTCCAACTTGCAGGTGGAGGATAATCGTCTCAGTTTTACTGTAGAAGTAGGTCAGGATTACGATATGAATATGGTCAGATTTTTAAAATTTAAAGATGCTGATAGAAAAGAATTTTATATACACTATGGGGGACGTACACCAGTCTCATCTAACTATGTAAAAGGTTCAGTGACTAATTCTCCAGGAGAGGGGAAAATCGAATTTGAACTACCAGATAAGTCGTTTACTACATTTACAAACCCTATTCGGTTAGATCTCAATTTTTACCCATCTTGGATAGAAGAAAATGTGGAGATAGAATTCGAATAGCCAAAAAAGATACTGAACAACTTTTTCTCATTTGGGGAAATATCAAGTGTTTTTGATTACTGATAATTGAATTAATTAGGGGGGTAAAAAGAGTAAATTGGGCTTGTGAATAATTTTCCCTTAGTTAAATGGTGCTTTACTTCAAGAAAGCGTAGAGCACTTTTTCTTATTGAATTAAGGGGGAGTTTAGTTGAACAAGAAGGAGTTTAGATACGGAAATCGAATTAGTATATATAAATGGAGTTGTTAAATGGGAGGGAAAAGAAAATGGAAGTAAAGACGCTTTTGTTACAACAATGGGCAAGCTGCTTAGATGAAGAAGACTGGTTTCCACCACTTGAAAAAGTACTAGAGAATATTACTTTGGAACAGGCAACCTGGAAACCAGCTGAGGGGGCAATGAATTCCATTTGGGAATTAGTTTGTCATTTACTTTTTTATAAAAAGAGACTTCTGATGCGATTTATTGGTGAAACAGCGAATGAACCCCAAGCAGAAAATAATGAATCAACATTTCGAATACCAACTGAGACGGTTCAAAATTGGAAGGAAACAAAACAAGAGTACTTTGATGTTCATCGTGAACTTGAAAAAATACTAGCAAAATCTGAAGATGAAGATTTGTATAGACAGATTCCTGGAGAAAGATCCTTAGTACTTGAACTGAAGAGTTTAGCGATGCACGACGCGTATCATATTGGACAAATTGTATTCCTTAGTAAAATACAAGGAGCCTGGTCAGGGAAACACAGCTTATAAACAGGCTTCATTAGCTTTAAAGTTATTCCATTATAAGAGGTTTTAATGGAATGAAAAAGGGAACGTCCTAAATCGGATGTTCCCTTTTTCATTCCTCAAAAAATTACTTAACAAATAGGAAATCCTTAGTTATATCAGGAATGTTCAAAGTAAATGCTTAGATAAATTGCAGTCATTAATTTTAAGTAATTCTAATTAAGTTAGCTACATGAGACATACATTTCTAAAGGATATTTTTTAAGATCCTTTAATAAATCTTTCAACTTCGCTTACCTTTTCGCCATTCGAAAAATGCGTCACACCAAAAGTTTTACCTTCTCCATAATGGTTAAGGGCAACGTCAATATCATTCACAATCTGCTTTAGATACTCAAATACTTGACATGCTTTCATCAGTCGGTTTCCACTGGTCTGCATGTTCCGTTGATTGCTTAGCCTCTCCGTTAGGATCAATATGTGCGGTTCGAGTGAACTGATTATGTAAGATATAACTTGATAGTAGAATCAAATTCGAATGTTCCTTTTCGAGATCTTTATTTTCTATAATCAAGTGCTTTGGAAATTGCCGATTGACTTCTTGTGCTTTCAAGTAATATTCGAAACCATCATCGTTGTTAGCTTCTTTTAATTTCGGGTTATCCATCGTTTCTGAAAGCATTACATTCATATCCGAAGCCCATTTTCCAAATTCTTCATCATTCAATTTGGATTCGCTTGCTTCCACAAACATTTCAACAATGGCATTAGTAGTTGCTTGATCACCCTCACTTACCTGTGTGGACCAAACGAATTCACGAACCCCCACAATTGCAATTATGATCACAATAATTGACAAGCCAAGTAGTAAAAGTTTTGTTTTCATTCCCACACTCCTCTTTTGTAATTTGGTTAAAGTGTAGACAACATAACATGGACTTGCAAACAAATGTAGAAGGGGAACTTCATACACTAAATAAAGTCATATTAAGGAGTAGAGATTTAATATGAAGTTAGAAAATGGTTGATAAGAATTGGAGGATGATGATTAAATAAAAAATCCTAATAAACGTGGCTGGCTATTTTGGTTTTTCATGTTTTTTGTTGGAATAGCTTGTACATTCTTGGTTTATTCAATTGGTGAATTTTTTTATGAGATGGAATACAGAGAAACAGAACTGTACACTAGTTATTCTCCAAATAAGAATAATATGATTAAAGTTGTTAAAACAGGACAGCCATTCTATTTTAGTTCTGCCGCTATAAGAATCTACTATGGAAAACCAAATGAATTGGATGATTACATAAAAAGTAGTATCTCAAATGATGGTGGAAACGGTAGACAAGAAGATATAACAATAAATGTATTCTTCTCTAACTAAAAACGCATTTACCTATCTAAGCAGGTATTCCTAAAAAAGAAAGCGAATTATTATAAGTTATTCAATTTGAAATTTAAAATGCTGCTATTTCAACACATATTGTTGGAGTATAAGGATGTTAATAAGATTAGCCGATTTTAGGAGGATTGAATTGCAAAAAAAAGGAGCTTTATTAATAACATTAAGCATGATTTTTTTCTTATCAGGTTGTATAGATAAAGGTGCATTGGAAGACAGTAATCAAATGGATGAGAAGGATGCAAAGATAAAGGCATTAGAAATAGAGAATGAGGAACTTCAAGAAACATTGCAAAGTATTCAAACGAATTATAACAATACAAAAGAGCAAGCAGATTATTATAATCAATTGATTGATGAGCTTTTAAATGATTATAGTGACGCGCAATTAAAAGATTTAGCAATAAGGTTATGGGATTATGAATTAGAAGTCAATGGATCACCTATCGCAAAAGATGGAGTAGTGGGAGTTAATAAAAATACATTTGAAATTTCTGTGATAGAAAGACAACCAGCTTATGTTGTTTTACCAAATGACATTTTTACTCAAGGAAAAATCAGTGGGAATTATAATGAGCATTTAACATTTAACACGGAACCATCTGAATCATATGCCACTGATGGAACGGTGGTTACCGCGATACATCACAAATTTGCCGATATGGCAAAAGGGGCAACTATAACTTTCTCTATTACAGAAGAGTTAAAGAAAAGGCTTGGAATGGATACCTCAGAGATTACCATTAAAATAGATAAATAATCTAAACCAGTCTCTAGTATTAACAGGTGCTTTTCTCAAAGACCGTTCGGTTGCTTAGTGTTTTCTTTATTAGATAAAAATGTGAATTTCTGGGGGACACAATGGGAGAATTAGACATTATTTTTATAATAAAAATGATTATTATTGGGTTAGTCCAAGGCTTTACAGAACCAATTCCAGTATCATCTAGCGGGCATGTAATGATTGCTAGTGAGATTTTAGGGCTAGGTGAACAAGGGTTTACTTTTGCGATTTTAACAAATACAGCTTCTCTATTTGCCATATTATATATTTATAGGAAAGATATCGCAAGGCTCGCGATTAATTCATTGCTTTATGTGAAAACGAAAAATTATCGCTATAAGAGTGATTTTCGTTTTGTTTTCTTTATTGTTATCGGCACGATTCCAGCAGCTATACTTGGGATATTGTTAAGCGATTTTATAGCAGAAAACGTTAGTATGACAACGATTGCAATAATGCTCTTCTTTACAGGGATCGCCTTGTGGGTAATTCGCAATTTAAAAGGAAATAAAGGCGAACGTGATATTACTATAAAAGATGCTTTTATAGTGGGATTAGGGCAGGCAGTTGCATTAACTCCAGGGATTAGTCGCTCAGGTGCTACGATTATTTCGGCTATCGCTGTTGGTATGAAACAAGATACGGCTTTACGATTTTCGTTTTTGTTGTATATTCCAGTGAGCTTGGGCGGAGTTATACTAGGTTTTTCTGATTTTCTACATGAGCCGAACAAAGCTGAATTAGCAATTCCATATTTAGCTGCATTTATTGCAACACTTTTAATGACTTATTTTGCGATGAAATGGTTTATGGGGATTATGAAAAATGGGAAGCTAGTTTATTTTACTTATTATTGTTTCATTACAGGAGCATTACTTTTAATTTTCTTCTAATTAACGCTGGTTTGTGGGAATTAGATAAAATACTTGTTTTAAAGGGGATTTCATAATGAGAAAACGGATTTTTTCGATTACGGTATTTTTATTAAGTTTCTTTTCCTTACTTATTTCGCTTAGATTATTTTGGAATTTAGGTATTTTTGTGGATGAGTATGGTTTAAGCCCAGATATCGTTAATGGCGGTGAGTTTTGGCTTACAATGGACTGGTTAAGATTATTATTGCTGTTATTGCTATGTATAGTAACTGGTTTTAGTATTTTTAGTGCTAAACCAAATAAGTAAAGTTCAACGAGGGGAGATAAGATGGATAAAAAGAAAGGTATGCGGAAATTTTTTATCGTATTTATATCTTCTGGAATATTAATGTTCTTTTTTTTGATGCAAGACTCTAAAATTTTTGAAAGAATAGCAATGTTTATACCTATTACTGCTGTCACTACTTTTTGGCTCTGGGTAAAATATGGGGAGAATAATATTGATAAATGAAATTCTTTTGCAGCTCAATATAATAAGGAGCGGTTTAGTTTTATGACCAGGAGGACCTAGAAAAATGAAGAAAAGGATAAGTGTAAAACTCAGCATAATAGTTTGTTTACTTCTATTAAGTTCCTGTAATAGTAATGTTGAAAATAATACTATTGAAGAACAATTACTGGAAGAAATGAAAGAGGCACATATGGAGGTAGAAGAGATAATTCATTTAGAAGTTGTTAATGACGGGATGCTGGTTTTTTATACGAAAGACAACAATCTTTACGATGGATTTATCAAATTAAAAGGTGCTAAATGGAAGTGGCACTTAGGAGGAGGTGCATTACCTCTTCAAACAGAAGATGGAATAAATTGGTCATTTACTAATTTTGATGATTTTTTTGTTCGTTATGGAGTTATAACTGATAATAATATAAAACAGGTAAAAGACGGAGAAAGTGAATATGCAAAGATTATACAAACTAAAGATGGTTTAAGAATTTATTTCTTCTTAAATAAAACAGTTGTATTCGATAGTGAGAAAAAGAGAACAGAATTTAATGAAATTGTACCAGTCTATGAAAATTAACATCAGTTACCGTCATATTTATTATTTCAGTAATGTAGCAAATGAGGATTAAAAAATTTTGGTTTTATAAATAATCAAGTGATTGAAAGAAGAAAAGTTATGTATAATGGTTGATGTAAGTTTTTCCTTAGTATGTAATAATATCAATGTAGGAATTTAAATTTACAATTTATTCGTAGTGAAAGAGGGGATCATAATGGCAACAGGAACACATACAGTAGAAATTCCAGTAGATGTACAAACAGTTTGGGATTATGTCAGTGATCTTGAAAAATGGGCGACGACGGTACCAGCCTATAAAGAACATGAAATTATCGATGACAAGCAATCTATTTGGACATTTGAAGGTAACGTGAAGGGTATTAAAAAGACAATACGTGCACAGGTAGATATTACCGAATGGAATGAACCTTCCAATATTACGTTTGAACTAAAAGGTTTAACGGATAATTTTACAGGAAGCGGTCACTTTACCGCAGCAGAAGTTGATGGTAAAACGACAATGACTTGTACAGTAGAAGTCCATGCTGGTGGAATATCGGGTGCGATGTTAACACCAATTATTAAATGGGCTGTTCCAAAAGTAGCATCGCGCTTAACAGAATCTATTGCTCGTAAAATTGCAGTATTCTCCTAGTTTCGAAAGAGGGTAAGTCGCTTTAAATTTATAGAATACCAAATAACATGTTGATTTGGTATTTTAATTTACGGATATATTCAATGGACGATATGCCGTTATGCCGTTATGCATTAATCACATTATATATGTAGTCATATTCATCCTTCAACCAGTGTTGTCAAACAAAACTCAATAAATTTCTAGGCTGGATCCGAAAAGGGTTCAGTCTTTTTCTTTGTTCTAATCATTCAATCCAAATAAGTAGTGAACTTTATAAAATCTTTATATTTGTTTTTTATAATGGCATACGAGGAGGGATTCATATGAATGATCATATTTTATCGGTGCAGAATATTACCAAAAAGGTGAGAGGGCGTGTTCTATTGGATTCAATAAGTTTTGTGATTGAAAAAGGGACAATTTGTGGATTATTGGGTCCGAATGGATCTGGTAAAACAACCTTAATTCGACTATTAACTGGCCTTATACGCCCTAACAACGGAGACATCTATATTAATGAAAACAGTATCGTTACTAATAGGAAACAAGTAGTAATGAATATTGGTGCTATTGTCGAGTCCCCAATTTTCTTTCCTTATATGTCTGGTAAAGAAAATTTAAGAAATTTAGCACGGCTGCATCCACAGCTAACTGTAACGGAACAAAAGGACAGAGTAGAAGAAGTTCTGCAAATTGTTAACTTGGAAGACCGTGCCAAAGACAAAGTTGGTACGTATTCACTTGGTATGAAGCAACGGTTGGGGATTGCGCAAGCTTTATTAGGGAAACCATCCTTTTTAATACTAGATGAACCAGTAAATGGATTAGATCCTATGGGAATACGGGATTTAAGGGAGCTTATATTGAGACTCAATCAAAAGTATGGGATTACCGTACTGATTTCAAGCCATCTATTAGATGAATTACAGAAGGTTTGTAGTCAAATTATTGTTATTCGTGAGGGTAAAATGTTATGGTCTGGCCATAAGGATGAGTTAGCTAGAAGTAACCAAAGTTTAGAAGATGCATTTGTTGAGTTGGTGTCTCGATGAAACGATTACTGCGGAGTGAGTGGGAAAGATTATGGAGTAGAAAAACTACATGGTTTTCATTCTTTAGTATCCCTATCATTCTTTTAGGCTCTGCAAAATATTTATTAAGTCAAAATGAAATGCTATCGACAAATTTAGCGCAGTATACCAATGCTTGGAATTTCCCTATTTTAGGTCTTTCTGAAATGCTCATAACAGCCTTTCAAGGAATTATACTCATTATTGTTGTTTTGACTGTAACGGAAGAATATCGGACCGGACAAATTCGAATGGTATTAATTCGATCGTATTCCTATACAGAAATCCTGCTTGCAAAATTTATAGTTTCACTCGGTACGATTCTTTTGTTCTTTTTTACTTATTTTATTGTAAGTAACTTTCTTGGAGTAATTATCTTTTCTACCCCTAAAGAATTTCCTTTATTCTTTCACGAAGACTTGGCCACAATACTTGATGGAATGATATACAATTTGAAGTTTTATGGTATAGCAATTTCAACCGTAGTAGCGATGAATTCCATTCTGTTTTTCATTGCAGTTGTTAGTCGTACGACTACTACAGCTATTGGAAGCGGTATAGGATTTCTGTTATTTTCTCTTTTGTACCCTCATATTCTTCCTTATATCAAAGATTTAATAGGGGAAGTTCTTTATATGAAGTTATTTTTCACGTCTATTCCAATGATCCAATGGCAGGGAATTACTTTGATGCTTGCAGAAAAAAACTATTGGATGGGATGGAACTTTTCTGTAATAGGTATTTATACTTTTGTATTCGCTTGTTTAACAATGCTGATGACAAAGAAAAAAGATTCTTTTATATAGGTGGGATATCAAAATGAAAAAAATATGGATAAGTGAGTTCGAGCGTACGTTTAAAAGAAAGAAAACTTGGATTGGCATCGTTATATACATTGCATTAATTGGTCTAGAATGTCTGTTCCTAACTTTGATTGATGGTAGGAGCTTTTATGATCCAGATCATATTGTTATGTTAAATTCCTTAAACACTGCTCCTTTCCTTTTAAGGGAGTTAGGCCTGTTTCACCTTTTTATATTAATCCCCATGTTTGTAGTGGATAGTTTTAATGGGGAATATACATCAGGAGCATTTCGTTTCATTTTATTAAGACCTCAGGAACGTATCAAACTATATATAGTGAAATGGGGAGTACAAGGAACGATTACTTTTTCGTTGCTACTTATCACTTGTTTGGTTGGAACGATGTATGGAAGATTATTCTTTCCACTAGTATCTGAGGTGTCCTTTTTCAATACGGATTCACTTATGCCTTTTGGAGCTTTTGTGTATGTCTTAAAGTTTTATGGAATTTCTTTTCTAATCCTTTTGGCGGTCATCACAATAGGTAGTCTTATTAGTGTGCTCATGCCAAATGTCATTTTAGCTTATGTAGGAATTATTGGGTTCCTAATTGGTAGCATATATGTCTCTGACCATTTATCTTTCTTTTTAACTTTTACGGATTCCATCTTTCAAGTGCTAGGGAAACAGAATGATACATTACTTTTGCTTGTATTACTAATTATTCTTATAAGTTATATAATTAGTATAATTGTATGGAAAAAGCGAAATTGGATGGGATGATACGAAGTGAAAGAGAAAATCGTAATAGTCGATGATGAGAGAGACATCGTTTCTTTTATAAAGGATTCGTTAGAAGATGAAGGATACACGGTGTTTTGTGCTTATAACAGCGAGGAAGCTTTGCGTATTTTACCAAAAAATCCGAACCTAATTATACTCGATGTGATGATGCCTGGAATGGATGGATATGAATTATGTCAAAAGATTAGGGAAAGTATTTCATGTCCGATCATTTTTGTGAGCGCAAAAAATACAGTCCAAGATAGAATAAAGGGTCTGATGTTCGGTGGAGACGATTATATGGAGAAACCATTTAGCATGAAAGAGCTAAAAACACGAATTTATGCTCATCTGAGAAGGGAGCAGCGAATTCAAGGGAAAACCTATCAGCGCTTACATCAAAAAAATCTTATCATAGATTTACAGGCATACGAGCTATTTTGCCATGAAGATAAAGTAGCCTTAACGAATCGAGAGTTTGAAATAATTAAGTATTTTATTTTACATCCTAATCATGTCTTATCAAGAGATCAAATCTATGAACATGTGTGGGGCCTAGAGGCAATAGGAGATTCCACCACCGTAACAGAACATATTAAGAAGATTAGAGCTAAACTACAAAAATGTGATCCAAATGTCCCTTATATTTCAACAGTTTGGGGAGTTGGCTATAAATGGGAAGGTTAAACATACGAAGGAAACGAACCTTACGTGCTCAAATTACGTTTTCCTTTCATCTTATTTTAGTGTTCAGTGTGACCGCTACGTTAATTACTTGGGGATTAATCATCCTCGCATTCTCTATATATTCAAAACACGAACTAATGAAACCAGCAAATTATTATGAAAGCAAAATTCCAGAACTGCTACACTTTATCTATAAACAAAGGAATATTCTTCCTGTAACTAATAAAGATACTTTAAACAAATTGATTCCATTAGAGGGGCTAGATTATCAAGTGGTTGATATAGATGGGGACTTTATGTATGGAAGCATGGGCGATAGTTATATTTCTTCCTCGATAGATCTAGCAACAAACATAAACAAAAATAAGTATGACGGACAAAGGATTATTCAATATTACCCTATTTTTGACGAAAACCAAGCAATGAATGGTGCCATTGGATTTCGCTACAAACTATCTTTAGCATCATCTAATCCCCAGTCATCCATGTTATTTATTGGAATAGGAGTAATTATCTTTTTGGCACCATTCGTTTATTTTTATTTGTTTTCTTTTCTA
Organism: Psychrobacillus sp. NPDC096389; assembly: GCF_044762855.1. NCBI lineage: Bacteria > Bacillati > Bacillota > Bacilli > Caryophanales > Bacillaceae > Psychrobacillus > Psychrobacillus sp. NPDC096389. The sequence goes on along the minus strand of NZ_JBIWFB010000010.1, from coordinate 159,615 downwards.
ATAGGTAAACAATTCAGTAGCAGAATTGAAAAACCCTTTAATGAAATTATTGAAAGTGCACATAAGATCCAACAACATGATCTTAATTTTTCCTTATCCCATATTGAAAGCACAGTGGAACTGAACAAGCTAGTTGCTGCTTTCGAAGAAATGAAAGAGGCTTTGAAGGAATCACTAAAAAGGCAATGGAAATTGGAAGAGGATCGCAGAGATATGATAGCAACTGTTGCTCATGATTTAAAAACTCCTCTTACGATTATTTTGGGGCATGTGGAGGGGTTGTTAGAAGTGAAAGAACATCATCCAGATCGTTTGGAACGATACTTGCTAACAATTCAATCTAGTTGCATACGAACGATTCAGTTAATTAAGGAATTAAATGATGTTTCCCAAATTGAACAGGTAGAATTCAAATTAAATTTCACAGTTACAAATATGGAAAACTGGATACAGTCAAAAGTAAATGAATATGAACTACTATGCAAGTCTAAGAATATAAAATTCGATGCTGTCATCGATAAAAAAGAGGACGCTGAAGTTTGGATAGATCTATTTCGTATAAATCAAGTGTTAGATAATGTGATAACAAATAGTCTTAACTACACTCCGGAATATGGGGAAATGAAGTGGATAACGACAATTACTGATCAGCAAATCGTTTTCGAAATCTTAGATAACGGCCCAGGCTTTTCGAATAAAAATATGTCTCAAATTTTTAATAAATTTTATCGAGAGGATATATCACGAACAAGCAAGACTGGTCATTCGGGTTTAGGTTTATTTATCGTTCAAACAATAACTGAAAAACATGGCGGGAAAATCCTGGCACAAAATAGAGTAGAAGGCGGGGCTTATGTAAAGATTGAAATTCAAAATATGAGAGGAGTCTCTTTGGTTTGAGGCAGCTGATCTAAGGGGAATATCTCGAAGTATTTACACCATTCTAAATAGAAATATTTAATCTTTAGTTATTATGTCAATTTATTTATAGGATGGTGCTCATTTTGAATTTGTTGCAAAAAGTATCCTGTTTGTTCCTTAGAAACAGAAAAAGTTAAGTATAAATCCCCTAAATATATTGTGAAACAATTTACTTAAACTTACTTCTGTTCGAATAAAAAGACCATCATTATCGATGGTCTTTTCTTATGCCTGCTATTTTCGAAAATAGAAATATGTGGTAGGTTAATTTTATTTTGGGATTGCCAGCTAATATTGTGTTTAAGCCTATCCATCATTAAAATACCTGTAAAATTAGACCGATTGCAGAGTAAATAATTACCGTAAAGTAAATAACAATCATATGCACTAAGGAAAATACAAACATTTTATTGGACCAATCTTTCATATCCATTTTCCTTGTGCCGAACAAGCTTAACCACAACCAAATTAGACCTAAAACAAGTGAAACCAAGGTTAGACCTAAACTTAAAGGTAAAAATAAAAAACTAGATAGCACCAATAAAATTAAATAAAAATTAGTTTGGATATACGTGCGTTTTCGATCTTTAACAACGGGAAGCATAGGAATTTTTGCTGCAGCATAATCATCTTTTTTACGAATAGCAATAGCATAAAAGTGAGGCATTTGCCATATAACCATGATTAAAAATAATGCCCAACATGCAGGATGCCAAATATCAGGAGCCACTGCTGCCCAACCGATTAAAGGAGGCATTGCACCTGAGATACTTCCAACTTCCGTATTCCAAATGGTATAGCGTTTAGTCCACATTGTATAAGGTACTACGTAGAAAAATACACCTAAAAAACCAAGAAAAGATGCTAATGGTGAAGCCAAATACAATAAAATTAGCCCAATTACTAATAATAAAATGGCAACTATTAAAACTTTCTTAATCGATATAGCGCCTGTAACAGTCGGACGAACTTTTGTACGGGCCATAATGGCATCAATATCCCGATCGTAAATGTTGTTGAACGAACCAGCCGCTGCAATAACGGCTGCTGTTCCTAAAAAGGCAAAAACTATATTCCAAATATTATCTGCAAAACTGTATTGATATGTAAATAAAGCGAGCATTAATCCTGCGACCATCGGAATGAGATTTGACTTGATGATCCCTGTTTTAACTACTTGCGCCCATAACGTCTTTTGTGATTGCTTATTCATTTTTTATAGCTCCTTATTTATACACTTAACTAATATAACCTAATTGATTATCGAAATTCCATTATACCATTCTTATACCGCAATCACTTTTGAACATTTTAGGTCTATTTCTACATAAGTAATGGAATTGGGGACTTTTCGATAGTTAAGTGGCAGGTGGAAAGCTAAATCGTCAATTTACTTAATATTGGAACTTTTATTCGAGTTAAACGTTTTAACTAAAGTAAAAGACATTTTAACTAGAAACGTATATTCATTTATTAGTATAAAGAAATAATATGGAATTTAATACGAAGGGGTTTAATCGATCATGGAATTTAGAGATTTAAAAAGTCAATATAAGCAATATAAGGAGGAAATCGATACAGCTATTAGTTCTGTCATATCAGATGCTAACTTTATTGGTGGTAAAGAAGTAAAAGAGCTTGAAAAAGAATTAGCAGATTTTGTTGGAGTTAAACATTGTATTTCCTGTGCAAATGGGACAGAAGCAATGACACTCTTAATGATGGCATGGGATATTAAAGAAGGAGACGCTGTATTTGTTCCTGACTTTACATTTTTTTCAACTGGCGAAGTTGTATCTTTTAGAGGCGCAACCCCAGTTTTTGTAGATGTGGATAAAGATACTTTTAATATAGATACAAAGAAGTTGGAGTTGGCCATTGAAAGAACAATTGAGGATGGGAAATTAAATCCAAAGGTTATTATACCAGTAGATTTATTTGGTCTTCCAGCTGATTATCCAGAGATTGAGCGAATAGCTAAAAAGTATAATATGTTAGTCTTAGAAGATAGTGCACAAGGATTTGGTGGCCATATTTACGGAAAAAGAGCTGGCAGCTTTGGAAATGCCGCTACCACATCTTTTTTTCCTGCCAAACCGCTAGGATGTTATGGGGATGGTGGGGCAATTTTCACAAATGATGACGACTTAACCAAACTGCTTAATTCCTTGAAAGTGCATGGTAAAGGAGAGAATAAGTATGACAATGTACGAATTGGTGTTAACTCAAGACTTGATACGATTCAGGCTGCCATTTTAAAAGTCAAACTTAAGGCTTTTATTGATCATGAATTAGAAGATGTGAATAGAATAAATGGGCTTTACAATGATAGATTAAAAGGGTTGGTCAAAACACCTTACATACCGGAAGGGTACTATTCAAGTTTTGCTCAATACACTATCACGCTAGTGAGCAAAGAGCAAAGGGATGGAATACAGGAGAAATTGAATGAGCAAGGTATTCCAAGTATGGTTTATTACACAAAGCCAATGCATAAACAACAAGCATTTGCATATTTAGAAGTAAGTGATAATGATTTTGAAACGACTAATTCTCTCTGTGACACCGTGCTTTCACTTCCAATGCATCCGTATCTCCTAGAAGAGGAAATTGACAAAGTATGTGAAGTAATTAAGAACTACATAAAATAGGATACTAATTCTTTCTTTTAGATGGAATACTAAATAAATACAAAGAACTGCATGTCTATTTAAGACAAGCAGTTTTTTGCATTACAATTAATAAAATAAATTACTAATATTGTGTAACCTTTCTGAAGGCTCAAACGAATAATAGTTATACCGAAAAAAAGGGGGATGAATTTGATCGAGTCAGACAGTTTGGAGAATAAGATCGATGAAATATATAGACAATACTATTTAGACGTTTACAAGTTCATTATTTGTTATTCCGGAAATCAAAATGACTCCGAGGATATGACGCAGGAAGTCTTTATCCGAGTTTTGAAGAATTTATCAAAATATAATTATTCTGCTAGTTTGAAAACGTGGATTTTTTCTATTGCAAAACATGTAGCAATCGACCACTATCGAAAAGCACGATTCACAATCATCCTTAAAGAGGGCTTCTTCAAACAATTAATATCAAGTGAAAAAGGTCCAATCGACTATGCAGAGCAAAATGAATTTAAAAATTATGTTCATGAATCCATTTCGAAAATCAAACCAAATTATCGAATGGTATTAATCCTAAGGGGAATCAACGAATTTTCAATCAAGGAAACTGCCCAAATTCTTAACTATAGTGAAGCCAAGGTTAAGGTAGTTTATCATCGAGCGTTAAAACAGCTAGAACAAAAGTTGAATGGGGATTTAGGGGAGGTAATTAAAATTGAAAGATGAACATGAATTATTCGAACTCATGAAAGCTAATTATACACTTAAACCACGAGCAGAATTTGTTTCAGTGACAAGTAATAAACTCAGGCAGGAGGCAAGGAAACTAGATAAAAAACGAAAATACAAACGTTTATCTGTTATTGCAACCTCTATGGCATTATGTTTTATGGCAATTTCTTGGTTTTTCCTTCTAGGAGGGCAGGAAGCAATTAGCGTAGCTATTTCCGCAGTTGGACAAAGCAAACTTGTACCTGCAGCTTCCGAACAAGAACCTTCAATTTATATTTACCACACATATAACCGCGATTCTTTTATACCAGAATTGAATTTGAAAGATGCGAGTAAGGTATTAGATGAGACAAAAAACATTACTCTAGTAGGTAAACGACTTAAAGATGCATTACTAGAAGAAAATATACATGCCATTCATGAAACCACTGACTTTGAAGGTGAACTAGAGAAAAAAGGGTTACTCAAAACAGATTCCTATATACTTTCTAGAGAATCAATAAAAAAAATATTAATGAGCAATAAAAATATAAAAATGTTAATAGATATCCATAGAGATAGTACGCCTCGAAAAGATAGTACGATTATGCTTAATGGAAAAAAGCATGCGAAGGTAGCTTTGTTCTTATCCATTTCAAGTAAAAATCATAAAGCAAATCTAGCATTTGCTAAACAAATCCATAATAAGATGGAACAAAAATATCCTGGTTTATCAGAAGGAATAATTCTTAAGGATAGTGGAATGAAAAGTGCTGACTACAATCAGGATCTTATGGATAATTCAGTATTGCTGAGCATTGGTGGAGTGGATAATGCATTAGAAGAAGAGTACAGAACAGCAGACATTCTAGCAGGGATTTTGAAAGAAATAATTGAAGAGGAGTAAGTCTTACAACGTCTATAATATTAAAGAGATCGGTTGCTGCCGTTCTCTTTATAGGCAGTGAAAAAAGATCTTCCGACCGAAGATCCTTTTTCACTGCCTATACGTGGTTTATGTTAACTAGTTTTATATAGAGTATACATTTAATCCTTTAAGATCTCCTTCAACTAACGAAACAGATTATTTAACAAAGAAATACCCGTTTTTTATTATTCTCACGAAAAATAATTGAATTTTTGTTTTATTAATAATATAATGATTAAAACTTTATAAAGAAAGGGATATGGTATTGGATTCTTTCGATTATAAAATAATCAAGGCGATAATGACAAACGGAAGGGTTACTTGGGCTGAATTAGCTTCTCAAATTGGATTATCTGCTCCAGCAATAGCAGACCGTGTTAATCGTTTGTTTAGCAATAAAGTAATTAAAGAGCTTGGTGCAATGGTAAATGGTGAAAGCGTAGGGACAGAGTGTACTGCATTTGTAACAGTTTCCTTAGAAAGACCGAAATACAGGGAAGATTTTCTACAACTTGTAACAGATTTAGATGAAGTACAAGAATGTCATCATATTGCAGGGGAAGACGATTATTTATTGAAAATTCGTTGTCGAAATACAAAAGATTTAGACAGAGTAATAAGTTATGAAATTAAAAGCCTTGCTGGCGTAATAAGAACAAAAACAACAATTGTAATGGATACAACAAAAGAAACTTTTCGTATCCCACTGCAAAAAGATAAATTTAATAAAATAGGTGAAAATTAAATGTTCGCGGAAATGTTATTTAAGGGACTTATTATTGGTTTCAGTATTGCTGCTCCAGTTGGACCAATTGGGATTTTATGTATTCGTCGAACACTTGAGCATGGTAGGTTCGTTGGATTTGTCTCTGGTTTAGGAGCTGCAACAGCAGATGGGTTATATGGTTTAATTGCCGGTCTGGGTTTGACGCTTATTACCAATTTTTTAATTGGACAGCAGTTTTGGCTTCATTTTATAGGTAGTACCTTCTTATGTTACTTGGGCGTAAAAATATTCTTTTCAAGACCTTCTAATAAATCAGCTAAAGCAAAAGGTAACAAACCCTTTACAGCTTACGCATCTACCTTTTTTTTAACTTTAACTAACCCAGTAACTATTTTATCATTCATTGCCATTTTTTCAGGTCTCGGAATTATAAATAATTATACAACGACACTTGGTTTAATCTTAGTGTTAGGAGTATTTTTAGGTTCAGCATTATGGTGGCTATTGCTAAGTAGCATAGCAGGAATAGTTGCAAACCGCATGAAAAATTTTTCTTTAAGTTTCGTTAATCGTATTTCGGGATTAATATTATTATTGTTTGGCTTATATGGTTTAATGATTGGGATTGGTTAACGAGTGACTATTATTCAACGGGTATGATTCTATTAGGTGAAGGTCGCTTTTTTCGTTATTCCATAAGAAAGATTGTAAAATATTGTACTTAAAGTAATGGGTGTTTCAGTAAAAAATAGTCATCAAAATGCAATGAGCTTGGAGATACATTTCCCAGTTCATTTTTATGTGCACTTTTAATTAGAGATAACAGTCATTCAGCCTTAGCTTATCTGCGGTTCCCCATGTTCCATGAACATTTACCAAGAAAAGCATTTGCATTTGCTTTTTCTTGCTCAACTCACTTTCTATTTTTCTATTGTCCAGGAATTGAAACCACACTAAACAAAGTTGTAAATGCTTCGTAACAACACCATTGAGTCGATGTATCCACTTCTTTAGACGTGAATGATAATTAACGAAAAAGATATTGCATACATTAAATTGGTAATGCCAAATGAAACAAATTTTAATCAATACAAATAGCAATGTAATTACCATTTTAAGTAATAATTTGGGTGGGAGTAAAAGGAGGATGTGTGAATTAAATGAAATCAATAGTGTTTTTCTTGTTTCTTGTATTCTGGGTAACTGGCATTGGAACCCTCTGGACAGGGTTAGATTTTCCTTTTGAAATTCAAAACAAGCAATTAGCAAGCTATATATGCCTAATATTAGCAGGGATACTTTTAATAGTTTTATATATTTTACGTGCAAAAAAGTAAAAGTAAAGACAGGGATTAAATGAATATCCTGACTCTATTTCATTTAACAACTAATACCTAGTTCTGCTAAGCATCCAGCGTCCCTGCATCAGGTCCACATTGCACTACAGGCAATATAACATCCTCATCCCAACCAATCAGGAAGTTTTTTATAACTTCTATGAAGACAATCTAAGAAACTTTCTTGGGCAATAATTTCATCACCCTGAAAATCCGTTTTTATAATTTCACCATTTTCGATTGTCGCAATCATAAGTTTTGGAGGGAAAAATAAGTATCAAGAAGCTCCACTACATCACGACGTAATAGAAGGTGTATTATTTTTATTAATTATTTTTATCATTATAGTAAACAGAACTTTTTGGCTATTAATACAAAAGTATAAGCAAGGGGTGAGTAATATTATCGGATTTTTAACAATTAATCATAATAAAATAGAGATTCTTCAAAAAGGAAAAAGTGGTACAACTATAATTATCCTTACAGGTATGGGATGTTCATTTGATGAATGGTACGATGTGACCGAGTCATTAAGTAAATCTAATCGACTAGTAATGTTTCATAGACCCGGACTTGGTGAGAGCGAAATTCAACAAGAAGTCCGAAATACACAGGCGGTCGTAAACGAAATAATTGAGTTACTACTCCTACTTGAAATACATGAACCTGTATTGCTAGTTGGTCATTCATATGGTGGATTATGTGCTCAGCATTTTGTGAAAGAATATCCTAAAAAGGTTGCAGGAGTAATCTTAGTAGATTCTACTTCTGTGGATTTGAAGGTCTTAGACGAGTTGGATACACCGGTATTATATGAAGATTCGAGTGATGAGATTTGGATGGAAAATTGTCGTGCTTATTCTCTAATGAATGAAGAAGAATTAAGAAAAATAATGAATCCTACTCTTACCAATAAACAAAAGCTATTTCCTGTTGATATACAGCAACGTTTAATAAATTTCCATGTAAATCCTTCGTTATACAAAGCAATGTATTCTGAAATCAGTAACTGGAAGCATGACGCAGTTATGATAAAGAATTTAGGGGAATTCATTAATATACCTTTAATTGTAATTGGTCGAGATAAAGAACATAATATTAAGCTGGGAATAGAAGATGGTTTACCAGAATCAGAGTTAAGGATATTTGAAGAAAAATGGCAAGAACTGATTATGAATCAAGCGGAACTTTCTGAAAATAGTCAATTAATATTTGCCCAACAGGCAAGTCATTCCATACATATGGATAGACCAGATATGATTATCGAATCAATAACTTGGATGGTTAATAATAATTCCTTTTTGAACTAACTAAGTGTATTAGTGCAACAAACAGGAAATTAAGTATTACTGGCGAATTAACTAATGAAAGCATTAAAAAGGTGGTGGAGATATGAAAGCACTATTAGTAATTGATGTCCAAAATGTAATTGTGGAGTTTAAAGATTTTCTACAAGAACTTAATGGTATTGAAAGTATTATTAGAGACTTCAAAGAAAATGAAGAACCTATCATATTTATTAGAAATATAAGTGATGAAGAAACAAGCCCGTTTTATAGAGAAGCGCTAAGCTCAGAATTGTATCCTTCTTTAAAAAAATATGCAGATATTGTAATTCAAAAAAAGACACCAAGTGCTTTTTTTCAGACTGAACTTAATGATAAGTTGTTGCAACTAGGTGTGGATCATCTTTTTATTACAGGATTCAATACGGAGTTTTGTTGCCAGTTTACAGCAATAGCAGCCTATGATAGGGGCTATAAAATAACATTCATTGAAGGTGCTACAGGAACTGTTAATGACGAAACTACTTATGAAATGAATGGTCTGGATATAAGAGATTTCGTAGGGACAGTTTTACATTGCTCAAATGTTATTGAAGTACTGGACCTAGAAGAATATGTGGAAGAATATAAATCAAGTAAAGTTTAACTATTTTATATAAATAGTTTCCTATGAATGTAGCAAATACTAATATCATTTTCCGGTGATTTAGTATAAAAGAAAATTAAAATACAATGGGCTTGGGAGACATTTCCCAGCTCATTTTTATTTTTCTATGAAAGTATTAATATTTTTAAATGGAAAATTCGTGTAATATTGGAACTTCTTTTCGTTTCAAACGTATAATGAGCAGGTTAGTTTAAGTAAAAAGGAAAGTGAAAAGGGAGTATTATAGGATGAGAAAAGGGGTTAAAGTTCTACCGGTATTAATTATAATCATAGTGCTTTTTATCTTTAATGGATATAGGTTTACTGCATTAAGTGCTGCTAAAGGGAATCCATTGTTATCAAAAGATGCAGAGTTAGTGGAAGCATATGATACGGGTAAATCTACTATATTTTTATTTAAGAATGATAACGAAGAGATATTTCAAACGGTATTAACCGAGAAGTATGGATTTCTATTTCGAAGCAGTGCATCTACCATTGTTCCTTTCAGTGCGGATATGATTCAAACTGTAGGCGGTTTTAGCTTCACAGGAGAGAATGATGCAGCCACATTATTAAGTGTCATCTCTAATACTGAGGAGGTTGCTTATATAGAGGTTGGTGTAGATACTGATTTAGAAAGAAAAGCAATAAGAAAAGGGGAGCGTATTTCATTCTTATTTCCATTTAGCGAACAAGTGGATTTTCTAAATGCAACTGCATTTAATCATGAAGGAGAAGCTCTCTATTATTACGGCCTTGCCGAAAACGTCAGTCAGGTTCATATACCTGAAGATTTAAAGTGGCATAAGATTCAGTGAAGCCTACGAGTGTTCAGATGAGTAAAGTAAAGAAGTGATATTCGCTCAAAAAAATCAGAAAATTCAGGATGATAATGCTTTGATATGGTTTGTTTATTTACATTGAAGAAAGGAGTAGACGTTTTTGATATTATGGTTTCGACACTTACCGCAATTAAATATGGATTTGGTAGAATGGACCCCGTTCATAAAGAATCATTGGTTTCGGAAGAATTATATGAAGTTTGTTTATTTACTCCAGATCTTTATTTTCCTGATGTCCCGTTACTTTAATGCATGGGACAGTCCTATCAATATATTCGTTCTAATCTTAATAGGTATCTTTGTCTTCATCATTCACGAAAGTCTTCACATTTTAGTAATTAATAAAAAAGGCGACATTAGCTTAACATTTCGTGGAACATTTTTTTGGCTACATACAAATGCAGTATTATCCAAAATGAGATTTTGGCTCTTCATGAGTTTGCCCCTGATTGCATTATCGGTAGTTCCTGCTATTGTCTCAATTTATGTATCTGGGAATATTAAATCAATCTTATTGTATATAAGTTGGATAAATTTATTGATTTCCTCCTCTGATATAATAAATTCATTTTTAATTGCCGTTAAACCGAAGAACTCAGTATTTTGCAGGGGGTACTACCGCGTAGAAAAGAACTAGTAGCATTACATAAATATTTGAATAAAGTGTAGTTTCAAAAAGGGATTGATTATTTGCATTAAAATCATCTACATCTTAAGACTTCCTATAGGTTAGTACTAAGCAGAGTTTTGTGGATAGTTAAGGAAAAAAGAATTTTATTGGGGGAAAAGAAGTGAAAGAAATAAAAAAGTTAATTTGGGTAGTTGCAATAATTGCATTGGTAATTGTAGCTTTATCTTTTATTGATCCTGTTAATAATGAGGATAATGTTAACCCAAATGACCTTAAAGTTGTAACTGATTTAGAGAAAGAGAACATTCAATTGAAGCAAGATATTGAATGGTTAGAACATTCTTTGTTTGAAACAAGGAAATTTATCTATGATTCCGATTTAGCCAATGAGTATTTCAAAGACCCAGAGACAGAAATACTTTATAAGGAAATTGAAGAGACAAAGTACGTTATCCTCTATAGTGATAAGCTAGGTATTCATCTTAATGTAACATCGAATGAACCAAGGTTTGAGATTTTATTAACTGTACCTACATTAGATCCAGAAGACGGGATTACTTTTGATTATACTGGTCTCGGAGATCGATACATGGACAGTGGAATAGAAAATCACTTCTTTGGTGGTGTAATTACCAATAAAGAAATTAAAGATGTACAAGTATCAATTAATGGAGAGGTTTATGAAGCAAACATTTTTGAAGTAGATGACAATATGAGGGGATGGTACAGTATTTTTAAGAAATCATTCACATTGGATGAAAGTATAGTAAAAACACAAGCTCTTGATGAAAATGGATTTGCTATATGGGAAACAACAGTCAGATGATTACTTAGGATTAATATTTCAATGAATAGAGGCATTACTAAAGTACTTGTGACTTTTATTCACTGCAACACGTTTATCTACCTTGGAACAAAATAAAAGCTGTATTGAGAATAATTGGAGTTTATGAGGAGGAAGAAAATTGTTTAAGTATATATTACAACTTTTCGTTGGAATCTTTACTTTATTGTTATCAACCTTAATGGCTAGATATGAAGGAAGTGCAATAACTTATGATTCTTTGGAATGGGGGTATTCAACACCGTTTACAAAATTATTTAACATCGAAATTACAAGTGGTCATGATATTAGTCAACTAGATTATTTTGTTTATGCAGCTAAATTTCAGCCACTTTTTCCGGCTATTATGATGGTTAGCGTATTCTACATATTGAGTATAGTTGGTTATTATTTAATAAAAAAAAAACCGAAATTGGCAATTGGTTTTTGGGGAGTAATCGGTAGTGTAATGCTATTACTTAGCGGTTTTATTATTAATTCTTCCACAATAGGTGGTAGGGTTCATTTCTGGATTATTTTAGTAAGTGGAATTATTAGTATATCTGTCGCTACCTTCGTGTGTATAAGAAATTTCAAACACGAGGTTACTGTAGGCACAAATTAAATAGCAACATTGTGCAAAATAAGGATGTGATCGAATGTTTCAAGATGGATTTCCAAACTATTTAAGGAAAGATGTGTCTATAGTGAGTGGCATGGTTCTATATGAAAATCATAATACCAAGATTGATGTGTCAGAGGATAGCATTCAATATTATCAAGATAATACTTGGATTAGGTTTCCTTACCGTATTTATTATACTGATTTTTCAGATGAAGCTATAGATAATTTAAATCCTTGCCAAAAAATGATTTTGCATTGTATTTATTCTAGAAGCTGTGATGGGTATGTCCGTCAAAAGCATATGTACTCCTTGCTGCGGACATGCTATGAGGATTGGGCTATTCCTTATATCGTAAAAATATGTGATGAGTATGTTTTAGAGATATTAGAATTGACTTATGAGGTTCTAAAAAGAGCTGGATACAGAAAGGATTAAGAGATTTTGCTTTGAAAATGTTGAATCGTTTTGCAAAAGTCATAATAGAATGATTAGCTATTTTAACGAGTATCACCAAGATAGATATAATAATTTCCAAAAGTATATTGGCAGGAAGTTATTTAGAGAGTGTTTTGGTTACTCTAGATCAATGGAAAGCATAAGAAAATGAGATTATTAAACAAGACCACAAGTTCCTTTAGTCAGGTAGCGCAATATCTTTTAAGAAGTTGCTGTTTTTGCATTTTAAAATATTTCTGACAATATACATTCCGAGAGATTCCAAATAATCAACTATATGCTATAGTGAGAATATACGTTCGATTTGTACATAATATACCGAATTCGAGGAGGAAGAGGATGGAGAAAATTAGGTATCAAAAAAATTGGAATTTGAATAAGATTTTTCAGGGTGGAAGCAAGTCAAATCAATTTATAAATCATATAAAACGATTGGAAGTTCAAGTGAGTGATTTAAATAGTTATGTGAAATCATTTGCCATTCCAATAGCTATAAATGAAACTGCTCACTTGGTTGATTTATAGCTATTGGAGAGATTTGCGTTAACTTATCACAAGCTAGTTCATTTATCACTTGTCTTCTTGCTCAAAACACAAGGGACCAAGATGCTACAACATTACGTGGAAAAATAGCAACAATAGAATCCGATTTTGAAAAAGAATTATTAAAGCTGAGAAAAATAATAGCAAATACAAAGCAGGATATATGGGAAGGTTTAATGAAGGCTAAAGAATTAGAGGATTATAAATTTATATTAAACGAATGGCGTGAAAATACAAATAAGTATTTATCAGATGAGGAACAAAATTTAATAACTGATTTAATGGCTGATGGATATCATGCTTGGGGTCATTTTTACTCTGCATTAGTGAGTAGTATTAACGTAAAAGTTCAAGTTGAGGGAGAGTTAAAAAATCTATCCGTAGGACAAGCAATTAACTTACGTTCTCATCCTAATGAAGAAGTGAGAAAGGATTCTCATCATGTTTTAGAATCTATATGGAAAGAAAAAGAAGAACTATTTGCGAAAATATTAAATCATATCGCTGGTTTCCGTTTACAGGTATATAAAAAGTCTGGAGTAAAGAGTGTATTAGAAACACCTTTAAAAGAGAACAGAATGAAGGAAGAAACATTGAATGCTATGTGGTCAGTGGTAAGTAAATACAAAAAGCCCTTCTCGAATTACTTGAATCGAAAAGCTGAAATGATGGGTGATTCTAGCATGAAAGCTTATAACTTTTGGGCTCCAATTACCAATAGTAAACCTAAAATAGAATTTGATGAAGCGGCTGAACTAATAATAGAACATTTTAGTCAGTTTGGACCCGAATTAGAAGGTTTTGTTAAGCAAGCTTTTCACGACAATTGGATAGAAGTCGAGGACCGTGCCAATAAGTCCACAGTTCCCTTTTGTGCTGGTTTTCCCATGACAGGAGAATCAAGAGTTTTGATGAACTTTGGGGGTACTTTTTTAAATTTGTTAACGCTTGTTCATGAATTGGGTCATGCATTTCATAATTATGCAATGAAGTCTGTTAACGGGCTTAATAAACGCTATCCTATGAGCGTTGCTGAAACTGCCTCCACCTTTTCAGAAATGATTATTTTTGATGCCTCTATGAAACAGGCAAAGTCAAAAGAGGATAAATTATTTATATTGGATGAAAAATTAAAACGTAGCGCTATGAATTTTCTGAATATTCATTCAAGGTTTTTATTTGAACAGAGTTTTTATAAAGAACGTAAAAAAGGCATTGTATCATCCAATCGTCTAAATCAGTTAATGGAAGATGCCATACATCAAGCATATGATGGATCACTAGAAGATCCTTCTATTTACTCGTGGGTATGGACGCCACATTATTATATAACGCAATCCCCTTTTTATAATTTTCCATATACTTTTGGATATTTATTTGCTTTAAGTATTTTTGCAAAGGGAAAGGAGAAAGGGATAGAGTTTGAAAAGGATTATCTGAACTTACTTCGTAATTCTGGAAGTATGACCCTAGAAGATCTAGTGATGAAGCATTTAGGGGAAGACATTACTTCGGAGGAATTCTGGGAAAAAGGAATGGAAATATGTGTGAAAGATGTAGAGGAATTTATCAAATTGACTTCTTCTGAAGATTGAATGAAAGTGCGGGGATAGACTTGTATAGGATTGCAATTATATCAGATATTCATGGTAATAGTGATGCTTCTGATTTTCAGTGGGAAGATAATTGGATAAAAAAATAATGTACATTATATGAAGCTAAAACGAAGGATTTTTATTAAGAAGACCATTATTTTGATGGATATTTGTACGAGAGGAAGTCGCATTGGTAACTGAAGTAGTTAGCGACCTATAGAACTGTTCAGTTTAAGAAAGTATTCTCGAAGTTTTATAGGATATGGCTATATTAAAAGAGAGAAAGAATAAATAATACATAAAGGGTGAGGTAATTTGGGTTCTAGAATAATGCACTTAGTTATTGCTAATAAAATTGCCAAAAGTCTATTGATAGAAGATAGAACATCATTTCTAATTGGCGGCATTGCAGCAGATGCAGCTTCCGATAAAGACTTATCGCATTTTTTTAGAGGGGAAGTACAAGACTATTCGAGAAACGTTGATTATAAAGAGTTTTTGAATAAATATAATTCACTGGTAGAAAATCCTTATATTCTAGGCTACTTTACACATTTAATCGCCGATGATATATGGCTAAAAGGTTTCTATCTACCTTGGTTGAGAAACAGAATGGAAGATAATAAAGAAATACTGAATCTGTACCATAATGATTTTCGATTATTAAATGGGAAACTGTTAGAATACTATGGCTTTACCGACGAATTGAGGAAAACGCTAAGTAATTTTCCTGCAATCATAGATTTGGATGAGGTTAAGTCCGAAGATGTTGAAAAGTTTATTCCTTATGTATTAGGTGATCTGGAATATGAAAAGAAAGTTGTAAGTGAAAATCTTGATGTTTTTACATTTAATCAGATAGTTGGTTACATAGAGACATCTGTTGAGTTGGGTTTATTAAATATAAAACCTTTACTTAAAAGCTATTAGAGGAAACAGAAAAAAGCTTTTTAAGTTACAAGCTGATACTTAAGACAGCCTTCACGGTTTAAAACTTTGCACTTCATAACTATATAAAAAATGGGTGGAAATTATGAATAAAATTTATATTATATCTGGGCCAGCAGGCGTTGGTAAATCTACAACTGCAATGGGTCTTGCAGAAAAGTTTGATCAAAGTGCATATATTGAAGGTGATTTGCTCAATCATATGGTTGTCGGTGGATATCTTCAACCTTGGAAGAGCGAAGAATCACTTTCCTTAGTTTGGAAAAACATAGCCGATTTAAGTATTAATTTTGTAAAGGCAAATAAGAATGTAATTATTGATTATGTAGCTTTTCCAGAAGAGGTAGAACAATTTGCTCAAAGGATTTATACTAAGGTGCCTAATGTTGAAATTATATATGTTATTTTATGGGTGGGTAAAGATGAACTGTTGAGAAGAGATGCTTTAAGGATAAAAGAACATCAGATGGGAGATAGATGTTTAGAATTAGTGCAAGAGTTTGAAAATAAAGGAACAGATAAACGCTTTTTCTATCATACTACGCATTTGCTTCCAACGGATTTAGAGGAAGTCCTTCTGAATATTAGGGAAAATCCCTCATTTAAATATTGATTTATTCTTCAACAAGCTCCGAATATTAGCGCAGAAATATCTAAAAGGGGTGTTAAATTATGGGGTATATAGAAGATTTAAGAGCAGAAGTTGGTCATAGGCCATTAATATTCGTAGGTTCCGTTACGATTATTATTGATGAAATGGGGAGGCTGTTATTACAACAACGAAAGTTTCCACATGGCGCTTGGGGGATTACTGGAGGTCTAATGGAATTAGGAGAATCCACTGAGGATGTAGCTAGACGGGAAATATTTGAAGAGACTGGTCTAAAGGTTGATAAACTGAATCTCATAAACGTTTATTCTGGTCCAAAGAATTTCGTAAAAGCCGAAAATGGAGATGAATTCTATGTTGTTACAATTGCTTATTATGCAGAAGGCTTTGAAGGAGAGTTAAACATAGATAAATCGGAATCAATCACATTTGATTTCTTTTTTCCTAATGAATTACCACAGAACATTGTTAAAAGTCATAAAGTAATTTTGGATGAATTTTTAACTAAGCATTATACATGTGAAGGGCAAACAAATCGCTAATTTTTGTTTACTCAATAAGTTGGATGGCTAAAGAATAATCTCTTCTTAAACAAACTGCCTGTTTCGAAACAAAAGCTCCTCTGTTGTGATAATTATGCAGGGAAATAAAAGAGTTTGTATCTAAAATTGGTATAATAAGCAAATTATTTTACATGAGAACACTCCTTTTTGGCAATTTCTACAGCCTGAATGGAGAGTTCTCATTTTTTAGGTTAAGTACTTTATGCAAGTTCACCTAATCTCAACTGAAATATTTAGAAATTATCTTTTCTAAAAACAATATTCAATTTTGTCACAAAATTGACCAATGTAAAAATTAAAACACTCCCACTTTATAGAATATATTGGTTCCTTGGGATATATTAGACATACCAAGCATTAATATTTTGAAAATATAGAAAAAGTTTAGATGAGGAGTGTTTATATGGCTTTTAATTCTATTATATCCATTAGCAGCATGTCTTTATATTTTTCATTTGTTATTTACTTAATTGCGATTATACCTTTTGGATTAGCAGTAAAATCCACGAAAAAGGGAGCTATAAGGTTAGCAATTACACTAACTGGCATTGGCTTTGTTGCACAATTAAACTATTTCATATTAAGGTGGATTGTATCCGGGCATGCACCAGTTAGTAATCTCTATGAATTTTTAACCTTTTTTGGGATGATGTTAGTTGGGAGTTTTTTCGTTATTTTTTATATTTATCGACAGGCGATTATCGGTTTGTTTTTATTGCCAGTCTCGATTCTAATAATTGCTTATGCAAGTATGTTTGCAAAGGAAGTGACTCCTTTAATACCTGCATTACAAAGTAATTGGCTAACTATTCATGTATTAACGGTTGCTATTGCTAGTGCAATACTTTCCATTTCATTTGTAACTGGTTTAATCTATCTTATCAAAAAAATAGATCCAAATAAGAAAGATAAAAGGGTGTTCTTTTTAGAATTTATATTATATCTGTTGGTTGTTGTCGTAGGGTTTATCGTTATTACTACTGCTTTTAGAACAATTGATTACGCTGTAAGTTATGAGTATGAAAATAAGGAAGGGCAAATACAATATTACGATTATCATCTACCGGCTATTGTTGTTCCCGCAAACTCAAATACTGTTAAACCGCTAGATAAAACGGGGTACAGCTATGAATCAGCTGATCAATATCCAGGGCTAATCGAGATTCCTATAAACATTGAAGCATCGAAATTGAATACAATTATTTGGTCATTTCTTACAGGAACTATTTTATATGGATTGCTGCGTATCGTTACACGGAAAAAAATAGCCCAATTATTACGACCTTTAACCAATAAAGTAAATCTAACATTGATGGATGAAATCTCATATAGGGCTATTCTTATAGGTTTTCCATTATTCGCACTTGGTGGTCTATTCTTTGCGATGATTTGGGCACATCTTGCATGGGGACGTTTCTGGGGATGGGACCCAAAGGAAGTTTGGGCTCTTATTACATTTCTATTCTATACTGCTTTTCTACATTTTCGAATTAGTAAGGGATGGGAAGGCGAGAGGACTGCTTGGTTAGCTATTATTGGTTTTGGTACAATCGTTTTTAATCAAGTTTTTGTAAATCTAGTTATTGCTGGTTTGCATTCGTACGCATAATTTTATAGGGATTCGTGAGAAAAGTTCAGGTCAGTTTAATCAGAGTAAAATTTGAAAAATAATTTTGACGATTTAGTTAAATAAACAAAAAGCTTTACTTAGGATTATAGACAAACCTTGCTGTCTAAATCTAAGTAAAGCTTTTTAGTTAAGGTTTAGTTATTTTTACTTTCCATAAAATTTGAAATTTCGTTCATTTGATATTCTAGAGCGATTGGATCTTGAAAATAGAATGTATTAAGGTCATAGGTTAGAACTTGACCGGATTTTACAGCAGGTAGGTCATTCCATAGAGAACTTTTCATGATTTCTTTACTATTTTCTACTCCATTATCACGAACACCTAACAAGATATAATCCGCTTCGCCGAGATAGTCGGGAATAACTTCTTGGGAGATTTTCGCCCAACCTTCTTTAAACGCAATGTCTACTACTTTTTGAGGGGCATTTAATTGGAGCTCATTGTATATAACTTGACCACCACGACCGTATGAATCCCCAAAGAGGAATAAATCTTTATCCGTTACTTCCAAAATAACTATTTTAGGATTTTTGTTTAGAATCGGTTCCAATTCTTTCTTTTTCGTTTCTACTTTTTTGTCAAAATCAGCAAGGAATTGATTTGCTTCTTTTTCTCTATTTAAGATTTCAGCGAATACTAAAATGCGTTCTTTATAATCTCCATATTTACCAAATGGGATTAAAACTGTTGGCGCTATTTTGGAAAGTGCCTCATATTCTTCATCATTATAAGTAAGAATAAGATCAGGTTCTAATTCGATTACTTTTTCTATGGAGAACGATACTTTATCGCCTATATTTTCGACGTCTTTTAATGGTTCTTTAAAGTAAGGTGTTTCAAAAGCCCAACCTGTTGTGGCGATTGGAGTAATCCCAGAAGCTAAAACGTCTCCAATATAATCTTGATCAATTACAACAACACGTTCCGGATGCATTGGAAGCTCTATTGGACCTTTTTCACTTTCATACGTTCTCGTTTTTGCTGTTTCTTGTTCTTTATCGTTTTCCACTTCTTCTGTAGATTTACTGCTAGTACAACCACTTGCTATAAAAGCGACTAGTACTATGAAACATAGAAAAATGGCTCCGTTAAAGCTTTTATTCTTATACATAATATATCTCCTTTGCGAAACTATAATTGATAGTGATAATCATTATCACTCATAACTTATCAGTATTCTGAATAAAGGTCAAGTCAATATTCAATTATTCTAATAAATAGAGTTATATACCTAAATAATGGTCAGATTACATTGACAACTTCCAATTAATCTACTACACTCATTTAAGTGACACTGATAATCATTATCAACTGTAAAGGAGTTATTAATTTATAAGCAAAACAAACTGTCTACTATTCATTAGTCGTGACTACAAGACAAGGTGTTTTTGTTTTAAATAAAAGAAGAGGAGAGTAGTAGTATGGAAGCTTTAAAAGTAGATCAAGTAGCCATAGGGTATGCGAACGCAAATATAATTGAAGATTTAAGCGTCTCCATCCCCAAAAATAAAATAACGACGATTATAGGACCAAATGGTTGTGGTAAATCGACTTTATTAAAAGCGATTTCTCGTATATTGAAAACGAAAAAAGGTGCAGTTTATCTGGATGGAAAAGCAATTCATCAATTAGAAACAAAAGAAGTTGCTAAAAAAATGGCTATTTTACCACAAACTTCAGATGCACCGGGTGGTTTAACTGTATTTGAACTGATTTCTTATGGACGATTTCCACATCAGAAAGGATTTGGGACGTTAAAAAAAGAAGACTACGAATTTATAAATTGGGCGATTAATGTTACCGGCCTGGATGAGTTTAGGGATCGTCCCATTGATGCACTCTCAGGTGGGCAACGACAAAGAGTTTGGATTGCGATGGCACTTGCCCAAGATACAGAAATACTTATACTGGATGAACCAACAACCTATTTAGACCTTGCGCATCAACTAGATATATTACTTCTTTTGCAACGACTAAATGAGGAAGAGGGCAGAACAATTGTCATGGTGCTGCATGATTTGAATCATGCTTCTCGATTTTCGCATTATATGATTGCCATGAAAGACGGGACATTAATGACGGAAGGTAGTCCCGAAGAAGTAATGACTTTTTCAAACTTACAACTTGTATTTAATATCGAAGCATGTATTACAACCTGTCCTTTTAGTAATAATCCGATTTGTCTATCTTATCAGCTATGCCAAAAGGATCATCCATCTCCTTGGAAAAGTAGAGAGAAGATTCTAAGTGAAGTGTGAGTTTTGATATACAAAAAAAGGGAGATTACAAATGGGCAATTCGATAGAAACATCTACTAAAATGGAAAAATCAATTGACTATAAAAAAGATGCACGTCCGGTTATTGGCATCATAGTTCTGTTTTTTGGGACGTTAGCATTAATCTTGGCAATTGGTCTTTCCATTTCATTTGGTGCAGCAGATATTAAGCTTGCAACTGTTTGGACCGCTGTCTTTCATTTCAATGCTGATTTGACAGCACATCAAATTATTCAAGAGATTCGTTTGCCACGTGTTTTAGGTGCAGCGATGGTAGGAGCATGCTTTGCAGTTGCAGGTGCACTAATGCAAGGTATGACAAGGAATCCACTCGCTGATTCGGGTCTCTTAGGATTGAACGCTGGTGCTGCTTTTATGTTAGCACTTTGTTTTGCATTTTTTCCTGGTTTACCTTATATGTATTTAATCATGTATTCGTTTTTAGGTGCCGGCTTAGGAGTAGGGATAGTCTATGGTGTTGGATCCATGTCAAGAAATGGCTTAACGCCTATGCGTCTTGTTCTTGCAGGTGCGGCAGTAAGCGCATTATTAGGTGCACTTAGTGAAGGGATAGCGCTCTATTTTAGAATTGGACAAGATTTGGCGTTTTGGTATGCAGGCGGTGTATCTGGAACGAAGTGGATCAATCTGCAGATCATGTTTCCTTGGATTCTTGCAGCGATGATTGGAGCAATAATACTTTCTCGTTCCATTACACTATTAAGTCTCGGAGAAGAGGTAGCAGTCGGGCTTGGTCAAAAAGTAAAAACGATTAAATTATTCGGAATGATTATCGTATTAATATTGGCAGGCGCAGCAGTTTCTGTAGTCGGGGCGGTTGCTTTTGTTGGATTAATCGTTCCACATTTAACACGTTTAATCGTGGGGCATGATTATCGTTGGATTATTCCTTGTTCTATGGTAATGGGGGGACTTTTAGTTGTATTGGCAGATATATGTGCAAGAATGATAAACCCTCCATATGAAACGCCTATTGGTGCATTGATTTCATTAATTGGTGTTCCATTCTTCCTTTATCTTGCGCGTAAAGGAGGGAAAGAAATATGAGTAAAGCATATTTAACCGAGAAACAACGAAAAAGTAATAGACGGAATCTGTTCATTATTTATGGTTTAGGATTGCTAATAATAACGTTTTTTATCATTAGTATGAATACAGGCTTTATTCGTTTATCGCCAATTGAAGTAATCCAAACATTGTTCGGTCAAGGAACAGACAAGCAACAATTAATATTGTATGAATTTCGGTTGCCTCGCATTGTTATATCCATACTAGTCGGAATGGGACTTGCTATATCAGGTTGTATTTTACAGGGAATATCTCGTAATGCACTCGCGGACCCAGGTATTATAGGTATTAACGCGGGAGCTGGACTTGCTGTTATGCTTTTTATCTCATTTTTCCCGTCTACTACAGCTGTACCAGTGTTTTTGCTTCCGGTATTAGCGTTTTCAGGTGCTGGGATAACGGCAATTATCATCTATGTATTAGCGTATAAGCGGGATGAAGGTATTTCTCCGATGCGACTCATTTTAACTGGAGTTGCTATTGCAGCGGGTATCAGTTCTGCAATGATTGTTTTAACTCTTCGTTTAAGCCCTGAAAACTATCAATTTGTTGCTACTTGGTTAGCGGGTAGTATTTGGGGATCCAATTGGAAATTCGTTTTATCACTTTTACCTTGGATACTCATTTTAATTCCTTTTGTCTATTCAAAAGCACGCGTTTTAAACGTATTAAATTTAGGTGATTTAACAGCGACTGGACTTGGAACATCGATTGAAAAAGAGCGCCGTTTATTACTTGCTGCAGCTGTTGCTTTAGCTGGTGCTAGTGTGTCTGTGAGTGGTGGAATTGGATTTGTAGGACTTATTGGACCACATTTAGCCCGTCAATTGGTCGGGTCAAGGCATCAATTTTTAATACCAGCTGCTGCATTAACAGGTGGGCTTTTAGTACTTATTGCGGATACAATTGGACGCTCTATTTTACAGCCTTCAGAGATTCCAGCTGGGATTGTTGTCGCAGTGATTGGTGCACCGTATTTCCTTTATTTACTTTCCAGGTTGAAAGACTAATTGATATTAAATACGTGATGTCAGCGATAAAGCAGAAAATATATAGCTATTGAACAGTCAATGGAATGTTAATGATTGCATCACGATAGAAAGACTATTAGATGAAAATTAGGAGAGTGGCCAACATTGTTAAAACAGTTTTTCTCTTACTATAAACCTTATAAAACATTATTCATTATAGACTTTTCCTGTGCGGTTTTTGCCGCATTGTTGGAATTAGCTTTTCCGTTAGCGGTACATCGTGTGGTAGATGACCTGTTACCTAGCTCTAACTGGAGCTGGATCTTATGGGGGTGTATTTCACTACTTGGAATTTACATAATCAGTGCTGTACTCCATTTTGTAGTTACCTACTGGGGGCATAAACTAGGTATTTCTATTGAATCGGATATGCGTGAAAGGCTATTCACGCATGTGCAAAAATTGTCCTTCCGATTTTTTGACAATAATAAAACAGGTCATTTAGTTTCAAGAATGACAAATGATCTAATGGATATTGGTGAAATTGCGCATCATGGTCCTGAGGATTTGTTTATCGCACTTATGACACTTATTGGTGCATTTACTATCATGTTCACTATTAACCCACAACTTGCTGTTCTTACATTTATCATCATACCGCTTATTGTAAGTCTTTCCCTATACTTCAGTAAGAAAATGTCTGCTGCCTTTAGCCGTTTCTTTGCAGACATTGCAGATTTTAATGCACGTGTAGAAAACAATGTGAGTGGAATGCGTGTCGTTCAAGCTTTTTCGAACGAAGATCATGAAATTACACAATTCAAGGTAAATAATAGTCGTTTTCGTGATTCCAAATTAATTGCTTATCGTGTGATGGCTTGGAATTCATCTGTAAGCTACATTCTGATGAAAATTGTTACATTATTCGTTCTACTATGCGGAACTTGGTTTGTTATTAATAAAAACATGACATATGGAGAGTTTTTAGCCTTTGTTCTCCTTTCGAATGTGTTTTTAGGACCAATTCAACAAATTAACGGAGTTATTGAAATGTACCCAAAAGGTATTGCTGGCTTTAAACGATTTAATGAGATGCTTGACACGGAACCTGATGTGGCAGACGTACCGGATGCAATAGCTGTTAAGCATTTGGAGGGAAATATAGTATACGAAAACGTTTCTTTTGGTTATGAAGGCAAAGAAAATGTATTAAATAATATTAATTTAACGATTCGAGCAGGAGAAACAGTTGCCCTTGTTGGTCCATCAGGTGGTGGGAAGACGACAATGTGTAGTCTTCTGCCTCGCTTTTACGATATAAAAGAAGGGTCTTTGTTAATCGATGGAATAGAAACTAGACAAATGACGCTCGCTTCACTTCGCTCTCAAATTGGAATCGTCCAACAAGATGTTTTTCTATTTGATGGAACGATCCGCGAAAATATAGCATATGGCAATCTAAATGCTACTGAAGAGGAAGTATGGGAAGCGGCAAGAAGAGCACAGCTAGAGGAAATTATTTTAGCTCAATCGGAAGGGATGGACACGTTGATCGGGGAACGAGGCGTTAAATTGTCTGGTGGTCAAAAACAACGACTATCTATAGCCCGGATGTTCCTTAAAAACCCATCCATACTTATTTTGGATGAAGCTACATCTGCACTAGATACGGAAACAGAAGTTGCCATACAGCAAGCATTAACCGATTTATCGGTAGGGCGCACTACATTAGTAATAGCACACCGATTAGCAACGATTAAAAACGCAGATCGCATTATTGTTGTAACAGAAGATGGCATTACAGAACAAGGAAGCCATCAGGAGTTACTCGCTTTAAATGGAGCTTATACTAGGCTTCACGAAGCACAATTTGCAATTTAATAGAGAACTAATAAATAGCACTATTTTAGAATTCAAAACTATCACGTTATTTAAAGAGTAACGTGATAGTTTGCTATTTTAAAAGGTCTTAATATTCTACTAGCTTTACTACTTGCTGCCAGTTCAAATTTAGTTAATTAAGTAATTAAGAGGTGATGTAATCATGGACGATCAGTCATCCAAACATAATAGCTCGTTTTCTCATACATATTATATACCTGTAAGCATATCGAACTGGGAAGGCTCATTACCTAATAATGAACAAGAACGGACAACACTTCCTTGTATTTTAGTTATTACGAATGGAAGTGGTATACTCACTCTTCAAGAACAGCAGTTCAAGTTGTCACGTGGTTGTGTGGTACTTTGGCATAATTACCAGGAATTAAAGTTGTTTACTCAATCGCATACCACTTTTCAGGGAACACTGATTACGTATCGTTGCGTGACGAATGACTGCATTGAATCGAATGTACTGAAATTTCCTGAACCTCTTCAAAGCTATTCTTCCACCACGATAAGTGTAACGACAGAGTTAGAAAGGGCTTGGAAACAGCTGGATGAACGTAAACCATTTCAAGTGCAACAATTGTTTGTTGAGCTATTAGTAGAACTATATGAAGAACTTGAAAGACAACGACAAAAAAATAGCTCGTGGATGGAACAAGTGCTTCAGTATATAAACACACATTTTCATGAGGATTTGACTCGTGATCAAATGGCCGCATTTGCGAATGTTAGCCCCGAACATTTCTCCCGTGAATTTCGCAAACATACTACACAAACCTTCAGTTCCTACATTGCATTGCTTCGTATTCGTGCCTCTCAAAATAAGTTGTTATATGGTATACCAAAACTGGAGAGCTTAGCACAAGAAGTCGGGTACAAAGAGGGAAATTATTTAAGCAGGAAATTTAAGCAACTAGTAGGCTTGTCACCTACAGCCTTTCATCACAAACAAAAAAGGATAGTTGTTCTAAATAGTAATCATACTGCATGCTTGCTCGCATTAGGTTTAGTGCCGGAATTAGGTGTATATACGACATGGATGGATAATGTGCAACAAGTAAAATCAGATAAAAAAATAGATATATATAGTATTAGTGCGCATTCACTTAGTGAAAGAGTCGCCTCTGTCAGTCCGGATGTCATTATTGACTATAACAAAGTAAGTAATTATCAAAAACTGCTTGAGTTAGCTCCAATACTCGCCCTGCCGTTTATGAACATGAGCTGGAAGGAGCAATTTCGACTCATTGCTACTGTTGTGAATAGACAGTCAAAAGTAGAAGCATGGCTGAAACAATATGATGAAATAATTTGGAACTTTAACCGCGAACTAGACAAGCAACTAGGAGATAGGGGAACAGCTATAGTATGGGAGATTAATGCAAATTCTGCATATTGCTTTCATAGTAGCTTCGGTAGGGGAGCTCAAATCTTGTACGAAGATATCGGATTTCAATATCCGCATAAATTGCTTAAACGTAAGATTGCGCAAAAGGGGTATCTAGAGATTGAGGTAGAATCGATTGTCGATTATCCTGCTGATCATATTTTTATCACTGGATTACCTTCCAATAAAGAAGGAAAAGAGCGAATGGACCGTTTATTTTTATCAGAGAATTGGTTGGAAATGGAGGCAGTAGCAAAAAAGCAAGTCTATATCATGGACCAACCAGATTTGTTTTTTGGCTATGATCCACTGTCCTCTTTAGCACAAATAGATGAATTAATGAAAGTGTTAATATCACAAAATGGAAGAGCCAAACATCATGATCGTGCATAGACAATCTCTTTATAATCAATTAACATTGGGATTAATAGTGATAATGATTATCATTATTAATCAAGGAGGTTAATAAAATGCAGTCAACAAGAAATGAGATGGAAGTAAAAAGCTTAGTCGCTATGATTCCATTGTTACTACTTATAGCTCTAATACTGTCCGCTTGTGAATCTACCAATAATTCTACAGAAAAAATGAATGACTCGGTAGTTAAAGAAGAAAGCACAACCAAAAAGGTAATGACAGGTAATGGCGAAATTGAGATTCCTACTCATCCAAAACGTATAGTTGCTGAAGAGTACTTGGGCAGTTTGATCGCTTTAGATGTTATTCCAGTTGGGGCTCCTGGGTTATCCATTCAAAACTATTATTATAAAGATAAACTAGAAGGAATTGAGGATATTGGAGATTACGGAAACCCTTCCACTGAAAAAATTTTAGCACTCAATCCAGATATCATCATTTCTGGTAATAGTGAAAACTATGAGACACTTAGCAAAATCGCACCGACCATAGTTATACCCTATGGGGAACTATCAAATGTACATGATGAGTTAACATACTTTGGGGATTTACTTGGTCAAGAAGAGGCGGCACGTGTATGGCTAGAGCAATATGATCAACGTATTGCGGAAGCAAAATCTCAAGTGGACGCTGCCATTGAAGACAATTTAAGTTTCTCTATTTTGGAAGATGGCGGCAAGTCCACATGGGTGTACGGTGATAACTTTGGACGAGGTGGACAACCTATTTATCAAGCACTTGGCCGCAAACCTCCCGCTGGAGTAGCTGAAGAAATTATGGAAAAACAATGGGCTGAGATTTCAGAAGAAATGTTGGCAGAATACGCAGGTGATTTTATTATTATGACTTCTGATGACCGAACAGTAGAAGATTTTAAAGCGGATCCAATTTGGGGCAGTTTATCTGCTGTTAAAAATGATCGCCTTTATGTTTGGCCAGAAGAACGTTCTTGGTATTACGATCCTCTTGCTGTTCTTATACAAACAGAAGAACTTACAACATGGTTAACAAGTCTTGAAAAATAAAAGAATAAAGAAAGTCATATAACGTAATAAAGAGAGGAGCTAATAAAACGATTATTATCCACTTTGTTAGCTTCTTTCCAAGAATTAATGCATCTCGCAAAAAGATGCAGCAAACGCTGTGAATAAAGCAAAGCAATATATTACACCAGATGCTTATGGTCATGGAATGGTATCTTCACATAATGACATTTTTAAAGATAAAAATCGTGAATTAGTGAAGCATTTATATACAGTGAAATGAACTAACGTTTGTTATGTAAATAATTGAATTCAGTATAGAAGGAATTTATGATTTACATAATACAGCAGTTGAAAAAACATTTACAATAGAATTCCACTGTGATGCATTTGGAAATATATATTAATCTTGTTTTTAGCAAAAAAGTGAGCTTATTTGAAAAAAAAAAAGTTTTTATCAGAAGAGGCACTATACTTACGTAAAGGCCAGTAATTAATTTTGAAAGTTTAAGTATTCTCAAATTCCAGACGCACTAAAAAAGCTGCCCAAAAAACTTCTTGGACAGCTTTACTTCTATATTAAATTGGCATTCCCATAATCGCTTTAGGTTCTAGAAATTCTTCGATTCCATAATTTCCCCATTCACGGCCAATTCCGGATTGTTTAAACCCGCCAAAGGGTGCTGATAAATCTGATTGAGGATTATTGATCCTTATTTGTCCTGCTCGGATATTGGAAGCAACTTTCTTCAGTTCCTCTTTATCATTTCCGAATACATAACCAGCCAGACCATAGATGGTATCGTTGGCAATTTCAATTGCTTCGTCAAGATTGTTATATGTGATAACTGACATGACAGGTCCAAAGATTTCCACCTGTGCAATGGTCATATCGTTTTGCACATTCGTGAAAACGGTGATTTTGGAAAAGAATCCTTTATCGATTCCATCCGGTCTGCCTGGACCGCCGATAGCAAGAGTGGCACCTTCTTCTTGGCCCTTCTTGATGTAAGATTGAACTGTTTTCCACTGTTCTTCCGAAACTTGAGGACCCATGAATGTATTTTTATCCTGTGGATCACCGACAGGAAACTCTGTTACTAATTCTTTCATTGCTTTAATGAAATCATCATGCATTTCTTCTGGTACAATCATTCGTGTTGGTGCTGAACATACTTGCCCTGTATTCGTAGCGATCTGGGCTAAAGCAGTTTTCGCCGCTTCTTTTACATCTGCATCCTTTAAAATGACGAAAGGAGATTTTCCTCCAAGTTCTAATGAGACTTTTTTAATATCCTCTGCAGCATTTTTCATGATACTGCCTCCAACTGATCCCGAACCAGTAAAGGATACAAAATCGACATCCGGGTGAGTGCTGATCGCTTCCCCAACGATTGAACCTGAACCGTTCACCAGATTAAAGACGCCCTTAGGGACACCCGCCTTGTCAAAAATCTCCGCTATAATAATAGATGCAAATGGTGTTTGTGATGCAGGTTTCACCACTAAGGTACTACCAGCTGCTAATGCACTGGCTAGCTTTGTAGAAATCTGATTGGTAGGGAAATTCCATGGGGTGATTAGTCCTGATACTCCAATTGGCTCTTTTACGATATAAGAATTATCCCTTTCTTCTGTAAACTGAAAAGTTTTCAATTCCTCTGCAGCTTGTTTGAAGTGTGCAAGCCCCATTTGATAATGGATTTCCTCTGACTTTGTTATAGGAGCTCCGAGTTCTTCGGTCATTATTTTGATTAAGTCATCTTTCCGATTTTCATATTCTTTTGCAATATCCTCCAGAAGCTTCACTCGGTCTTCCACGGACATTTTAGAAAAGGAAGGAAAGGCCTCTTTTGCTGCTTGAACAGCTCGATTCACGTCTTCTTTCGTCCCACTGCTAATCTTACCAATCACTTCTTCTGTTGCCGGGTTTATCACTTCTATAGTCTCTGTAATAGTTGAATCCACCCATTCACCGTTGATGTAATGTTTTGTATGATTAAGCATATTTAAACTCCTTATAATTTGACTTATAAGAAAATATTCCCTTATAGATTATAGTTAAACATTGAAAAATAAAGAGAAATGGATTGACTAAATGCATCAAGAAGCTTTCAGAAATACAATGGGAGATGTTACACTTGAGTTACAGGTAGAAAACATTTAAAGACTTATTTATAAACATGAATTATGGACCTAATCTGTACAATTTAAAGGAGGAATATTATATGACAAACGGAAATAAGGAGTTGTCACTAGAACAACGTGAAGAGCTATTCAATACTTTAAAGGCACGTTTTGAGAAAAATATGAACCGCCATGAAGGTTTTGAATGGGATAATGTACAAGCTAGGCTCGAAGTTAACACTGAAAAACTGTGGTCACTAAATCAAATGGAAGCAACTGAGGGTGAGCCGGATGTTGTTGGCTATGATGAAAAGACGGGGGAATACATATTTTGTGATTGTTCAGCGGAAAGCCCTAAAGGTCGCAGAAGTGTTTGTTACGACCGTGAGGCACTGGAGTCAAGGAAAAAACACAAACCAGAAAATAGCGCAATTGATATGGCAACTGAAATGGGAATCGACCTTTTAACAGAAGAAGAGTACCGAGAACTGCAAAAGCTAGAAAGCTTCGATAAGAAAACGTCGAGTTGGGTGCAAACTCCTGCCAATATTAGAAAACTGGGCGGAGCAATATTTTGTGATTGGCGCTACGACACTGTCTTTGTTTACCATAATGGGGCTGATTCCTACTATGCTGCAAGAGGTTTTCGTGGATCTTTAAAGGTGTAATTTTGCATCGTACTAAAGTCACTGAAATGAGTTGCATTCATTTTTTTGCCGAAGATAAATTATAATATTTTGAAAAACAGCGGAAATCTTTTATGTACTTTCGCTGTTTTTTTATTCTTAATTTCCAAAAGCTTCAAATTAATAGTTTGATGAATAAATTCGATAAAAAAATCTAACTTAATATAAGTTAGACTATTTTATCGAATTAGTATTAAATTAGCCGAAATTCACTAACTAAGATATAATAAATAGTACGAGGAAAGAAAGTGGTGATATTAGTGGGAAATGCTATTTCTATTTTTATTATGGATATAACGGACTCAACAAAGCATAACAATGGAAAAGAACTTTCAGCGTATTTATCATTTTGGGAAAATATTATTAATGAACTTGGGAGTCGTAGTGAAAGCTTAACGGTTAGGGCAAATTATCGTATGGGTGATGAGATATTCCTAATTGCTGATGATTATGTGACAGCTTATACGGTTGCAACTTATATGTACTTTCTTTGGAAGTATCCTAAAAACAAACCATATTTCGGTATTTCTAGTGGGTATATTAATGATCCAATAGAGGATATTGATTTAGAAAGATGGAACCATTCAATCATTAAAGAAGCGAGAATTGCCAATGAATCGATTAAAAATGCTAAATCTAGGCATCAAGCGATTAAGGTATATGTAGAAGGAAATGAAGAAAGTAAATGCAAAATCGAAGAAAAAGTAATAAATCACATATTAAAATTACAACATCAGTTGGCCGAACATCAAACCCAAAAACAAAAAGAGATTACTGGGTTATATATGCTATATGGTGCTCAAAATACAATTGCTTCATTATTAAATAAATCTAAAGCGACGATTTCCAATCAATTTTCAAAGGGCGCTACGAGCATCATCCTAGAAAGTATTGCTCAACTTCAGGAGATATTGATTTTTAGTCAATTGAGTAGTGATGGGTTTGAAAATAAAAAGTTATTGGAAGAGAGGTTAAAAGACATTCAGGAAGAGTTAAAGCTTGTATTATTAAAAAATATTCATATCCTAACGGAACAATATGAAATAGAATAGGTGAGGATCTTGGGAGCATATACACTATTATTAGTACTAGGACAATTACTAGCTGATTTTTCGTTCCAAATGAAGTGGATATTTTTAAAAAATAACGAATCTAGAAAACATGGCATAAGGGGATCGTTAAAACAATCAGGCGTTCAATTAGGAATATATATAGTATTAACTTTCATTTTTTTCTTAATAGTGAATATGCAGGTGGATTATGTTCAGATTGCAATTGTTATAATAATTATTACATGTATTCATTTTTTTATCGACTTAGCCGCAAAATGGTTGGACGAATTATATAATAAAAAATATTCATCTGAATATATGAAAAGTCTCATGAGGTTGCTGATTTTTTTAGCGGTTCAAATATTTCATATGGCAACTATTATTTTAATCATACGTATTGTTACTAACACGGATATGAACTTCATAAAGAATTTGATCGCACTAATTACGTTAGATGAACGTTTATATCTGACTCAGGAATCTATGATAATTTTAAGTGGAATAATATTGTTAATTAACACATATTTTAGCGGTTTCATAATTTCGATTATATTACAACCTTTCAGACCCTCAAATTCCTATACTGAATCTAGAGAAGAAAAAAAAGTAACTATTACGAAAGACAATAAAATAAAAAATCAAGTATCTTCCAATGAAAGTGTTCAAATAGAAACACAAAGTATAGATGCAGTAATTCAGATACAAGACTCACCCAAAAATGCAGGTATAATAATAGGCATTGTCGAAAGGTTAATTATAATGGTTTTGGTCATGGTTAATGCAATTGGAAGTATAGGTTTCATAATAGCCATGAAAGCAATAACCAGATTTAAACAATTTGAGGATAAAAGTTTTGCGGAGTATTATTTAATCGGAAGTTTAATAAGTATCTTGTTTGGAATAGTATCTGGGTATTTGATGTTAAGTATTTGGAACTAAACTTTGTAATTTACAAATAAGTAATCAATAAAAAACAGCGGAAGCATACGAGCTACCGCTGTTTTCTAATATTATTGCAGAACGAAGCTTAATCCGAATAATAGGGAAGACATAACCATTACAAAAATCATTAAGTAAACAACAATTTTACGGAATTTTTGATTGCGCATGAAATTCTCTCCTTTAGTATGTACTACTATTTTAACAAAAACGAAAAAAATGACAAGAGGTAGCCAATCTTTTTGGAAATCTGTACAATAGAATAGAGAATAGTCAAACAGTAAGGGGTGTGCAACAATGGAAAAGGTCGATCATATAGGAATTGCTGTGAGAAATATAGAAGATTCCCTTCCATATTACACAGAAACATTAGGTTTGAAATTAATACATATTGAAGAGGTTCTATCTGAAAAAGTGCGAGTTGCTTTTATCGATAGCGGCAATGTAAAACTGGAATTACTTCAGCCTATGGACGAAACTAGCGCGGTACATTCCTTCATTGAGAAAAAAGGAGAAGGCATTCATCATGTTGCCTTCGGTGTAACAAATATTCAACAACGTTTAAATGAGCTAAAAGAAAAAGGGGTAAGGCTCATTCAAGAAACGCCAAAAGTTGGAGCGGGTGGTGCGCAAGTGGCATTCATTCATCCAAAATCATCTGGTGGGGTTTTATATGAGCTTTGTGATAAAACAGGGGGAGCGAAGTAAATAAATGGATATTTATGAAAAAATCAATGATTTATATGATCGTAAGCGTAAAATTGAATTAGGTGGCGGAGACGAGCGTATCGAAAAGCAACATGAAAAAGGGAAGCTTACTGCTCGTGAACGCATTGAATTACTCGTGGATAAAGGATCATTTGTTGAGTTAAATCCATTTATCCAGCATCGTACCGTTGACTTTGGGATGGACAAGCAAGTTGGACCTGGTGACGGGGTAGTCACAGGGTATGGAAAAGTAAATGGTCGACCAATTTATCTATTTTCACAAGATTTCACGGTATTTGGTGGAGCACTTGGTGAAATGCATGCGTTGAAAATAGCGAATGTTATGGATTTAGCCGCAAAAAATGGAGCTCCTTTTATCGGACTAAATGATTCTGGTGGTGCTCGTATTCAAGAAGGGGTTGTTTCTCTAGATGGATACGGACAAATCTTTTATCGTAATGCGATTTATTCCGGTGTGATTCCACAAATTTCGGTTATTTTAGGCCCTTGTGCTGGTGGAGCAGTGTATTCACCTGCAATTACCGATTTCGTTTTTATGACGGATGAAACGAGTCAAATGTTCATCACGGGACCAAAAGTGATTGAAACGGTTACTGGTGAAAAGATTTCTGCAGAAGACTTAGGTGGGTCAAAAGTACATAACACGATTAGTGGTAATGCTCATTTCCGTGGCAAAACGGAAGAAGAAGTACTAGAAAATGTTCGTTTACTATTAAGTTATCTACCTCAAAACTTTGAGGAAAAACCGGCTATTACAGATGTGGCATCGGAAAACGATGACCGTCCTGATTTAGCAGATATCGTGCCATTTGAAGCAGTTCGTCCTTATGATATTCGCAAAGTGATTGAACAAGTAGTAGACACTGATTCTTTTCTAGAAGTACAAAAAGAGTTTGCGAAAAATATTGTCATCGGTTTAGCACGTATTAAAGGAGAAGTAGTGGGACTCGTTTGTAACCAACCTAAAGTGATGGCTGGCGGACTGGATATCGACTCCAGTGATAAAGCGGCTCGCTTCATTCGTTTTTGTGATTCCTTTAATATTCCTATTATTACATTTGAAGATGTTACTGGTTTCTTCCCTGGTATTAAGCAAGAGCACGGAGGAATTATCCGTCACGGAGCGAAGATTTTATTTGCCTATTCGGAAGCAACTGTTCCGAAAATGACCGTTATTTTACGTAAAGCATATGGCGGGGCTTATGTTGCACTAAACTCCAAGTCGATAGGTGCAGATGTCGTGTTCGCATGGCCGAATGCGGAGATTGCTGTTATGGGACCACAGGGGGCTGCAAATATTATTTTTGCAAAAGAAATCGCCAACAGCGAGGATCCTGAAAAAGTTCGTGCAGAGAAAATAGAAGAATACCGTGAAAAATTTGCTAACCCGTATGTAGCAGCTTCGATGGGGATGGTGGACGATGTAATCGATCCTCGTGAAACACGTATTAAGCTAATCCAAGCATTAGATATGATGCGTAACAAAAAAGAAACAAGACCAAACAAAAAACATGGTAATATTCCATTATAAAGGAGTCTACACAACATGAACCGTTTAATAGAAGAATTTTTTGAATTAGTAAAAATAGATTCCGAAACGAAACACGAGGAAATAATCGCACCGATCTTAACAAAAAAATTAGAGCAATTAGGTTTTTCTGTCGTAGAAGATGATTCTGCTGAACGAACTGGGCATGGTGCAGGTAATTTAATCGCCACTTTAAAAGGAACTAAAGCAGATGTGGATGCAATTTATTTCACTGTTCATATGGATACAGTTGTTCCAGGTAAAGGAATCCAACCAATTTTAAAAGAAGATGGCTATATTTATTCGGACGGAACAACTATTTTAGGAGCGGATGATAAAGCAGGAATTGCTGCGTTATTTGAAGCTATTCGTCGTTTGAAAGAGCAAGATGTACAACATGGTGATATCCAAGTTGTCATAACAGCTGGAGAAGAAAGTGGTTTAGTTGGAGCAAAAGAAATGGATTCTTCCTTACTTACAGCTAAATACGGCTATGCTATTGATAGCGATGGTCCAGTAGGCGGGATTGTTACTGCTGCTCCGTTTCAATCTAAACTGTGGACAACGATTACTGGTAAAACAGCACATGCTGGA
Source organism: Psychrobacillus sp. NPDC096389 (assembly GCF_044762855.1). Taxonomy (NCBI): domain Bacteria; kingdom Bacillati; phylum Bacillota; class Bacilli; order Caryophanales; family Bacillaceae; genus Psychrobacillus; species Psychrobacillus sp. NPDC096389. The sequence continues at coordinate 124,483 of NZ_JBIWFB010000010.1, read as the reverse complement.
GTTGCACCTGAAAAAGGAATTTCTGCTATCACATTAGCTTCTAAAGCAATTTCTGCGATGAAATTAGGTCGTATCGATGCAGAAACGACTGCTAATATTGGTCGCTTTGAAGGTGGACAAGCAACAAATATCGTATGCGATGAAGTGCATATTTTATCAGAAGCACGTTCTCTTCATAGCGAAAAATTAGAAGCACAAGTGGCTCATATGGTAGCTACGTTCGCAGAAACAGCAGAAAAACTAGGCGGTACAGCTAAAACGGAAACGGAATTAATGTATCCTGGTTTCCATTTTGAAGAGGATCACGAAGTAGTACAAGTAGCGAAAAAAGCGGTTGAAAAAATTGGTCGAACTGCCGATATAAAAAGAAGCGGCGGAGGTAGTGATGCAAATGTCATTGCCGGATTTGGGATTCCAACGGTTATTTTATCGGTTGGTTATGAGGAAATTCATACGACAAATGAACGCATGCCAGTAGTAGAGCTAGAAAAATTGGCTGATTTACTTGTAGAGATTGTAAAAGTAGCAGCAGAATAACGTATACAGGAGGTGCTGTTATTGACTAATGAAAAAGTAGTTGTTTTTCAATGTGGAAATGAAGAATATGCGGTTCCAATTGAACATGTCGTATCGATCGAAAAATTGGAACAAGTAAACCCGATCCCACATTTACCGAATTATTTAATCGGACTTATGAAGATTCGTGGAGAACTCGTTCCAATTATCGACTTCGAAGAAATTTTATATCATCGAAGCGGTGTAAATTATGAGAATGCTCGTGTCGTGACGATGCATACACAAGATATGTCTATTGGAATTCTAGTGAAGGAAGCAAAAGAAATACTAGATATTCAAGCGGATGATTTAAAGCAAATTGGTCTTGTAAACTACACGAAAACACAATATTTTACTGCGGTTGCAAATTTAGAGAATCGAATGATTACCATCGTTGATCCATCTATTTTAGTTCGTTCTTTAGAAGGCATTAAAGATATCCAATCGTATTTGGAAAATGTTAAAAAGGAAGAACAAGCAACTATGTAGCATCAATAGTCGCTAACATAATAAATGTCTATCAAATTGTTCGTTGATTTGGTAGGCGTTTTTATTTTTTTGATTAACAAGAACTAATGTTCTATAATGGGTATGGAGGTGTTTTTGTTGAGGCCAAAACTTACAAAAAATATGACAGTGCAAAGTTTTAAAGATTACTATTGGTTGAAGGAAGAATTACAGTCATTTTGTAGAGAAAATGGAATAAGTGCCACTGGTTCTAAAGTGGAGATTTCCAATAGGATTGAAATATTTCTTCTAACCGGTGAGATAAAAAATCCAATTAGAAAATCATTGGTAAATAAAAAAGAAGCGCCACAAGATAATCTAAGCCCTGAAACAGTTATTGCGGTAAATCATCGCTGTAGTCAAGCGGTACGAGCATTTTTTAAGACAGTAATTCCTAATTTTCATTTTTCTACTTATATCCAAAACTACTTTAAAAACAATATTGGAAAAACGTATAATGACGTTATTAATGCTTGGTATGAAGAAGAAGCACGTAAGAAAAACCCATCTTACACGAAAAAAATTGCTCCTCAATTTGAATACAACCAATTTATTCGTGATTTTTTTGCTGATCCTAAAAACAAAGGGAAAAGTCGTGAAGAAGCGATTAAAGTTTGGAACAAAATCAAGACACTGCCGGGAAGCAATAAATATACATATAATCAGTAGTCTTTCAACGAATCAAAATAAGCTGATTGCCACATTATAACTTGGCAATCAGCTTATTCTCTTTTAACTATGACCATTCTACCGCTTTTCCCTACCAGTAGTACGAAAGCAGACAATATTGCTATAATAATGTAATACAAAGTGGAGGTGAGGAACGTGCAACATAAGCCGAGAATAATATTTCATCTAGATATGAATAGTTTTTACGCTTCTGTCGAACAAGCACATGATCCTTCATTGAAAGGAAAAGCGATTGCAGTTGCAGGAGATCCCAAACAAAGACGTGGAATTTTAGTTACTTGTTCCTATGAAGCGCGCGCTAAAGGTGTCTATACGACGATGTCCGTTTGGGAAGCAAAACGGAAGTGTCCGGAGCTGATTTTATTGCCACCTAATTTTGAACGGTATCGTGCTGCATCAAAGGCGATGTTTGATATATTGCGTTCGTATACACCGCTTGTAGAACCGGTGTCGATTGACGAAGGATATATGGACGTGAGTGAGGTGGAAATGGGACAAGATGCTGTTGCATTTGCGGAATCGATTCAACAGCGAATTATTCGAGAACTCGATTTACCAAGCTCCATAGGAATCGCTCCGAATAAGTTTTTAGCAAAAACCGCATCAAATATGAAAAAACCAATGGGAATCACGGTTTTACGTAAACGAGAAGTGGCAGAAAAACTTTGGCCACTTCCGGTTATCGAAATGCATGGTGTTGGAGAAAGCACATCCAAAAAGTTTGCAGAATTCGATATACATACAATTGGAGACTTGGCAAATGCCGCTCCTGGTCTGTTAAAAGAGAAATTGGGGAAAGTAGGAATACGACTATCCGAACGTGCAAATGGAATCGACCACAGAAGAGTAGATCCCGAATCAGTTTTCGATACGAAAAGTGTGGGGAACTCTACAACACTCCCTTATGACGTAACAGATGTAGAAGAAATTGATAAAGTGTTACTCCTTCTTTCGAAAAAAGTAGCAGCTCGACTTGAGTCCAAAAATTTGGCTGGACGGTCAATTACAATTCATATTCGTGACGCTAATTGGAAAAATAAAACGAGAAGCAAGACAGTAACCAATCGACTATTTGAAGAACAAGAAATTTTTCAGCTCGCTACAAAGTTGTTTCATGCCACTTGGAAAGAGGAACCAATCCGATTGCTCGGTATTACGGTAAACAATGTGTACGATAAAGGGGAATCTGTAGAACAGCTTTCTATTTTTAATTTTGAAGAACATGCAAAAGAAGAGCCTATATTGAAACTTGTAGAACAGCTACAAACTAAGTTCGGGAAAGATACGATTAAAAGAGGAATTAAATTCAAAAAGAAAGCGACCATGGAATCGAAAACAAGCTTTAGTAAAGATTTTTTGGATGATCACGAAAAAAAATAAACAAATTCTTCTCGCTTTACATACCCTACGAGGGTACTGTATTATAGGAAAGGGATAGGAGGTTGGATAATTGGACAATCTTAGCACAGAAGATAATAATGTCTCATCCGATATGTCTTGTCGGAAAAGTCATCATCCTGAACATGTAAAAAAAGATTTAACAACTCGGTTAAATCGAATAGAAGGTCAAATCCGTGGTATTAAAGGAATGGTAGATAAGGATGTCTATTGTGACGATATTATTACCCAACTTTCGGCCACTCAATCTGCTTTAAACAGCGTAGCAAAAGTTCTTCTACAAGGACATTTAAAAGGCTGTGTAGTAGATAGATTAGCGGAAGGTGACGATGAAGTACTAGATGAGCTACTAGTTACCATTCAAAAATTAATGAGAAAATAAAAGGAGTAGTGGTACAGATGGAAAATATAACATTGAATGTACAAGGAATGTCTTGTGGGCATTGTGTAAATGCTGTAGAAAGTAGTGTTGGTAAATTAAATGGCGTGGAACAAGTAAAAGTTCACTTAGAGTCTGGAAAAGTAGATGTGTCATTTGATAACGAAAAAGTAACATTGAGCGAAATTAAAGAAACAATAGATGATCAAGGGTATGATGTGGCATAGGGTGCTTTTTTAGCACTCTCTTTCTTACGATTTTATATACCCCCTAGTAGTATGAAGGGTAAGGTGAGTATCAAAGAACTATGTATTAAAAGAGATGGGTTTACAAATTACGGAAATGACGTGTGCGGCATATGCATTAAGTATAGAAAAAGGGTTACTGAATATCTCAAAACTAAAGTCACGAGGTTCTATGGTGTAAAACAAAATTGAGGAGGAATACGATGAAAAAAGAAATAGTGATTAGTATTGTAAGTTTGTTCGCAGCATTTACATTAACAGCTTGTGGTGGTAATACGACTGACAACGAAAAAAAGGATACACATTCAAGTACAGAAGAAAACATGCCCATGGATCACTCTATGATGGATCATTCTAGTTCAGGGGAAGTTCCCGAAGGTTTGAAAGTTGCAGAAAATCCAACTTATCCAGTAGGAAGCCAAGCAATTATCGAAACGGATCACATGGAAGGGATGAAGGGTGCAGAAGCAACAATTGTGGGTGCCTATGATACAACAGTCTATACGATATCTTATACTCCGACTACAGGTGGAGAGAAAGTTACCAATCATAAATGGGTGATTCAAGAAGAGATCAAAGAAGCTGGTAGTGAAACACTAAAACCAGGATCAAAAGTAACGATAGAAGCTAATCATATGGAAGGGATGCAAGATGCAAGTGCGGAAATAGATTCAGCTGAGAAAACGACAGTTTATATGATTGATTACACGTCAACAACTAATGGAGAAAAAGTGACCAATCATAAATGGGTTACGGAAAGTGAACTATCGTCAAAATAAGTGTCTCACAAGATATTTATAATCGAAAAAAGGTAGCTGTCCTATTTATGGACAGCCCTTTTTACATTTAGCTTTAAACGAAAATGTATGAAGTACTTCTTCTTTTTAGTTTAAGACCATATTTATAGGGAAAATTAAAGTGAAAACTTTTATTAAAATCTAGGAGGAGTTTCGATGAATTCAAATTATGAAGAATGTCTGAAAGCTTGTTTAGAATGTTTAAAGGCTTGTAACACATGCTTTGATGCTTGTTTACAGGAAGATGATGTAAAAATGATGGCAGAGTGCATCCGACTAGATCGTGCTTGTGCAGACATTTGCGCGTTTGCAATTCAAGCTATGACTTCCAATAGCCCATTCGTAAAAGAAATATGTCAGCTTTGCGCGGAAATCTGTGAACGCTGTGCGGAAGAATGTGCTAAGCATGAGCATGACCACTGTCAACAATGTGCGGATGCTTGCTATAAATGCGCAGAAGCATGTCGTCAAATGAGTATGTAAGGGAGATATAGGATTAAATTTAGAGGCTACTGAAAAAGTCAAAGTAACTGACTTTGCAGTGGCCTTTCCTAGTTTAGACGCTAGATTAATACTACCCTATACTTTAGGTACCTTATTATCTCTTGACGTTTTTTCTTACGGTAATCTGTTGCAAGACATGTTTTGAAAAGGTAGTATTAAAGGAATAAAAGTAAAAAATACACATTAGAGCCAAAGTGGGTATTTGTAAAGATTTTTTGGGTTGATTACGAAAGTAGGTGTACAGATGCAATTATTATTTTTAGGTACTGGTGCAGGAATGCCTTCCAAAATGCGCAATACGACTGCCACCGTATTAAAATTACTCGATGAACGGGGAACATTTTGGATGTTTGATTGTGGAGAGGCGACGCAACATCAAATCCTACATACAACATTAAAACCTCGAAAATTAGAAAAACTATTTATTACGCATTTACATGGAGATCATATATATGGATTGCCTGGTTTACTTGGTTCTCGTTCCTTTTTAGGAGGAGATGAGCCTTTAACGATTTACGGGCCTGTTGGACTTAAAGCATGGATCGAATTGACACTTGCTACGTCTAAAACGCATATAAAGTATGCACTGAACATAATCGAAATTGAAGAGGGCATCATTTTTGAAGATAATCAATTTATCGTGGAAGCAAAATTGCTTGAGCATGTCATTCCATGTTTTGGATATAAAGTAAGGCAAAAAGATCTTCCTCCTGAACTTTTGATTGAAAAAACAGATGCATTAGGAGTACCAAGGGGACCTTTGTTAAAGCAACTAAAAGAAGGGCATGACGCAGAGCTAGCAGATGGACGTATTGTAAAGAGTGTCGATGTAACTGGGGAACCAAAAGAAGGATTCCAAGTGACCATTCTAGGAGATACAAGGTTTTGTGAGAATGCCATACTGTTAAGTCGAAATGCGGACATTGTCGTGCATGAAGGGACGTTTGATCAAGAAACAGCAGAACTTGCCGGTCAGTATGGTCACTCTACTATCATGGATGCAGCAAATGTATGTAAAGAATCTGAAGCCCAGCATTTGATTGTCAATCATATTAGCGCAAGATTTATGCCTTCTGATATAAAAGAGATGCTTGCTCAAGTAAAGCATTATGAATTTCCGATATACATTGCAGAAGATTTTGCTGAATATGATTGGTCGAATGGTCAATTAAAGAAGATTCCGAGGGAGTAGTATCACTCGGAATTTTTTTATTTTTTATCAACTATTACTAAACTCAGCGTTGCAATTGGACCGATAATTAAGGATAAAAGAAACCAATTTAATCCGCTTCTGTTTTTACCTTGTGCTATTCCTGCATTAATGAGGGCGAGAGTGCCCCAACCGACAAAATATGAATTATCCATTTAATTGTGCACGCCTTTCTATATGTTTGTTGCTTTGTTAGGATAAATAGTTGCTTACTAAGGGAAGTTGATTGCTCTACCATTCCAATTAATATCCCTTAGACAATTTCCACCATGTTATTCGTATTGCTTACCAAGAACACGAGACTTATTCTGGGCTGCGTTAATGCATGCAAATATTGCTTCGTTTACTTTATGCTGTATTAACTGTTCAACTCCAGCTTCCGTTGTGCCTCCTGGACTAGTTACTTTTCTACGTAGTTCAGATGGTTCGACGTCGCCTTTTTTCAGCATTTGTGCCGCACCTTCCATTGTTTGGATGAATAATTGTCGTGCATCTTCAGAAGATAAACCATGCTGTACAGCTGCTGCTTCAAATTGTTCCGCAAAGTAGTATAAATATGCAGGACCACTACCAGCAAGTGCTGTCACGACATGTAAATCTTCTTCGTCCACTACTTTTACAGAACCAATTGCTTGTAGTATATTAATAATTTCCTGTTTCAAACTCTCAGAAACAAGGGCATTCCAACTTACAGCCGACGCACTTAATCCAACAGCTGCCGAAGTATTCGGCATCACCCGTGCAATTGGTCGAGTCCCTAAATGGGAAGCGATTGTTTGGATAGATACACCTGCAATAACCGAAATGATGGTAGCTTTTTCATTTAAATAAGAGGAAATTTCTTCAAATGCATCAATGGAATCTTTCGGTTTCATTGCCAAAACAATAATATCTGCCTCTTTTATTGCTTTTTTCTCTTCGCATACGATTTGTATGTTATATGTTCGTTTCAAATGTTCCAGTTGATCGATATCTGATTTATTGGTCACGTGAATTTGCGCTGGAAGAAATTTTTCCTCTTTTGTCAAGCCATTAATAATTGCTTCCGCCATTGCTCCAGCTCCGATAAAAACTATTTTCGACATGTACAATCCACTCCTTTAAGTTTACGTTCTAGTAATTATTCGTGAAATAAAATATTGTTCATCTATTAGTTATTGGAAGTTATATACTAAAAAAAACAATTCCCATTCTTATAACCACCATTTTTCCTGCGGAATTAAGAATGTTTTAATATCGAAGTTCTTTTCAAACCAATTTTTCATTAAAGTTTGGTGAACAAGATATTCTGAAGCAGAATGAGAAACGCCTATTAGTGACATAGAGGTTTTTGAAGCATAATCCATAATCCTATTAAATTTTTGCTTTCCATATTCATTGTCAATATGACAATGTATTTCTCCTGTAATATATGCTTGCACACCGTTTCTCTCGGCTTCTTCCATCCAGTCTACTACGTCTCCGCAACCCGCAACAATTGCGACTTTTTGAATATCCTGTAGCTCTTGGCCTTCGAAGTCAACATAAGGGATATTAAATATTTCTTTTAACATAGTAATTAAGCTTTGGGTATCGGAGTTTTCTATATTACAGTACAGTACAAAGTCATTACTCTGGTCATTTATTGGGTCTTTATCGATAACTTTTGCGTTTAACTCTTTAGCAATGGCAATGTTAGTACTTAACTGTTTATGACAATCCATTGGAACATGGCAAGTATAAATTGACAACTTTTTCTGTTTAATTTGATCAATGTATTTTTCATTTATAGGTACAAATCCTTTTCCCCAGCTACCATAGGGATCCCCACATTCCATAAGTAAGGGATGATGCATAAATAATAAATCTCCCTCATTACTTTCTTCAATAAATTTTTCCAAGACATAATCGGTAGGAAAGACGGCCAAAAAAACTTTTTCTATATTTGAAGCCCCTCTTAACATAAGCCCATTAAATAATTCGACAAACTCTTTCTCAAAAATTGCTTTCCAATCAAACTTTATAGGATCATAAACATTTGGTATAAATCTACTGAAAGCAGAATCCTTCCCAAATTCTTTGATTTTAAATTCTTTATCTAATCTATTTACAATTTCATTTAGATCTTGCACTATTATCTCTCCTTGAATTGTTAACTTTTTTATTGAAATTAATTACTTAACACCAAATCAATCGATTAATTATTCTGTTTATTTTGGTCATATAAAAAAGCGCTTCCGTCCCTATATAAATAAGGACGAAAACGCTTGTCTCCGCGGTACCACCTAAATTTGCCGAAAATACGGCACAACTTACTCCTCCTTATCGCGGAAGGCACGACTATGTTTACATAGTAGCTCCGAAGTAGGTTCGACATATGAGCGGGAGGTGAAACTTGCAGCGGGTCATTTCACTCTCTAGTACTCCATCATATATGTACTATTCTTCATCTTGGCTTTTATTTTCTGAATTACTGAAATTATATGTTGCATTTTCAGAAAAGTCAACTTCATTTTAATGACGACTTATGGAAAAAGCTGTACAATGGTATGAATAACTATTCATAAAAAAAGGGGAATTCATCGGATGATACATAAAATAAGCGTGCCTACTCCATTTGCAGTAGGAGATGTAAATTCATATTTATTAAAAGGGGATGCACTGACATTAATCGATGTTGGACCAAAAACAGAAGAAGCACGACAAGCACTTTTTGCTGGGATAAAAGAAGCGGGCTACGCACCATCTGATATTGAGCAAGTGCTTTTAACACATCATCACCCGGATCATTCCGGCTTGATAGAGGCTTTTGACAAAGCTATTGTTTTAGGTCATGCATATAATCAACCTTGGGTAACAAAAGATGAAGATTTCTTCCGATTTCATGATGAGTTTTATCTGCAATGTTTAATCGAAGAGGGAGTACCAGAAAGTTACTTACATTGGGTGGAAAAGATGAAAAGACCGCTACATTTTATAGGGAATCGTCCAATAGATACAGTCTTAAAAGATGGTGATGTGTTGTCTGGGCATCCTGAATTTACTGTACTGGAAACTTTAGGTCATGCGCAAAGTCATCTATCTTTTTGGGCCGAGAAAGCACAAGTTTTAATCGGTGGAGATTTAATTATAGAGAAAGTATCATCAAACCCACTAATTGAACCACCCTTAAATAAAGGAAAACGGACTAAATCGATGTTACAATACAACGAGTCTTTAAAAAGAATTCAAGAACTACCAGTCGAGAAGGTATATAGTGGGCATGGTGACGAAGTGTACAATGTATATGAATTATTAGAGATTAGACTAGAAAAACAAAAAGAACGAGCGATGAAAGTTTTAGATATGATGAAAAATGGAGAGAAAACGATTTTTGAACTTACGCAAGAGCTATTTCCAAAAGTATACGAAAAAGAACTAGGTTTAACGCTTTCTGAAACAATTGGGCAAGTGGATTATTTAATGGAAAACGGTTATATTACGGAGCAGCGAAATGAGAAAGGGATATTGTTGTATGGGCAAGTCTAAGAAAATATGTATTACCGGCGCTACAAGTGGCGTCGGGCTTTTGCTTGCTAAAAAACTTCACGCACAAGGACATGAAGTATGGGCAACGGGAAGAAATCAGCAAGCATTAGAAGAATTAAAACAGTTAGGTGTATATACAATACAAGCCGACTTAACCGTAGACCAATCGTTTGACGAAATGTTCCAAGACATGGGGACACCTGATACACTAATTCACTGTGCTGGTGTAGGAACATTCGCTTATGTGACCGATTTAGAAGAAAAAGTAATGGATCAAATTATGCAAGTAAATGTACTTGCACCGATGAAACTGACCAAATTTTTTGCATCGAAAATGAAAAATAGAGGAAGAGGACATATTTTATTTGTTGCTTCACAAGCAGGGAAAGTTGCGACTCCAAAAGCGTCAGTCTATGCAGCTTCCAAACATGCCATTATTGGATTTGCAAATGCTGTGCGGATGGAACTGAAGGAATTCGGCATTCTTGTTACAACAATCAATCCTGGACCAATCGATACTCCGTTTCTAGACTTAGCTGACCAAACCGGTAGCTACAGGGAAAAATTAAATAAGCATCTATTGTCTCCCGAACAAGTGGTCCAAGCTATTGTGAAAGCAATCGAGCATCCAGTTCGAGAAGTGGATTTACCAGGGTATATGAGTATTACAAGCAAACTATATGCAGTATTTCCGAAGACTGTGGAGACACTAGGAAAACGTTTTTTTAATCAAAAATAGCAAGCAAAATAAGCGTATTGGAGGAACCATTTCCAATACGCTTATTTTTTGGAGCAACAAATAACATTTCGAATGTCTTATAAAGTAGAGTAAATCGGTAGATGGCGTTAAATATTCTTCTTCTTTTATGGAAAAGTCACATTGTTGTCGTGCTAATTCTTCGTATTGAACAACATTAATATCTTTGAGAAATATCAATAAATAGATGTCGTCTCTTGAGCCAATATTGCTGTCGTCTTTGAAGTCCACGCCAATTTGTTTTTCGATTTCTTCTTCAGAAGTATAAGGTCTTATCAAAAATGCCTTATCCCAGTCAAAAGCTAGAAAATCCTTTATATGTATCCCGCTAGTACTGTTGTCTGAAACGAGTGAAATAATGGATGTAAGCGTGCTTTCTAATTTTGTCTTTTGTTATGACAATTACACTCATTCTTTCAAAGCATCACCATTTCGCTCAGTAAACGGAAAAGTTAAATAAGAGGTTCATCGTCTAACTGCCTTTAATAAGTAGCACATTCCTTACATATAGTATACATAGGGCAAAATAGAAGAAAAAATCACGGATAGAAAGGGGATTTGGTGGATAAAACGCCTGAAAACGATAAAGGAAAAGTGGATGAAAATAGTAAGGATCTTCAATTAGAACAGTTTCGAGTTAATAATGACGGGAAAAAGATGACGACCAATCAAAGCTTAAAAGTATCAAATGACGAAGAATCACTAAAAGCCGGTGTTCGCGGACCGACGCTTATGGAGGATTTCCACTTCAGGGAAAAAATTACGCATTTCGACCATGAACGAATTCCAGAAAGAGTAGTGCATGCAAGAGGGTACGCAGCACATGGGGAATTCGAATTGTATGAATCGATGGCGGAATATACAAAAGCAGGATTTCTGCAAAAAGCCGGAACTAAGACACCTGTCTTTACTAGATTTTCAAATGTTGTTGGAAGTTCAGGTTCTCCTGACACTGTACGTGATGTTCGCGGATTTGCGGTGAAATTTTATACCGAAGAAGGAAATTATGATTTAGTTGGCAATAATATTCCTATATTTTTTATCCAAGATGCCTTAAAGTTTCCAGATCTTATACATGCGGTAAAACCTGAGCCACATAATGAAATGCCACAAGCAGCTTCAGCACATGATACTTTTTGGGATTTTGTTGCAAACAATCAAGAATCAGCGGCTATGATTATGTGGCATATGTCTGATCGCACAATCCCGAAAAACTATCGTATGATGGAAGGTTTTGGTGTTCATACTTTTCGATTTGTCAATGCTCAAGGGCTAGCAAAGTTTGTGAAGTTTCATTGGAAACCACTATTAGGAGTCCATTCGCTGGTTTGGGATGAAGCTCAAAAGATTGCTGGGAAAGATCCTGATTTCCAGCGTCGTGATTTATGGGAATCCATTGAAGCTGGTAATTTTGCCGAATATGAATTAGGTGTCCAAATGATCAACGAAGCGGATGAATTCTTGTTTGACTTCGACATTTTAGATGCTACGAAAATATGGCCAGAAGAAATAGTGCCTGTTAAAATAATCGGCAAGATGACATTAAACCGAAATGTAGACAATGTTTTCGCGGAAACAGAGCAAGTGGCATTCCACCCGGGAAATCTAGTGCCTGGGATTGACTTTACGAATGATCCGCTGTTGCAAGGAAGGCTGTTTTCTTATATTGACACACAATTATTACGGCTTGGCGGACCGAACTTTACAGAAATCCCCATTAACCGTCCTATTTGTCCGTTCCATAATAATCAGCGTAATGGATTTAGTCGCCAGTCCATCAATGTAGGGCAAGTAAGCTACCATAAAAATTCTTTAGCAAACAACACACCTTCCACTAGTACCGCAAAAGAAGGTGGCTTTGTCCACTACGCACAAAAAGTGGAAGGGCGGGTTATACAAGCAAGAAGTGAGTCATTCAAAGATCATTTTTCACAAGCAAGACTTTTTTGGAATAGCATGTCTCCTCCAGAAAAACAGCATATTATTAATGCATTCTCTTTTGAAGTAGGGAAAGTCAATGATCGCAGTGTTAGGCAGCAAGTGGTAGATATGTTCGCTCATGTCGACTTAGAAATGGCCAGTATTGTGGCAGACAATATAGGTGTGAACAGACCAATTGGGTCCCAGTCACAAGTTACTGCCTCTTCTCCTGCACTAAGTCAAGCAAACACTAGAAAAGTACCTCAAACGCTAAGAGTTTCTGTCCTTATGGGGAATGGATTCGATGTGGATGAAGTGGAAAAGGTAGTTAAGATGCTCAGACGATACGGCGTACAGTTCAAGATTGTTGCGGAGAAGTTTGGCATAGTTAGAAGTAAAGATCGTTTTAAAGTAAGGGTAAATGAAACTTTCCTTACAACAGACCCAGTTTTATTTGATGCCATATATGTAATTGGAGGGACTGCTGAAAATCAAGGGAAATTCAATTCAGATGTAACTAACTTTATAGATGAAACGTTCAAGCATTTTAAACCGATTGGTGTAGCAACAACAGGAGTGCCATTTTTTGATGCATCAAGTGCAAAAGCAGGACCTGGAATTATATTTGCTTCCGACAATGATGATTTCGATAAAATGTTCCTCCAGGCTATTACACAACAACGATTTTGGGACAGAGATATTTATTAACAGTTATGATAGAATAGTATAAGTCGCCCTGTCATAGATACGGTGCGGCTTTTTCTATTGTTTTTCATTTGACTAAAGTAGATTGTAATTATATACTTACTTACGATAGGTAAGTTAAATGTTTTAATGGATAAAACGACGAGAACATGGTTGATAGTCCATAGCAGGAGGATTGTGAAGTGAACTATAAAGTAGATGTTTGTATTGTAGGGGCAGGTCCAGGAGGAGCGTTACTTGCGTATTTGCTTGCTAAGAAAGATGTTTCGGTCTTGCTGCTAGAACAACATGCGGCTGTAGGAAAGGCGTTTCGCGGTGAACATTTAAACGAAGAAGGCGAAACGATTTTAAAAGAACATGGACTTTTTGAACAAGTAGAAAAACAAGGTTTACTCCGTATGGAAAAACTAGAATATTGGCATGGAGGGAAACCTTTTAAAACCATTTTACCAGATCCACAAATAGGACATTTAGGCATTCATGTTCCACAAATTCATTTGTTATCTGTCTTGCTAGAAGCAGCAGAAGAATATCCATCTTATAGTTCGATGATGAACACGAAGGTTGTTGAACTATTAAAAGATGAATCTGGCAATTACCATGGAGTTCGAGCGATGCGTGATGGTGAAGAAATGGTCATAGACTGCCAGTTGGTTGTTGGCGCGGATGGTCGATATTCAACCGTCCGAAAAAAAGCAGAAATTGAAACAACGATTAGAAAACATGGATTTGACCTACTTTGGGCGAGAATTCCTGCTCCGGACAATTGGGAACCTTCGATCAGAATGGCACTAATTGGTGATAAACAATTATCTTTGTTTACCCAAGCGAAGGGGTATATCCAAATCGGTTGGAATATTGAAGAAGGTTCATTTCCAAAGTTACGAAAACAACCGTTTACACCTTTTATAGATCAACTAGTGGAAGCATTTCCAGAGTTGGAAGAAACGGTACGAGACTCTATTCAATCATGGAAAGATTTTGTGTTATTAGATGTATTTAGTTCTACAAGTAAAAGCTGGGGAAATAAGGGTGTTGCTTTAATCGGAGACGCGGTGCATACGATGACACCAACTGGAGCTTTTGGTTTAAATAGTTCATTAAAAGATGCAGATTTCTTAGCATCTCTTATTGATAAAAATTTAATTTCCAAACTGAATAATATGGAATGTGCAAATCAAAGAAAACTGGAAGTAGAGAAGTTACAAGCAATCCAAATAGAGAAAGAACAGACATTTGCTTTGAACTTTGTTGTCGCTGTATAATAAATTAACGCATCATTATACGAACTAGGCTGTAAGATGCAGCCGGTTGTATAGAGGTGCGTTCTTTTACTTCTTTTATAAAAAAAGTGACCCTCTAATAAACCATTAGAGGGTGCGTATACATTTTATGGAATTGTAAGTGAAAGCAAATCTTAGATGACTGATTTTTCCTTAACCTATGACGCTATTTTTTGATATTTGTTTAATAATTCATCCAGTTCTTGACTACATGATACGACAGTGGGATGTGTAAATCCATAGTCTTTCGCTTTTTTGTACATGATTTTTCTTTTTATTGCAATTTGAAACAATAAAGCTTTTTCATCTAAGTAACTATACACGATCTTTCCTCCAAATAATATTTTAAATCGATAAACCATATCCGTTTTTTTTGTGGTTTCTAAACCAACTTTTACATTGTAAACTATAGAAAATGCAAATTTTGTCGCATGGTGACAAAAAGTCATAAATTCATAAAGTTGTCACAAGTTATACGTATATTTTGAAAAACAAGCAAAAATGAATCTTTATAGCTAGATGAATTGGAAGGATATTAATTGACTTTTGCTAAGAATTTAAATCTATTTACTTATGGTGAGCTACACTTTATCGTATGAGCATGTAGAAAGTTAAATTTTTCGACAAATTATGGAAGGAGAAAAAATATGAATGATTATGTAGTAAAGGCAATTGCGCTTCAAGATCAAGTTAGGGCATATGCCATTCGATCAACTGAAACAGTTAGTGAAGCACAACGCCGTCATGAGACACTACCAACTTCCTCAGTAGCGCTTGGAAGATCTATGACAGCAGGGGCCATCCTAGGTGCAATGATGAAAGGTGAAGAAAAATTAACGATTAAAATTGATGGTGGAGGTCCCATTGGTACCATTCTTGTGGACGCAAATGCAAAAGGGGAAGTGCGTGGCTATGTATCTTACCCACAAACCCATTTTGAAATGACAGAGTCAGGTAAATTAGATGTAAGACGTGCGGTTGGAACAAACGGAACTCTTTCTGTTTCGAAGGACGTCGGGATGAATCAGCCATTTGTTGGACAAGTTCCTATTGAAACGGGAGAAATCGGGGAAGACTTTACATCGTATATTATGAACTCGGAGCAAACTCCTTCGTCTGTTGGGGTAGGAGTCCTTGTAAACGAGGATGATACGATTCAAGCAGCAGGTGGCTTTATCATTCAATTATTACCTGGAACTTCGATTGAAACGATTGAATTGCTCGAAAATCGTTTGCAACAGATCCCTTCGATTACTTCGATGGTAAAAGATGGGCTCACACCAGAAGAGATGTTAGAAGTAGTGCTTGGGGCAGGTAATGTAAGTATCCTCGAAAAATTGCCTATTCATTTTCAGTGTCAATGTTCAAGAGAGCGAATCGCTAATGCGATAATAAGTTTAGGACAAGAAGAAATACAAGATATGATGGAAGAAGACGGACAAGCAGAAGCTCAATGCCATTTTTGTAATGAGTATTATTTATTTACAAAAGATGATTTACAGCAATTATTAGAGGAAACAATTTAAGAAACTTTTTGGACTGCATGGATAATTCTTTATCTAGCAGTCTTTTTTTGTGAAATAAAATCATTTGGTGAAGGGGTTTCTGACAATATGGAGAATATTACTATATATAGGAAGGAGCTCTTCAGGGTGCAATATTTTGGAAAGTTGAATTTAGTAAGTGCTTACTATGCGTTTATGTTATTTATTTCAATTGAGTTACAGTTAAATTTTTATCGGATTTGGCGTATTAGTGAATGGCAAACGGGCTCGATAAACCTAATGACTGGTGTTATCCATATCGTTGGCTTTATGCTACTCACTTATTTGATTTATTTTTTCAATAAGAAATGGCTGCGAAATCGGAATTCGAAATATTGGACAGCCATTCTTTGGGTACCCTATTTAATCGTCTTTTTATACATATTCGCAAATCTATTTCCCATTACAAACCGAGGGGATTCACCAGCACCAGTAACCGGATTAATCTTGCTAGCTCAGTTCATAAGTTACCCGTTTTATTTATCATTTGTATATTTTATGAGCGATGGTTTGCGCAGTGAACAAAAATAATGCGCTAACAAGTCGGATGGTTATATGGGATGTATTGTACCGCCGGATACCATTGATTGACATTAGGATGTATATAATTTGGATAATACTGTGTGTTGCTTGCTGTTCTTTTGTTACAATTTTTCGGTGGTCCAATATAGGTTGGTGCTTGAACTGGTTCAATCGCTTGTTTCCATTCATTTTCGTCCATACAATATGTGTGCGCCATAATCTCAGGGGGCGTTAATTTTAAAATATCGGAACCTAAAATTACTTCAGGAGTAGGAGCATTAAAAATAGCCAGTACATGTGTCCGATCTTCTGTAGCCATTTGGTAATGCCACCAGCCTTGTGGAATATTCGCTACTTGGCCAGGCGTAATGGTGTAGTGCTGATATTGTTTTGTAAAAGGGTTCAAGATAGAAACAGCCATTGCACCAGAAATACAATATACTAACTCCGAAGCATTTGGATGGTAATGTGGTTCAATATTATTGTTCGTACTAAGAAAAATATCAATCAATGATAAATTGTCCAATGTATTAAGCTGCTCGACACCTAGAATATTCATAAAGTTATAATTGTCTTTTTGAAAGAAGAGATTGTTATTTACATCAAAAGTAAACTGGGCGGATGGGGAAGAGTAGTCGAAAGAAGAATCCATGACTCAACCTGCCTTTTTTCGATTGTAATGTGATGTAGGCACATTCTTTGCATCATATGTAATTGCCCAGTTTTTTGTGCTTTCATCTTTATGTCAGAACAAATTAAAAGGAGCTGCCTATGAATCAACATATTAATCCAGCGATATTGGAATTTTTTGAACCAATATTAAGTAAAGTACAGTCATTTTCATTTCCTAAAAGGCAAGGAGCAACTTCAGAAGTAATTTTCGTGCAAACTGATAAGGGACAATTTGTTTGCAAGATTGCAAAAAAGTCACCGTATAGAGACTGGCTTAAAAAAGAAGCAGTTACTATAAAATGCTTAAATGAAGAAACAAACTTACCAATTCCTATTTTCTATCAATTTAATGAAACGAAAGTAGAGAGCTTTTTACTCATGAGTCAGGAAAATGGAATCCCATTAAGGGAAGCCCTTCAACAAACTTCGAATGATTCAGAAAAACTCGCATTGATAGAAAGTTTCGGTGTGCTTTTAAAACAATTACACCAAACGCAAGCTCCGGCTTCATGGGTCACAGAAAGGTCCTGGTTAGATGAGCAATTAGAAGTTGCAACCTATAATCTGCAAAACTATGAGGTGGATGGTGATCAATCATTACTGGAGAAATTAAAAAGGCAAAAGCCTATTCCTTCTAAACAAACGTTGATACATGGTGATTGTACAATAGATAATGTGCTTGTTGTAGATGGAAAGGTACATATGTTAATCGATTTAGCAGGAGCTGCTTATGGAGATCCGCGTTATGATATTGCACTAGCTATCCGATCTATTCAAAACAATCAAGAAATGATTAATGCATTTTATAAAGGCTATGAGCTTCAAACTATAACAACAGAAGAGTTTGCGTATTTTGATGAAGGATTGTATGAGTTTTTTTAGTGGCTATTGCGGTTAATTATATTAAATATCGTTAGGAGAATATCAGATGAACAATTGGAAAACTCTCGATTCTAATTATGTTTATAAAACACCATTCGGCAATTTACGGAAAGATGAATGTGAACTTCCAGATGGACAAATAATAGAGAATTATTATGTCAATGAATACGCTGACTGGGTAAATGCAATCGTGGTCACTGAAGAAAAAAAGATTGTCCTTGTTAGACAGTATAGATATGCTGCACAAGACTTCTTTTTAGAAATACCGGCTGGTAAGCCTGAGGAAAATGAAACATTCGAAAATGCTATTGTAAGAGAGCTAAGAGAAGAAACGGGATTTATTTCAGAAGAAAAGCCTATATTATTGGGAGAATTTTATGTTAATCCGGCAACTCAAACCAATAAAGTAATTACCTTTTTAGTTGTAGATGCATATAAGGCTTTTGATCAAGAACTAGATCCTACAGAATTTATTGATGTGTATTTAATAGATTTGAATGATATAGAAGCCATGATTGCAACAGGTGAGATCAATCAGTTATTCACGGTGAGTGCTTATTATATGGCTAAATCGCACCTACTGGTTAAGGAGAAGATATGAATAGCACGAAGCCAAAGATTCTGCTAGTTGGAGTGTTTCATATGGGTGGCTCATCAGATATGAATCAATTCGACATAGATAATGTGTTATCTCCAAAGAAGCAAATAGAAATAGAAGAAGTCATGCGAAAATTAAGTGCATTTCAACCTAATAAGGTAGCGGTAGAAGCAGTGAAGGAAACGGATAATGAACTAAATACTATGTATCACCAATATATAAACAATTCATTGGAATTAAATACAAATGAAATTCAACAAATTGGCTTTCGACTTAGTGCCAAAATGGAGAACGAGCGAATATATCCTGTCGATTGGATGGGAGATATAGGACAAAGAGACATTGGAGAAGTTTTGAAATGGGCAAAAAGCAATCAATCCGTATTATATAAATTGATAATGGAAGAATATCTTCCGAAAATAATGGATTTCCCATCAAAAGATCATACGATTCTTGACATGTTAATGCATATAAATCAAGAAAAAAGAGTAAAAAATGATCACGAACTTTATATGCAAGTAGCTCGTATCGGAACAGAAACTGATTATATAGGAATCGATTGGATGAGATGGTGGTACCAGCGGAATTTGACCATTTATTCAAATCTTACCAGATTGATTACAGAATCGGATGATCGAATTCTTTTGCTGATTGGAGCAGCACATATTTATTTAGTAAGGCAATTTTTGCTAGAAAGCGGGATTTTTGAGGTGGAATCTGCGTTAGACTATTTGCGGTAAAGAGGACGTTATAGTCTAATTTATTATATTTGGTGAATGGTTGCGTGATTGACATCTTAAAAGTAGTAGATATGAATATTAAGGGGCTTGCCAAAGATGAATTATAGTATCGTAGAGAAATTAAACGAAAATCAATTAATAGAATTACAAGGTTTGTTTAAAAATGAATGGTGGACGCAGCATCGAGAGCTTCCGGAAATTAGAAAAATGATGAATAACAGTAGTGTAGTAATAGGTTTGATAGATAATGAAACGGAAGAATTAATTGGTTTTGCTCGAGTAATTACAGACTCAATATATAGAGCTTTTATATTTGATGTAATGGCAAAAGAAAGTTTCCGAAATAATGGAATTGGTACAATTTTAATGAACTATATATTGGAACATCCGCTTGTTCGAGAAGTGGATAGGTTGGAACTATATTGTCCCGATAGATTAGTTGGATACTATGAGAAGTTCGGCTTTTCAACTGATGTAAATGGTAGTAATTTGATGAGGTTGAAGAAATAATATATTAATTAAATAGGAATATATGTGTGATATAGTAGCGTGTTCAGGACGATCCGCATTTCCTGTTAACTATTCATTATTTGGATAGGGATAGGAGGTGCTGTATATGTCAACTTTCGAATCTTGAATGTTCGCTATAGCGTTCGCAGATTTGATTGTTTCCATTCTTACTTTTTCCAAAGTAAAAAAGTAAACCGCCCATGAAGCTGCAAAGCACAGGAAGGTTTACTTATCCTAATTGCTGATCGCTTTTGAAGCGATACTATTTTATTACAAGACTGTTTGGTGTTGTCGCACCGAGCAGTCTTTTTTAATATATTCTATTTCACTCGTTTTTATAACATATTGAATAGAGGAATGTTACTAAAATATCCGATTATTCTGTCGTAGTACTACCGCTCTCGCTATGAGTGGGAATTGTAAGAAGGATAATATAAGTTGAATATAGAAATTAGATATATCCCATTTTAGTATAAGGAGATATCAAATGATGGAATATAAAGTGAAAACATACGAGGAAGCAGTAGATGTAATAAAAAAGGTAGGTATACTTCCCCTTGCTCCTTTAATACCTGACCTCCCTTCATTAAACGCTATTACTTTACCAGAGCATTGGCATTCTGACACAGAGTTTGACCCTTGGACTTGGAGGACAAAATTTGCAACAGATGGGGTTGCGGCATATGGTAAATTCATCAAGAAAAAATCGATATTGGTTTCACGTGAGCTTCTTCCGTATGTAAAAAATGTTTTAGGTTATGCCGATTCTGTTGAGGAACGTTATTTTAAAGGAATCGTATCTAAAGAAGCACGAGCTCTATACAAACTTATTAGTCAGGAAGAAGGGATTGATACAAGAGCATTAAGGACAAAGGCTGGGTTAAAGGAAAAAGAGAAGAAAAAGCTATTTGATCATGCATTATTAGAATTACAAGGATCGATGGACATTGTAATTTCAGGTATAAATGTGAAAAGAAATACGGAAGGCGAAAAAAATGGATGGAGCAGTACAGCTTTTGAGACATACAACTCCTGGGTAGCCAGAAATAGTATAAACGGTATTAATGAAGGGAAAGAAGATTCAAGAAAATATCTTCTATCTTATTTTTCAAATATTTGCAGTGATGCGGCGATGAAAAAGTTGGAAAAAATATTTGTATAAATAAAAAGAAGTGTCATGTTTAGTTATCATTTTTTCGTGGTTAGTGTGCATAACCTATTATTATGTGTGCCTATTTTTCTTTTTTGTTATATAAAAACATAAGCTCTTATTTGGAGATTCAACAAAGAGGAATAACTAGTTGGCATTGTTACTAATAGCTACAACAATTCTTTGATGAGAAGAGGGGGAAAATGAAAGGATTTACAGCTAAACTAATGCTTTTTTTATTTTCAGTAGTTATTTTCATCTTTCTATGGAAAATTATGCAGTATATTTTTAATGTCTTTGTTCCATTTAATCCAATGACGGAGCTAATTTCTTTTGTAGTAATTGTGGTTATGATACCTACTTCCATGATTTTAGCTAATAGTAGTTTCCTATTATTTCAAAAATCCTTTAAGTAGAAGGGATATTTTTTATGCCTTGTTTTCTTATTTGTACAAAACATATGAAATTTGCTCATTTTTTTGAGCTAATCTTTGTGCAAATCAACTATAGTGTTTGTCTATGGAAATCTGTAAATTGGAATTAGGAATCAAGTGAGTAGATGAAAATACCAAAAGGTAGGTGACTTTGTGAATTATCAATCGAATCGAATGGGACAGATTCCTCCTTATTTATTCGCAGAAATCAATAAGAAAAAAGCTGCAATGGTTAAGGCGGGAGTAGATATTATCGATTTAGGAATCGGTGATCCTGATCTTCCGACACCTCCTCATATCGTGGATAAATTAGCGGAAGAACTGAAAGAACCGAGTAATTTTAAATATCCTAGTTTTATAGGGTGTGTGGAATATAGACAGGCAGTAGCCGATTTTTATTCACGGCAATACAAGGTAGAACTTGATCCTGAAACAGAAATTTTGGCTTTAATAGGGTCTAAGGAAGGGATTGCGCATTTAATACCTGCACTTATCGATCCAGGTGATTATGTTTTAATACCCGATCCGAGCTATCCTGTCTACCGGATGGCTACTTTACTAGCAAATGGTCAGTATTATGACATGCCTTTGTTAAAAGAGAATAATTTCGAACCAGATTTTAGCTTAATTCCAAAGGCTATCTTGGATCAATCTAAACTTATGTTTCTAAATTATCCAGGAAATCCGACGTCTGCTACTGTGGACATTGAATTTTTCAAACGAGCAGTTTTATTTTCTCAAAAACATGGCATTCCAATTGCACATGATTCTGCTTATAATATGGTTACTTTTTCTGGTTATACTGCCCCAAGTATTCTTCAAGTTGCAGGGGCAAAAGATGTTGCGGTGGAGTTTGGTTCATTTTCCAAAACATATAATATGACCGGACTGCGAATTGGATATGTCGTCGGAAATAAGGAAATTATTAAAGCGCTTACTATTCTTAAAAGTAATACAGATACAGGGCAATTTACAGCAGTCCAAAAGGCGGCAGCTTTTGCGCTAAACAGTGATCAAAGTTGTATTGAAGAACATAACAACATATATAAAGAAAGAATGGACGCAACAATTGAAGGATTAGCGACTATTGGAATTAAGGTAGATCCGCCTAAAGGAAGCTTCTTTGTATGGGCGCAAGTTCCGGAAGGCTATACATCTACTGAATTTGTCACGAATGTGCTAGAAAAAACTGGCGTTATCCTTACACCTGGCAATGCTTTTGGTCCTTCTGGTGAGGGGTATTTCCGTCTCTCTTTATCCGTTCCAAATGAAAGATTATTTGAAGCTATCAATAGAATTAAAGAAAATTTATCCCGCATTAACGGGCAGTAAGACTCCCACTTCAAGATTTAAGAAAAGTGATAAAGATAAGTGGGAGATCAACTGCCCGTAAAAGCCCGATAAAATGGATCGCAGACTAAGTACGCAACATCGTGTTGCAACGTCTGCGTGACCTACATCGTGTAGGCCTCAACTAACAATCAGTGGGGGGATGAAGCGGACTAAAAGCGCGACGTCCATGTCGCAACGTCCGCACTAACACGTTCTATGCGTCGAAAAACCCCCACTGATTGAAGTTTCACTTTATAAGTGATAGGTAACAAAATAGTTTTCTAAAAATGGGAGGAATTTATATGAAAAAATATCTTAATTACATTGACGGCGAGTGGAGCGAATCATCTTCAGGTAAATATGTAGAAATTTTGAATCCTGCAAACGGAGAAGTACTTGGAGAAGTGACACAATCGACGAAAGAAGATGTAGATCGTGCGGTTCAAGCAGCAAAGAAGGCACAAAAAGAATGGCGTCTAGTTCCTGCCCCTGAACGAGCGGAGTTTTTATATAAAGTTGCATTCCTGTTAAAAGAACGAAAAGAAGAAATTGCGCAAGTACTAACGGGTGAAATGGGTAAAGTGATTGAAGAGGCAAGAGGAGAAGTCCAAGAAGCAATTGATATGGCATTTTATATGGCCGGGGAAGGTCGTCGTCAATTTGGTGATACCGTTCCATCGGAGCTCCGCAATAAATTTGCCATGAGTATGCGAGTTCCCGTGGGAGTTGCTGGATTAATCACACCTTGGAATTTCCCGATTGCGATTGCTTCGTGGAAGTCACTTCCTGCACTTGTAACGGGTAACGCGGTTGTTTGGAAACCGGCAACTGAAACTCCAATGACTGCTTATGAGTTTACAAAAATTTATGAAGAAGCGGGTCTGCCAAAAGGTCTTCTTAATCTAGTAAATGGATCAGGTAGTGTTGTAGGAAATGCTATGGTGGAACACCCAGGTATTGATCTGATTTCTTTCACTGGTTCTAATGAGGTTGGTAGTGCCATCAATGCACGTGCCGGCGAACTATTAAAACGAACATCTCTTGAAATGGGCGGTAAAAATGCGGTGACAGTATTGGCAGATGCTGATTTAGATCTGGCAGTGGATAGTATTTTATGGGGCGCATTTGGAACAAGCGGGCAAAGATGTACTGCAACGAGCCGAATCATCGTTCATCAAGAGGTGAAAGAGAAACTCGAGCAAAAACTTGTGGACCGCATTGGAGAATTAAAGTTAGGCGATGGCGCGGACGTGTCAGTGAAAGTAGGCCCTGTTATAAATCGCTCTTCACTTGAGAGAATTCATGATTTTGTACAAATTGGTCAAGAAGAAGGTGCACGTTTACTTGTCGGTGGCCATATTGCAACTGATAATGGTTTAGATGGTGGGAATTTCTATGCCCCTACTATTTTCACAGACGTGACTCCGGAAATGCGAATTGCTAAAGAAGAAATCTTTGGTCCAGTTGTGTCCATTATTTCTGTTGCTAATTTAGAAGAGGCAATTGAAGTTAATAATAATGTAGAGTTTGGTTTATCAAGCTCCATTTTCACAGCTGATGTTAATCGTGCGTTCCAAGCAATGCGAGATCTAGATACCGGAATTGTGTATATTAATGCGGGAACGACTGGTGCTGAAATCCACCTTCCATTTGGAGGGACAAAAGGTACTGGAAATGGACATAGAGACTCTGGTGTAGCTGCACTGGATGTTTATACAGAGTGGAAATCAGTCTATGTAGATTACAGTGGTAAATTGCAAAGAGCACAAATTGATAATAACTAATACGTAAAAAAACTGCCTATCCTTGTTTTTCAAGGGTGGGCAGTTTTTTTGTGTGAGGGATGAACCTTTGTCGACTCTAGTGAAAATCAACGAAAATTGCTTTCTGATTCAGCATTAAATCGCCAAAAATGAAATTTTATGCATCTTTTTTATTAAGCTAATCCAGAAAATGGTTTAGAGCAATTAATTGGTCAATGAAGGCAACTAATACTCTATTACATTAAGTTTAGTAGTAGTGGGGTACCAAGAATTGTTACTCTTTTTTGTAAGTGTTGCGCAAATGACTCGGAATGTTGCGCATTTATAAATTGTATACTTCTCCATGCATAAAAAGCCTTTATTTTGTCGTAAGGCACACTATCGATTATATTCGTATTGTTTTAAAGCCAGATAAAGAAGTATGCATTGTTTGAATGATTGGAGATCGATTTTTAGTAATTGTTGTAGCTGTTGGATTCGATAAATAAGCGTGTTGCGATGGATATAAAGTTTTTTGGATGCTTGACTCATGTTGAGCTGTTCTTCACAGTAAACAAGGAAACTCTCGATGAGTGCAGTTCCGTTCGGATGATTGCTTAGTTTTTCAATGTAATTATCAAGTGTTTTCTTGGAAGGTAGATTTATTTCTTCTACTAACGCTAAAGATAATAAATTCCAATCATCGATAGAGACCATTGACTGTGGAAAGTTATTTCGCCTTGCAATGGCTAGTGCCTTTCTAGCTTGTTCATAAGACTGGTGAATGCCGTCGATTTTGGAGAAACAGTCACCAAAAGACAACATAAAATGGTTGTCTAAACTTTTCTTTTGTAAAAATTGTTGTAAAGAGTCCGTTGCATATTCTAGCTTGCTTTTCACTGCTTTTATGTCTTCTGAATTAAGATGTTTTATGATAAGCCATTGACCGGAATGTAATGGTACGACAATATCTTGTTCATGATCCACAAATAGCTTTGTTAAACATAAAAAAAGTTCTTGTTCTAATTGTGTGAACGACTCTAGTTTTTTATTGGGATAAGGCCGATTAGACACGGGATGGATATCCAATAATATACAACGTCTAGTTAAATTAAGTGTAAAACTATGCAATTCACAATAGCTTTGAATCTCCCTCATTTCTTCCTCTTCTTTATAGCTTAAAAGCCGTTGAATGAAACTTCGATTTGTTTCCATTTTAGATAGTACTGTCTTAGAGCGAAAGTTTTCCATTAGAAGCATTTCGATATGAGATTGTACGAATTGTACGTATCGTTCAACAGTTGCAGGCTCCCCTATAAGACCTAGTACTCCAATCGTTTGTTGTTGAAAATTTAGTGGTGCAGCAATTCCAGGTAAGACATTAACAAGTCCAGCAGTTTGTTCTTTTGAAAAAAACATGATTTTTCCTGATTTCGTTACTTGCGGAGTAACCATATGATGAGAACCGATTCGCTTATTGTCTGTACTTCCAATAATCTTTCCCGCTTGGTCTGTAATACTAATAGGTATTTCTAAAATAGAAGAAACTTGTTTTACAACCGATTGTGCAAATTGCTCAGAGAATTGCAATACATTCACTCCTTGATACCATTGTATTTTTGATAAATAACTGTATTTTCTGAATGATTACTCTTTTTAATTGTATCAGATATATATGCACATTGAATATTTTCAATGAAAATATTGCGACTAGAATAGAAGAAAGATCATTACAGAGAGAAAGGGGAGATTCATATGTTGTAGTTTTTTTAGCGACAATCAAATGAGTGAAATTGTGGGAATAAGCGAAACGAAGTATTCAGTCTAACAAATAAAATGGTTGTACAAGACATATGATTATTAAGGATGGGGGAGTAAAGTGATATGAAAAAAGCAGATGTAATTATAGTTGGCGGAGGAGTAATGGGGTCAAGTACTGCATATTACTTACGCAAGAAGGGTTTCGAAGGAGACATTCTAGTTTTTGAAAAAGATCCAACATATAAATATTCATCTACTGCAAGAAGTGCAGGAGGTTTTCGTCAATTATATTCTACGTCTATTAATATTCAATTAAGTCGGTTTAGTTTAGAAGTTTATAAAAACTTTGCGGATGAAATGTCTGTTGACGGAGAAAAAGCTGAAATCGATTTTAAACAACCCGGTTATTTATTTTTAGCGACTGAACGAATGTTACCGGCATTTACTAAACAACTCGCATTGCAAAACCAGCTTGGCGTTCCATCGGAGATCCTTTCAGCAAATGATTTAGTAAACATTATTCCAGAACTAGAAACTAGCGATCTTGCTGGGGGCTTATTTTGCAAAGAGGATGGCTATTTAGATCCATATTCAGTCATGCAAGCTTATCGTAAAAATGCCCGCTCATTGGGAGTAGAGTATATTACCGCTGAGGTTTCATCGTTGAAGGCGGAGTGTGGACGAATGACTGGGGTTCAGTTAGTAGATGGAACAATCTATTCTGCCCCAATTGTGATTAACTGTGCAGGAGCTTGGGGGGCCGAGCTGGGAGAGGGAATTGGATTACCATTACCAGTAGTTCCTTTAAAACGTCAAATTTATATTTTTGACTCGACTAAAAAGTTGGAAAAAATGTTACCGCTTACAATTGATCCATCAGGAGTTTATTTCCGCCATGAAGGGGATAGGATAGCTGCTGGATATTCAGATGATGTCAAACCTGGTTACGATTTTAATTGGAAGCGTTCCTCTTTTGATCATTTGTGGCCAATTCTGGCGCACCGGGTTCCTAATTTTGAAAGTCTCAAATTAGAATCGGGTTGGGCTGGATTGTATGACTATAACACAGTGGATCAAAATGCCATAATCGGTGAACATCCAATGATGAAAGGTTATTTCGTTGCACTCGGATTCAGCGGGCACGGAATGCAACAAGCACCCGGGGTTGGGCTTGGCTTAGCTGAACTGATTTGTAAAGGGAAGTATGAAACACTAGACCTAACTCCACTTCGTATAGAGCGTTTTACAGATAATGATTTAGTTTTGGAAAATGCAATAGTGTAACTAATGGATGTGCGTACTGTAATAAACCAAAAAAAGGGGGAAGGTTAATTGCAAACAATCATAATGGTAGAGTTCATATTGTATTTGGTAATCATGCTTGTTGTAGGATACCTCGTAAGTCGTCGTACGAAAAGTCATGCGGATTTTCTTTTGGGTGGAAAGCAATTACCAGGTTGGGCGTTGGCATTTTCTGAGCGTGCGACGGGGGAGTCAGCTTGGCTTTTACTAGGTTACACGGGCTTTGTCTTTGCTACAGGGTTATCAGGAGTTTGGGTAGCTATAGGGATTGCAACTGGAATTGTCTTTGCTTGGTTGTTTTTAGCTAAACGTTTTATGAGAGAAGCCGAGGTAACCGGTGCGTTAACACTACCTGGGTATTTGGCATACCGTTTTGGCAATCATGGAAAGATTATACTTTGGCTTTCCTCAATTCTTATTTTTAGCTTTATGATGTTTTATTTTGGTGCCCAAATAGCTGGTGCTGGTAAAACATTATTTACCGTCTTTAATATTCCTCCGGTTGTTGGAGCCGTTCTAAGTGTTGTAGTCGTAATCACACTTGCTTTTGTTGGTGGGTTTGTAACGGTAGTTTGGACGGATATGATCCAAGCACTTATGATGCTTGTTACTTTAGTTGTATTACCGATTATAGCTCTTTATCACATTTCAGCTGCTGATTTATCTATTAGTCAAGCTCTAGTGTCAGCTGGACCATCAATGGATTCATGGAGTGGTGGAGCTATCGGATTCTCATTAGGACTTTTACTTTTTAATAATTTTGCTTGGTTTTTCGGTTTTCTCGGTGGACAACCACAACTAAGCGCTCGTTTTATGGCTTTAAGAAGTAAGAAGGAAGCGAACGAGGGAAGCTTTGTTGCAATTACTTGGACTCTCTTGGCATACGGAGGGGCTTTTATGATAGGACTTACAGCACTTACTTTGTACCAGGGTCAAGTATTTGAGGATGTTGAAATGATTTTACCATTTATGATTCTTGACTTAATGCCACCTTGGATTGCAGGTATTTTACTAGCTGGAATACTCGCTGCAATTATTTCTACGGCGGATTCACAGTTACTAGTTATTACTAGTTCAGTCAGCGAAGATATTATCCGACATGCATTAAACTGGAATCTAACTGAAAAAAGGCTTGTTCTCATCTCTCGTTTAACAATTATTGTGGCAGGGATTGTCGGTTTGATTATTGCTTTGACATCCAAATCTTTAGTTTACCTCGTCGTCAGTTGGGCGTGGGCTGGCGTGGGATGTACCTTGTCACCTGCGATCATCTTAACATTTTTCTGGAAACGGTATTCGGGTATTGGCGTTATCGCAACAATCATCTCTGGATTTGTAAGTACTGTTATCTGGATCTCTACACCTTTAGATGCGATTGCTACATCCCGTTTTACTACATTCTTCATTGCAGCTGCATTCGGAATACTATTCAGCTTACTTTTCCCTGATAAAAAGAAGAAAGGACAACAAAAAGATAAGTCATCAACTTCTTTAGAAGTCAATACACTATAATTAATGACTTTATTAATGTTATTGAAATAGCGGGTTGTATGGAAGGAGAATTCAGTTGGTAAAACTATTAAAAGATAACGAGTTTTTAAAGTTTATCAAAGACGGAGACAAGTTATTGGTAGGTGGTTTCGGTATGTCTGGAACCCCATTAACACTGATTGATGGATTAGCTGCGTCTTCTAAGAAAGAGTTAACAGTCGTAAGTAATAACTTAGGTGAAGTAGATAAAGGGTTAGGAAAACTTTTGAACAAAAATATATTGAAAAAAGCAATCGGCTCCTACTTTACAACCAATCGAGATGCTGTAAAAGCATGGTCCGAAGGGGAACTTGAAATAGAGCTTATTCCGCAAGGGACTTTGGCGGAAGCTGTGAGATGTGGAGGCGCTGGAATCGGTGGTTTTTATACGAAAACAGCTGTGGGTACTAAATTGGCAGAAGGTAAAGAGGAAAAAGTAATAGATGGTGAGCGATATATTTTAGAAAAGGGAATTAAAGGGGACGTTTCGTTGATTAAGGCACATAAAGCGGACCGAATCGGCAACTTAGTTTATGACCATACGGGAAGGAATTTTAATCCGGTTATGGCTACTGCTAGTAAGATTGTTATTGCGGAAGTAGATGAAATTGTAGAGAATGGTTCACTTTTGCCGACGGAGATTGTAACGCCGCATATTTACGTAGATTATATTGTGATGAGTAAATATGTTAAAAAAGGTGGGGTTTTCGTTGAAACAGTCTGATCGGGTGAAAATTGCAAAACGTATCGTTCAGGAACTGAAAGAAGGGCAATTTGTAAACTTGGGTGTTGGCATTCCAACACTCATCCCAGATTATTTGGAAGATAAACATCTAATACTACAGTCGGAAAATGGTTTGCTTGGTATGGGACCAACACCGCCGCTTGAAGAAGTCAATATGGATTTAATAAGTGCGAGCAAGGCCCCTATTACGATGGAAGTTGGCGCTTCGTTATTTGATAGTGCAAGTTCTTTTGCCATGATACGAGGAGGTCATATTGATGTCGCTGTTCTAGGAGTTTTACAAGTGGATCAAACAGGAGAAATTGCCAATTGGGCAGTTCCTGGACAAACAATTTTAGGGGTAGGAGGTGCCATGGATTTAGTTGCCGGGGCAAAGAAAATTATTGTTGCAACTTCTCACTCCTCTAAAACAGGTGAAGCCAAACTTGTGAAAGCACTCACTTTCCCGACGAGTGGAATAAGAAAAGCAGATCTTGTAGTAACAGAACATGCGGTATTTAAGTTTGAAGAAAATCAGATGAAGCTTGTTGAAATATTGTCAGATTTAACAATAGCCCAACTAGAGGATATAACAGAAGCTGAATTTATCTATGAATGAGAATCATGGAGGAGAAAAACCTATGAAGCAAATTACAGTTGTCGGTTCCGGTGTGATGGGAAAAGGGATTGCCTATACTAGTGCAATCTCTGGATTTAAAGTGTATTTAAATGATTTAAACGATGAGATACTGTCAAAATCGAAAAAGGATATCGATGAATTACTAGATTCTAGTTTTCAACGAGGTTTTCTAAAGGAAGAAAAATATGAACAGGCGAAAGAGAATCTAATCTATGAGTCTAATCTAGAAATAGCAGCAAAGCACGCTGATTTGGTTATCGAAGCAGTGCTTGAAAAAATAGATTTAAAAATAGAAGTGTTCCAGAAGCTTGATCGTATTTGTAAGCCGGAAGCAGTTTTAGCGACAAATACTTCCACGATGAGCCCAACTGAAATCGGTGCACAAACATCCCGGCCAGCCAAAGTCATCGCCATGCACTTCTTTAATCCAGTTCATAAGATGAAGCTGATTGAAGTAGTACGGGGGCTTGATACGTCTGATGAAACAGTAGCATTTGTGAAAGGAATTGCCGAATCAATGAAAAAAGAGGCGGTCGAAGTAAATGAGTTTCCCGGTTTTGTCACTTCTAGGATGAACTGTTTAATTGGCAACGAGGCAATGAATATGCTTATGGAAGGCGTTGCATCTGTAGAAGATATCGACAAAGCTATGAAATTAGGTCTTAACCACCCAATGGGACCTTTAGAGCTTGCGGATTTAGTAGGCTTAGATACGAGATTACGCAATATGGAATATTTATACGCGACTTTGGGAGAGAAGTATCGTCCTTGTCCACTAATCGTTAAATATGTTAAAGCAGGACGTCTCGGTAAAAAAAACGGGAAAGGCTTTTACGATTATACGTAAGGGGGGCGGAGAATGGGAAATTTCAGTAATCTTCTAGTGGAAAAAGAAGCAGGAATTATGTGGCTCACACTTAATCGTCCAGAAACAAGAAATGCACTAGATGCCAACACGTTAGCGGAAATCGATGCAGCCTTTACCGACGCTGAAACGGACACTGAAATACGAGTAATTGTTCTACAGGGAGCCGGTGGTAAATCATTTGCCGCAGGGGCGGATATTAAACAACTTCATGATCGGCATGCGCTGGAAGCACTAATTCCTGGAATGCAGGGATTGTACTCGAAAATTGAGGGGTGTTCGAAAGTGACCATAGCAGCCGTAACGGGTTATGCCCTTGGTGGCGGATGTGAACTCGCACTCGCTTGCGATATTCGAATAGCGACTAAAAAAGCAAAGTTTGGTTTACCGGAACTAAATTTAGGTATTATTCCCGGAGCGGGTGGAACGCAAAGACTCTCTAGAATAATTGGCAAAGGTAGAGCACTTGATATGATCTTAACTGGAAAAATAATAGACGGAGAACAAGCGGAGCGAGTTGGTTTAGTAACCTATTTAACAGATGAAGAAGGGCTTGTTGACACAGCCAAAAAAGTTGCTGCAGACGTTATGAAAAAAGGACCGGTTGCAATAAAACTCGTCAAACTAGCTGTTCATAAAGGATATGATGTGGATTCGGAGACAGCTATGTGGATCGAGAAATTATCACAAGCAGTTGTTTTTAATACAGAAGATAAAAAAGAAGGCACACTTGCATTTCTAGAAAAAAGAAATGCTAATTTTACCAATCGATAAAGGGAGAGATGGAGATGGATTTCACTTTCACGGAAGATATAAACTTTTTAAGAAAAAATGTAAGAAAGTTCGTGCGAGAAGAAGTAGAACCAGTCGCAAAGATTATCGAAGAAGAAGATGAAATTCCTCTAAAAATTGTAGAAATGTCTAAAGAAATGGGTTTATTTAGCCTTGGAATCCCAGAAGAGTATGGTGGACTAGGGCTAGATATGGTTGGAAAATGTGCCATTTATGAAGAACTTGGGAAAACTCATAATGGCTTTACAACGCTCATCGGTGCCCATACGGGGATAGGAACGGTGGGAATTGTGGAGCTTGGGACAGAAGCGCAAAAAAAGAAATTTTTACCGAAGATGGCTTCTGGTGAATGGGTCGGTGCTTTTGCGTTAACGGAGCCAAGTGCAGGATCCAATGCATCTAATTTAAAAACGACTGCAGTAAAAAAGGGTGATAAATATGTCATTAATGGTTCTAAGCATTATATAACAAATGCTGTAGCCGGACATGTTTTTACTGTTATGGCTGTAACGGACAGCTCAAAAGGAGCAAAAGGAATCACTTCTTTTATTGTGGAAAAAGATACGCCAGGATTTATTTTGGGGGCTGTTGAACAGAAAATGGGATTAAGAGGTTCCCATTCTGCGGAACTGTTTTTCGATAATATGGAAGTCCCATCCGAAAACGTTCTAGGTGTGGAAGGTTCGGGATATATTAATGCACTGAAAATACTGGCCAATGGTCGCGCAGGTTTAGCTGCAAGAAACTTGGGTTCATGTGTTAGATTGCTAGAACATTCGCTTGAATATGCTCATGAACGGGAACAATTTGGTCAAAAAATAGTAGATATTCAGGCAGTACAACATATGCTTGCTGAAATCAGCATGCAAATTGAAGTGCTTCGTTCCATGACATATCGTGTGGCGTGGATGACAGATCAGAAAATGCGCGTTGTAAAAGAAGCAGCAATTGCCAAGCTTTTTGCGTCTGAAGTATATAACAATGTGGCTGATATCGCCTTGCAAATACACGGGGGAATTGGATATATGAAAGATTATCCAATTGAAAGATATTACCGTGATGCTCGAATTACAAAAGTTTATGAAGGTACTTCTGAGATTCAACGAAACATCATAGCTAGTGAGCTAAAACGTGATTATGCAAATAAGGGGCTGTGAAGAAATGCGGAATGTTTATATTGTGGAAGCTGTCAGAACGGCTATTGGCAAAATGGGTGGTGCTTTAAAGGACATCCCTGTAGATCATTTGGCAGAAAAGGTTATTAGGGAATTGTTAGAAAGGACGAATAAAGATATCGATGTAGATGAAGTGATTTTAGGCCAAGCAAAACAAAGTGCGGATACGTCGAATTTAGCACGACTAGCGCTACTTAGAGCAGAGTTACCGATAACAGTTCCAGGTTATACCGTACATCGACAATGTGGCTCCGGCTTGCAGGCGATTAATAACGCAGACCAACAAATCCGCTTAGGATTATCCGATGTGGTCATTGCTGGTGGTGCAGAAAGTATGAGCACTGCACCATTTTATATCCGAAATGCACGATATGGTTTAGGTGCGGGGAACGGACTACTGTTGGATCCGAATACAGAAAGTCAACCTCGTTCACAGCCATCTGAAAAATATGGGGAATTGACAATGGGATACACCGCTGAAAATCTAGCAGAAGAATACCATATTTCACGAGAAGAACAAGATAAATTTGCAATGAGAAGTCAACTTCTTGCGGAAACTGCTATTAACGAAGGCAGATTTAAAGATGAAATTGTTCCTTTTGAAATCAAAGGTAGAAAAAGTACCGTGACATTTGAAGTGGACGAACATCCAAGAAAGTCAACGGAAGAACAAATGGCAAATCTTCGCGCTGTCTTTAAAAAAGGGGGATCTGTCACTGCTGGGAATTCAAGTGGGAGAAATGATGGCGCATCCGTCGTTCTCATGATGTCTGAAGATAAAATGAACGAATATGGATTAAAGCCTAAAGCAAAAATTATTGCACAAGCAGTAAGTGCTGTATCTCCTGAAATAATGGGAATCGGACCGGTCACTTCGACACAGAAAGCTTTGAAACAATGCGGTCTAACAATCGATGATATTGATTTAATTGAGTTAAATGAAGCATTTTCTGCACAAGCATTATCGGTTATTAAGGCTTCAGGTATGGACATCGATAAAGTAAACGTGAATGGCGGCGCGATTGCACTTGGCCATCCAATTGGCGCTACTGGTGCAATACTAATGACGAAATTGCTCCATGAAATGGCTCGTAGGGGCTCAAAATACGGGCTTGTCACGCTTTGTATTGGTGGAGGTCAAGGTATTACGACAATCGTGGAAAATTTACAGTAATAGATTGGATTTACCCGTAGTGAAAATGGATTACTAGAAAGGTGGGACTGAATGTCTTTACATATCGTTCAAATACTGCCAATGTATCATCCTCTTGGGGAAGAAAAGTTAAGAGAATTTGCGGATGTAAAAGTATTTCAAACGTTTAATGAGCAGGAGCTTATATCGTATTTGCAACAGAATATAGTGGATGGAATTATTTTGAGAGCACCTGCGAAAATCACTCCTGCCATATTAGATCAATGTGAACATGTAAAAGCCATTTCAGGAGCAGGTATTGGACTGGATAATATTGACGTGGACTATGCTACTAAAAAAGGGATTAAAGTTTTGCATGCACCAAAAATGAATAGCGAAGCAACTGCAGAACATGCCGTCGCTTTGCTCCTAGCTGTTATGAAAGATATTAATAGTTTTCATGTGCAAATGAAAAAAGGAAATTTTTCCTTCAGGGATGGAAGATATACAACCGAATTAAACGGTAAAACGCTTGGACTTGTTGGTTTTGGATCTATTGCTCAAACAGTAGCAAAAATATTAAAAAATGGTTTTGATATGAATATTGTTGCCTATGTTCGAACGATTTCAGAAGACAGACAATCACTTGCGAATTCTTTAGGGGTTGAACTAACGACTTCTATAGAAGAAGTATTTAAACGCAGTGATGCAATCAGCCTTCATATCCCGCTAACTGCGCATACGAAAGAGTTAATTGACAAGAAATTGTTTAGCGTAATGAAGCCATCCTCAGTTTTGATTAATACGGCACGCGGTGGAATTATCAATGAGCAGGATCTAGTTTTCGCCTTAAAAAACAAACAATTGTTGCGAGCAGGAGTAGATGTATTTGCAGTTGAACCGCCGGCAAAAAATCATCCTTTTTTGGAAGTAGATGAAATTATTATGACCCCGCATATCGGTGGCATCAGTCTCGAAGCTGCCAAAAAGACATCTGTTGTGATCGCAGAGAACTTACGAAAAGCAATAGAAGGAGAAGAGTTATCGGTTATTGCAAACTCAGAAGCGCTCTTAAGGTTACAAAGTGTGAAAGAAATGGCAAAATATTCAGGAGGAAAAGATGAAATCATTTAAGATAGCTCTTATACCGGGAGATGGAATCGGTCCAGAAGTAGTTGCAGAAGGTGTAAAAGTATTAAAAGCAATAGAGAAGATAGATCCCAACTTGTCTTTTTCTTTCACAGAGTTTCCGTGGGGATGCGAGTATTATTTAGAGAACGGAAAGATGATGGATGACGACGGAATTGAACAGTTGAAAGAATTTGATGCAATCTATTTAGGAGCTGTAGGTTATCCGGGGGTCCCTGATCATATCTCCTTATGGGACCTACTCCTACGAATAAGAAAAGAATTCGATCAGTATGTCAATATCCGACCGATTACGCTGTTGAATCCAACACTGACACCACTAAAAGATAAAACGGCAAAAGAAATCGACTTTCTTGTCATTCGTGAAAACAGTGAAGGGGAGTATGCGGGGGCAGGAGACTGGTTGTTCAAAGGCAAGCCTGAGGAAGTCGTCTTGCAAACGGGTGTCTTTTCTCGTAAAGGGACAGAGAGAATTATTCGCTATGCATATGAAGAAGCAAGAAAATCCAATCGAACATTGACGAGCGTTAGCAAAGGGAATGCACTGAATTATTCCATGGTATTCTGGGATGAAGTTTTCACCGAAGTAGGAAAAGAATATCCGGATGTCCAAACATATTCTTATCTTGTCGATGCGGCGAGCTTATACTTTGTTGCAGAACCAGAACGTTTTGAAGTAGTAGTTACTTCAAATTTATTTGGAGATATATTAACGGATATTGGTGCCGCAATTACAGGAGGAATGGGTTTAGCTACAGGAGCGAATATTAATCCAGAACGAAAATATCCTTCCATGTTTGAACCTGTGCACGGATCTGCCCCAGATATTTCGGGGAAAGGGATTGCGAATCCAATTGCTGCCATCTGGTCGGTCAGCCAAATGATGGACTATTTTGGAGAAAAAAAGTGGGGAGAAGCCATTTTATCCACGATAAAAGAAATCTTATTAGATAAGGAAAGTCTTACGCCTGATTTGGGCGGGGTAGCTTCTACTTCTGAACTAGGCAATCGATTTGTCGAGCTACTTTCTTCTAAGTTCGTATAGTGCTTGTCAGTTTTTAAGACATACTATTCCTATTATAGGTCATAATCATGCTTGTCTCCCTACAAGTAAAGAGTTGTTTTAAGAATTAGTTGCTTTCGCGGGAAATTTGGTTGCTCTTATACTTGATATAGTTGCTTTCAATACCCTACTGGGTATATGTAATAGTAAAACCCGTTAAAAACATAGTTTATTGGTGGTAGGACATGGAATATGTAGCAAACTTATGCCGCATTATCTCTATACCACTTTTTAAACAATAAATATCACTCTTATATTACTTGAAAAGGTTATACACATGCCAAAAAGTCCACCTGCGCTTTCAGGTGGACTAATATATTATAAGTATCACTGTATATTATTTTTTAAAACCCTCTTTTGTACTGTTCGGGTGGTGTAACATTACCCGTTATTGTTTCTTCCGCATGAAGCGCCCAGTATGGATCCTTCAACATTCCACGACCAACTGCAACAAGCTCTGCATCTCCATTTGCAATGGTTTGCTCTGCCAAAGCCACGTCTTCTAAAATTCCAACTGCAATGACAGGCACATCTAACGCCTCTTTATAAGCACGTGCGAATGAAACCTGATATCCAGGCGTGTTCGCAGGTTTTATCTTCCCAGCAGGACCTTCACCGCCACTCGAAACATGGAAAACATCTACGCCAGCCTCTTTATATTTTTTAGCAATTTCTAGTGAATGATCTAAATCATAGCCGCCATCCATATATTCAATTGCAGAAATACGGAAAAGAAGTGGCATTTCTTCTGGCATAACACTACGTACTGCTTGTATAATTTCTACTCCGAATTTTGATAAGTCTTTTCCATATTCATCTGTTCGATTATTAAGCGCTGGTGAATGGAATTGATGGATTAAATAGCCGTGCGCACCGTGAAGTTCGATCGTATCAAATCCAGCAGCAATTGCTCGTTTTGTCGCATCTTTATATTTAACTACCATTTCTTTTACTTCTTCAGTAGAAAGTGCTCTTGGTACTTTCCAGTCCGTAGTTACAGGAATGCTGGAAGAGCTAACAGGTGGATTTGCATCTTCTGCTTTCCTTCCGGCATGGGCGATTTGTATACCTATTTTTGCCCCGTATTTATGCACTTCTTTCACGATTCGCTCATACGCGGGAATTTGCTCGTCTGACCATAATCCTAAATCAAAATCGGTTATTCTGCCATCAGGTTCGATATCGGTCATTTCTACGATAACAAGCCCGGTTCCACCAACTGCTCTAGAAACATAATGAACAAAATGCCAATCCGTCGGGGTACCATCTTTAGCTTCTACAGAATATTGGCACATAGGGGGCATTACGACTCTATTTTTTAATGGTAGCCCTTTTAATGTAATAGGTGAAAATAATTGACTCATTGAACACACTCCTTTTTACCATTATCTTTCTTTCACTTATGAGAATCAATTAATCTGTCTGTCCAATGAAAATTTTGCTTATAATTATAAATTTTCTGTTGTATTTATACACTTACCATGATACATTATGTATATTAATACTAAATTAACGTATAAACATACATCGGAGGAATACAAAATGAATAAAAAAGTCGTTTTAGCATATTCAGGTGGACTAGATACATCGGTTGCAATTACTTGGTTAAAAGAACAAGGATATGAAGTAGTAGCGGTATGTCTAGATGTTGGCGAAGGGAAAGACTTAGAATTTGTCAAAAACAAAGCACTACAAGTTGGGGCAAGTGAAAGTTATATGATTGATGCAAGAGAAGAGTTTGCGAATGAATATGCATTAATCTCATTACAAGCACATACTTGGTATGAGAATAAATATCCGCTTGTTTCTGCATTATCTCGACCGTTAATCTCTAAAAAGCTAGTAGAAATCGCGGAACAAACTGGGGCAACTGCAGTAGCACATGGTTGTACGGGTAAAGGGAATGACCAAGTTCGTTTTGAAGTTTCGATCAATGCACTAAATCCTAATCTAGAAGTTATTGCACCGGTTCGTGAATGGAGCTGGAGCCGTGAAGAAGAGATTGCTTATGCAAAAGAAAAGAATATTCCAATTCCCATTAACTTAGATAGCCCGTTCTCAATTGACCAGAATCTATGGGGGCGTGCAAACGAGTGTGGTATTTTAGAAGATCCTTGGGCAGCACCACCAGAAGACGCGTATGATTTAACGGTGTCATTAGAAAATGCACCAGACGTTGCAGATGTTATTGAAATCGAATTTAAAAATGGTGTTCCAGTTGCGCTTGACGGTGTGGAATACAAACTTTATGAATTAATTTTAAAATTGAATGATTTAGCAGGTAAGCATGGTGTTGGACGTATCGATCATGTAGAAAACCGTCTCGTTGGTATTAAATCACGTGAGGTGTATGAAATTCCTGGTGCCCACACTTTATTATTAGCACATAAAGAATTAGAAGATATCACGCTAGTAAAAGAATTGGCTCATTTCAAACCAGTAATGGAGAAAAAATTGACTGAACTTATTTATGAAGGACTTTGGTTCTCTCCACTTAGAACTGCTCTTGAAGCATTCTTAAAAGAAACACAAGTATATGTGAACGGTACAGTTCGCGTGAAATTATTTAAAGGTCATGCCATTGTTGAAGGACGTAAATCACCGAACTCTTTATACAATGAAAAACTTGCGACTTACACAGCAGAGGACGAATTTAACCATGCTTCAGCAGTTGGATTCATCGAGCTTTGGGGGCTTCCAACAAAAGTTCATGCGATGGTGAACCAGCAAGCGGAGAAGGTGAAAGCATGACCAAGCTTTGGGGAGGAAGATTCCAAAAATCTGCCGAACAATGGGTAGATGAATTTGGAGCTTCCATCGGTTTTGATCAGACATTAGTAATGGAAGATTTAGAAGGTAGCGTTGCACACGTGAAAATGCTTGGGGCATGTCAAATATTGCCCCAAGAAGACGTGGAGCAAATTCTAGGTGGTTTAGAGCAATTAAAGAAACTAGCAGCAGATAATGCATTAGAGTTTCTAGTGGCAAATGAAGATATTCATTTAAATTTAGAAAAAATGCTCATTGATCTGATTGGACCTGTTGGCGGGAAACTGCATACGGGGCGTAGTCGTAACGATCAAGTAGCAACGGATATGCACTTATTTTTGAAAAATAGAGTAGGAGAAATCATCGAGTTAATCGAACTTTTCCAACAAACGTTGATTAGCCAAGCAGAAACGCATGTAGAAACCCTTGCACCAGGATATACACACTTACAACGTGCGCAGCCAATTTCATTTGCCCATCATTTAATGGCGTATTTCTGGATGCTTGATCGGGACAAAGATCGCTTTAAAGATTCGATTAAACGTATCGATATTTCTCCACTTGGAGCAGGGGCACTAGCAGGAACAACTTTTCCAATTGATCGCAAACTATCGGCGGAGTATTTAGGCTTTGCGAACGTCTATGCAAATAGCATGGATGCTGTAAGTGACCGTGATTTTATCGTCGAATTTTTAAGTAATTCTTCTATGCTTATGGCACATTTATCGCGATTTGCGGAAGAAATCATTTTATGGTCAAGCTCGGAGTTTAACTTTATTGAGTTGGATGATTCATTTTCCACTGGCTCTAGTATTATGCCACAAAAGAAAAATCCAGATATGGCCGAGTTGATCCGCGGAAAAACAGGCCGCGTATACGGAAATTTAATGGGCTTACTTACAGTTATTAAAGGATTGCCACTTGCTTATAACAAAGACATGCAAGAAGACAAAGAAGGTATGTTCGATACGGTACATACTATTGTTGGATCATTGAAAATCTTTGAAGGTATGGTTCGCACAATGACTGTTCATAAAGAACGCCTCCACGATACTGTACACAAAGATTTCTCCAATGCGACGGAACTTGCAGATTATCTCGCGGCAAAAGGACTTCCATTCCGTGAAGCACATGAAGTGACAGGAAAGTTAGTATTCCTATGTATCCAAAGAGGCTATTTCTTATTAGATTTGCCGCTTGAAGATTTACAAGAAGCAAGTAGCTTAATAGAGTCGGATATTTACGATGTATTGTCACCGCTCGCTGCAGTTAGAAGAAGAAATTCGCTTGGT
Source organism: Psychrobacillus sp. NPDC096389 (assembly GCF_044762855.1). Lineage (NCBI taxonomy): Bacteria > Bacillati > Bacillota > Bacilli > Caryophanales > Bacillaceae > Psychrobacillus > Psychrobacillus sp. NPDC096389. The sequence goes on along the minus strand of NZ_JBIWFB010000010.1, from coordinate 83,706 downwards.
GGAACTGGATTCGAGCAGGTTGCCATTCAAATAGAAGAAGCTAAAAAGCGTTTAGCATAATGAACCTGTAGACACTCTGATTTTGAGGGGCTGTCTACAGTTTTTTTATAGCTTATCAAACTACACTATTATAAAAATGTGAATATTTTTTCAGATATAGAAAATCCACTAAATAGCTTAAAGAAACCAACTAATTATTGAAAGCAACTAATTACTATAACACCAAGTTCGCTTACCATGAGAAGACGATGTCGGTGACACCTTTTTTTAATGTTGCGCTAATGGCTTTTAAAGTTGCGTGTATGAAGTGGAATGTTACTCATATGCCCTTCAATGTTGCGAGTAACAGCTACTATGTTGCGCATTTTTAAATCGTCACTATTTAAAGCGCATTATCCTCATTCTGTCCAGTTTTGTATACAACATTTTAATTAGGTTTATCTTAGTGGTTCGAAATTTACAATATAAAACGGAGAAAAGAGACAGGTTTCTTTGACCTGTCTCCGTTGTGCTAAAGATTAACAACGCTCACCACCGAAGTTTAAGAAACTAGCTCCAATAATGATTAAAAGAATAAATAGAACGACGAGTAAAGCGAATCCTAAACCATATCTAGGTCGAACATAACCTGGACCAGTATTGACCGGACCAACAAATCCAGGACCGCAAAGATTACAACCGTAATTCATCTCATGCACCTCCTAAAACGAGATAGTTCATCTTATGAAAATGAAAAAAATTTGTCTAATTCATTTGTTTAGTTTTTAGGAGATATTTTAAAGGCTATGGAGCTTAATTGAGGAGAAGGCTTCAAGCAATTCCACGTATTACATGCATATTCAATTGGAAAAAGCACGCCTTTCATCAATAGGAAAATCTAAAACAAAAAAGTCTGTAATATGATACTAACTTAGAACTGCATGATCCACTAATGTTAATGAAATAAAATAGTATTTAATAACAAGAAAACCCCTGTACTCCCTAAAAGGATATACGTAAAAATTCCAAATGCTTTTTGATTAAGATGTTTAAAGAGAACTTGTCCAACTATCAATCCGATAAATACAGCGGGAATGGCATACAAACTTGAAGACCAAATACCCGAATCTGTTCCAGTTAAAATCATCTGAGAAACAAGGCTAACGAAATATATAAATAAATAAAATGCTAGTGTTGTGGCTCTTGTTCTTTCTTTTCCAGTATTTGTCCCAGCAAAATATAGTAACAATGGTGGTCCGGGCATACCAATACTTATTGTTAAAAGACCAGATATTCCACCAATAATATAGTCTCTTGGGGTAGTTGATTTAAATCTGATGTTGAAAATTAACAGTAAAGTTAAGATCAATAAAATGATACTAATGATTATTTTAAAAGTACTGATGTTAATAGATAAATAAACTAAGCCACCGAATGGAATACCAATAATACTTCCTAAAACTAATTTTTTCAATAAATGTATATCAATATCCTTTTTAATTTTCATTATTAAAGCACTAGAGATGATTAATGAAAGAATAATATTGATTTGGATAGCTTCTTGAGGTTTAAATAGCATCAATAAAAAAGGGGTGGCTATGATTGAAAACCCAAAACCAGTACTTGTTTGTAAAATAGATGCCACCAATATAATACAAATATATAAAAAGAAATGTTCCAAAATCAAGCCTCCTATTATAAGAAAAAATATATTTGATTCTAGTAGACTTTAACAAATAACGAGAGGTAAATACAGAAGAAATTAAAAGTAATATAAATGATCTTAGAGTATGAATAAAAGGATAAACTTTATACTTCCATTGCTTTCTTACATGCGTACTGATCACTAAGATTAATTATCATATTCGCTACTGCCTCCGCGTTACTTTCCACAACAATCGTCGAAACTTCTTTCAATTCTTCATGAGCACCGACACAGACCGCTTCTTTGGCAAATTGAAACATAGCTATATCATTTGCATCGTTCCCAAAAGCGATAAATTCCAGGTCCTTCACATTTAATTTTTGCAAGCCAGCCCATTTATCAACGCCAAGTGGACTAATGTCTAAAATATTCTCATGTCCATGAGTGTAAGTTCTAACTTGAAGCAAGTTTAATCGAGATAATATTTCACTTGTCCGTTCGTTGGGAAATAGTACAACTTTAATCATTTCTTTAATCTTATGTATCGAAATATTTTTGGCTAACTGATCAGGATCTAGATTTCGATAAATAGGATGTTCCATACTTCCCGTATATGCATAATCCCAATCGCCATCGATTAAATAGGTTAATTGAAATTCCTTTATAATTTGTTCTATTTCTGTTTTGATTTGATTATCAAACGATGTTAGATGTGTAACTTTTCCATCCATCGCAACAAACGCCCCATTTCCGCCAATCATGGGATACATATGCATTTCTTGCGGAAGTACAGGAAGTAAGTCACGAATTGGTCTTGCAGAAGCAAAAATAACTTCGTGTCCCATATGGCGACAGTATTGTAATGCCTCCGTTATTTCTTCACATAAAGGTTGTCCCTTAAAACAAATGGTACCATCTAGATCAAAAATAAATTTCATCGCTCTCCATCCTTTCACTCACTTAATAATAGTGATTTTTCGATATAATAAAAAGGACATATGTCCCTAAAGGAGTTTTTATGATGCAAATAATACTAGATAATCTACTTTTAACCAATTATTTGAACCACAAAGATTTGAAAAATATTTTTACTAATGAACGACATCCTTTTCAGATAAGACGATATAGTCGTAACGAAGTAGTCCTCGCAGAAGGGGAAGAAATTGATGGTTTGTATATGCAAGTTTCCGGTCGAACGAAAATCACTACAAGTGTCATTACAGGAAAAGCATTGCTGCTTCGTTTTTGTTCAGCCATTTCCATCATGGGTGATATTGAATTAGTCCAAAAGGTGCCCATTCAATCCCAAGTAACTGCAGCAGAAGAAACGGATTTTATATTCCTTCATAAAACATACATATACAGTCAATTAATGAAAGATACAGCTTTTTTACAACAACTCTTAGTCCATACGACGTACAAACTACAAACATGTACAACTGCATCTCGCATTAATCTACTAGCTTCCGTAGAAACGAGATTTGCGAGTTATTTGTGTACGGTTAGTAATGGCGTAAGTTTTGGAAAGGAGATTCATACGACAAATAGTGCAGAAATAGCTTCATTAATAGGAACAACTACGCGGCATTTAAATCGAGTAATTGAAAAACTTACTAGTGAAAAGATCATTAAGAAGAATAAGCAAGAAATTATAGTAATCGAATGGGAAAAAATAGAGGACATTTCAGATGGATTAAGGTATGAATGATCTGAAAGTGTCTTGGACTCCACAAATAGAAAAGATTTCTATTATTTGAAACCGAATGGACGATTGTTTTGTCTAACAAGTAGCAAAAGAATGGAGGGGAAGAATTGGATAGGCAAGAAAAAGATCGTTTGCTTGGGCAAGCGATGAATGAATACGGCCATTACTTAATACGACTTGCTTATTCATTTGTAAAAGAAGAAACGAAAGCCGAAGATATTGTCCAAGAAGTATTTATTCGTTATTACATAAATATGGATAATTTTAAAGGACGTTATAGTGTTAAAACATATCTATATCGTATCACCGTGAATGAATGCCACAACTATTTTAAAAGCTGGTCCTATCGAAAAGTGGAAATATCAAACTTTTTTAATCATTTACTAATACATCAATCAACTCCTGAAGATAGCATCATTGCGAGAGAAAAGAGTAGTGAAATTGCGGAGGCTATTAAGATATTGCCTAGGAAATATCGGGAAGTACTATGGCTTTACTATTATGCGGAGCTTTCAGTAATGGAGATTAGCAAGATTTTGAGTTGTTCTACTAATACGGTGAAGACACGACTAGCAAGAGGAAGAAAAAAGATTAATCTGGCATTTGCTGAGGAGGGATTCGATCATGCAGCAAGATATTAAAGGCAAGTTAGATTCATCAATTCCAGAACATATTACGTTATCAGAAGATAAAAAGCGGGAAATTTTAATAGAAGCAAGGGATCGAGTTTCTCCGAGAGATTTGCGACAAAAGCGATTGTTTAAACCGATGTCGGTCGGCGCAGCCATTATTGTGCTCTCGGTTGTTTTAAGCTTTCCATATGTAAGTGACTGGCAAGAACAGGCTAGTATCAGTAGCCAGATTAAAGAAGGACAATTAAAGAAAGTGATAGTAGAAGGTCATGGCTACTCGAAACTGATAAATGCTACTTATGATGAGCAAACCGATGCAATGATTTACACAGATAATAAGGCAATTTATACATATTCACTAGCAACAAATCAAGAGAAACTATTAGTGGCTTCTAAAGAACATGTTGTGATTACGGAAGTAGTGTTAAACGAAAAATGGCTAGTTTGGTATGAATTATATATGGAAATTGATAATGGTCATGCATCGATTCACATATTAAATCGTGATAGTAACGAGACATTTATAATGGATGACACGCTTCAAGCGGATCTTCAGCTAGATGGTGATTATTTAGCTCGTTTGTCTTTTGGTGAACAAGGGGTTGTACCAAGTTATCGAATTCTTGACTTAGAAACGTTAAAAGAAACAGTCGTGCACGAATTAGTTGGTGAAGGTGCTAATAGTAAAGCTTCTTTCAAAAATGGTTTGCTTGTTATTCCAGAGCAGCTTTCAATTAATAAGCAAAAAAAAGTGAAGTTTTTTGTATATGATGTGTACAGAGATGTCAAAATTGGGGAGTATATCGTTCCTTACGAATTTTCATTAAATGTCACGCTAACAAATAATAAGATATTTTCACAGTTACTTAATGAAGGCCAACCTTCGATTTTAGCTTATATAGATTTAATAGATGGAAAATTTCACACTATTGAAGTGCCTGAATTCGATGATTATGCTATATTCAATGACTATGTAGCATTAAGTGTCCCTATTAAAGAATCGAACACAGTTAGCTTATATAAAATAGAAAGAAAAACTGAGAAAAAGGATGCCTACGTTCAATAAAATAAAAGAACGGCTAGTAAAACCAAGGTTTACTGTTAAGGGGAGTCTTATTGTAAATGGAGAAGGTGAAAAGTTCCCAATGTATTTGCAAAATGTTAATGAAGTAGAATGATTTTCTTGAAAAGCAAGAAGTAACATTGTGAAATTGATGAAATTTTGTTACTATTGAAATAGTTAGAGAGCTTAGGGATAATTATGAAAAAATCTTTCCTGTGAAAGATAAAATTAGTTGCTATTTAAAATCATAGGTGTTTCCTGTGATTTTTTATTTTTGAGGAGGAAGAAATTTGGAGGATAAACAAGCGATATTTATTAGACTATTACAAGTGTCTGATGCAGAGGCTTTACTAAAACTAGAATTAGAAAATAGAGAGTTCTTCCAATTATACTCACCTTTAAAAGAAGATGAGTTCTTTACGATAGAGAGACAAATAGAGCGGATTGAAAAGAGTATTTCACGTGCGGAGCAAGATACTTTCTATTCATTTGGTATTTTTCTTACCGAAACAGAACAGTTAATAGGTAATGTGACGTTATCTGAAGTATTACGTGGGGATTTACAAAGTTGTTGGATAGGATATTCTTTAGACAAAGTACAAAATGGAAAAGGATATATGACCGAAGCTGTAAGACAAGCTGTAGATTTCGCATTTAATCAGTTAAATCTACATCGCATTGAAGCAGGAGTGATGCCTCATAATCTAGGTTCTATTAAAGTGTTAGAAAAAGCTGGGTTTCATAAAGAAGGGATCGCCAAAGAAAATGTTCGTATTAATGGGAAATGGGAGGACCATCAAACATTGGCTATTATTAACAATGAACAGACTTATACATTATAATAGGAAGCTTGTAGACAGAAGGGGATACGAAGACATATGAATACAGTTTTTATTGCAGGGCATGCAAGATTACCAGCAGGGATGGCGGCCCAAAACATCTATGAAACGCTGACAATAACAGCTGAAATCGATAAAAAATATGGAGTGATTGTTGCCGCTAGTTGTACATTAGCTACGGAACATGGACGCGCCTTTGTTCAACAACTGTTGAGAGGACATAGTTTACAAGATGGCATTGATCAGCCGCTCGCAAGTATTAAAAATCATTACTTAGGCAAGGCGGGAAACGCGCTTATTTCGGCACTGAAAGATTTAAATAAACATTATGAGTTATACATAGCCGAGAAAAAATAATTATTTTTCGGAAAATTTAGATTAGTGTGTTTACAAACTTGTTTGTATGTACTAAAATGAGAATAATAAGTCATGTCGAAACGCTCAAACGTTCATTTCCATGACCAATTATGTAAAACCAATAGAAAAGTCAATACTGCCTAATCTGTCAAAAATTCTTACCGGGATTTTTTACCGCAGATAATAAGCCAGTTCAACTTGATTTACAGCGAGTCTGTAGTCTTTTTGAATTGGCTTTTTTGTATTGACTAGTGGAAAGGTGTGATTGTTTACATGACGGGAGCACTTGCTAATATTAAAATCTTAGATTTGTCCCGTGTGCTTGCTGGCCCTTATTGTACGATGATTTTGGGGGATTTAGGTGCAGAAGTCATCAAGGTAGAGGCGCCTGGCGGGAGTGATGAAACACGTAAATGGGGTCCGCCATTTAAAGAGGAAGTAAGCGCTTACTATCTATGTTCTAATCGAAACAAGAAGGCAATTACTTTAGACTTAAAATCACAAGCTGGCGTTGAAATTATTAAAAAGTTGGTGCAAGAAAGTGATGTAATTATTAATAACTTTAAAACTGGCACCATGGATCGCTTCGGCTTAGGGTATGACGTGTTAGCCGAACTAAATCCGCGGATTGTTTATTGTTCTATTACAGGTTTTGGAGAAACAGGACCGGCTAGACATATGCCAGGATATGACTTTATTATTCAAGCGATGAGTGGACTAATGAGCATCACCGGCACAAAAGAATCAGGACCTCAAAAGACAGGTGTCGCCATCGTAGACGTTTTGACTGGCTTGTATGCATGTGTTGGAATTCAAGCTGCTTTGCTAGAGCGCGTACAATCCGGCAAAGGACAAAAGTTGGATATTTCTCTTTATGATTCTGCAGTTAGTGCACTAGTAAATATCGGAAGCAACTATTTAATGGACGAAGAAGTTCCGAAAGCGCTCGGGAATACACATGCCAATATTGTTCCGTATCAGTCATTTCAAACTTCAGATGGAGAAATGGTTATTGCTATAGGAAACGATCACCAATTTAAAGCATTTTGTGATGTCCTTGGAAAACCAGAATTCGCACAAAATATACTTTTTCAAACGAATCCGAACCGGGTGAAAAACAGACATCAACTAGTTCCATTACTGCAAGCTGTTTTATTAACAAAAGAGACTGCCTATTGGCAGGAGCAGTGTAGAAACAATAATATTCCAAGCGGCCCTATTCAAAATTTAGAGGAAGTTGTCAATGATAAACAGCTAAAAGCACGCAATATGTTTATCACGCAAGAACATCCAACAGTTGGACGTATTAAACTGATTGGAAGTCCGCTTAAGCTTTCGCGAACACCGGTTCAGATAAGGCGTCATCCACCTAATCCAGGTGAGCATAATGAAGAAATTTTAAATCGTTTAAGTATGACACAAACAACCAAATAAAAAGGAGAGATTTAGGATGAACTTTTCATTTTCAACAGAACAAAACATGTTACGTAAAACGGTAAGAGGATTTGTTGACAAAGAAATTATGCCTTATATTGGCGAATGGGATCGTGCAGGTAAATCAGATCCAGCGATTTATAAAAAACTTGCAGATCTTGGTTTTATGGGTGTGTGTATTCCAGAACAATACGGTGGTAGCGGGATGGACTATAATTCACTCGCTATCGTCTGTGAAGAGCTAGAGCGTGGAGATACAGCTTTCCGTACAGCGGTTTCTGTACACATCGGGTTGAATAGCTTGACGCTTTTACAGTGGGGAACGGAAGAACAGAAACAGAAATATTTAGTACCTCAAGCAAAAGGGGATAAAATTGGTGCCTTTGGTTTAACGGAACCAGCAGCAGGGTCTGATGTGGCAGCACTTGAAACAACTGCTGTCAAAGATGGAGATCACTACATTTTAAATGGACAAAAAGCATGGATTTCCCTATGTGATGTGGCAGACCACTTCTTAGTCTTTGCTTATACAGGAGTCAAATCGGAAAAGCATAAAGCGATTTCTGCTTTTATTGTGGAACGCACATGGGAAGGGTTTTCTTCTATTGCAACGAAAGGAAAATTAGGAATTCGTGCTGGTAATACAGGCGAGTTATTCTTCGAAAATGTGAAAGTACCAAAAGAGAACTTACTTGGTAAAGAAGGAGAAGGGTTCAAAATTGCGATGGCAGCGCTTGATAATGGACGCTTCACCGTAGCAGCAGGAGCAGTAGGACAAATTATGGCATGTATGGAAGCTAGCGTGAACTACTGTCATACACGCGAAACATTTGGGAAAGAGATTGGCAGACATCAATTAGTGCAACAAATGATCGCTAAGATGGAAGCTGGATATCAAATGAGCAGTTTACTAGTGTATCGTGCAGGGGAACTGAAAAACGCTGGAAAACGAAATACACGAGAAACGTCTCTTGCAAAGTGGCAAGCATGTGATTTTGCCAACCAAGCAGCAGATGATGCTGTTCAAATTCATGGGGCAAATGGCTATTCCGACGAATATCCAGTAGAACGTTATCTACGTAATTCGAAAGCGCCAGTCATTTACGAAGGAACACGTGAAATCCATACAGTGATGCAAGCGGAATACGTATTAGGATACCGTGAAGACAAACAATTAAACAAAATGTTACCAGCATGGGAAGAAGAGCTTATTAAATCATAACTTTACATCGATAGAACATTTCACAGCGTAGTGTTAACATGCGGTTAAAAGTAATCGGCCATATATTAAATGGCTGATTACTTTTTTTGCTATAATATTCGTAAGATTATAATAGTATGGAGTTGAGTTCATGATTGAATCAAGAAAACTACAATTAGATAAAACAAAACGTGCGATAGTAATTTCGGATATACACGCAAATCTAAAGCTACTCAAAAATCTATTACAAAAAGTAGATTATACAAACGAAGACTATTTATTTATCAACGGTGATCTTTGTGAAAAAGGGCCAAATAGTTTAGAAGTAGTGCAATTTGTAAGAGATTTATCTGAATGTTCTTCTAATGTCTATGTAACAAAAGGCAACTGTGATGTAGTTCATCGCTATGTTTTTCATGGGAGTGAGGGGATCATTGCTTACATGAATAGACAAAAGCATTCTATTCTAAACGAAATGCTAGCAAAACATCGCAAAACCTTAGATGATTTTACAAATTTAGAAGAGCTTAGCTATTATTATCGCCAATATTTTCAAGAGGAAATAGACTGGTTAGAATCATTACCCATTGCATATGAAACGGACGATTTTATTATCATTCATGCAGGTCTTGAAAACAAGGAAAGTTGGAGAGAAACTTCTGAAGAGACAGCTTTGTATAAACAAGAATTTTATTACCAAGGTCATTAAGCAGAAAAAACAGTTATTGTTGGTCATTGGCCAGTTGTTAATTACCGAGCAAATCAAGTTAGTTCCCATAATCCGATCATTGACCTCGATAAAAAAATCATAGCTTTAGATGGAGGAAATCAGATTAAGAAAGATGGTCAGCTAAATGCGCTTATTATCCAAAATGGAAGGTATACACATACATATGTAGATGAATTAACTAACGAAATCATTGCATTAAAAGAATATAACGATTCTACGAATAGAGTAGGAACGGTGACATATCCAAATTACGATTTAGAAATAATACAACAAGAGACATATTTCACTTTATGTGAAAATACGAATCTCGGGATACAACAATGGATTAAAAATGAATATTTAAAATGGGAGAATGAAATGCCACTTTCCAAGACGGACGTAAGTACAACTTTTTTATCTGTTAAACAAGGAGAAAAGGTATGGAGAGTTGATAATGAATGTGACGGGTATATGCTTGTGAAGAAAGAAAATGGAGAGGTGGGCTGGTTGCCTGAAGATTGTTTTTGAAGTAAGTAGCGACAAAGGGGGAAGAAATATGTTAACAGAGGTAGCAGATGGTATACATAAACTAGTAATTAAATTTCCTACTGGAATGGGAGAGGTGAACTGCTATTTAATCGAAGGGAAAAATGGCTATACCGTGATTGATACAGGGACTGATTCAAAAGAGGCGAAAGATGGATGGAAAGAAGTTTTATCATCCGGGATCACCATAGAGAAAGTCGTTCTGACACATACGCATCAAGATCATATTGGACTTGCGAAATGGTTTCAACAGGAGGTAGGGATACCAGTTATCGTTTCCAATTTAGGCTATGAGGAAATGAAGAAAAATCGAGTTTCCCATGGAAGAGATCGGTTAAACAGCTTAGTTATTAAACATGGGGGAGTTGCTCTTCCAAATAAAATAAATGAAGATAATTACATTTATGATTTCGAACCGGATGGTTTTTTCGAAAATCATCAGCATATTCCATTAGGAGAAGAATTATATGAAGCTATTTGGACACCAGGTCACGCACCTGACCATTTCTGCTTTTACAATGAAAATAAGAAAATCATGATAATGGGAGATCATGTATTAAACAGAATTAGTCCGGTAATCGGTCTCTGGTCGGGAGAAGAAGGAAATCCATTGCAAGACTACTTTTTATCATTGGCGGAATTAGAAAAATATCCAGCCGACATTACTTTGCCAGGTCATGGAGACTTGATTCCTGATCTTCATGCGAGAATAAACGAACTGTCTGCTAAACATGAATATCGACTACAACAAGTTTTACAGTCCTTAACAGTTGAAGGCAAAACAGCGAATCAAATCTGTTACGAAGTTTATGGTACTGTAAATATCATCTTCAATTTAAGTTCTTTTATGGCTACACTTACTCGGTTATTGTATTTGGAATCGATTGGAAAAGTGGAACGTTTGGAATTGGATGGGATAGTAAGTTTCAAGAGGAAAGTGATTTAGATTTTTGAGATATACGTTAGTTTATGAATAGTGACGAATCCCAAATAAACTAAGCATTTATTTTATTTAGCTGAAGAAAATTTAATGTGTTGAAGGTGATAAAATGAGATTTACGATGAATTTTGGTGATACTAATTTTATTGGGGTAGCTAACGCCGAAAGATATAGATCTTTTGTAGATGAAGATTGGGAGTTAGATATGCTTTTGGATCATTTCGGAGATGAGATGAAGCAAGGTCATATTATAGTGTGTCAAATGACGGAAGAAGGAATTGAACATTCATGGAAAGTAAGCGTTGATCTTTCTACCGAAGAAATAACTGATAACTGCTTCAGGAAAGCGGTAGGGTATCTAAAAGTAACAGACACTAAACTATATTTAGTAGATTATGACTGCCTTACAATGGCTGCTCAGTTTGAAGATGAATTAGTACCAGATCAAAACTGCTCTACCTATAAAATCGAAATAGAAAATGGCTTTTACAAGGTAGAGGTAGTTCAATATTATAACGTAGACAGAAATGAATATATTGGTGCAAGCGATACGGATATCTTAATAAACTTCATAAAAGTAGCAGCCATCGAACCAACAGCTAATCGTGTATTTTGGTGTACATATTAAGTTATCAAGCTAAATATTAATGGAACTACAAGATAAATGAGCTGTAGACAATTTGATTAAGATGATTGTCTGCAGTTTTTTTATCTGAATATTAACTCTTCTATTGATTCTATATTTATCGAATGATATATTCAGAGTATATAGAATTTGTAGAAGAGGTGCTGTAATGGAGGTCTTAAATCTTACAAGCAGGAAGAGAGAAACATATAAAGTCGATTTAAAATACTCTGTTTTATGGGAATGTGCATTAGGAATTGCGGCGATTACAAATACGCCACTGATGAAAACGATGGAAAAACCAGCGGACTATTGGAAAGAAATTAAAGAATCTTTACCCGTGAAACTATTAGTTGAATTAGACTATGTAGAAAACAAAAATACGTGGAAATCTTTATTGCAGTTACTCCATCAACGAGATTTCACCGATCTAAAGGAGTTTACGCACTATATTCAAGGGCTTTCCATGCCACATTTTACATTTATATGTTTGCCCTTTATCGGAAACAGTTATCAAGGACTGAGAAGAAATGCCTCATTAGGCGATCCATTAGCGATGAAAGAAATGATGAAAATTACCAAGGATAATTCCTTTTTTCCAAGTTATATTGAATTCATTTGCCAGGCTAACGGAAAAAGGTTAAAAGAACATTTGATCCAAGTGATGACTGGGTGGTATGAGGCGGTTATTATGCAAGATGTGGAGCAAGTCCATACTATTTTGCAAAATGATTATGAAATGAAGCAAAAGATGGCAGATAAAATGACTGCAGAAGAACTGGTCGAATGGACAACAGGTGGAATTACGTATTTACCAGAACTTAATGTATCCCATGTATTATTGATCCCACAATATATTTATCGTCCATGGAATATTGAAGCGGATTTAGAAGACACAAAAGTATTTTACTATCCTATTGCCAATGAAAGCTTAACACCGAATGACCCGTACACCCCCGATAATTTTTTAGTATTAAAACATAAAGCATTGGGTGATGAAGTCAGACTTCGCATCGTTAAGTTGCTATATGAACAAGATTTTACATTACAAGATCTCACAGAGCAATTGAACATAGGTAAATCTACTATCCATCATCATCTGAAAATACTCAGAGCCGCAAAGCTAGTCGAAATTAATGATGCAAAGTATACGCTTAAAAGAAAATCGCTTAGTATGCTTTCAAAAGAATTGGAGTTTTACCTTAATCAATGAGTAGCGGGAGTAGTAACACCTTATGGAAAAACCGTCCTTTTTTCATCATATGGATAGGTAATGTCATATCCGAATTAGGCGGTCCATTTGGAACTTTTTGTAACTCCATTCTAATTTATCAGCTTACTGATTCGACAATGGCATTAGGTAGTATGTGGCTGCTATATTTTATACCGTCACTCATTTTGCAATTATTTATTGGTCCCTTTATCGATCGATGGAGTCGAAAATGGATTATGGTATTTTCACAGTGGACGCGGGGGTTAATCTTCCTTATACCACTTGTATCACTCGCTACAGGAAATCTTGAAGTGTGGCATATTTATGCAGTTCAAATTATGGTGGGGTTAATCACACCTATTTATACACCCGCTAACCAAGCAATCACCCCGACAATTGTATCGAACGACCAATTAACGGAAGCGAATGCTTCTATAGATGGAACCGTTCGATTAATGACTTTTCTAGCTCCGATTTTGGGAGGGGGTGTCATTGAATATATGGGTGTTATACCTACTTTGCTATTTGTATGTGGCACATTAATTACAAGCGGTACTCTATTATTATTTATTAGAGAAAACAGAATTTCCTTCAGTGTTCGAAAATCTTGGTTAGAACAATTTTCGGAAGGCATTACCTTTTTCTTTAAGCAACGACTTATTGTATGGTTAGGAATCTTTTTAGCATTCGTCCAATTTGGAGTAGGCGTGACAATGGTAGTTACATTACCTTATATAACAAAAGAATTGTCAGGTAGCTACGCTGAATACGGTTATTTTATGGCCAGTTTTCCACTTGGCTATGTGATTGGCTCGATATTAGTTGGGAAAATAACATATAAGAGTCGTAGAGTTTTAATGTTGAGTGCATTGGTGATCGGGGGTCTGACATTTATTGCGTTAGGATTTAACTATAGCATTGTTTTTGGCATAATGACGGAGATAATTGCTGGTATTGCGATGGCTTTTTTCGGTGTCCATAATATAACCATATTTCAACAAACTGTCCCCAATGAATTAATGGGTAAAGTCGTATCTGTCCGACTTTTTATCATTCGAGGAGCAATGCCACTAGGTGTACTTGTTGGAGGGATTTTAAGTGAACAGTGGGGAATACGACCACTTTACTTTTTAATCGGATCGATTATTTGTACCGTATCATTACTTGGAATATTTCTTCCTTACTTTAAGTTTATGGATGATTTGTCTAGTAGGAAAACTGAATAGTGTAGTGAACACTCACTCACAATTAAGTCCTTTTCATAATTACTCACTTTTAAGACAAGCTAAGTAAAAGGAGTAAGATGATTAAATGGATAATAATTATGGATTAGGTTGTATGCAGTATGAATAAACCCTTCACGCCACAGCTTGTATATTTTGAACCAAATTCACTTGATTATCCGCTTGGTAGAGAATTGAAGGAAAAATTCGAGAAAATGGGGATTGAAACGCGCTTTACGACTTCACATAACCAAATTCGGGATTTGCCGGGTGATACGGATGCTCAAAAGTATCGTATTGCAAAATCAACTTTAGTCGTAGGTATTCGAAAAACGTTAAAATTCGATACGTCCAAGCCTTCAGCTGAATATGCAATTCCACTTGCAACAGGTTGTATGGGGCATTGTCATTATTGTTATTTGCAAACGACGATGGGCAGCAAACCATATATTCGAACTTACGTAAACGTAGAGGAGATTTTGGAAGCCGCCGATCGTTATATCGAAGAACGCGCTCCTGAGATTACTCGTTTCGAAGCCGCCTGTACATCCGATATTGTGGGAATTGACCATTTAACGCATTCATTGAAAAGAGCAATTGAGCATATTGGTCAAACAGAACTAGGTAGGCTACGTTTTGTAACGAAATTCCATTTTGTCGACCACTTGTTGGATGCTAAGCATAATGGCAAGACGCGATTCCGATTTAGCGTAAATGCTGATTATGTTATTAAAAACTTTGAACCAGGCACTTCTCCACTCGATAAAAGAATCGAGGCTGCAGGAAAAGTGGCAAGAGCTGGCTACCCGCTTGGATTTATCATTGCTCCGATCTACCTACATAAGGGCTGGGAGGAGGGCTATCGCCACTTGTTTGAACGGCTTGACGAGGAATTGCCTCAAGATGCAAGAGAGGATATTACATTTGAATTTATTCAACACCGGTTTACAAAGCCCGCCAAAAAAGTGATTGAAAAGAATTACCCAAAGACAAAATTGGAGTTAGACGAAGAAAAAAGACGCTACAAATGGGGCAAGTATGGAATCGGTAAGTATATTTACCAAAAGGACGAAGAGGAAGAAATAAAATCTCATCTATACGGCTATATGGAAAAGTACTTTCCTAATGCAAAGTTAGAATATTTTACTTAATAAAAAACGTATGGCCTCGGGGAACTGGGGCTGTTTTTTGTGTGTTACAAAGCAGTTTAGCTGAATTACATATCTGGATTCTTCCTTAAAGTAGAATTTTCTTAAAATATTTTAAACAAAAGTGTTGCAAAATAATCAAAGAAGGAATATCATATAAACAAATAGTAATTCAATAATTACAAATTACCAAGAAGAATGAGGTATACTTATGATGAAGTATAAGACAGAAAAGGAATTTCTGAAGAACTATGATTCTTCTAAATACCGCACGCCAGATGGATATACAGCGGACATCGCTATTTTTACCATTGTGTCGGAAAAAGTATTAGAGAAAGCTCCGCCAAAGATGACACTGAATATTATGTTGATCAAACGAGCAGAAAAAGATAGCGATAATAATCCTAATATCGAAGGAGGAAAATGGGCGCTACCTGGTGGTTTCGTAGATGCTCCGAAAAAGGAAACGGCTTACATGGCGGCAAAGCGAGAGTTGAAAGAAGAAACAAATGTAGATGGCTTGCACATTAAGCATTTTGGGGTGTATGACGAATTTGGACGCGACCCTCGTGGATGGATGATATCAAATGCTTTTTACGCAATTGTTCCTGACCAAAACATAGGACAGCGACAAGCAAATGATGATGCTGCAGAGGTGGAATTATTCGATATCGAAGAAGTATTCAAGCTGGATTTAGCTTTTGACCATCGCCAAATAATTACTGACGCCTTGAAGTCCATTAAAAAAGAGATGATTCAATCAACAGTTGCTAAAAATTTTCTGCCGAAAGAATTCACATTATCTGAATTACAAAGGGTTCTTTTGACTGTGGGAGAGGATCCACGCATCTCCAATGATTCTGTATTTTTTACCAAAGCACCAAAGCTTCCTTTTATCGAAAAGGCGATAGATGAGGAAGGAAAGCCGAAAAAAACAAATAGAAATTCCTTTAGACCGTCCCAATTATATCGGTTTAATGACTTTGAAATTATTGAGTCCATTTATCATTAGGAAAGTTTTTTTCTTTCCTAATTAATTTTAAAAAATGTAATTTGTAATTCATTAATTACTAATTCAAAACTAAACATGAGGTGAAGAAATTATGCAAAAACGTGCACTGATTAACATTGATTATACGGAAGACTTTGTAGCTACAAACGGTTCTTTAACTTGTGGAGAACCAGGTCAAAGATTAGAATCCAAAGTTACCAAGTTGACGGAGGAATTTATTACCAATGGAGATTTCACGGTATTTGCTGTGGATGTCCATGAAATAGGGGACAAATATCATCCCGAAACGAAATTATTTCCCCCTCATAATATTAGAAATACAGAAGGTAGAAATTTATACGGTTCATTAAAAAATGTATATGAGGTAAATGAAGGAAGAGAAAATGTCTACTTTATGGACAAAAAAAGATATTCAGCATTTGCTGGAACAGATTTAGAGCTTAAATTGCGTGAGCGAGGAATTTCAGAGATTCACTTAGTTGGTGTTTGTACAGATATTTGTGTTCTCCATACAGCGGTAGACGCTTATAACAAAGGATTTCATATTGTCATCCATAAAGACGCGGTAGCTTCCTTTAATCAAGCTGGACATGAATGGGCATTAGGGCATTTTGAAAATTCACTTGGGGCAAGGATCGTTTAAAAATAAAGGAGGAAAACAAAATGAAATATGCAGATGATAGTTTTATGTTACACACAGACCTTTATCAAATTAATATGGTGGAAACTTATTGGAAGGATGGTATTCACAATAAGAAAGCTTTTTTTGAAATGTATTTCCGTAAGCTTCCGTTTGGAAATGGATATTCACTATTCGCAGGGTTGCAGCGTATAATTGAATTTATCGAAAGCTTCGTATTTTCTGAAAGTGATATCGCATATCTTCGTGAAGAGGGACACTATTCCGAGCAGTATCTGGAATACTTGAGTAATCTTCAATTCACAGGAACGATTCGTTCCATGAAAGAAGGAGAATTGGTGTTTGCCAATGAACCTATCTTGCAAATAGAGGCACCATTAGCTGAGGCACAATTGATTGAAACTGCCTTATTAAATATAGTGAACTTCCAGACATTGATTGCAACAAAAGCTTCCCGGATTAAACAAGTGATTGGTGACGAGGTGGCAATGGAGTTCGGTACTAGACGCGCTCAAGAATTAGATGCGGCAATTTGGGGTACTCGGGCTGCTTATATCGGAGGGTTTTCTGCTACAAGTAATGTGCGTGCAGGGAAATTATTTGGTATCCCTGTGGCTGGAACACATGCCCATGCAATGGTGCAAGCTTATCAGGATGAATATGTAGCTTTTACAAAATATGCAGAAGCACATAAGGATTGTGTTTTTTTAGTAGACACATACGATACACTACGTTCTGGCGTGCCTAACGCTATTCGGGTAGCAAAGGAATTTGGGGAGAAGATTAATTTTATAGGGATTCGATTAGACAGTGGAGATATGGCTTACCTTTCAAAAGAAGCAAGAAAAATGTTAGATGAAGCTGGTTTTAAAGAAGCAAAAATTTCCGCTTCTAATGATCTAGATGAATACACGATCATGAACTTAAAAGCACAAGGAGCTCGAATAGATACTTGGGGTGTTGGAACAAAACTGATTACTGCCTATGATCAGCCCGCACTTGGTGCTGTATATAAGTTGGTTGCTATTGAAAATGAAGATGGAGAAATGGTTGATACCATTAAAATCTCTGGAAATCCAGAGAAAGTAACAACACCAGGACGAAAAAGAATATATCGAATTATCAATAACGTCAACGGTCATGCAGAAGGAGACTATATTGCTTTAGCGCATGAAAAACCACAAGAGGAAGAGCGTCTAAAAATGTTTCATCCGGTACACACCTACATTAGTAAATTCGTAACTGATTTTACAGCAAAGGAATTGCATGTAGATATAATAGTGAATGGTTCTGTCGTATATGATTTACCGACAATTCAAGAAACACAAGACTATGCAAAAGAAAATCTAAAATTATTGTGGAATGAATATAAGCGTACCATGAATCCAGAAGAGTACCCAATCGATTTAAGTCAAGCTTGTTGGGATAACAAGATGGAGCGAATCCGTGAAATTCAGGAAAAAGTGCGAAGATAATATTGTAATAGTCAAACAAGGGATTTGGAGGAAACAGATAATGGCTAAAATCGGTATTTATGGGTCTTCATTTGACCCAATTACAAACGTACATTTATGGACGGCAAGCACTGTTGCTCATCGCTGTAAATTGGAGAAGGTGATTTTCTTGCCTTGTTCAAGTAAAAGAAAAGACAAAAGAATGAAGACGGAAGATGAGCATCGTTGGAATATGCTTCAACTGGCGATAGAAGATGATAGTCGTTTTGTTGCAGATGATCATGAGATGAAGCAAGATGCATGGAATATATATACGTATGACACAATGGTACATTTTAAGAAGAAATATCCAAATGATGAGGTGTACTTCATTATGGGAGCAGATTTGTTAGTGGATATAGCAAAAGGTGAATGGGCCAAAGGAAGAGAGTTAGTTTCTGAAAATAAATTCATTGTGATGGCAAGAGAGGGAGTGGATATGCTATCAACCATTAGTCGCTCTGCTATACTTAGGAACAATGATGATGGTTCAACCTTCCATTTAGTTGATAAGGGGTTGGCTATGGAGATTAGCTCGACCTATATTCGAGAAGAATTTGCTATGGGCGGAGAACCGAAATATTTATTGCCGACTTCATGCTATGACTATATAAAAAAACATGGACTATATAGTTAAATTGAGTTGAGATGGGTTTAGCAACTTCCAACAAACGATTAACAGTTCCTCTGTCAGTGAGCCATGGCACGAGACTATATACCTCATGCTCCGTAAAGCACCAAATCAAAGGCTGGGTGGAATGAAAAAACATAGCGTATCGATGTCGGATTATGGTGCATTTTAAGGTACTCAAGAGCGTTTTATGTTAGATTCTGCGGTTTCCCAGGAAATATTTCGTTTTGAATTATCGCTTATTTCTTAATGAGCTACAAGAAAAGTTTAATATAATTGGAGTGTTACAAGGCGTGAGTTAACTAAAACTGTTGGTATAACAATATTCTATCGTGTATTAAGCGGATTGGACAATTTGATTTCCATACTGAAAAAGATACTACCTTATTTCTAGGTGTATCTCTTTTTTGATGTGGTCAGAATTTCCTTCAAGACATTTTCTATATCTGCACCTGAGTAAAACTCGGTTTTTTAGCAAGTGCTGCTACGTCTATTTCCTCAGCATTACGACCCTTTAATAAGTCCCTACAAGTCTCGAACTTACGCCCCCCTTTGTCAACGTTGCGATGAATAAATCTGCTTCCTTCTTAATAGAATTTGTTACTTTCACTGTTGTATTAGTTTATTTATTATCTGGATTATGATAATGAGGTGAATATTAGTAAATAATTCGATTTTTCAAAAAAGTTGAAAAATAAAATGGAATTTGCTATTATCAGTAACAATAACTTATTGGCGATGACGAGACGATTAGATAAGATGCAGCATTACAGAGACCCTTGGTTGGTGAAAAGAGGGATGGGAATTCTTATTGAAAAAAACCTCCGAGCTTCGTATGGAACTAAGCGAGTCTTAGGGATGCTACGACGGTTTCCTCCGTTACGGGGATAAGGTATCGCCTAATGGCCGTACCTGATAAGGCTTATTGAGTGATCAATAAGCAAACTGAGGTGGTACCGCGAATTCAAACTCTCGCCCTCAAGATGAAAATCTTGGGAGGTGGGAGTTTTTTTATTTTATTTAAAACGAATGTAATGAAAAAAAGAAAAAGAGGTGGAGTGTATGCACTGGGCATATGAAATAGCGAAAAGATTAATTGAAAAACATCCAACAAAAAAGGTTTTTACTTGTGCATCAGGGATTAGCCCTTCTGGTTCTGTTCATATTGGGAACTTCCGGGAAGTCGTGACAACTTTTTTTGTAGTGAAGGCTTTAGAAAGCTTAGGTAAAAAAACGAGGTTTATTTTTTCTTGGGATGACTTTGATCGATTAAGAAAAGTTCCTCAAAATGTACCAGCATCTTTTGAAAGATTTGTTGGTATGCCTTATTCGGATGTCCCAAACCCTTTTGGAGAAGGAAGTTACGCTCATTATTTTGAAAAAGAGTTTGAACAATCCTTACAAGCTTTTGGCATTCAACCTGAATTTATATATCAAAATGTGGAGTATCAATCTGGACGATATTCAGACTATATTTGGATTGCATTGAAAAAAAGAAAAGAGATATATGAGATACTCATGCGTTTTAAGTCCAGCTCTTTTTCTTCCGAACAATGCGAGGCATTTTTCCCCATCACCTTATATTGTGAATGCTGCAACAAGGATACGACCGCTATAAGTGCTTTTAACGAAGAACTCGGACAAATTAAATACAACTGTACTTGTGGAAATGAAGGAGTGCAATCACTAGGGGGAAAAAACAGGATAAAACTAAATTGGAAAGTTGATTGGGCAATGCGCTGGATGATGGAAGATGTAGTATTTGAACCAGGAGGACGAGATCATTCATCTGCAACTGGAAGTTATAATGTTTCTAAAGCCATTGCGAAAGAAATCTTTGATTATGATGCGCCTGACTATACTGCTTATGAATTTATCCAGCTAAAAGGGACAAATGAAAAAATGTCTAGCTCATCAGGAAACGTCCTTACACCAAATGATCTTCTATTAGTCTACACACCGGAAATTATTCTATTTATGTTTGCTAAATACAAACCAAATGCTTCCTTTCATATTGGACTAGACGAAGATGTACTGCGCAATTACTCAGAGTTCGAACGATATCAATCCGCTTATGCAAAGGGATTGATAAAAGAGGAAGATATTAGACTTACATTGGAGTTGGCTTGTGGCGGTAGTATAAATAGGCAGCCTAGTTTTAGCCAAGTTGCAAGTATTTTCTCGCTTATAGGTTTTAACTATGAATTATTACAAACTTCATTAAGTAGAACGGGAATAGAATATACAATGCAAGAGATCAATCAGATTAGCGACAGGGTGGCTCATTGGATAAAATATTGGAATCCTCATCGATTGGTAAGTATAAATCAGAAAAATAATGTCTTGTACTACTATAGCTTGACTGCTGAGCAACGAAGAAAAGTAAACGAACTAACAGAGTTACTAAGAAATGAAACTTCCTTATCAGGAGATTCCTTCATGAATAGAATATATGCTATATGCGAAGAAGACGATAAAAAAAGAATGCGTGAAAGCCAAAAAGACTTATTTCAAAATGTCTATCAATTAGTTATAGGTCAAAGTAGTGGACCCAGATTACCTTTACTCATAAGTGCGGTTGGTAGGGGGAAAATTATTAAACTACTTACATTTTCTTGAGTGGATATTCCTGTTTCTAATAGATTAAAACTATCGGGAAAGGTCGATTTCTCACGATTGATTCTGATTATTAAGACCTATATTCAGCGCCATCTAAATAACCACTATTTTCCTTGAGTGGTGGTAGAAGAGTTACAAACCAAATTCTTCTATTTAATTCCTTTGCATTGTTTTTATGAAAATTACAACTTCTCTCTTTACCTTCTATTGTAAAAGTGGAATATTATAACTATTGATAGGTTACTAGAGGAGGAGAAGCATGTTCACGTACGGGGGATTATTGTATAATGAAGAAAATGGGTATCGTTCAAAAGTGATTGTTTCTAAAAGTTTAGTGAGGCATTGCTTATGAAAGTGTTAGATGTAGATCTATTTGAAGATGGTTTACAACGCAACATTGCGATGCTTGACAGATTAAGAAGCGAAGTAGATTCCATCTATCAGTCAGTATTAGGGCTAGTTGATATGGAGGAGCAATTAAAAGGAGCAGGCGGAAATGCCATTCGCTCCTTTTATCGGGAATGTCATCTGCCATTTCTCCAATTTTTCCGCATGTTTTCCGATAACTTTCAACAAATCCTCGGCCAGATGGAATCAGCCCTTCATTCGCTCGAACCAGATTCCGCAGGCTACATACTGGAAAAATTTCTAGAAGGCCAACTGGAAGACGGACTGACTCTGATTGGCCAGCTGACCGAAAGCTTGACGGATCAAACGAATAGTATAATGGACCAAGTAAGTGATATTGTTGGTCTACCTCATTTGGATGATAGTGGGGTACAAATAGGTGTCATGGATTCTAAGAAAAAACGGGATGACACGGTCGTTGGACTTTATGAATTTGATGCCTCTCAGACGACCGCGCTAAACTCCATCGAACAGGGCTTGCAGGCGATGGACACATGGCTGGCAGACTTGGAAGTACTGTTTAAAGCAGGGGTCAAAGATATAACTTTTGAGCAAAACCAATGGGAAGTTCTTACCTTAAGAAGTGACATTCGAACAGAACTGTTCCCAAAAGTATACTTAGATCCTAGTAACTTGTGGGTGGAGAAACAGGAAAAGTTGATCGGCACCATGCTTACCACAGCGACTTTCCAAGGTCTTGAAGGAAAAAAAGTGGCCACTGTCGAAGAACACATAGAGGAAAATGTCAAATACCATCAATATGAAAATGGATTGCTTGTTAAAGAGTATATGGTTGGAGAAACAGTTTTCTATGAAGTTGTTTCTCAAGTAGAATATAAGCAAGAGACCTTTCAAGTTGAGAAACCAAAAGAAAATATAGGACTAGATATCTTCCAGACTGTATTAGATGTGGCCGGACTTATACCAGGAGTTGGAGAAATAGCCGATGGTGTAAATGGGATTATTTATACCGCTCGAGGAGATACGACGAACGCCGCACTATCATTTAGTGCGATGATCCCTTTTGCAGGCTGGGCGAGTACAGGTGGGAAATTCGTCAAAAAAGGCAGCGATTTATATCAAAGAAGGAATGTTGTAAGCACGGAGAAAATGGCATCCATCTATACACCCATTTACCAAGACGTGGTGAACAGTCCATTAGGAAAAACACAAAATCACCTGGATATAATGTCTAATAATTACAAATATAGTACGCCGAATGCCCTTCCATTTAATATGCCACCAGTAAAAACGGAGATTCCTACGACGGTTAAAAGTGGAGATATTGATGGTGGGACTGCTATAAAGAATGTGGATGGCAAGGCAAAGAGTACGGATACTGTTAAACCTACTAGTAATAGACTAAAATATATGGGGAGAACACCAAGTAAATCGTCAAGAACTGGTAGAGAAGTTATTGAAAGAATGTCTCAAGAAAGCAAGATACAAAATGTACGTGGTAAAACTCAATTCTTAGACGGTGAAAATAAATGGCGTCCTTTAAATGAAGCAGATATGGCACACAAAACAGATGCCGTTACATGGTGGAATGAAATTGGTCGTAATTATGGTCCAAAGTCAAAAGAGGTAAGAGAATGGATGCTTGATTCAAATAATTATTATCTGGAACACTATAGTATAAACCGTTCACAAGGTGCTAGCTTAGGAGAGAAATATTTACCACCAGATAATTAGGGGGAGTCTATATTGGAATTACATGATGAACTTTATGAAAGAATAGTTAGTTTATGTTCTCAAGGTGATGATTTAGTTAATAGTTTTGAGTTTGAGAATGCAATAAAAATGTACCTGAAAGCTTTAGATTTAGTTCCCGAACCTAAACAAAATTGGGAAGCTAGTACTTGGATTTACACAGCATTAGGCGATACAAGTTATATGAATAAAGATTATGATGCTTCGAAACATTTTTTATTTAATGCGATTAATTGTCCTGATGGAATAGAAAATCCTTTTATTATGTTACGTCTAGGTGAGACCTTGTATGAATTAGGAGACGTTAATAAAGCGAAAGAATACTTATTGAGAGCATATATTCTGGAAGGTTACTCGATTTTTGAAAATGAAGATGATAAATATTTTGATGTGATCAGAAGTGAAATTTAAGAGGTGATTAAAATGAGTTATGTAACAGGTGAAAAAGGTGCTCACATAAAAGAATTGATGGATAAGAGTAATGAAGAATTTGATAAAGGAAATCTAGAGGAGTCTGTAGTTTTATTAGAACAAGCATGGAAAGAACTACCAGACGATAAAGCAATTTTTGATGAGAGCTTTTTAATCATTTGGGGTATTTTAGATATATCTATTATATTAAACGATACCGAACGGATGAAAAAATGGGTTGATAATATATTTGTCGCAGATCCCGCAAGAGGAGATACAGGTGAAAGAGAATTATGGGCTGGTAAGGTGGCTTATGAGTTAGGTGAATTAGCTAAAGCAAAAGGGTATCTTGATACTGCAGATAAGAAATCAAGAGGCAGGTGCTTTAGTGAAGATGACGAAAAGTACTTGAAATTTTTAAAAGATAAACAATAAAGTAGAACATTAAACGAACTGAACTTAAAGCACTTGTCTAATATTAGTGACTTGTGCTTTTTTGTAATTTTACATACATAGGTCTAATAATTATGGTTAATTATAGCAAATAAATTAGAAGCGAAGTAGATTCCATCTATAAGTCGGTATTAGGGCTAGTTGATATAGAAGAACAATTGAAAGGAGCAGGCGGAAATGCCATTCGCTCCTTTTATCGAGAATGTCATCTGCCATTTCTTCAATTTTTCCGCATGTTTTCAGAAAATTTTCAACAAGTTCTCAACCAAATGGAAGCAGCTCTTCACTCGTTCGAGCCAGATTCCGCAGGCTACATACTGGAACAATTTCTAGAGGGACAACTGGAAGACGGACTTACACTAATTGGTCAACTAACCGAAAGCTTGACGGAACAAACGAATAGTATCATGGACCAAGTAAGTGATATTGTTGGTTTACCCCATTTGGATGATAGTGGGGTACAAATAGGAGTCATGGATTCTAAAAGAAAACGCACTGAAACGGTCAATGGGCTTCACGAATTTGATGCCTCCCAGACGAACGCACTAAACCCCATCGAACAAGGTTTACAGGCGATGGACACATGGCTAGCAGATTTGGAAGCTCTGTTTAAAGCAGGGGTTAAGG
Source organism: Psychrobacillus sp. NPDC096389 (assembly GCF_044762855.1). Taxonomy (NCBI): domain Bacteria; kingdom Bacillati; phylum Bacillota; class Bacilli; order Caryophanales; family Bacillaceae; genus Psychrobacillus; species Psychrobacillus sp. NPDC096389. The sequence continues at coordinate 58,440 of NZ_JBIWFB010000010.1, read as the reverse complement.
ATATAACCTTTGAGCAAAGCCAATGGGAAGTTCTTACGTTAAGAAGTGACATTAGAACAGAACTATTCCCAAAAGTATACTTAGATCCTAGTAACTTTTGGGTGGAGAAACAGGAAAAGTTAATCGGCACCATGCTTACCGCAGCGACTTTCCAAGGTCTTGAAGGAAAAAAAGTGGCCACTGTCGAAGAACACGTAGAGGAAAATGTCAAATACCATCAGTATGAAAATGGTTTACTTATTAAAGAGTATATGGTTGGAGAAACAGTTTTCTATGAAGTTGTTTCTCAAGTAGAATATAAGCAAGAGAGCGTTCAAGTTGAGAAACCAAAGGAAAATATAGGACTAGATATCTTCCAGACCGTATTAGATGTGGTCGGACTTGTCACAGGAGTTGGAGAAATAGCCGATGGTGTAAATGGGATTATTTATACCGCTCGAGGAGATACGACGAACGCCGCACTCTCTTTTAGTGCCATGATCCCCTTTGCAGGATGGGCGAGCACAGGTGGAAAATTCGTCAAAAAAGGCAGCGATTTATATCAAGCAAGAAATGTAGTGAACACGGAGAAAATGGCCTCCGTCTATTCGCCTATTTACGAAGATGTCGTCAACAGTCCATTAGGAAAAACACAAAATCACCTGGATATAATGTCTAATGGTTACAAATATAGTACGCCGAATGTCCTTGCATTTAATATGCCACCAGTAAAAACGGAGATTCCTACGACGATCAAAAGTGGAGATGTCGGTGTTAAGAGTGATATAAAGAATGTGGATGTCGAGGCTAAGGGGACTGGGATAGAATATAAAAACTATATGGATGTAGAATATACTGGAACGACCAAGGTTAATGGAGAAGTAAGAGATATTAGCAGAAGGGTTTTTCAAAGGCTAGATATTGATTATAAAAGGATTGACCTCGATAGTGGTATGACAAATTTTCAATTAATGAAAAAAGGAAGAGCACCAATTTGGAAAGATGGAACAGTTATAGAGCTTCATCATTTAATACAAAGAGAGCCAGGGTCAATGGTGGAAATTCCGGCTAGTATGCATGATGAATACCATAAAATTTTACACGGTTTGGTGGAGAATGGAGGGAGCTTTAGAAATGATCCTGTCTTAAAAAAGCAATACGATAACTTTAGGGGTAAATATTGGAGATGGAGAGCAAAAGAGATAGAGAAAAGCGATTTGTAAAAGGAGGAACCATATATGGATAAAGAGGAATTAACAAATTTTATTAATGAACATAAGGAATTAGATGACTTTACTGGTGGGGTAGACGAAAGTCAAATTAATCTTGTCCAAAATGAGTTAGGTGTGGAATTACCAGAAAGTTTTAAATGGTTTTTAACTACCTATGGTTCTGGTGGATTATTTGGAGTCGATATTTCAGGAGTGGCTAAGTCAAATAGAACTCCTGTTGTTATTAACACAAAGAGATACAGAGATTTAGGAATGGAAAAGGATTTAGTAGTTGTTGAAAATGCTGGAGAATATGTTTATTGCCTCCATACAAGCAAAATGGAGAATAATGAGTGCCCAATAATAGCTTGGAATAGACAAGGGGGACTTGATAACTACTATACAGCAAATGATTTTTATGAGTTTTTATCACAAAGATTATTGGATGCCCAAGAAGTATGGGAAGAAGATTTTTAAGAGAATATATTTAAGATAGGTAAGATAGAGGAATTACAAAAAGTTATATAAAACTCAAAAACTATTGATGGTTTTACTATCAAGGATTTGAATATGATTAGCTAATGAACTTTGATTGAGTGCTTGTCATTCGGTTAAAGTTTTCTTTTTGACTTAAATAATTGAATTCCTTAGATTTAATTAAAGCTTCTTAAATCGAAAATGAAATATTCAAACACAAACTAAGAATTTATTTTTCATTTGAGCAAAGAAAAGTTGGTCGGCACCATGCTTACCGCAGCGACTTTCCAAGGTCTCGAAGGAAAAAAAGTGAGTACTGTCGAAGAGAACGTAGAGGATAATGTCAAATACCATCAATATGAAAATGGTTTACTTATTAAAAAGTATATGGTTGGAGAAACGCTTTTCTATGAAGTTGTTTCTCAAGTGGAATATAAACAAGAAAGTATTCAGGTTGAGAAACCAAAAGAAAATAAAGTGCTTGATTTCATACAGACTGGCTTGGATATAGTTGGACTTATTCCTGGTGTTGGAGAAATAGCCGATGGTGTAAATGGGATTATTTATACCGCTCGAGGAGATACGACGAATGCCGCACTCTCTTTTAGTGCGATGATTCCCTTTGCAGGCTGGGTGAGTACAGGTGGGAAATTCGTCAAAAAAGGCAGCGATTTATATCAAAGAAGGAATGCCGTCAACACGGAGAAAATAGCATCTAGTTTTATTGTTGGCTATTCAATTGATGGAGGTAGGGCAAAAAAGGTAACAATACAAAATCAAAATGGGAGTTAATAACCTATGGAAAAACAGATGAATCAGATGTACCCCGTGATAGCAGAGGATATCCTTGGTATCATACCTGATGGTAATTGGTATGAGATTTACTTGTATGCTGAAATTTTGGATGGTTCTAGAGAAGTGTATTTTTATTTCAATACTTCTATGAATGAAGAATTTATATATTCACATGATATTCCTGAAAAATATAATGTAAGTGAAAAAACATATGATAGCTTGTTATTAGAGTTACAAAATCAATTTTATGATTTAAGACAAATATTTATTGATAATGATCAAGAGCCATGGACGAATTTAACATTAACATTGAAGTATCCTGGAAAGCTAAAAATTAATTATGATTATGAAGAAGTAATAAATTCAGCTATATCTCCAACTCAACGACAAATGATTTTTGAATATGAACATTTAGCATTGTTACCTCAAAGTGAAATAAACAGACAGTTTATACTAAATTATGTGAAAAATAAAAATGAATAATGATAAACGAACGCCACTATCTTAAATTCTGAGTCTTTTTATGAATTACAGGCTTTGAATTATTTATTAATATTTTAATGCGAAGCTTTTTAGAAAATCTTCAATTATTTTATAAACTAGAGGATGTAAAAAGGAGCAATTTGGTTGGAAAAATTATCTTTTTTAAATCATTATAGAAAAAGCATAGAGTTTGTATCTAACAAGGAATTACTCAATAATGAAAATATTCCAGAAAAATGGTTAGAAATATTTAAAGAAACGGATAAAATCAAAAAGAAAGATAAATTAATAGCATTATGGAATAGTGTGTGTGAAAAAGAATTAAGTAAGACTATATCATACTTGCAAGAGAATTTATTAGAATTTGAACTAATAATAGATAATGGACAATATGCAGTACTATACAGCGTACAAAGTGAAAATGAAGAAATTTTATACTATGAAGGCGGTATACCAACCAACCCGTTTTTTATTCCAGAAATGAGGGAAGCTTGGTCAAAACTACCAGGATCTATTAAGAAGTTTTATGAAAAGTTACATAATGGATTTTATTATCTGCCAAGTAAAGCTATGGGGCTTGTCCAGTGGAACACATTACTCATTTTGAGGATTATGAATGGGGAATACTTGAAGATTTAGATGAACCTTTAGGAATTAATATGGCTACTACATATGGGGTTTTTCAAAATGGCATGGGAGGATATGTTGCTATTGATATAACCAACTGTATCGATGGTGCCTCTACATTATGGTTTAGCAATGATCAGCCTGAATATAATTTGAATTTCTGGGATGTTGTAGATGAATGGATTGTAATAGGGTTACAAGACATATAAAAATACAAGTGAAGAAATTAGAAGCAGCATAGCAGTCTACAGTTTACAAAATAGTTTTTCTAAGAGTAGTCAGATTGGTACCATGAAAAATCAATAGCGTATTAAATATTTGGATGGTATTTTGTACTATAACTTACCAAATATATCGGATGCTTCATTTGCTACCTAGTACTAACTGAAGTCATAATAAAGAATTAGGGGATCATCGTATAATGGATATTCAGAAAGCTGATTATTGGACTGTTATTAAATTTGGAAATCTTGAATTGTTTATGGAGAAGTTGAGAATGGAAAATCAAATCATTGAAGGGATGGTAAATTCTGTTGATAGAAACGGCATTAGTTTACTTGAAAAAGCATTGATTAGTAGAAAGTTTGATATTGCCAACTTTTTATTGGACAATAACGCAAAAGTAAATATAATTTCAAATGAAGAATGTAATGAACTTCACTATTTAGCAGCAAATATTCATTTTACTGGTGCAGTTGAATTGGCTCATAGATTAGTGGATCTGGGGGTTAATTTAAATCTAAGAGACAGAAAATTCGGTAACTCAGCAATGTGGTCGTTATGTCAAGAAGTATTTAAAAAGCGTACAGAGGAAGGAAATCATCTAATCGTAAAATGTCTGAAAAAACGACCCAATATGAATGATTTAAATAAATCAGGATACTCTTTAAAAGAATTAATTGAAGAACGTGGAACGGATGATATAAAAAAAGTTGTGGAAGAAATTAGCTAAAAGAGTAGTAGATTAGGTGGTAGTGTTGTTTTTCTATATACTTAGTCTAGAGAAAAGGTGATTTTTAGTAGATGAATAGAATAGGAGATAACAGCGAATATGGCGGTTTAATTGTTTCCAAGAATATTCTTGGCGGAAAGCCAATAAGGTATTCATTTCGTGAAAAAAGCTCCATACCACAATTAAATGGTTGGAATTTTTATTCCGCTGGTGATGATGATGAATATATTACAGATCCAAATAACTTTATAATGTTAAACGCGGAATCAATCTTTAAAATTTCTCCAGTAATTCTAGAAATTTTTGATGCTCCTTATGGAACTGATTTGTGTTGGTTATACGAGGAAGGCATTCATGTGAGTTTTTATGACTTACAATTGGAAAAAGAAGTATCTATCTATCAAATTTTGAATCCGTAAAAGAAATCCAATATTTGGGGAGGAGGACTAGAAAATTAAACCAAGTTTCTTATTCTTTGATACTTTATATTTTAAGTGAATAAGCGGCTTGAAATAGAAGTTCAACTGAAAGGAGCAAAGGCAAATGCCATTCGCTCCATAATAGAGTATAGCATTTGCCATTTCTTCAATTTTTCCGATTATTTTTGAATTAATTGTACATCAATTTCCATTTACTTTTCATACGACATAAGCAGCTATTAGTTATAGAAATTTTCAAGCTACCTTTTATCGCTCTTCCGACAGACTATTTCTAACCGCATCGATTTGCTGTTTAGTCTGACTTTTAAAGAATCCCAAGTCATTCATGATGGTGACGAATTGGAAACCTTGTTGAACACGTTTCGCCGCTTCTTCCGCGTTTCCAGTGACGATGCCGGCTACGATATTGTGTTTCTGACAGGTTTCCATTACTTTGTCAATTGCTGCTTGTAACTCATCGTTATTTTTGTCGCCAAAACAGCCCATATCCTGTGATAAGTCGGCAGTTCCAATGAAGATACAGTCAAGACCTGGTGTTTGGCAAATCTCTTCAATATTTTCGACACCTTTCCTAGTCTCGCATTGCATGATGACATAGATGTTATCATTGACTTCACCTTTGTTGTAATTCTCATACCATCCCCATCTTGGCCCGCGCCCAGCGCCTATACCTCTTTTTCCTAAAGGAGCAAGTTTCATATGTTCAATAATGTATTGGGCGTGCTGTTTCGTTTCCACCATGGGTACCATCAAACCATGAATGCCAACATCCAGCATTCGGGACATCATTGGTCCGTCATGTGGATGATATACACGGGCAAGTGGCGCCATATCATATAGTTCCGCAGCCCGTATCATATTCACCATCGTTTCCATATCAGTTTGGGCATGCTCCTTATCAATGAGGACAAAATCGAATTCATTGAGTCCTAAAATTTCCACATTAGTCGGTGAGCCAGAAGCAACGAATGCACCTAAAACATACCCGTTTTTCTCCAGCTTCTCTTTAACCAAATTACGCATCTCCATTATATTCACTCCTGCTACTAAGATACTAAACTATGAACTAATCAGACAAATTAGCTAATCATTGGGATAGATTTACTTACGGTAGCTCTCAATGAATTTACCATAGGATTCGTTATACTCTTCTCTTAGGGGATAAAAAATATCCATGTTTAGTACTGGTACAGGACTATCGTAGACTTCAATATAATGCTCAACACCAGCTGGAACAGTAATCCAGGAACCCTTGGTCATGCGGTAGGGAACACCATCAACATAGTAATCACATTCACCTTCTAAGATAAGTGCAATCTGCTCATTTTCTTCATGGCTATGGGGGTTCTTCTCATTACCATTTTCCACTCTGTTGATTGTGACGTTGATGTTTTCTGCTCCCATACCGAATACTTTCCGCGTAATGCCTTCTCTTACAAATTGCCATGGCAGGTTATCTAGATTACCGTAATCAATTTTTGTCATTTTTATTTCCTCCAGTTACATATAATTATTTTTAAGTTACTTCGTCATTATTGGAAATTGAACAATTCTTTCGGATTCTTCTTGGTCATAATATTAATTTCTTCTTCGGTGACTCCAAAATGTTCTTCCAGGGCATTGATGAAATTATACATTCCTTCTATTGGTGAGCCATTAGCAGCTTGACCATAGTCAGTATCGATGATAATACGATCCACACCACAGGCATCTATCATTTCTTTGGCCACGGACAGATCTACTACTGCTTCCACTTTCGAACCGCTATCTGTAAACACACAGGCGTTAATTTCAATATAAGCACCCATTTCTGCCCATTTTTTCATATCGTTAATAGTTGCTCCTACTTGATAATGCGGGTGTGTTACCAGGATACGTTTCATCCCCAGCTCCAAAGCTTTTTTGACTGTGGCATCCACTTCAATTTCATTGCCATGTCCGGTAGCCAAAACCATATCATGCTTAGCCATGTACTGAATTACTTCCACAGCTTTAGGATTAAGATTTCCATTTTCATCGGCTATAACGATTGGCTCTTCCTCTACATCCGAAGCGCCTGCTCCACCAACAAATCCCGAACCTTTGTGACCGTCGATATGCGTTTTAGAGGAGACAGTCGGAAAGTAGACCATTGCCGTACCCATTTGTCTTGCTTTATCCACTGCATTGACATTTAAGCCACCTACTGCATTATTTAGAACTAGGCATCCATAAACCTTACATGTACCATTTCCTAAATGCTTCTCCACCATTTTCGTTCCTAAAAGTGCTGGAATATAGTGATCCTTTACGACGAATCCTGCATAACCGACTTCTTCCGCGAGCTTCAGCATCTCAGCAGCATCCACTGATCTATTGGCAGTGGATGGTCCACAGTGCACATGTACATCATACATACCTTTTAAAATACTTCTATCCATTCCAATTCCTCCTTACAATATGTTTTACTAAACTTATTGTTCTACTTTACCGAATGGTTCTGTTATAGAACCACCTCCTTCAACAACTAAAGTTAATGAAATTATTTTATGATTAAGTTTGATAGCTATTGGAAATAGGTTAAGCAGTTTTATAATCCTGCAGTTATGCTATATATACCGGTATTTGCCAGAATTCCAGCGATGATGGAAATCACGATTGCCACTAGGAACAGCTTATTAAAGACTTTCGTTCTTTCCTCAGCGTTAGGTTTAAATAGTGTCCCATAGGCAGCCAAAACCATCGCGCCACCAAGTGACAAGGGACTGATGGCAGCTGTAAATCCGCCATTGATAATGGTGCTGATCAATTCAATATTCATGAACGGATTACCGTTCAATGCATTTAATGATTCGACTGTGGGAATCAAAGTCGGAATAGGTCCTGCAATCGCTAGGGAGAAGAAGGACATAATCGACGAAGTAATACCTAGTAAAGGTGCAAGCGTCCACTGTGTAGAAATGGAAGATAACAAGCTAGCTAGAAGAGTTAAGCCGCCTAATGTATCAATAACGCTAAGTAGGTTTCCAATCCCAATACATAGGAATATTGTTTCCCAAGGTACACCTAGGAAGGCTTCTTTTTCGTCAGCAGCTTTACCAAGTAGCAATATTAAACTGAAAACCAGCGCAGTGAGTCCTGCATGTGTTTTTAAAAACATAATAGCCAGAATCATCAATACGAGCATCAGCAAGGTTAGTTTTTGCTTACCATTGAAATTCGGAAGGTCAATTGGTCCTGCATTTCTTTCCGACGACAACGTTCTGTCAGCAGGTTGGTTTCTCTTCCATCCGCGAAAACCAATATACGACAAAATCCCAGCAATTGAGAACAGGATTGCACCATTTAACAAAATTTGTGTAGCATAATTAGGGTGGCCAGCATCAGTGATAATTAAGTTGGCAGTATTCCCAAAAACACCCACCTGTGTCATAAGAGTAGCGTTTGCGCCAAATATAGTTAGAACTCCTATCATGATAGGATTGTAGCCCATCTGATAACCAACGCCCATGGTAATCGCAGGCAACACTACATAACCGGTCAAACCTCCCGGGTCGACAACCGTTATGAGAGCGCTTACTAGGAAGACCATAAGAGGATACAAGGCAGCATAACGACCAAATATTCCAAACAGTTTCTTAGAAAGTAGTTCTAAAGAGCCGTTATTTTGCGCAATAGCAAAGAAGAAAAACATTCCAAATAAATTAAGAAATAGACTCGTAGGAAAACCTGCTACAACATCATTGCTTGATATCCCGCTCATCAATCCTAATACTATTGCGACCGCAAGGGAGATAATTCCAATATTCTTTTTTGTAAAAACACCCAATGTGATTACAAAGATGAGGGATAATAAAGAAATTACTTCCATTCAATACCTCCTATACTTTTTATTTAGCTAGTTTTCCGACAACAATGAAGCTATCCGTCATCTTTCATTTATTATCTTTAACTGCTTTATAAATTATATATTACTAATTCAGGAAAGCGTTTTCAGTATCATTTGATACACACAGTTTTAATTATTTTAAATATTAAGAACTGGAAGGGATATATAAGAGAAAGATTAGTATAGTATAATGAAACTGTATTTACCCACAAAGTATCTATTTTTATTTTACAGAGGGAGGTATGAGCAATTTGCGGGAAAACAATCTATTTTTCGAAAATCAGTTTATAGATTTTAAGCCTCTCTTATTAGAAATCGGGGAGAGATATCTACTGGAAAAAGGCAGTATCGTAATCAATAATGTTGAACCATTATACTTGTACTATGTAGAGGAAGGTATCTTTAGATTGTCGGTCAATCATATTGAAGGAGGCAGCAAGACAATTTGCTTCCATGGCGGTGGCTCTATTTGTCCTTACTCTTTAAGCAGACCGATCGATGACAAATTCCATATCGATGTGGACTTCTTTTCAATAACCGCTATCACCGATATTAAAACGATCCGTATTCGCCCGCAAGATTTCTATCAAGCACTGATGGAGAATCCTAATTTAAGCATCACCATGTTGGATTATGTCATTATGCATTCCAATCTATTCATGCACGAATCGATTACCCTAAGCTATGATTCTGCTTTCGTTAAGACCTGCAACATCGTTTACATATACACACGCTCCTTGAATAAGGCGGGGATTAGCCTTACTCAGACGGAAATTGGAGAAATAATTGGGGAGTCAAGGCTAGAGGTTGCGCGTTCCCTAAAAAAACTACGTGATCAGGGGATCATTAAAACATCCCGAAATGGTATTGAAATACTGGATCCAGAACTACTAAAACTAAACTGCAACCCTGATTACGTTTACTAATCTATTAGCTGAATATCCAATTATTGCAACATATTTTTCTGTGTCGGGTACAATTTTCACACTGTTTTCGTTAAATAGCATTTGATTTTATATAAGATTTAAGGGAACAATCACTCATATACATACCTATTAATTTTCAGTATAATTAGTAAAATTATATTTTCAAAGCAAAGAGGGTAAGAGATGACTATTTCTCGTCGAACAAAGCGAAACTTAACGAAAAAGCGAAAAATTTTGTATATAGTGCTTGTTTTGTCTATTATTTTATTGTCAGGTGTTGGCGTTTTTGCGACTAGCTTGGTCCTAGAAGCGAGACAAGCCGCTTCCAAAATGTATGTACCTTTGGAAGGAGATAAAGAAGGTTCGACAAATATTGATAATATAAAAGATGTGGATTCTGCGTTCACTATATTATTGGCAGGTATTGAACGTAAAGAAGAAGAAAAAAACGGCCGGTCCGATATGCTGCTTTTAGCAACGGTTAACCCCCATACGCAAAAAATATCGATCGTCAATATTCCGCGTGACACAATGGTTGATATAGAGGAAATTGGAAGAAAAGATAAAATAAATCATGCTTATGCGCATGGTGGCATGAATTATACGATTAATACATTAGAAAATTTATTAGAAATTCCAATCGATTATTATGTTTCTACTGATTTTCAGGGGTTTGAAGATATTGTAGATACAGTGGGCGGTGTTAACGTGGATGTACCATTCACTGTCGATATTCAACTTGCTGATACGTTAAAATGGAAGACGTATACAAAAGGCCCAATGCTGTTGCAAGGTAATGAAGCACTGGCGTATGTTCGAATGCGGAAGAGAGATACAGAGGGAGATAGGGGACGCAATACCCGTCAAAAACAAGTCATACAAGATATTATCAATAAAGCCACCAGCTTGAGCAATATACCTAAAATTGACAATATGATAAAAGATGTCGGTGAGAATGTGCAAACAAATATTCCTTCATCAAAATATTTAGAGCTAATGAAAATGTATCAAAAGATGAAAGCAAATCCAATTGAACAATTACAGTTAATTGGGGAAGATAAGCAGATGTATAATGAATTGGAAAAGAAAAAAATATGGTATTTCTTTCCGAACGAAGATTCTTTAAAAGAATTAAAGGAAAGTTTAAAACTTAATCTTGAAAAAGTGAATAAGTGATATAAAAGCTTGTTTTATTTCACTATTTAATTGTCTAGTAAGCTATTACCATTCTTCGGTGATAGCTTACTTTTTAGGTGAAAAAGAATCGGTCATGGCTCTCTTTTAAGGTTAATAATTAAATCCCACAACTCTATATTCGAGTTGTGGGATTTAAACATTTTTTTGATTATACTTCTTCTTGGAAGTAGATTTTATAGAATTTGCGGTTGGTTATTTCATCGTATCCAACTTCAATTAGTTCTTCTACTTGATCGATATCACGAACATTTACTTGAATTTCAATATTGGAGTCAAGTTTAATTTTGCGCTTATACGTTTTTTCTACCTTTTCAATCGCACTTTCCGAAATGATGGTTTCGTATGGTTTTACTGAATTGACGATGACTTCTTTTTGTACCGGATCTGCTTTTTCAAATACGGTGTCAATAAAATCATGTACTTGAAATTCTTCTTCGTTTCTAAAATAATCGAGTGTTTTGTTTAAAAATCCTAATTTCTCGGTATTGGTAAAACTTTCTTCTTTTAAAATATATTTTTTGCATTCTGTTAAGGCTAAATTTGTTTTATGGTAATGTTCATCTGCTACTTTTATTTTTAAAAAGCGTTCTTGCCAGTAGATAACATCTTCTTTCTTTTTTGTTTTTATAAAAACAGCGGGTGCTTGATCCGCTCCCATATCCACGATTATGGCCATATTATTGAGTTTCTTTACATTGATGCCGTCTACGCCATTTACAATCATTTTGTTTTGCTCGTTTTTTACATCTAAAAACATTTCTTTTTCTTCTATTTTTACAATAGCAATTACTTTTTTTACTTCCGTAGACATTAAACAGTTTTCGAACAGTCCAATAAACAAGTCGCCACTTTTAATGTTGGGATGCCCAGATACGCTGTATAAATGAGCGGCGATATGTTTTGATTGTTCCAGAAAGCTATTGTTATTATCGAAAATGGATGTCACATATGTATACATTTCATTTAACCCGATATTTGTTTCGTGAAAAAATTCATATTGCTGCTCCAAATCCATTTTGTTAAAAGCTAATTGTGTAAAGGCTGCTTCTAGCAATACTTCTGGCTGAGAAAATGCCTCTTCACCTAAAACAAGTGTGTCGCTTACATTATGAACGACATACTGCGCTAATTTACTTTCACTTACTTCTAGCATCGTCTTCACCTTCAAATCATTAGTTGTAGATAATTTACCTTATCATATCTTGGATACTATTTGTATGGAATATTTTAAAAGTCTCTTTTCAACAAAGAAAACTAAGGAAAGATAGATGAAAGTTAAAACTAATATCATTTGACGTTGATAAGCCTTATCATATACAATTATAAATGAAAGTGATAATCATTTTCATTTAAGTTTTTCTATCTACTCCTATGTGTTAATAAAAGAAAGAATGATATAGCTGGCAATCCAACATAAATTGTGACCAGCGCTACTTAAGTTTTCTGATTAAAGAAAGATGAAAAGCGAAGATGAATGAAGGAGGAATACGTATGAATGACCGTTTTATCGTACTAGATTTTTTTCAACACCAAGTGAGTTGCTGCTGCCCTGGGCAAAAGCATCAACATGTGATTGACTTCCAACAAGGAGATGTATGGACAATCACAAATGAGCGGAAATATATCGATATACTCGGATGGCATGTCGGAGTAATCGTCAATAGTGAATTTAAGTTTCTTATACATGTGGAAGACGTGGAGGAACTATATGATAACGGTAGTATTTGTTCTGTTTTAGATTTAGAACTAAAAATGTTGCATTTAAATTTTAAAATAAACGAAGCACTTGATACACAAGATAAAGAGTCATTTCAGTTATTTGCAAATGAACTGACCAACTTGCAGGAAATCAAAGATACAATGCATTCTGTAGGCGCAGAAGTTTTCTGAGTTTCTAATGTAAAGAATAAAGCTAATTGAAAAAAGTGGTTCTATCTTTGTCCTTTTTGATTACACTTAATGTAAGAAAGAGTGTTAGGAGGGGACGAGGAGTTGGCGAAAAAATGGGGATTAACCGCTCTATTTTTATTTGGTTTATACGCTTTAGCAATGTATGTTTATATCTTCCATAGTGGAAGTGGGGACATACCAGCAGGATTGAATGGTACTGTTGCGGATCCGAAAGTCTTCATGACGGAACGTGAATTGTATTTGAGTCAGGAATATTCCAAAATAAGAAACTTTCTCTTTTTTGTAATTACTCCGCTTGAGTGGCTTATCTATTTATTTATACTGATTACTGGTCTTTCTCAAGTGTTTGAAAGATGGCTTCCATTAAAAAACAAATGGGCAATCGTAAAAAATGCAGTTTATATATTTTTGCTGTCTGTTTTCCTTTTTATCGCATTGTTCCCAATAGATTATTACAGATATCATTTAAGCAAGCTTTACGGTATAAGTACGCAAGCTTTTTCCTCCTGGATGCGGGATAATATCATAGACTTTTGGGTTACCTTTGGAGAGACTGTATTAATTGTCACCGTCCTGTATTGGCTTATCAATAAAAGCACAAAGAGATGGTGGCTTCACGCCTGGCTATTAATGATTCCTTTTACATTATTCCTGATGTTTATCCAACCGGTTGTAATTGACCCGTTGTATAATGATTTCTATCCGCTAACCGATAAAGAATTAGAAACTAAAATTTTAGCTGTTGCAGAGCAAGCAAATATTCCGACAGAGCACGTATATGAAGTGAATATGGCGGAAAAGACAAATGCGCTAAATGCTTATGTTACAGGGATTGGAAGTAATGCAAGAATTGTATTATGGGATACGACCTTAAGCCGATTATCCGAAAATGAAATCCTCTTCATCATGGCACATGAAATGGGGCATTATGTAGAGAAGCATATCTATTTCGGAATCGCTGGCTATCTATTAATGATGCTAGTAGGGCTTTGGTTGACGGCGAAACTGATGCCTTGGATCATCAAGCATTTTGGACGTGTCTTAAAAATCAAGCGACTAAATGCTATTCATTCATTGCCATTATTTTTACTGATCACGTCTTTTTTACTATTCGTTTCAAGTCCACTTTCAAATTATATTTCGAGATACCAAGAAACGCGAGCGGATCAATATGCAATAGAGTTAGTGCATGACACGGAAGCAGCTGTAAGTACTTTTCAAGCATTGACGAAGGCAGGATTAAATGAAGTGAATCCGCCATTACTTGTTAAATGGTTCCGTTATGGTCATCCGACGATGTTAGAAAGAATAACTAGGGTTGCAAGCGAGAAAGAAACGGATGCACATTGAGTTTCAATAAATACCCGTAAAAGATAAAAAGGAGGTGCTAGCTAATTCTAGCACCTCCTTTTTAATTACATACGTGAATGAACTTTTTCGCCTTGAACCCAGACTTCCCGAATATTTTCTGGTCGAACTAAATACATTATCTTTTGGAAGACATCATGCAAATCTTCCTCATCGTTAAAAATAGGTAATTTAGCAGTAGCTAATTTGGTATCGATGATTTGTGCATCCCACGCATAATTTTCTGCTAAACGTCCGATTGGTAAACTTAAACCTTCTCCTCCGCCAGCAGTTGCTAAGTAAAATGCCTCGTTGATCGTAATACGTGAATTTGGCACCCCGCGTTCACTAGCAGGAAGCTTTGTATCCACGCCATCCTCTAACATTCTAGAGGATATTACAGCTTGTCTAGCATTATCGAAAAGACTAGGCGAAAAACCGCCGGAAATATCGGAGCCTAACCCAATTTCTACTCCTTTTGCGTGCAAATGAGCGATTGGAATGACGCTATTGGCAAAGTAAGCGTTAGATATTGGACAATGGCAAACCGCCGTTCCCGTTTCAGCAAACAGATGTGCATCGTCATCATCTAAGAAATTGCAATGAGCCATTACAGACTTTTCACCTAATAGGCCAAAATCATTCAAGGCAAAGGCATCGTTCTTTTGGAATCGATCTTGTACGTAGCCATGCTCCCAATCACTTTCACTGCAGTGCGATTGAATATGCGTATCATGTTTTGCAGCAAGCTCTCCTAAACCTTTTAAAGCATCATCGGTACAGCTTGGGATAAAACGAGGTGTTACGACTGGATAAACCCCTTGTTTCGTTGTTTTAGCCAATTCTTTTACAGCTAAAATAAATGCTTCTGTATCTTTTAATGCAGTCTCGGTACTAGCATCTCGATAAAAGTCTGGATTTTGATCTGGATTATCCATAACAACTTTTCCTACTAAGCCACGTTGTCCTTTATTCGCGCATATTTCCGCTAGCATGAAACTTGCTTCTTTATGTACAGTTGCAAAATAAAGTGCAGTAGTCGTTCCATTGGCTAACAGTGTGTTTACTACCTCTTCGTAAACAGTTTTAGCAAATTCCAAATCCGAAAACTTAGACTCAATTGGGAATGTATATGTATTTAACCAATCATAGAGGGGGATATCCAGAGCTGTTCCAGATTGTGCCCATTGCGGGGCGTGTACATGTAAATCGACAAAACCTGGTAAGATGTACTGACCTTCTGCTAAACGGTGAAAATTTTCTTTTCCTTCATAAGCATTTAGTAAAACTGAATAGTCTGTATCTGCTGGTGCCACAACTTGCTCAATCATTCCTTTGTCATTAATGCAAAAGAGATAGTCTTTTAAGATTTCCACTTCTTTTGGTGACTTGCTTGTAAAAGCAGTCCCTTGAAAAACTTGCGCATATTTATTCATAAACTACACCTCATTGTTCGTTTTTTAGCAATATTATCGTAATTATAGAGCAATAAGGGCAGAGAGTCTATCGTTATTAGGAAAAACACAAAAAAGTGAGAGTACGAATAACTCTCGCTTTTTCTTAGTGTTATTTTTACTTAAGGATATTTACCTTCTTTTCTTCTTCCCAAGATCTTTCGTGTTTGCAATCTTTTTCTCTACTATTTTTTCAAACTCTACAAATACATGATAGGTGCTTTCATCCATTTCTAGCACTTCTATAACTTTTCCTTTTCTACCTTTAATTTTTAATGCTTCTCCTACTGATGGTATGCTTCTTAAGGCTTGATTTAACACTTTCGTCTTGTTTTCATAAAAATGAACGGCAAACATCTTCTTGTCCCCTTTTCCAGCAATTTATCATTTCTAAAAGTTAGAATTCTTCTATTCTATGATGAGCTTGGAGAGTTAGAACTTTAAAGATAAATAATCTCACATTAAGTGGATTTTCGGCCCATTGCCAATAATAAAATCATTCCAATGATACAAGCCGTACCAACCCACTGGAATATACCAAAAGGTTCTTTTAACCAAATGACGGTTGTTAAAACAGCGGCTAGTGGCTCTAAGCTTCCTAAAAGGCTCGTTTCTTTAGGGGAAAGACTTTGTAAACTTTCAATATAAAACCAAAATGCAATCATTGTGCCGAAAATAATGACGAATATTAAGTAAAAATAAGCCTCAATTGTTAAACTACTAAAATCTAGTTGCCAAGGAGGATGGATAAAACTTAATGCGACGCCTCCAATAATCATTGCCCAACCTACGATGACTAGGGAATCGTATTGTTTTAGTAAAGGCACCGCATATAAAGTATAGAATGCTACAGCTAGCCCGGATAATATCCCCCAAATAATTGCAGGCGCAGGCACGGAAAATTGAGAGAGCGAGCCGTTGGTTAATAGAAAAAAGCAACCAACTAATGCTAGTAAAACAGTTATCAAATCTTGCTTTGTTAACACAGCTTGTCTTCGTAAAATTAAGTAAACGATAATCATGACGGGGGCTAAGTATTGTAATAATGTTGCTACAGCTGCATTTCCATGTTTAATCGAAGCCATATAAGTATATTGTACGGCAAGCATACCGAGTAAACCGAAAATAATGAGTTTAACGGCTGCGCTTCTATCTTTCCAAACACCGAATATTTGAGACCGTTCTTTTGCCAAAAATTGAATGAGTAAAAGTAAAGAACCTGCTACTAATAACCGTGTAGTTACGAGCCAATTTATATCGATCGCGAATTGTTGAAATAGCTTTTGAGCAACAGTTCCACCAACTCCCCAAAATATGGCACCTGTTATCACGAGAAATAATCCCGTATTTCTAGTAGGTTTATTCATTAATTCATCACCTTTTTAACTATAATAATAGTATGATAATAAATGAATAAATAGTTAATTAATAGCTAAACTGAATATAAAAGTATCAATATATTGAGGGGATACAATGCAAATCAAAAAAATAGAATTAGATAAAAGCCTAAAAGAGCTTACGAAGCATCAAACAGTAGTGCTGCCGATTGCTTGCTATGAAACAACTATTGCTCAAAATATTCATGGATATATACCGCTACATTGGCATGAGGAAATTCAATTTGTTCTAATAGTAAAAGGAGAGGCAGTTTTTCATATAAATGAAGAGAAAGTGGCCTTGCAAGAAGGGAACGGACTATTTATAAATAGCGGTTGTCTCCATATGGTCGAAGATAAGAACCAATCAGGATGTGTATATATTTGTTTAAACGTAAATCCTCACTTTCTTTTACCACAAGAGCTTTTAGCGACCTATGTATATCCGTATATTCAGGCTACTAACATACCTTATTTATATATAGACGAAAATGAGGCATGGGGAAGGAACATTTTAGAGGCGTGTATAAAAATTAACGAATGTATTCAACGAAAGTTGCCATATTATGAAATTGAAATTACTGGACAGATAACGTTCATCTGGCAGAACTTACTCATGAATGGTTTTCAACTAGAATATGATCAGATGGAAATGAAAAAGGATGAACGAATGAAGCAAATGTTAAACTGGATACATTTACATTACGCAGAGAAAATCATGTTAAATGATATTGCAAGAGCGGGTCAATTGAGTAGGGCGGAATGCTGTCGCTACTTTAAAAGAATTCTCAAGACAAGTCCGTTAAGTTATGTAATGGAATATCGAATTCAAAAAAGTTTAGCACTGCTCCAAGATGCTGAATCCAATGTGACAGAAGTTGCCTACCAAGTAGGATTCAATAGTACAAGTTATTTCATCGATAAGTTCCGCAAGTCGATGGATATGACACCATTAGCATATAAGAAAGTGAAACTTGATGAGCGTCGATAGTGTGTCGTACGGCAAAGTAACGGATCTTTATGATTGGTGAGTAGTGTTAATTGATGAATGCGCAACTTTGCATCGATTACTCGCAACTTTGAAGTGAATTTGCGCAACGTTCCACTTCAAACACGCAACATTATGAGGCGTTTGCGCAACCTTCTCAAAAATGATCCCAGTGATCATCGTCTCACTCCAAGTAAAGAGCTGTTATAAGAATTAGTTGCTTTCATCGGCAATTTGGTTGCTTTCGCGCTGATCTAGTTGCTTTCGTAATAGAATTGGTTGCTTTCACTGGCCAATTAATCGCCCTAAGGCATTTTCTGGATTTGTGTATTAGAAAATGCTGCACCATTTCTAATGTTATTAAGGAGGAAGAGGAGTAGTAATGATAAATCTTGTCGAGTTAAAAAATAAGTGGTTACTAGAGGAAGAAAAAGGCTTTAAAGGATGGGATTTTACTCATTTAGATGGACGTTGGGAAGAGGAAAAAATTCCATGGGATTATAAAGAAGGGGTAATGAACTATTTAAAACCGGAAGCTAAATTATTAGATATGGGGACAGGCGGGGGAGAATTTTTACTTACATTGGGACACCCTTATGAGAATACTTCTGTAACAGAGGCTTGGGAACCAAACGTAAAGCTTTGCAAAGAAACGCTTGAGCCACTTGGAATATGTGTGAAACAAGTTTTTGAGGACGATAAATTACCATTTGATGATGATACATTTGATCTTATTATTAATCGTCATGAATCTTATGATGTTAGAGAAGTTAAGCGTATTTTAAAACGAAATGGTTTATTTATCACGCAGCAGGTTGGTGGAACGAATAATGAACTACTTTCCAAAGCATTGATTCCTAATTTTAAGTCATTATATCCGGACTTATTATTATCCATTGAAAGAGAAAAGTTTTCGAATGAAGGCTTCACTGTTTTGTATGAAAATGAATATTTACCATATATCAGATTTTTCGATATAGGTGCTATTGTGTATTACGCTAAAATTATAGATTGGGAATTCCCTGGATTTTCGGTAGACAATTGTTTTGATAGGCTTTGTGAATTGCAGAAAGTGTTGATGAAACAAGGTTATATTGAGAGCTTTGAACATCGTTTTATCCTTATTGCGCGAAATGATAAATAGGATTACTATTTTTGGGAAATAGAAAATGAACAATAAAAAGAAATGAGTCATTAAAAAATATTTTGTAGCCTTCAAGTGAATTGATTAGGTTACAAAATATTTTTGTGTTTTTAATTGTTCCTTTTTTTTGACTCAACACTCATCAACAACTTCCATTATTTCTTTTACAGCCTTTGATGTCTGTACGTGGAGTAACCATTTAGCGTTTGCCGTAATTTTATTTTTTGTGTGGATTTCGACAATGTCCATATCTTGTAATGTTGTTTGAAGGGATTGTACTTCACCATTTACTTTGGCAAAGGTCATTTTGCTTGCAAGTGAAGGATTTATTGCGTATGCAAAATCAATAATATTGGAGTTTACTGGTAGTGTGATCACGTCCATTTTTGGTGTGAACACAGTTATTTCTTTTTGAAATAATTCAAATGAAATTAACTCACAAAAAGCTATCGAATTATTTGCGATAGATTTTACAGAGTGAATAGAGTTTCCTAAAAGTTTCTCGCTTAGAAATTGCATATCGGTTTCGTGTATATTGACAAAGATTCCATTTTCATAGAAGCTTTGCGTTCTTTCATCCTGAATAATGACATGGATAATATCATTATTCATTTTCACCTTTGTTTTAAGATGTTTTAAAAATGGATGCTTTTCAATCGCTATTTCATCCATAAATTGATCAGGCACGGGTTCAAATATGGAATGGATAATTCCAAGAGCAGTGTAACAATTAAGTGCAGTTTTAGTTGTGACATGAATTGTAAAAAGATCAGAAATATGATGGCCTTCACTTATTAGGTTATATGACTTAAAGAGAGGTAGTTTCCGACACTCTTTATGAATAATGACATTATGTGGATCGCTGCTTTGAAATTTTTCAATGAACTTATGAAAAGTCGTAGAATTGCGTTCCGTATGACCTTCCATAAACTTTTTAAATTGTTTATATCGACTTGAATTTAGATAACTAAATGCTAAATCTTCTAACTCCTCTTGTAGTCTATATAATCCAACCTTTTCGGCAAGTGGAGAGAAGAATAATAATGTTTCATTTGCATACGGTATTTTCTTTTCTATTCTTTTAATTGCAAGGGTTCTCATATTATGTAGACGATCCGCCAGCTTTATGGCGGCTACACGAATATCTATCATAGCAGTTGAAAGAAGCTTTTCTGTATTAACAGCACCGTATTCTTCCTTTTCAATTGTCCCTTTCTCAAACTTTGTTAAACCATCCACAATGAAAGCAACTTGTGTACCAAAATGCTGTTCAATCTCAGACAAAGGAATTACCGTATCTTCCACCACATCGTGTAGCAATGCGCATATTAGAGATATAATATCTGCTTTATATTCTGCTAAAATTAAACTTACTTCAAGTGGATGGATGATATATGGTTCTCCAGTTGCTCTTTTTTGTCCACTATGCGCTTTTTCCGCAAATTCCATTGCCTCATGTAATTGCAAAATTTCCACATTAGATAAATATTTGCATCTTTGCTTCAGCATTTCTTTCACTTGATCAATCACCGGATTCACCTCATTTTTAACATATTATACAGAAGTAATCGAAGAAATAAAGTGTTTCTATTCAGAACTATCGGATAATATGAAGTGAAAATGTCCCAAAGCAGTAGCTGGCTTTAGGACGTTTTGTGTTTAGAACAAACTTATTAATAGATAACCCGCAGTACACCATATAAAAACAGCGGAGCATTTATTGAAAATAGTCATCAGCTTACCTGTCCCATCGAGTTTTTTCATCGTTGCACCTGCAATTGTCAATCCAAAAAACCAACACCAAGATACAACGATACAAGCCGCTGTAAACAATAATTGCTCTGTTCCAACATATTTTAAAGCGCTAGTTCCAATGACACCGACCGTATCTAAAATAGCATGTGGATTTAATAGGGAAACGGACATGGCAAATACAATTTGCTTCTTTGCTTTTAAACTTTTTCCCGCTTCCAGGCTGGCAGGCTTTGATCTCCAGATCGAGTATCCCATATACAGGAGAAAAATAATTCCAACAATCATTAGCCCTAATCGCAATCCTTCCAATTGTAAGACAATGACGGACAAACCAAATACCGCAAGTACAATTAGTAAGGTGTCACAAAGTGCAGCTGTAATAGCAGCGGGAAAAGCTTTCCACAAACTTGGTTGGGTGGCACCTTGTGAAAAAATGAAAACGTTTTGTACCCCTAAAGGCAATATAAGTCCAAATGCTAATAAGATTCCGTGTAATATTGCTTCCAATTTCAAAAACTCCCTTCCATAACTAGTTTAGCTATGTTACAACTATAAGAAAACAACCAATTGGATGGTTTATGAACCAACCAATTTAAGGAGCGATACTTTGAACTGGAAACCAGATCGCCATTCGCATTTGTCCCTCCATGTCCAAATTGTGGATTGGATGACAACACTTATAAGTCGTGGGGAATGGACAGTCGGTATGAAACTTCCCCCTCAACGTAAGTTAGCCGAGCTGTTAGAAGTGAATCGAAGTACGATTATAGAAGTTCTTGACGAATTAAAAGCGGATGGATTGCTTGAAATGAAAAGAGGGGCTGGTACTTTTGTATCGAATAATTCTTGGAATATGCTGCTAAATAAATCACAGCCTAATTGGCATAAGCACATAGAAGCGAGTATCCATAAGCCCAATTATCATACAATCCAGCTCATAAATGAATATGAACAAGATTCCTCTATGATTAGACTTGGTACAGGTGAGCTCTCTCCGGATTTATTGCCTGCCAAGCTTTTAGAACAGTCACTTCAATCTATTTCATTAAAGGCACGTGATATCGGTTATTCCGAACCGAAAGGAAGTAAAAGACTACGAAACATTTTAAGTGACTATTTGAAGAAAAGGGGAATACATACTTCGCCGGCCGGCATTTTGATTGTTTCGGGGGCATTGCAAGCTTTGCAATTAATATCGGTAGGCTTATTGGAACAGCAATCGATCATCTTTCAAGAGCATCCATCTTATTTAAATTCAGTTCACCCGTTTCAATCCGCTGGTATGCAAATGGTGTCCATCGAGCAGAATGGACGTTTAGCTGAAACACTGAAAGCTGCAAAAGGAAAAAAACAATCGCTTTTCTATACCATACCCACTTTGCATAATCCGACAGGTAGCAGTTTAACGTTGGATGAGCGCAAAAGATTTTTGGATATATGTACGGCATTACAAATACCAATCGTTGAAGATGATGTGTATCATGAATTATTGTTTGAGGAATCCCTACCTGCCATGAAGTCTTTGGATCAAACAGGGCAAGTTTTGTATATAGGAAGCGTGTCCAAAACATTAAGCCCAGGTTTAAGAATCGGCTGGGTGGTCGCTCCTGAAGCCGTAATTAATAGACTGGCTGACATTAAAATGCAAACAGATTATGGATCCAGTGCCTTTTCACAAGAAATTGTCGCTCATTGGCTTTCTTCTGGGTTATATGAGGAACATGTTGCGAACTTGCGCCAGCAATTAAAGGTACGTGCTTTATTCGTAGAAACTATTCTTGAAAAAGATTTTAGTCCAATTGCTACATGGGAGAAATCAAAAGGAGGATTCTATATTTGGCTAAGATTCAACGAGCCAATTGTAAATAAAGCGCTATTTTTGAAGCTCATAAAGGAAAATGTACTTATCAATCCTGGTTATATATACGATCCGAGCGATTTGCATCATATTCGCCTTTCCTATGCTTACGCTACAATGGAAGAGTTAGAAAAAGGATTGCATATCATATTAAATAATATAGATTTCTGAAAAGTCTGTGTTATAATCTATTAAATTACAAGTTATTGGAGGACAATACATGTTGCTTTACAATTGATCCATTCTGATCGACCTTATTGAATAAAAACTGTTGAATAAGGAGTGTTCAGGATGGAATGGGTAAAAAATTTTTACGATAAACAATTTCGATTATATGCAGAAGGTTTAACAGGTCCAAACGAAGAGCATGAGGAAATATTGACGAAAATAGAGACTTTAGCTTCTAAACCTTTCCAATCTATTTTAGAGTTAGGTGCTGGAGGCGGGGAATTTGCCATAACGGCTGCTAAAAAAGGATATGATGTTACGGCGGTTGAGTTAGTGCCATCCCGAGTTGACTTCATGAGAAAGCTAAAAAGTGAACATGATTTAATAGGTGATCTTGAAATCTTGGAAGAGGACTTTTATGAGATCGAACTTTCTAAATCCTTTGACGTTGTTTGTTATTTAGATGGATTTGGAGTTGGGGAGGATCAAGATCAACGAAAATTATTAAAACGGATGGGCAAGTGGCTAAAACCAGATGGATGTATCTTAATAGATATCTATACGCCTTGGTATTGGGCAAGTGTTGCAGGTCAAGAGATGATGGTTGGAAGTAAGCCTCGAAAATATGATTTTGATTTTATGGGTTGTCGCATGTTAGATACTTGGTTTGATGGAGATGAAAAAGTCACTCAATCTTTAAGATGTTATTCTCCTCAAGATTTAAACATGTTATTAGAAGATATAGGCCTTAAGCTTGTTGATATAAAACCTGGTGGTGCGATGAACTACACGACTTGGGAGTATCATGAAAATGTAGAGTTAGGTGAGGCTATGTCTTATATGGTAAAACTAGTGCCAGGCTTCTAATATTTAGTATTTTCAATGTTGTTTAAGTTATTTAGCGTGAATTTTTAATCTCCAAGTGTTATACTACGTTTTATAGATGAATAATCCTTCGGGGTCGGGTGAAATTCCCAATCGACGGTGATGCAGAAATTGCTAAGCCCGTGAGCCTTTTTAAGGCAGGATTTGGTGCAACTCCAAAGCCGACAGTATAGTCTGGATGGGAGAAGGATGTGCAAGTATGCTTATTTCCTTATGGGGTAAAACACACCTCTAAAGGTTTATTTAGTGATGCTTTCAACATAAATTTCCTAATCACCCCGTAGAGATATGTCTATGGGGTTTTATTTTTGCCATAAAACCCTAAATTTCATACAAGTGTATTCCTTCGGGGTCGGGTGAAATTCCCAATCGACGGTGATGAAGCAATTCTAAGCCCGTGAGCCTAATATTAGGCAGGATTTGGTGCAACTCCAAAGCCGACAGTATAGTCTGGATGGGAGAAGGATGTACGACCATTATTACCTTATGTGGTAAAAAAACACCCAAAAAGGTTTATTTGTCGATGCGTAAAACATAATTTCCCAAAACTAACCCCTTAGAGCTGATCTATGGGGTTTTCTTTTTGCACAAAATTTCTTAATAGAAAAGAGGTGTTTATATGTTTACGGGAATAGTAGAAGACTTGGGTAAGGTTAAATCGATGAAAAGCGGTCCTAATAGCATGCAGTTAACATTGGAATCTCAAAAGATTGTAGAGGATATTCATTTAGGCGATAGTATCTCCGTGAATGGGGTGTGCTTAACAGTCATTTCGTTTTCCAGCAATCTATTTACAGTAGATGTCATGCCAGAAACCGTGAAGTCAACAAGCATTCGTTCTCTTCAAACGGGACATGTCGTTAACCTGGAGCGTGCCATGCCTGCAAACGGTCGATTTGGCGGTCATTTTGTCTCGGGCCATGTGGACGGAACGGGCGTTATTTTAAGAAAAAGAAAAGTAGAAAATGCGGTATATGTAGACATTGGTATTAGTGAAGAACTGAGTAAGTACTGTATGCTGAAAGGCTCTGTTGCAATCGATGGCATTAGTTTAACTATTTTCGATGTTCAGCCGAGACAGCTCACCGTTTCACTTATTCCACTTACTTTTAGCGAAACAATATTAGGGATAAAAAAAGAGCAGGATGTCGTTAATATTGAAAATGATTTACTTGGCAAATATGTGATCAACCATTTGGATCGAAAGAAAGAAAGCTCGCCAATTACGATGGACTTTTTAAGACAAAGCGGATTTTAACAAGTTAAAGGAGGTATTTTATATGTTCCATACAATTGAAGAAGCAATCGAGGATTTAAAAAAAGGGAAAATAATTATCGTTGTAGATGATGAAAGTCGTGAAAACGAGGGAGATTTCCTTGTACTGGCGGATTATGCAACACCAGAAAATATTAACTTTATGGCAACATATGGCCGCGGGCTGATTTGTACGCCAATTACACAGAAACTAGCGGATCGACTCGATTTACATCCGATGGTTACACGTAATACCGATAATCATCAAACCGCATTTACGGTTAGTATCGATTATAAAACGACAGAAACCGGTATTAGTGCTTTTGAGCGCTCTGAAACGATTTTACAAATGTTCAATGCTGCATCAGTCAGCTCGGATTTCCGCCGACCCGGCCATGTGTTTCCACTTATCGCGAAAGATAAGGGCGTACTCGAGCGTCCAGGGCATACTGAAGCCGCTGTCGATTTCGCAAAACTTTGTGGGGCTCAACCTGCTGGAGTAATTTGTGAAATTATGAGTACAGACGGCACTATGGCAAGAGTTCCGGAATTACATACAATTGCGGAAGCACATGATTTGAAGTTTGTAACGATTGAAGCATTAGTAAATTATCGCTCGAAACAAGAGACCAAAGCATTCGCTTAAAATAGAAAAAGAGGAGAGATGAAGAATGGGTAAAGTATTTGAAGCAACATTAATCGGAACGGATTTAAAAATTGGGGTAGTAGTAGGCAGATTTAATGAATTTATCAATGGTAAATTATTAGATGGTGCAATAGACGGTTTGAAACGTCACGGTGTCTCAGAAGATAATGTGGATGTTGCATGGGTACCAGGTGCATTTGAAGTCCCATTTATCGCGAAAAAAATGGCCGAAACGAAAAAATATGACGCCATTATCGGTTTAGGTTCTGTTATTCGTGGTTCCACTACGCACTATGATTATGTATGTAATGAAACAGCAAAAGGAATTGCAAGTGTTGGGCTAACTACAGGTGTTCCAGTAATGTTCGGTATTGTAACAACAGAAACGATTGAACAAGCAATTGAACGTGCAGGGACAAAAGCTGGAAATAAAGGCTATGATGCTGCGGTGTCTGCTATTGAAATGGCTAATTTGAATCGTTTGTTTTAAGTAAATTTGGAAAGCATGAGGCAGACTGTAATCAGTCTGTCTTTTTACTGCTTAGGAAACTATGAATATATACATGTCGACAACTTTTATAAGGTGGGCCATTTTTATTGTACGAGATATAGGAAAAGTGCGTCGTATAAAGTTCAATTAGGGATTTTTCGGCGAGCGCTACGTCGCTAACGCTCCTGCAGGGTCTCACATTTCATTACAAACTTCCAAAGAATGGATAAGGGTAATCAAACAGCTGATGAAAGCAACCAGTTCTACTTAGAAGGCAACCAAATCAGAGTGAAAGCAACTAAATTACTGATGAGAGCTACTAAATCTTGTAACAACAAGTTCACTTAGATGTGAGACGACTATAGTATTAGTATCTATTTGGAATAATAAGAATTAAAATCCGCTGAACTCGTCAGCCTAGACTGGTTTGTCGTGTTCAGCGGACACTACATTCAACTTTTTATGACGCACAATCGCATCCGATTATTTTGTGAAAACAAGAATGATTTACATAGTTAGATTAAGATTAAAAGTTTTTTTCAAAACAAACACACTGATGAATCCGCTTGTTATTGTTAAATTGCTCTATATCCTCGCCGACATAATGTGCAAAAGCATTCACCAGATGTAACTTTGGTATCTTACTTTGAATTTGTTGATTCATCTCATCTCTTTCAAAATAAATATGATAATAGGAATCAACATTCATAAAATGCATTTTCTCATACCAATTCTGAACCCAAAGATCATTACGTGTCCAGGCTTCGAAACGATTTAATCCAATTGCTTTTGCTTTAGTTGCAGCAACATCTAGTAATTGTTGACCGATTCCTTTCCTGGAAAAGTCAGGGTGGACTGCTATATGCCAAATCATACCTCCAAGCCCTTTTCCCCGGGAGCAGACGGTACCTTCTTCTTTTTCGTACTCCACATCAATAAGTCCAACGATTTGTCCATCTAATTCAGCTACAAGTTCAATCGCGGGATTTTCATAGTGTTCTTTTTCTTTTAAGACATTATCAAAATAGGCCGTCTCCAAAAAAGCGAGAGTTCGACACCTCACCCAACCGGTTTCATCATTGGGCGTATAGTCTCTAATAATCATTATTTTCCTCCTGATTTTAGGGACCACGTAGTTTGTAGGGGCGCTTATACGTCCATCCCTTAAATTAAATCCACCCCGTAAGGTTTCTCCATGATTTTCATAAACAGAACACCCCTTTCATTGGTTATAATTTAAATTTACCAGAATCTTTAGACTCCAACAATATTGTCTTTGAATGAATTTGCGTTTGGTTTTAAAGATGGTTATTGTAAATGTACAATCTTAGTGTAAGTTTATACAAAAATATGAGAGGGGACTTAGAATGGACAACACACAGAAATTTGATGGAAAAGCTGCTGTTTATGCAAAAGCAAGACCTGGTTACGCAAATGAGTTGGTTGGCTTTTTGTCCGATAGTGGGGTAGGAAGAGGTTCTTTTGTTGCCGATATCGGCTCTGGCACAGGAATTTTTTCGAACGTTTTACTTGATCTCGGATGCCATGTGTATGGAGTGGAACCAAATGAAGATATGCGTAGAGAATCAGAGAAGAAATTGGCGCAGGTTCCGGCGTTTCATTCCGTGAATGGAACAGCGGAAAATACAACTCTGTCTAACAAAAGTATAGATTTTATCACCGTTGCACAAGCATTCCACTGGTTTAATACAGAGAAGTTCAAATTGGAATGTCAGCGCATTATTAAAGATAAGGGAAAGGTTATGTTGATATGGAACTCCCGTATAATGGAAAGCCCGTTAGTAAAAGAGAATGAACAAATTTTCCAGAGATTTTGTCCAGATTTCAAAGGCTTCAGCGGAGGCATCGGATATATGGACGAAAGCATTCAAAAATTCTTTAGCAACTTTACCGTACATCGTTTTCCAAATAATTTACCATTCGATAAATCCAAGTTTATCGAAAGAAATCTGTCTGCGTCCTATTCTTTAAAAGAGAACGATGCCCAATATGATCTCTATCTAACAGAACTAAACAATTTGTTTGATCAGTATGCAGTTGGCGGCATGCTTCTTGTTCCGAATGAAACAATCGTATATATTGGAGAGGTTTAAAGACGATTCTTTTATATAATTTACTTTGGGTATTACATTCCGTAATGCCCTTTTTATTTACATTAAAATAGGTATCAGAATAATTTGTTTATTTGAAGTTTTCATTGGATAATTTTGTTATAATAAATAAGGGAGAAATGCTATTTAAAATGATTTATACAACATGTCTACTTGTAAATTAAGTGAAAAGAGGGAGTTCTATAGGTATTCAAATTTTCATCTTCATTTCCATAATTATTTACGGATTCTGTTTTTTATTAGGATTAATTTATATGATAAAAGGAAAAAAGAATAAGAACTTTTTTTAAAAATCAGGTAGCGGCATTGTAATCGGTCATCAAAGTTTACAATGAAAAGCTTCAACTCTATCTTGCTTGGAGTAGTAGTACAAAAATACTTTTGCAACAGCAGATCAGATCGAGCATATTAATTTTTTTGAGGTGAAATCGTGAACTATAAAGTAATAGAAGCTTATGACCAACTTGCCAATGATTATGAACATAATGTGGATACAAAAAGTCTGTTTAACACTGAATATGAACGACCAGCAATGATGAAATTACTTCCCAAGGTTTTAAA
The DNA here is from genome assembly GCF_044762855.1 of Psychrobacillus sp. NPDC096389. NCBI lineage: Bacteria > Bacillati > Bacillota > Bacilli > Caryophanales > Bacillaceae > Psychrobacillus > Psychrobacillus sp. NPDC096389. The sequence continues at coordinate 29,515 of NZ_JBIWFB010000010.1, read as the reverse complement.
AGATAAGCGTGTTTTGGATGCTGGATGTGCAGCTGGTTGGTATACATCTCAACTAGTTAGCTTAGGCGCAAGTGTCACTGCAACCGATATTAGTCCTGAAATGGTAAAGGCGACAAAAAGACGGCTCGGAGAAAAGGCGGAAGTTTTATGCTGCGATTTAGAGAAGGACTTACCTTTTGAAGATGAATCATTTGATTTCATCTTAAGTTCTTTAGTGCTACATTACATAAAAGATTGGAGCAAGCCTTTTAGTGAGTTCCGTAGAATATTAAAACCGAACGGGACCTTGTTATATTCCGTCCATCATCCATTTATGGATCTAAAATTATCCGACAATGGCGACTACTTTTCAACTGAATACATTGTTGATCAATGGAAAAGACAAGGAAAATTAATCGATGTTCCATTTTATCGTCGCCCGCTACAAGAAATACTAAACGAAACTCTGGGATATTTTTCTTTGGAGAAAATAATAGAGCCTCAACCGACGAAAGAATTTCAATTGAAGGAACCAGACAAATATGAAAAGTTAATGAAAAACCCGCATTTTTTCATTGTGAAAGCAGAGAGAGATTAATGAATAAGCGAAATGAAAATACCCTAGAAATATAATAATCATGTGTAGCATTTTTAGTGTAATTATTATAATCCAGTGTATTCAAATCATTTATAGTCCGCATGGATTTGTGAGAGTTGTAAATCTATTAAGTACTATTTTTCTATCCGCTATTATAGCGGTTTTTATTAAGGATATTTTTATTTTGAAAAAAGCGAAGGAATAGAAGAACTTCTTTCTAAGTATAGAATGAAAACCTATGGGGTTGAGATTATATTCAATGATTCATTTGTAATTTCATTTTCTCCTACTGCTTGCACTACTAAATGATCAAGTAAAGGTCGTTCTATTTGCCAGGTGAAGGAGAATTTGTTATCCCTGTCGTCCTTAATATCATAGCCAATAAGTTTTCTTTCAGTCCATTGTGCGGTACCTGTTGGTATTAACCAAAACAAAACTGTTTCTGTGTTTTTAGCTTCAACATAGATGGTTATTTCCTTCGTCTTTTTTGGAACTCTCACCCAATTTTCTGTTATAGGAATACTTGTATAGAACTTATCTATTTTTGGGAAAGGCGGGACATATTCTGAATCAGCACCAACTGGCATATTAAAAATTAGTCCCATTAGTAAAATTGTTTGCAATAGCATTTATATCACCTCGCTATTAGTTTTTCCAAAAGGAATTATATTATGAATTACCAGATTCGAATAAAGATATTACTTTCGACTTAATACATGGACTTTACAAAAAAGTTCTATCAACTAATAAAATTATCATGAAACATTTGGAGGAGATGTATTGGAGAAATTTGTTTTTATTTTTGGGCCACAAGCGGTCGGAAAAATGACAATCGGCCAAGAACTATCAGCTTTAACAGGGCTAAAACTTTTTCATAATCATATGACCATTGATTTGTTAGAACCACTATATGGATATAGCCCGGAAATGTGGCGTTTAACCCATTTGTTTCGTCGAGAAATCTTTCAATCTTTTTCGAAAAGTGATCAATATGGAATGATATTCACGAAAATATGGTATTTGGATCAAAAAGAAGATTGGGACGAGATTGAAAATATATGCAATATTTTTAGTTCGCAAGGGGTTGAGATATATTTCGTTGAATTGGAAGCTGATGTAGATGAGAGGCTTATTCGAAATAAAACAACTAATCGGCTGGAACATAAACCAACTAAGCGAAACATCGAAGAATCCGAACAACATTTACTTAGCACATTAGAAAATAGAAGGTTAAATTCACGAGCAGGAGAAATTAAAACAAAAAACTACTTACGAATTAACAATACAAAATTGGATGCAGCGGAAGTAGCACGTATGATAAAGAAAGAATTTAGCTTGTAAGTGGAAAAACACTTAACAATTGATGAGGGTTTGTCAATTGAAGACTAAATATACATAGAATCCTAATTTCCAATAGGGAGGGTCATGAGAATGAGTAATATAATATTGGTTCAGCATTGCCAATCCGAACATCACATTAATAACATGACAGGTGGGTGGACAGATTCTCCTTTAACTGCATTAGGGAGAAAACAAGCTCAACAAATCGGAATTAAAATCAAGGAATTAGTAAATAGCGATGTATACCATTTGTATTCGTCTGACTTATTAAGAGCTTTACAGACTGCAGAAATCATTGGATCTAGTTTAAATTTAGAAGTTACTCAAAATATAGGGCTAAGAGAAATAAATACGGGTATTGCTGCGGGTAAAACAAAGGACTGGGCAAAAGCTAATCGAAAGCCACGTACAAGTAAAGGGTTTGATTTAGATTATCAAGAATTTCAAGATGGAGAGACTTGGAGGCAATTTTACAAACGTGTATGCAATTCTATGGATAAAATTTACGAACCGGAAAAGGATAAAAATCTATTAATTGTCACTCATGGTGGAACTTTGGGATATATTATTGCTTGGTGGTTGAACTTTCAACCAGAAATGTTGGCTAAAGCGTTTTTTTCTTCATCAGTAGGCGGCATTTCCGTTTTAAGTAAAAATAGTTTTCAGCAAAACATTATAAAAAAATTTAATGACACGTCTCATTTTCTCTATTAAGCTCTGATGAAATTTAAAAATATATTTTAAAAGCCTTTTTATAATGGGTGAGGTTGAAAGGAAAATTAATCATGACTAATGAAGATCTTAAGAAAGCCATTGAAAAGTTAAAAGATAGAAAAATAGAAATAGAATATATTTCGAAAATAGGCGAAGGTGCTTGGCACAATGTTTATAAAATGAAATGTCATACAGAAGAGGATCTTGTTCTTAGAATTAGAAAGAAGAAAGCTTACGGTCAATTTCAAGTATTTAAAGAGATCGACTTAATTACTGAATATGAATCTTCAAAGGTTTATTATAAGCAAGCTAATCAGTGTTCTTTTAACATCTGTCCTTCTTTCTTTGACTATTATATCGACGAATCCCTAGTATTTACCGTAGAAAGTTATATGGGCGAGGGGAAAACACTTCCAACTCTTAGCCATTCTCAAGCATTTTCAATCGGGAAAAAGTTAGGGGAAACCTTTAAATTTATGCAAGACATCAATCCCGATATAAAGGGATTTGGGGATATTATATGGAGCGGCAATCAGCTTGAAGGAGAGGTCCAACAAGCAGCTAACGATTTTTGGCAAGCTGATAACGATTACTATTTAAGCATATTAAACAGTTTGTCTACAAGTGATTTAACATTTAATCGTGATAAAGTTGGAGATATGATATTTAACTTAATTGAAAATAGAAGAAAAAAGCAACAAAAAATAGCACTAGTCAATCAAGATGTGACGCCGGAAAACATCATATTAAATTTAGACAAGGTTTCATTAATTGATCCGTTTCCAAAATTAGATTTCGATTTGAAGTATGCTGGTTATTTTGTTTTTTGCTACAAATTCCTACTTCCTGCATATTCAAATACAACTAGATATCAAAAACATGCTTATGATCAATATTCGAAGAAATTGAGTAGAATTGCAGATGGATTTATAAATGGCTATATTCTCAATAATGAGAATTTGTATAAACGCATCGTAGACGAATATATCTTGTGGACATTATTGGAAGCTTATGAACACTTTGAAATATTAAATGAAAATGAAGTGGACTCCAAGACACTGCAACAAATGGGCGATAAGAAGATGATTAAGAGTAGATTATTATTATGTTTAAAAGAATTGGAAAATAATTCTTTAGACTATGGCTGCTCATTAACAAAGACCAACTTATCTGAAAATCATTGATTTATTTATATTCAATTACATTGAATAATACATGTGTGAAGTAAAAAGTAACTAATATGGAGATGAGAAAAATGAAAAGAATACATATTTTCGGTGCTGCTGGTTCAGGTACAACCACACTAGGAAAAGCATTAGCAAATGAATTACCATTTTCTCATCTCGATACAGATGATTATTTCTGGCTAACTAAATTTACACATATGAGAGAAATAGAGGACAGAAAGAAAATATTAAAAGAAGACTTATTAAAGTATGAGAGGTCTATACTGTCAGGAGCATTATGTGGTTGGGGTGACAGCTTTAAACCTTGTTTTGACTTGGTTATTTTTTTATGGATTCCGAAAGATATCAGATTGGAGAGGCTGCAACAAAGAGAGTTTCAAAGATATGGTAATGAAATATTAGCTGGTGGTAGTAAACAAGAACAATATGAGCAGTTTATGGAATGGGCTTCCTTATATGACCATGCAGGAATCGAAGTTAGAAGTAAAACACTGCACGAAAGTTGGATGGAAGACCTAACTTGTCCGGTATTGAGAATTGAAGGGGATTATACAGTACAAGAGCGAGTAAAAATCATTTTAGAATATTTACGTTTGAATGAGAAAAGAAGCAACTAATCGGTATGAAAAACTATACCGAAACTATTTTGAGAGGGTGTTTAGTTTGAACAATCACAAAGAATCACCTGAAGAAAAAAGAGAACGATTAAAACAAACTGAATTAAAAAATAACCCGACTAGTTCTCTAAATGATGCATTAAATAGAGGAAGTAGTGGGAATTTAACTGATTTAACAGGCGGTATGGGCTGGAAAGGTACAGGAATATTAATCGTTGTTTTAATAGTTGGATATGTTTTGTATAAATTGTTTTTTTGATTTGATTGTAAAAAAATAATAGATATCCTGAATAATTGTATAGATTTAAACAGTTATTTCAATTCAATTAATCGGTTATTAAAGGATTTATAATGGAAGCACATTCCGCCAGATAGAAAATAGACAGACTATCGAATACCAAGGAATATGGTACGGGAATTTGGGTTACTATAACCTCCTGTCCGCTCACTACCTAATATATCTTGTAAATATTATCTTAATAAAAAAGACATCCATTATTTAAAGATGTCTTCATTAGCAATGTGTCCCAACATGCTTTAAATAACTATAATAGATTATTGGAAGAGGGTTTTGTCATTTCGCTAACTCTTTCGGTTAAATCGTCTAGCTTTTTATCTATACTGTCAAACCCTTTGTCCATTCCATCCAGACCTTCATCGAGTTTGCTATCCATCTTACCAAGAGTACTATCCATCTCACGCAATAATTCTAAAATCTTTTCACTGTCAATCTTCTCTTTTTCCATGTGTAATCACCCCATATTCAGTATCAGAGAATTCTGCAGGAGAACTACGTACAAACATTATAGTAGTTGTTGCAAAAGTCTTGTGAAAGGCTTCCAATTTCGCTTTACCTATAACTTACCCCTTTTCCTTTATTAATAAGCAGCGGTTTCCTTAAATATATAATATTTTTTGTAACCTTTTCTACAATAGTTGGAAGTCATCATCTATATCTATAGATTCAATACGTTGAGATAATGAAATCTTACACTTTAATTAAAGTGCGAAGCCTAGATACTATTACCTGATAATAAAATCCATATACACTTCAGCCCCTGAACTGCATATGGATTTTTATTTTAAGTTAAAGTTCCTTTTACAAATATAAAAACCTAATCCTCATTCTTTTAAACGAGAAATTAGGCTTTATAAATTGTACGCACTAGTATTTAGCGCTAATCTTTCTTTTTCATAGGAAATATTAGTCCCATATATTCGGTCTCTGAACTCCTGCTGTTCGTAAATAATCAAGAAGTTGTCCAGTGTGAACAGATTCATGATAAGCAATTCTTAGTAGCATATCTCCAAGTTCTCGAATATATCCGACGTCAGATCGGTCTATTTTTATATTTGTTAAATCATCAGTATTTAATGACTTAACGAATTTTAGGAATTTATTTCGATATGGTTGTGAGAATTCTAATTCTTCGTTAATGGTGGAAAAGACTTTTGATTCGTAAGGATTAATCGATTCTATGGTAGTCCCATCTACATGCTTTATCAAAATTTGGTGATACAGATACTCACCTTCCAGTACGTGTCTTATCATTTCCTTGCAAGACATTGCTTCTGCGTCTGGACGCCAATCCAATATTTCGGCAGGAATGGATGTCCATAATTTAATGCTCCTCCGACGAATCTCCTCAAAGTTCAAGACTAGTAAATCATTCTCATTCATTTTTATCTCTCCTTCCTCTCATTACTGTTATTGTATCAGTTGAAAACTTCGACTATAATCGAAGTATAAATGTTCATGGAGGAATACCATGGGAAGCAAACCTGATTTTTCATATATCGCAAAACTAATGGCTGATACATCAAGAGCTGCAATGTTGGATGCCCTTCTAGGTCTTGATGGACTTCCAGCTACTGAGTTAGCAAGGACAGCTAACATCACACTGCAAACTGCAAGCAGTCATCTGACAAAACTGGTAGAAGGAAATCTTGTTCGTGTAGAAAAACATGGTCGACATCGTTACTTTCGCCTGGCAAGTACTGAAGTTGCCAAAGCGATAGAAACATTAACTGTTCTTGCCCCTCCTGCACGCATCCATTCATTAAAGAGTTCTTCGCGTGCAGAGAAAATTAAAATCGCTCGCACTTGTTATGACCATCTGGCTGGGAAACTTGGAGTATCTATAACAGAAGCCTTTTTAGAAAAAGAATATTTAATGGAAGATCAAGATGATTTTCTTGTAACGGATAAGGGGAAAGAATTCTTTAATCATCTTGAAATCGATACGGATGTTTTACAAAAGAATAGAAGACATTTTGCTCGAAAATGTCTAGATTGGAGCGAAAGACGCTACCATCTGGCTGGTTCGTTAGGAAAAGCCGTTATGGTACGTTTCTTTGATCTAGGCTGGATCGAAAAGCTTCCTGACCGAGCAGTAAAAATTACAGACAGAGGCAAAGAGGGATTATACAAAACTTTAGGTATTACTGCCGACCATCTGTAAAGTAGTGTAAACCGCTAGCTGTTCTTATTTAAAAATAATCTTTTGTTAAATAACTCTATTAAATTAGTTCTATAACAAATAAGTTAAATACAAGGAGGTTTGATTGTATGAGAAAGAATACTATTTTTGCATAGCAAAGGCTATTGCATAACGAAATTAAGAAAAAATAGCCTTTGCTCTTCCTAAAATAAATAACTATATTTAGGAGTGCAAAAATGAGCTATAGAAAAGCAAAGAATCTGCTGCCAGCGGAGTTGGTAGAGCTGATACAACAATATGTTGATGGTGAATATATTTATATCCCGCGCAGAGAAGATAATAAAAAGAGTTGGGGATCGGCTACTGCTACAAGAAGAGAATTGGATTTTAGAAATTCTGCTATTTATAAGGATTACTTATCTGGAATAAATGTGGCTGCTTTGGGAGAAAAATATTATTTGTCATCCAAAAGTATTCAAAGAATCATACTAAAAGAGAAAAGAAAAAAATAAACTTTTAACATAAGCCAGTGGGGTTTTATACCTCATTGGCTTATTCTCTTTTATGAAATGAGTATGAGGTTCTTTTAGTTATGTAAGTCATATATAATCTAGTCAACTCTTACGATTGGAGAAATAGCTATGCCTGACATAAAAACAGCCTCACAGATAATCAAAACGATATAAGGGATAAAGGAGAAAAAATGAACATTTCAAAATTATTGGGTACGTTTCCGACCAAACAAACTAAAAGTATTACATTAAGAAAATTGAATTTGGAAGATGCTCCTACGCTATTTAACTATTATTCAAATGAAAATGTACATCGTCATCTCGATTGGTACGGACCTGAAACTTTAGAAAGAAGTTATGAAGTTATCAATATTTGGAACAAAGGATATGAAGATGGTTGGATTATTCGTTTTGCTATTGCTGACAAAGCAACAGATGAAATAATTGGGACGATTTTCTTAAGTGAATTTGTAGGTAAACGAGCTGAAATTGGTTATGAATTATCCGAACAATACTGGGGCCGCGGTATTATGTCGGAAGCCATACAAGAAGTATTATCATTAGGATTTAATGAGTTAGGTTTAGTAAGACTTCAAGCTTTTGTAAGCGAAGAAAATATCGCTTCAAGGAAATTGTTAACGAAATTCGATTTCAGTGAAGAAGGCTGTTTAAGACAGTTTGAATGTCATAGTGTTACAGGAGAATGCAAAGATATGTTGTGTTATGGATTGTTGCATACAGAATTTATGAGGAGAAATGAATAATGGGCTTTCATATAACGCACGAATTAAATGAAAAGGACAAACAATACATTAATGATGAACTTTATAGATTTAATTTAAAGCATTTTCCGGTAGAGTTAAGAGGGAAATACGAAGAAATCAATTTATTCCTTAAAGACGAAAATGGTATGGTCCGCGGCGGAATACTTGCTGAAGTATGTTGGAATTGGTTAGAAATCCATACTTTAATGATTGATGAAGATATAAGAAAATCCGGGTACGGAACTACTCTATTATTAGAAATTGAGAGATTAGCATTAGAAAAAGAATGTGATTTCATAAAGGTGGATACTTTAAGTTTTCAAGCATTGAGTTTTTACGAAAAGAATGGTTATCAAGTGTTTGGAAGTATAGATAATGTAGGCAAGGAATACAAGCATTACTATCTAAAAAAAGATTTAAAGCCTTTATAAAGTGAAACTTCAATCAGTGAGGGTTTTCTTCATCCCCCACTGATTGTTAGTTGAACCAATCGGGCTTTTACGGGCAGTTGATCTCCCACTTATCTTTTTGCTTTTCTTAAATCTTGAAGTGGGAGTCTTACTGCCCGTTAATGCGGGATAAATTAATGAAAACAATCATTTGCATCCATCTTCTTTTACAGTTTTTCCAGTTATTTCGGTTTATTACCAATAAAACCTTCTTGAATAAAAACGAATGTTCGGCATATAATTAGAACAAACGTTCCTTTGAGAAGGAGAAGAGAAAAATGTATGAAGGGTTAAAGAATCGCCAAATTATATGTATTGATATACGGAGTTTTTTTGCCAGCTGTGCGGCAGCGGATGCAGGACTCGATATTCTAAGCACACCCATTGCGGTAATTGGGAATTTAGAACAAAAAGGAAGTATTGTGCTTGCGGCATCTCCTATGATGAAAAAGGAATTTGGAGTGAAGACAGGAACGCGGCTATTTGAAATTCCTGATCATCCTTCTATTCATTTAATCGAACCGAAGATGGAGTTTTTCGTTCGTGTTTCCATGGAAATCACACGTTACTTAAATCAGTTTGTCCCAAGTGAAGCGATTCATGTGTATAGCGTCGACGAATGCTTCGCTGATTTGGGAGGAACCGAAAAATTATGGGGACCAGTAGAGGGGACGATTAAGCACATACAAGATGGGCTATATAATCAATTTCAATTACCATGTGCAGTTGGAATGGGGCCAAATATGCTAATGGCCAAGCTTGCACTCGACTTGGAAGCGAAAAAAACAGGCTTTGCGAAATGGACATATGAGGATGTGCAACAAAAACTGTGGCCTATTGCACCTCTCTCCAAAATGTGGGGAATTGGTTCTCGTTTAGAAAAAACATTAAATAATATGGGAATTATTAATGTGGGGCAATTAGCAAAGACACCGCTTGCGACACTAGAAGCTAAGTTTGGCATTATGGGAAATCAGTTATATCATCATGCATGGGGTCTCGATTTGTCAGAACTTGGTGCTCCTTTAGCAGAAGGGCAAATTAGTTATGGCAAAGGGCAAGTGTTGTTTCGTGATTACCGATCTAAAGCAGAAATCATGACGGTCGTATTAGAAATGTGTGAAGACGTGGCGAGACGTGCTCGCGAAGCCGAAATGGTCGGAAGAACGGTCCATCTCTCCATGAGTTACAGTAAAGATGCTTTTGGTGGCGGCTTTAATCGCTCCCGTTCGATTGATGAGCCGACAAATGCCACGATGACCATTTACAAAGTATGCGAACAAATCTTTGATGATTTTTACGATCACCGACCCATTCGCAAGCTTGCGATTTCTATTACTAATTTAGAACCCGAGTATTCTATGCAACTAAGCCTCTTTGAAGAAGATAACTGGAAAGTTCGAGAACTGGGAAAAACAATGGATTACCTTCGAAGTAAATACGGGTCCAATGCAATATTGCGCGCTGTTTCTTATACGGAAGCAGGTACGGCGAGAAAACGTGCAGGGTTGCTTGGTGGGCATAAAAAATAATGGAAGGCTGAACGATTGCATGCGTTTGGTCTTTTTTATTTCCTAAAATTAGAAGGACTTTCGAGTCTTGAAGTAGAACAATTATAAAAGGAGGGAATCTATGGAAAAGAAATATATGTACAGTATAAGTGGAGTGTGCATATTACTGTCTATATGGATGCTTTTCATTGCAAGTAAATATGTCTTTATTGGTGATAAGTGGAGTTATTTTTACTTATTTTTCAGTTGAAAATATAAAATGGACACGAGTAATCATTGCTTACATAATTAGAATAATCCTACTAATTGTCTCTTTTTTTGGTCTTTACCAACTCATACATAGAAAGAAGCAGTAATTAAAGTTGAAAGTACAACGGGAGAAAAAGTGATACCAACAACCGAAATAATAAAATCCATCGGACATTATATTATTTACACAAAAGAAGGAAGCTATTTATTTAATACGAAAAGTGGGGAGTTTTGGAAAAGGGAGGAATAAATTTTCAAATGGAAGAATCTAGAGTTGTTCATGTGAAGAAAACTTTCACTCAAAAAATAAAATCATTTGTACCATATTTTTTTGTTATGCTCACTTTGGTCTGTTTATCATATCTTCTCGTCTACAACACTTCTTATTCGCCAAATGGGTATGAAATCGTTTCAGCATCAAACAATGAAATAACGATTAAATCATTTAATTTAATTGGGGTAGAAAAAAGTATTCAAACCATATCATTTTCGAGTGAATATGAATGGAAAGTGGAAGCGATTGAACATCAGATTGACAGACAAAAAGATTTCCTATGTTTGCTTTTTTCAATGGTAAGTATATCAACGACTTTATTCGTTATGTATATACGAAATGGAACGGCCATGTGGAAGGCGATATTTCGAAGTAATCTTATCTTTTGTATATTGCTTCCTCTCACTTCACTGATCTTCGTGTGGGATGCAATTCAAAGTTACATTTCTTAATCAAACAAAAGGAGTGATAAATAAATGATACAGGAATTAAAAAAAATCGTAGAGCAATTATCGGAGCAGGAAGCAAAATCATTGTTATTGTTAAATTTATATCGAATTCAACTACTAGAGGAAACGAGCTATTCAGAAAGAGAATTTATTGAAAAAGTGAAAAAAGAGTATCAGGAATTATTACAGTATTCCTCCAAACAAAAACAACAGCCTTATCATACAATACATATTGTTTTTAGTGATTCTGCAGCAGGAAGCCTAAAGATGGCCCTTCCAAATGATGAAAAAGTGATTCAATTTTCGGACCTGTTTTCTAGAGGCCCTGTCAACCGGCTGCACACTGAAGTGGGAATCAAACAACGAAAAAAATGGCTGTTATTACATATAAATATGGATGAACTGCGCACACATACCTATATAGAAGATTTTCAACGAACATTAACAGAAATAAGTAACATACCAGAACATATACCAATTTACATATGGACTGCAAATAATGCGCATGAACAAACCGGTGCACGGCTTGTCTTACAAATCCTGCAAGAAAAGAAAAATGATATTCACCTCCTTAACATTAACACAGCATTTCAAGATTTATGGCCCAACATCATTCCAACTCACACGGGGGAATTGGGAAAAGATGAATTAAAAGCGATCTATAAAACGTACAAAATTGACCAGCCATTAACAGACTGTCTTCGCAACAAACTTGTAGAGGAATGGGAAAAGCTTGCAGAAACAACAGAAGTACTGCGTATTTGGCAGGACGACCAAATTATAAGTGTACCAGAAAGTTACTTCGATGCATTTATTATTGAAAGAGCTCGTTATTTACATAATGAACAAACGAAGCCTGACTTTATGAAATCAGCTCGACTAATTGGGGAAGTACTTGGAAACTCGGATCAACACGTTGGCGATGCCTTTTTCGAATATCGAGTACGCCAACTAATTTTACAAGGAGTATTTGAAATAGAAGGTGTTCCAAAAGCAATGCGGTTTTACAGCGTGAAATTGAGAGGAGAATTAGGTTGAAAAAATTTATCATTGGATTCCTAACCATCATATTTTTAACAGGCTGTTCAGAAACGACGCATAACAATTATAAATTTATGGGAGAAAGTGACCATTGGGAAGCGGTATATTCTTATAAGGGAACAGAAAAATGGGGTAAAAAAGATGGGGTAATTACTTATTCCAGCGAAGACACCGATGAATTTATCTTAGAATATAAAGGTTCTGTAGAAGAATTATCTTCCTTACAAAACCTTGAATATTCATATGAAGCATTCGGTAGAAGTAGTAAAAGAACCGAGGAGTTTACGGAACCTTTGACAACAAAAGTATTCACTAATAGTGGAAGTTCTAAGGGAGCAGCAAAAGTAAGTGAAGACGAAGTGATCAAGGTAACTGTAAAATGGGATGACTCGGAAGAAACTATTTTACTGGAAAACCATAATAAATAGAAAGTTGCTCTAAATGAGTTGATGTTACTTAGGGGGAAAAGTAATGGCAATGCCAACACATATTGTAGCGGTAGGCGGTATCGTAGAGGACGAACAAGGAAATATTCTTTTAGTGAAAACGCATCATGGCGGGTGGGTATTTCCTGGAGGCCAAGTAGAAGTAGGAGAGAATCTAATGGATGCTTTAATCCGGGAAATAAAAGAGGAAAGTGGAATAGACGTAGCTGTATCTAAACTAATTGGTGTTTATTCGAATACAGGAATTCATAAATTTTATGACGGGGTAACGAATGTTCCTACCAAGTTAATGCTAGATTATATATGTAAGCCTGTAGGTGGAGAACTGGCTATTTCAGATGAAACATCTGATAGCCGTTGGGTCGCGAAGGAGAAAGTGCTTAATTTAGTATCAGCTCCAGCTATTCGAACTCGATATAAAGCCTATTTGGAGTTTAATGGAGAAATAAATTATATGGATTATGTCACTCATCCTACGTTTGAAATAAAATTGAATAGAACTGTTTAAATGTAGATTATGAAGGATAACAAATTGTAAGTAGCGTAATAGGCTGTTAAAAGCCTATTACAAGTAAGAAAGGAAGCATTAACGATGACAGCTTATGGGGAAGATTTATTCAAAGGAGCAGCTCATTATTATTCACGTTATAGACCAATGTATCCAGCTGCGTTAATTAGATTTTTAGTTGAAAGGTTTTCTTTAGACGGCAGCGGCCGAATGCTCGATTTAGGATGTGGAACGGGGCAATTAGCATTCAGATTCTCTGATTGGTTTGAAAGAATAGTTGGAGTTGATATGGAGTCAGAAATGATTGAAGAAGCAATACGCCTAAGTAAAGAAGTTAGGGCGGAAAATGTGGAATGGTTTACCGGCGATCTCGATACATATAAAGAGAAATCGGATGAAACTTTTCGATTGGTGACAATTGCAAAGGCTTTTCATTGGATGGATAGAGTAAAGGTAGTCGAAACTTTAGACGAAATGGTTGTCCCTGGCGGTGGGGTAGCGATTATTGATAATTAAGCCCCAAATAAGGAGCAGCTACCATGGCAAAAGAAAGTGGACGAGGTAGTCAAACGTTGGTATGGAAATGAAAGAAGAGCAGGCAACACAACATATGCTCATCCAACTGTGAGCCACCAAGATATTATTTCAAATTCCAAATTCAACTTAGAAATCTACGAGATGCCAACTTACGAACATGTATGGACAGTCGATTCTATAATCGGCAATATATATTCCACTTCTTATGGTACTAAACGATTTTTAGGTGAAAACGTTCAGTTATTTGAAAATCACTTAAAAGAAGAATTATTAGCGCTTGATGATACTGGTATTTACAAGGAACAACTTAATATATCCGTCAAGCTCGCTGTAAAAAGCAAATAAGAAAACGGAATGGTGGTCTAACGATAGACATTTCAATCGAAAAGTTACATAAGCAGGATGCAGAAGAATTATTTAATTTTGAAACTGAAAATAGAGCCTATTTTGAAAAAAGTGTACCGAGCCGCGGGGAAGAGTATTATGATTTTGAAACTTTTCGAAAAAAGCATCAAGACTTATTGGAAGAACAAGAGAAGGGGATATCTTATTTTTATCTAATAAAAGATAAAAACGACTCAATTGTAGGAAGAATGAATCTAGTGGATATTGATAGAAACAAGGATATAGCTCATATTGGTTACAGGGTTGGTGAAATTCATACGGGAAAAGGTATTGCAAATAAAGCTCTAAAACTCCTATTAATGAAAGTTTCAAAGGAAAATATTAAAGAAGTTTATGCAAAAACAACAAGCAATAATATTGCATCACAAAAAGTATTAGAGAAAAACGGTTTTAAACAAGTTCCGACTAGTGATGAAGAATTTATAATGAACGGTGAAAATTTGAAGTTTGTGTATTTTGTTTGGTCGACTTCTTCATAAAGGGGAAAAAACAAAAGGAGCAATACAGATGAAAGGGAATAAAATTACTATACTGAGTAAGGATAGTCAAAACGAAATAGAGTATACGCATATTCAAACAGGTTCTACAAGTATCTGTTTTATGTTGTCAGGTACTGGATATTCCTACGATAAACCACTATTTTATTATGCTACTATGGCGATGCTAGAAAATAATATGGATGTTGTACATATACACTATTCATACGAAAAAGAACTATTCGAACATTCATTTGAAGAATTAATTGAAAAAGTTATGAACGATGTAGACGCTGTTATAAATAATGTGCTTGCTAGTTCTTCCTACAATGAAACGATTTTTCTTGCAAAATCACTAGGAACAATTCCAGTAATTGGCGATATTATGAAAAGAAAAGTGTTTAATAAATCAAAAATGATATTGCTTACCCCTTTGCTGAAACTTGAAGAAATATACAAAGATCTTTTAAAAAGCAATCACGAAGGTCTTATAGTTATCGGTGACAAAGATCCTCATTACAACTTAGAGCAAGTAGAACAGATAAAAAAGCAAAGCTCTTTTAAAATAGAGATAATCCACGGTGCAAACCATTCTTTAGATGATGAAGAGGTTGATACACTTACTTCCATCTCCTCTTTAATGAAAGTGATAGAAAACTTGAAAGAAATGTTACAGGTGAATGACCCTATTATGAAGAAGTAGCAACATTATAAAGAAAGGAATTTTATATATGAAACATATATATGCGTTCGAAAAGATAGAAGAGTATACAAAATATCAAAGCATTATTGAAAGATTCAACAAAAAATTAAAAGAGTATCAACATATATTAGAAAAAAATTACGCATTGTCTGAAATGCCAAAAGCAATTATGTGGACAAGCGAGGAGCTGGCTACTACCGTTTTATCTAATATCCCAATACCAGCCTATACAAATAAAGACATCATCTATATGTCTCCAGATTTACTAGCTTGGAGACAGCTTTTCATAAAACAACTAGACGGAAAATCTCTTCCACATATTGAGAAGTTTTATGAAAACTATTCCGAAAATCATTTATTGACCATATTGGCTCATGAATTAACCCATCATTCGGATTTATTTATGGACGAATTTGAAGATGATCGTGGAGACAGCATATGGTTTGAGGAGGGAATGTGTCAGTATCTGCCAAGAAAGCACCTGTTGACGGAGGAAGAGTTTGAAGAAATAACAGATGTAGAAACTAAACTAGTGGAAGTTTTTAAAGAAAAATATGGCTTACGCTCTTTAGACAAATTTGGTAGCAGTTCCTATGAAGGCACCTTATCTAGTATTATGTATGATTATTGGTGTAGTTATCTCGCAGTGAAATTTTTAGTAGAAGTTCGTGCCAATAATGATATTGAACTGGTTTTTCATGAATACCAAAAATGGCATAAAGAAGGACGAAAAGTACCTTTGACTGAGTTTTTTGGGTTGAATTAATAAATGCAGGAGGTGAGCAAATGCGAACAGAGCAGCAAATCATGGACTTAGTATTAAAAGTAGCAGCACAAGACAAACGAATTCGCGCTGTCGGATTGAATGGATCAAGAACCAATCCGAATGCTCCGAAAGATATTTTTCGAGATTTTGATATCGTTTATCTTGTGACAGAAATCGATTCTTTTATGAAAGATCCAAGTTGGATAGATATTTTTGGTGAGCGTATTATTATGCAAACACCAGAAAATACGACTATGTTTCCTTCTGAACTAGGCGAAAGATTTCCTTATTTAATGTTGTTTGCAGACGGAAATCGAATCGATTTAACATTAATTCCAATAGAAGAAAAAGATACATATTGTAAAGAGGATAAGTTGACGATTATTCTACTGGATAAGGATCATTCTCTACCGGAAGTTCCTCCTCCCACTGATGAAAATTATTGGGTAAAGCGGCCAAATGCTGAATTATTTGCCGATTGTTGCAATGAATTTTGGTGGGTATCGACTTATGTGGCAAAAGGATTATGGAGAAAAGAAATTCTTTATGCTATGGAACATCTACATACTATTGTCAGACCGATGCTAACTAAAATGCTTGAGTGGAAGGTGGGCATTGATACCAATTATTCCGTTAGTATAGGTAAAAGCGGTAAGTATTTGGAGAAATATCTCTCAGAAAATAATTGGCAAGAGCTGCTTGCTACTTATCCCAATGGAAATTATAAAGAAGTCTGGAAAGCCTTGTTTGCAATGTGTAATCTATTTCGTAGCACAGCAATATTTGTTGCTAATCATTTAGAGTTTCATTACCCATATGAAGAAGATAAAAAGGTAACTGCATATTTAAAGAGTGAAGAACGTTTGAAGTCAGATGCACGCGAAATCTGCTAATTTTTCTATTAAATTATGCAAAAACTCTTAAAATTTATCATCTTGTATAATATACTTAATTAGAAGAAAAAGGGGATATAACAAATGGATAAATTTCCTATAATAGAAACAAATAGATTAATATTAAGAGAAGTAGCAATGGACGATGCGGATGATATGTATACATATTTATCCGATAATGATGTGGTAAAGCCGATGGGGTTAGAACCTTTTGAAACGGTAGAAGACGCAGCGGATGAGATTGAATGGTATCAATCTATCTATGAAAAAGGGACCGGAATTAGATGGGGCATCACCTTAAAAGACGAAGGTAAGGTAATAGGAAGTTGTGGGTTTCTTAATAGACAACCTAAACATTACCGGGCAGAAATTGGTTATGAATTGAGTCAAGCTCACTGGGGCAAAGGGATAGCTAGCGAAGTGTTAGAAGCGGTTGTTAAATATGGTTTTGAGCATTTCCAGTTAGAAAGAATTGAGGCATTAATTGAACTAACGAATGTTCCATCTCAAAAGCTAGTAGAAAAACAAGGATTTCAAAGAGAAGGATTGTTAAGACATTATGAATTTGCAAATGGGAAATTTGAAGATTTATATATGTACTCCATTTTAAAAGAAGATCTTCAACCTATGATTTAATTAGTAAAACGAATAAATAGTGCGGTTACCGAATATGTAAAAGTATTAACTATAAAGGGGAATCTACATGCAAAACATGCTTGCGGAAGATGAGTACGCATCAAGTTATTCAAGCTATGTGAAATTAGTACCTGATGGAGATATAATACAAACTTTAGCAAAGCAAATGGAAAAAACAATTGGTTTACTACTGGACATTTCGGATGAGCAAGCTCATTTTCGTTATGCACCTGGAAAATGGACTATAAAAGAAATAATTGGTCATATGGCGGATAGTGAGCGAGTAATGGCATATAGGCTCTTAGCCATTGCGCGAGGAGATACTGTTTCTCTACCCGGTTTTGATGAGAAAGAATATGCCCAACATGCATCCTTTGATAAGCAGTCAGTAAAAGATCTTCTTCAAAACTTGAACATTGTGCGCCAATCAACCATTCACCTGATTAAAAGCTTAACAAAAGAAGATTTACTACGCCGAGGGACTGCTAATAATACGGAAATAACTGTCCGAGCTCTAATAGCCATTATTGCTGGTCACGAGCTTCATCATTGTAATATTATAAGAGATAGATATTTTGGTGATGCAACGTATCCAAAAGCTATATAAATAAAGACGGTATCGCTATATGAAGCGGTACCGTCTTTTCTATTGGTCTAGCGAGTAGTTTTAGGAGAAACTTGTAAAATACCTTCCTCTAATTCTCCAACCCTATCTTTTTTACGAGCAAAAATGAAATAAGAAATGATAGTCAAACTAGCGATCAGCAAGGTGAGCAGGGCTTGTACTCGCAATGATTCAATGATAAGCATTGCTACATAAATTCCTGTAATCACGATGATGGTGGTATACGTTAAGTAAGGGAAGAGCCACATTCTTAGTTGAAGTGCTTCCGGGTTTTCTTTTTCTAACTTTCTTCGCATCCGTAAATGAGAGAATGCGATAACCAGATAGACTAGTAGCGCCACAGCTCCTGATGAATTGATTAAAAATAAGAATATCTTGTCAGGAGAAGTATAGCTAAAGATAACCGCAATATATGAAAATACTGTACTGAATAGTATTGCTCGTACAGGAACACCTTTCTTGCTTAGTTTCAAAAACGCTTTTGGTGCATCTCCTTTTTTAGCCATACCGAACAACATACGAGAGTTTGCATATAATGCAGAATTTAAACAAGATAGAACCGCAGTCAGAACGACAAAGTTCATAAGCTGTGCCGCTGCCGGTATTCCGATGTAGTCGAGTACCGCAACGAATGGACTGACAAGAATGTTGGCAGAGTTCCACGGCAATAAGGTAACTACAATAGCAATGGACCCAATGTAGAAGATAAGGATTCGCCAAATAACACTATTTGTGGCAATACGAACAGCTTTTCCAGGATGATCAGATTCACCGGCCGCAATGGCAACTATTTCAGTTCCCATAAATGAAAAGATAACAACTGTAATTCCTAGTAGCACAGAACCAAATCCAGTAGGTATGAATCCACCTGCACCTAATAGATTCGCAGTACCAGGAGCCCCTACGCCTGGATACCAACCGAAAGTAACACAAAGACCAAGTACAAGAAACAAGCCAATGCTGATTACTTTAATAAGTGAAAACCAATATTCAAACTCTCCAAAGGATTTAACTGAAAATAGATTTGTCAGTGTTAGCAGAACTGTTAGAATGAGTGCCATTAACCAAAGTGGAAAATCCGGTATCCAATATTGCATAATAGCCGCTCCTGCAATCGCTTCAATCGCAATGACGACCACCCAGAAAAACCAATACAACCAACCGATTGTAAAACCTGCCCATGGGCCGATCGCATCGCTCGCATAAGTTGAAAATGATCCACTTGTTGGATGGGCTGCAGCCATTTCACCAAGCATTCTCATTACTAATACGACAATTGCTCCGGCAAAAGCGTAAGAAAGAATGGCTCCTGGCCCAGAAGCGTTAATTACTGCACCACTACCGATAAATAGACCCGCTCCGATAACACCAGCAATCGAAATCATACTGATATGTCGGATTTTCAAGTCCGATTTTAACTGACCTTGTTGACTATTCATTTACATTCCCCCTTGTTAAAGTCTTGATCCCTCATAAAATTGTCTACACTTTTTGTGAAACTGGGATAACCCATTCAGGAATTTTCATAGGCGTTTGTATAGTATTACCTCCCCTCAATATAAAAGCGCTTTCATTCTTTTTAGTTAGAATATTCTTTCAAGTCCTCTATTTAATCATACACAATAGAAAATGAGTTTTTTATAGACAAGTTGTAAATGAAAATGAATTTGAAACAGACGGAGTGTCAAAAAGATGGATAGTAAAGAGGCTCAAGCACTAGACGAATAGAGAGAGTGGAAGCAATGCGTAAAAACGTCCTGTTAAATAGCTTCAACTAAACAATCAGGGGGAAAGAGAGGCCCACTGATTGAAGTTTCACTTTATAAGACATACTGTCTTGCATTACGGAGAAATAGCCATTTTCTTTGTTTCGTGGGATTTCCCCTTTAATAAATTATATGCTTTGATTGCAGTTTCAAGGGCCAAACGATTCATTGGCTCCATAAAGTCGTTTCCAAGAAGCTGTTCAAGCTTTTCTATCCGGTGATATAAGGTCTGCCTGACGATGAAAAGCCGTTCCGCCGCCTCTTTTTTAGAACCCATATATTCTAAGTAGACAGAAAGTGTTTCTAAAAGGTCGCTTTGCATTTTCTCATCATAATCGATAAGCGGCCCCAAATAATTTTGAACATAACTTTCAAGACATCCGCTCTTTTTTAATGGAAGCAGAATTTGGTATACGCCAAGATCTTCATAAAAGTGTGAATCTAAAATAGAAGCTTGGAGCAGTTGCAATACTTCATTGGCCTCTTCATACCCGATTGTTAATTGGGAAATTTCCTTGTACACCATACTGATGCCGAATGAGCATTCCTTCCAATCGACGAAATGATTCCCTTTCGTTTCCATAATACTCTGGATAATTTGAGAAAATCGATTCTTCTCTAGTTTTAGATGATCTGCGGCTATAAAAGAAGCGATAATGGCTATTTCGTTTTTACTGGAAGAAACAGCTGGGAAAAATCCATGCCGTTTAAAAAGTGACCGGATCATCATAGACCGTTGCAATTTAATTTCTTCCCAATCTTCTTCATCAAAACTAGACTCAGGAAACTCCGTGCGAATGATAAAAACTCTATAGTACATATTGCGACTATTAGCAGGTAAATAAGTTTGTAAATCGTCCTGATCGACATCTCGACCGTTCAAAAGATTCCGGACAATCTCATCCTCATTATGCTGTTTCCGTTCTTCAATCGTGCGATTACGTAGTAAAATCTGAGCTATTGCGAGCGCAGCACGATCTAATAGAAGAAAAGTAAAATCGTCTGGCATTGGCTGCTTCACTTGTAGGCACAGATACCCCCAGGTTTGTCCGAGCCCTTCCACAGGCATAAGGGCGAATGTTTGCTGATCAAGCGTAAAAAGTTTTTGTTTCGAATGGAACGACGAAGAGTTTTCAAGATAATTTCGGATACTTCTTTCTAATTCCTTCGTTTCAGACGGATAATAATAGGATTTCTCATCATCAGAAATGAATATAATACTCTGCCGAAAAAACTGGTGTAACTCCAGTAGGATTTTCAAAATACCATTCGGTGTAAGGGAAGAAGCATTGAATTTCCTTGACAATGTATCAAGCTGTGAAAGCATTTGATGATGTTGATTGATAATAAATGTATGGAGATCCTGCGTAATATCAACAAATTTCACGGTATTTTCAAATGTGATAATTGGGAAAGAATGTTCGTTTGCTAGTTTAATAAGTTCTAATGGTATTTCCTTGAAGTAAGTTCCAAGCTCTATACAAATACAAGCGGCATCTTTTTCGATCAACTTTCTCACATATTTGAGTTGAGTAGATAGATCGGGTTGTAGACCTCCTCCGGTAGTAAGAATCATTTCGCCTCCGTTTATTAAGGATTCAAAGTCCTTTACTTCTAACACATGTGACCACTTCACTTGCCTTTCTAATCCAGCCTCTCCCGCAACAACTTTCGCACATTTGAACGAATCCCGAGAAAGCACATTTCTAACGGTCAATTTCAATTCATTCATCTAAAAGATGCCTCCCCATAACGTAAAAATAATAAGCTTATGATTTTACATAGTGTAAAGTGACAATAGTCAAAATACTTTGTAAAGTATATTATGAAGTCTAACGAAAATAGTAGCAACTAGCAAGAAAAATAGAATAGGAGGAATAAAATATGGCAACTACAGTAGTAGAAAAGAAAACGCTCACAAATTTCATTAATGGACAATGGGTAAAATCTACAACAGATAAATATGAAGAAGTACCAAATCCAGCAACTGGGGAAATTATTGCAGAAGTTCCGATTTCTACACAAGAAGATTTGGAAAATGCAGTACAGGCTGCCAAAAAAGCTTTTGCCAAATGGAGAAAGACAGCTGTACCACAACGTTCCCGCATTCTATTCAAATATCAGCAATTATTAACCGAAAACTGGGATGAGCTAGCGAAACTTATTACAATTGAAAACGGCAAAAGTTACAACGAAGCTTATGGAGAAGTGTTACGCGGAATCGAATGTGTAGAGTTTGCGGCTGGTTCTCCGACACTTATGATGGGAACACAACTTCCAGATATTGCGACGAATGTTGAGTCGGGCATGTACCGTTATCCAATTGGGGTAGTCGGAGGTATTACACCATTTAACTTCCCAATGATGGTGCCATGTTGGATGTTCCCACTTGCCATTGCCAGTGGAAATGCATTCATATTAAAACCGTCAGAACGCACTCCACTGTTGGCGAACCGTCTAGCAGAACTACTACATGAAGCGGGACTTCCGGAAGGGGTTTTCAATATTGTACACGGGGCACATGATATCGTGAACGGTATTCTTAACCACCCAGATATCCCAGCAGTATCGTTTGTTGGTTCTCAGCCAGTAGCAGAGTATGTATACAAAACGGGAACTTCCAATGGAAAACGCGTTCAAGCATTAGCAGGGGCAAAAAACCATACGATTGTTATGCCAGATGCTGATATGGACTTAACGGTGACAAATATTATTAATGCTGCATTTGGATCTGCAGGGGAAAGATGCATGGCTTGTGCAGTTGTCGTTGCAGTTGGGGATGTCGCGGATGAGCTAGTGGAAAGATTAGTGGATGAGTCCAATAAGCTGACAATCGGTAATGGGCTAGAAGAAGGGATATTCCTTGGACCAGTCATCAGAGATTCACATAAAGATAAAACATTAAGCTATATCGAATCAGGTATTGAAGAAGGTGCAAAGTTGTTACGCGATGGTCGCAACGACAAGTCGACTTCGGAAGGCGGTTATTTTGTCGGACCAACTATTTTCGATCATGTGACACAGGAAATGAAAATCTGGAAAGAAGAAATCTTTGCTCCAGTATTATCTATCGTAAGGGTAGATACATTAGAAGAAGCGATCGAGTTTGCCAATAAATCGGAATTTGCCAATGGGGCATGCCTATTTACAGATAGCGCGAAAGCAATTCGTCAGTTCAGAGAAGAAATCGATGCAGGAATGCTTGGTGTCAACCTCGGAGTCCCTGCACCTATGGCATTCTTCCCGTTCTCTGGTTACAAAAAATCATTCTACGGCGATCTACATGCGAATGGCCGTGACGGGGTAGAGTTTTACACACGTAAGAAAATGTTAACAGCACGTCACTAATAAAGTATTGGTTCAACAAAAGGCAAATAGGCTGGAGCTTTCAAATGCAAGCTTCAGCTATATAAAGGGAGTGGAGAAATTGACATCAACAAAAGAGACTGCAAAATCATTAGTGCAAAAAGACCGTGAAAATCTATGGCATCACATTTCTGCCTACAACGAAAAGAATCCTCCGATGGTAGTAGAAAGTGGAGAAGGAGCCTGGATTACAGATCATGATGGCAATCGTTATCTAGACGGGATGTCTGGACTCTGGGCAGTAAATGTTGGTTATGGGCGCGAAGAACTTGCACAAGCCGCTTACGAGCAAATGAAGAAACTAGCATATGTACCTATGACTCAAAGCCACGGACCAGCAATTGAATTGGCAGAAAAACTTAATACAATGCTTGGCGATGACTATAAGATTTTTTACTCGAATAGTGGATCCGATGCGAACGAAGTAGCTTTTAAATTGGCACGTCAGTACCACCAACAAAACGGGGAACCTTCCCGTTATAAATTCATTTCCCGTTATCGTGCTTATCATGGAAG
This sequence comes from Psychrobacillus sp. NPDC096389, assembly GCF_044762855.1. Lineage (NCBI taxonomy): Bacteria > Bacillati > Bacillota > Bacilli > Caryophanales > Bacillaceae > Psychrobacillus > Psychrobacillus sp. NPDC096389. The sequence continues at coordinate 5,746 of NZ_JBIWFB010000010.1, read as the reverse complement.
TTCAATGGGAGCCCTGGCAGCAACAGGTCAGGCATTACGTAAATATAAATATGAGCCACTTGCGCCTGGATTCTTACATGTTGCACCACCAGATAATTATCGTAGACCAGCTGGGCAATCGATCGAAGAATATAGTATTCAACGTGCCCAAGAATTTGAAGAGAAAATTATTTGGGAGCAAAAAGAGACAATTGCAGGAATTATTATGGAACCGCTTATTACAGGTGGTGGCATTCTAATTCCACATCCTGTTTATTTAGAAAAAGTCCAAGAGATTTGTAACCGTCACGGCGTGCTACTTATTGTAGACGAAGTGATTTGTGGTTTCGGACGCACAGGGAAAGCGTTTGGTCATCAGCATTTCAACTTGAAGCCGGATATCATTACGATGGCAAAGGGATTGACAAGTGCTTACTTGCCGCTATCTGTAACAGCGATTCGAAAAGATATTTACGAAAAATTCGACACAGGTGAAGAAAACAGCCATTTCCGTCATGTGAATACTTTTGGTGGAAATCCAGCAGCTTGTGCAGTGGCATTAAAGAACCTAGAAATTATGGAAAAAGAAAATCTGTTCGAACGATCTGCTGAACTTGGGGAGCGTCTCCTAAAAGAGCTAGCACCTTTAAAAGACCACCCATTTGTTGGGGATATCCGCGGCCTTGGTTTTCTGCTAGGAATCGAACTTGTAGAAGACAAAGAAACAAAAGAACCAGCGACTAACGCACGTGTTGGGAAGATTATTAGCGAATGTAAGGCAAATGGACTCATTATTGGACGAAACGGCGATACAGTTGCCGGTTTTAACAATATTTTAGCACTTAGCCCACCATTATCTTGTACAGATGAAGATTTCGAATTTATCGTTGCCGTGTTAAAGAAAGTGTTTAAAGAAAACGAAACATTTAAAGGCTAAAGCTACAGCAAGGAAAACCACACAGATGAGGAGGAATATAAATGAAGATCGGTGTTCCAAAAGAGATAAAAAATAATGAAAATCGAGTAGCAATGACACCTAGTGGAGTCCTAACATTGAAGACTGCTGGACATGAAGTATTCATCGAAACAGGGGCAGGTTTGAAATCAGGTTTTACCGATGAAGATTATAGCCGTGAAGGAGCCATTGTTGTAGCAACAGCAAAAGAGGCATGGCTAGCTGACATGGTAATGAAAGTAAAAGAACCGTTAGAAGAAGAGTTCGGTTATTTCCGAGAAGGGTTAATCCTTTTCACCTATTTACACCTGGCGGCAGAGCCAGCTTTGACAAAAGCTTTAATAGACAATAAAGTCGTTGCAATTGCTTACGAAACAGTACAATTACCGAATAATACATTGCCACTGTTATCGCCAATGAGTGAAGTAGCTGGTCGAATGGCTACACAAATCGGCGCACAGTACCTGGAACAAATCCATGGCGGAAAAGGAGTTCTGCTAGGGGGTGTTCCTGGAGTATCACGCGGGAAAGTGACTATTATTGGAGGCGGTATTGCAGGAACAAATGCCGCACGTGTTGCAATCGGAATGGGAGCTCAAGTGACTGTGATCGATTTAAGTGTAGATCGACTGCGCCAACTAGAAGAGCTTTTCGGAACTGATATTCAGACACTAGCGTCCAATCCTTATAACATCGCTGTATCAGTGAAAGATTCTGATTTAGTTGTTGGGGCAGTTCTTATACCTGGTGCTAGAGCTCCTAAACTCGTTTCGGAAGAGATGATTAAATCGATGAGTCCAGGTTCTGTACTTGTCGATATCGCGATTGACCAAGGCGGGATTTTTGAAACATCAGACCGAATTACAACACATGATAACCCGACATACGAAAAGCATGGTGTCGTTCACTATGCGGTTGCTAATATGCCAGGTGCAGTTCCTTACACATCCACGATGGCTTTAACGAATATGACTGTACCATACGCTTTACAAATTGCGAACAAAGGGTATGTCCAAGCATGTCTTGATAATGAACCGCTTTCAAAAGGGATCAACATATTAGACGGCCACGTGACGTACAAGGCAGTTGCAGAAGACTTAGGGTATGCATATAAGCCAGTATACGAGCTTCTAGAGAAGGAATTTGTGAATCAATAGATTAAAATATTTGTAAAGAGCGATTAGTTTAATAAAGGTAATATTACAAACAAAGGGCAGCTTCTCCTAATTAAAATTTAGGTAAGCTACCCTTCTTTTTATTACATGCATTTGGAAACTGAATTTCTGATTATGAAATTGGCTTCAGAGTCAAAAGAAATAGTTTATCTACTCCAATTAAATAAGCGTTACAATTTGATCAGGGGTTTGGATAGCATATCCAATTTCGAAATGGAACACTTTTTTTATTAAGCAAAATAAAATGAACGATTTACGATTTCAAACTGTCTAATAGATAACGAGGGGGGTGGGAGCATGGATTTGGAAAAACGAGCAATTGCTGGTGATGAACAAGCATTATTGGAGCTATTAACACGACATGAGGAAACTCTTTACCGGACGGCCTTTGCGTACTTGAAAAATGAGCATGATGCTATTGAAGCGGTACAAGAGCTGACGTATCGAGCTTTAAAAAAGATTCATAGCGTAAAAGAACCCGCATACATAGCAACATGGCTTGTCCGAATTATTATTAATATTTGTTTAGACGTTAAAAAGAAGCAAGAGAAATTTATCTATAATCATGATGTGGAAATTGCATCGACGGATCAGCAACCATTCGAAATGGCTGATATCATCGCAAGTTTGCCAACAGAACAACAAGAACTAATTTACTTAAAATATTTCCAAGATATGAAGAACGCAGACATTGCGCAGTTTAAGCAAATTCCCGAGGGTACTGTGAAATCAAGGCTACACACGACATTAAAAAGATTACGCGTACTTATTGAAAAGGAGGAACTGTAAATGACTAACTTGAACGAGCAGGACTGGCAAAAACTCACCGAGGAATTAGTAGCAATTGAAATCCCGAAAGAAGCCCTACAACAAGCACGTATAAAAGCTGTGGAACAACATCGGTTGAGTAAGAAAAGAAAACGCCGTCTGTATTCAGTTGCCAGTGTAGCGGCTATTATGCTGTTACTGTTTGTAGCATCCATTCGTGTATCTCCTGTATTTGCACAAACTATGGCCAAAATTCCAGGGTTTGATTCTATCGTACTCATGATTGGCTTTGATAAAGGAATCAGTGACATTGTCGAAAATAATTACTATGAGGAAGTTGGAATTAAGGTAACGGAAGGCGATTATACGTTGACTTTACAGGGGGTCGTGGCTGACCATTCCGGGATGACAATATTCTATAAGCTGGAATCCCCCTTTGATCTTTCCGATTGGAGAATAACTTCTGTAGAAGTGTCACAACGAGGCATCCCATTTGGGGTAATTAATTCCTACATTAGCTCTCAATCTGGTGATAGGAATATACATGAAGACAAAATAGAAATTACGTCTACTGATGAATTATCATATGACAATAAGAAATTTGAATTTAATTTGAGTTTGACTGATGTAGCAGAAGCAGAAACTAAGTTCGCCGTACCATTCACACTCACCAAGCCTATTGAACAACCAAAAGTATATGAGGTGAATCAAACTGTTGTCGTAGATGGACAAACAATAGACATTAAACAGTTGAAAATTTCGCCCTTACGTGCAGAAATTCGTCTAGCTACTGACGAACAAAACACGATGCGATTACTAAAATTCACATCAATGCGGTTGATTGATGAGAATGGCGAAGAATGGGGGCAACTAAGAAATGACTCGGGAGGAGTCAGCAATTTGGAAGACGGTGACGTGAGCTTATTTTTACAAAGTAATTACTTCCGACAGCCGAAAAAATTAACGCTCCAAATAGATAAAATTCAAGCACTTCCAAAAGGTTCGGACTATATCGAGGTAGATTTTGAGCAAAAGAAAGTGCTGTATGCGCCAAGTGAACTGGATATTACTGTTCAAGTACCATCGGACAATACAATGGAATTCACTTATCCATCTGGCGGGTGGTTCCCGTTTTCCAACATAGTGGATCAAGAAGGCAACGATATTAGTAATAATCTAATCGCAACGCAATTTAGCAGAGATTCTCCATATATAACAGCAGTCTCTACATTTGATTTTGAAAAGGTTGAGAATCCAATTCGTTTCCATATTAATAGCTATCCACTGTATTTGGACGGTAAGGTAGAAATTGATATTCCCCTAAATGATTAGGGTTTTTCCTCTACGTAACAAACCCCACCGTTATGAGGAAGTACGTCCTCTTAGCGGCGGGGTTTATTGGATTCTAGATCAGGTAAATATTAGTTAGATAAGTGGGATATTTTAAACAAACGATTCCTTCGATAAATACATTGAGAATTATTTTTCCAAACAAAGCCAGAAAAACTATTTCCATATTTTCATAATTTGATGTGAGACCTATAAATATTTTTTACAAAGTAATGTGAAGAAGTTAGACTAAATTAAAGAAATTAATTTAAATACATTGGGGTAGTGGTCATAAAAACTAAAATCAATCATCCATTTACATATTTCCTGATAAGTCCAAATATAGTGTTTGTTTATAAAATCGAAACACAAAAGTACATAACTGTTTTGGATTTAAGTAGAACAGAAAGTTGGGGAACATTCGAGTTAGAACAAGAAGATGATTTTGATATATTTGATCATCGAAAAAGTAACTCTACACCAGGTAGAACATTCTTAGCGGATCAGGATACCATGAATGAGTTGGTAGAATTAATCAATCAACAGATTCAAAAAAATCACCGGTTACACACAGATGGCGCGGTGCATATTGTATCTTCAGAATCGGCAGCAGGTTCCTTAAGAGCTGGTCTAGAAAGTCCAAAGACTGTAATAGGCTTCCCTGACCACCTTTCCATAGGTCCATTGGGGAAACTGGATGAAAAACTGGCACAAACTTATCGAAAAGAGTGGTTAATGGAGAACATTAACTTTGAAGAAGAAACAGAATACCCAATTAAGTTTTCAAATACATTGCGAGAACTAGAAGATATACCAAGTGATGTTCCAATCTATATTTGGTATGGCAACAATGCAAATGAACAAATATGCATGCGATTCCTAATCTATTTACTAAGGAATAAAACAAATGAGATATTTCTAATAAATTCCACCGAACTTTATGGAAAACATTTCACAACAACAGAGGAACATCGCCACATTTCCGATACAAGCCAGATTAAATCGGAGGATATTAAACTGCTGTTCGATGTAAATAAGAGGGGCAATTCATTATCCAATAAGGAACGAACTCAATTGCAGATGGAGTGGGAAGCATTAGCACAAACGAAAGAAAATCTGCGTATTTGGAACAACGGTGAAATAAAAGGAGTGCCTGAAAATCATTTTGATGTGGAAATCTTACATATAATTGAAAAACTGCACGAACAACAAGGAAACAGAGACTTTATCAAAGTAGGTAGAGTAGTAGAAGAATTATTCATACAGATAGACGAGTTTGCCGGTATTTACTTTTTGGAATATAGAATAAGACATTTAATATATAGTGGATTCCTTGAATTAAAAGGAATACCAAAATCTATTTTGCATTACAGCGTAAGAAAGCGTATAAAATGAACGTACCGAAGCTCGGTAGCTATTTTTATCCATATGGATAAAAATAACGGAGAGGCTGGGACAGAAGTAGTCTCAATCAATGAAAAAAGTGAAATCGCACGCGCGATTTCACTTTTTTCATTTTATTTTAAGATTATACGAACAA
>NZ_JBIWFB010000009.1:0-213110 GCF_044762855.1 Psychrobacillus sp. NPDC096389 | reverse complement strand
CACACCCGTTCCCATACCGAACACGGAAGTTAAGCTCTTTTGCGCCGATGGTAGTTGGGGGTTTCCCCCTGTGAGAGTAGGACGTCGCTGGGCACATTAAAAAAGTCGTTACCGAATAATCGGTAGCGGCTTTTTTGTTCTTCTAAAATAATATAGAAGCTTTAACTTTAAAGCGACATTTCCCAGGAAATAATGACATTTTTCATCAATAAAAAATAAGTGAAATTGGATTTTGACTTCATATTATGCGACAAAATTCAATTCTCACCTTGCTTTAGTGATAATAAAAGAATTGTTCTCTTTTTAAGTAAATTTACTTTTATTTAAAATGTGTTAATATGCAAAAAAGGAGTGATGACTTGATTAATAAAAACGCACAACAAATTATAAATACTTAGGCTTACAAATGCTTTATGAACGTTTGCCAAATGATCATACGATGAAGAGTGTCATTAATTCGAAACTGAGAGCAGCAAAAGCAGGTATTATAGGAGAAGCAACTGTAGAAGATGTATTTGAAAAATACGATTTTCCTTTTTACTATAAAATTTTACATGATGTAAACTTAACTTCAAATGGGAAATTCCAGATTGATACACTGTTCATATGTCAGTATTTTGTAGTCATCCTAGAGAGTAAGAATATATTGGGAAAATTGTTCTTTGAAAATGACCCACCTTGTTTGAAACGCGAATTAGACTCCCGAAACCAAGATCCATTTTCATTTGGGAGTCCCGAAATACAAGTAGATAGGAACATTTATTTATTGAGGGAATGGTTGAATAAGCGTGGGATAAATATTCCTATTGTAGGTGTAATTATCTTTAGTAGTACTAAATCTATTGTGATGAAAGCTCCAAATCATACCTCTGTTATTTATGCATTAAATATTCCAGTTTATATAAGAAAATTGCAAAGACAGAAAGAATATTTAACTGTAACTCAAATGAAAGAAGTAGCAGTAGCAATAATGCAACATGATCAGCCTTATATTCCATTTCCCATGTGCAAGAAATGGGGGATTGACCCTGCTGAGTTAATTACAGGGGTTAAATGTGATAAATGTGGAAGATTCGAAATGATTAAGAAGAGTAATGGATGGAATTGTTCAAACTGTGGAAATATTGATAGATTAGCTCACAAATATACGGTCTATGAGTGGTTTGCATTAGTTTCGAAGAAGATTACAAATAAAGAATGTAGGAGCTTTTTGTGTATAGAATCTCATCAGTTAGCAAGTAGAATATTGAATTCAATGAATCTTACTAGAAAAGGAAAATCCAAAAATACTACGCATTATATCTTAGGATGGGAAAAATTAGATAACTGGAAGGGAAGAATAGATGAGAAATACCGAAGTTAAACAGTCGTATATCAAGTCTGGACAATCTAGCACAGAACTTGGACAATCTCTCCCCAAACCTAGACAACTCTCTCCAACCCAACTCTAAACCCCATTCTCAATTGATGAAATTGAGTACATAAGTTATTCTTATAAGATATAGGAGGTCGGCTGGCTATGAAAAAAGAAACGAAATGGTTTGAAGTAGAGGAAAATGAAAGTATCACAGCATGTATAGAAAGAATGGAACAACAGGGCTTTCAAATTGCCGGTAGAAAAGAAGAACCGATCTTTGCAGAGGTAAATGGGCAACCAGTTCCGGTTAAACAATTAATCATGTTAAAAGGTATAAAAGAGAAAAATATATAAAAATAATGTCAAAAACCGAACAATAATTTTTAATTAAAATATATCGTTCGCATTTTTGTGTTGACGTCACTTGTTAGTCTTGTTAAAATATGAATAGCAACAGACAATTATATCCCCATATATGCTAAAGAATTGGCTTTAGCGTCTCTACCATGTCACCGTAAATGACAGGACTATGAGGGAAAGCAACTTTTGGATTATGCTAAAAGGATGTGTTCGCGTATGTTATTAATGACACAAACTAAGCAATTAAATTCCTCAAGTAAACTGCTTTTCTTCCGTAGAGAGTAGTTTATTTGGGGAATTTTTTGTTTAAGAAGGGACGAATATAATGAGCGCAAAAATTGGTGTAATTATGGGTAGTTCTAGTGATTGGGAAACAATGAAACATAGCTGTGAAATCCTGGATGAACTAAATATACCGTACGAAAAACAAGTAGTCTCTGCACATCGTACGCCAGACTTGATGTTTGAATATGCAGAGCAGGCGCGAACACGTGGAATTCAAGTAATTATTGCAGGAGCTGGGGGAGCTGCACATTTACCAGGGATGGTAGCAGCAAAGACGACGCTGCCTGTTATCGGAGTTCCGGTACAATCTAAAGCACTGAATGGATTAGATTCGTTATTATCGATTGTGCAAATGCCAGGCGGGGTGCCAGTTGCGACAGTAGCAATCGGAAAAGCAGGAGCAACGAATGCTGGATTATTAGCTGCACAAATTCTTTCTATCCAAGATGTAGAAATAGCAGAGCGATTAGAAAAACGAAGAGAAGATACGAAAAACAAAGTATTTGAAAGTAACGGTGAACTACAATGACTAAAGTAATTTATCCGGGACAAACTATTGGAATTATCGGTGGTGGACAACTCGGTCGTATGATGGCATTAGCCGCAAAAGAAGCAGGCTATAAAGTAGCGGTATTGGAGCCGACGATGGACTCACCTTGTGGTCAAGTTGCAGATATCCGCATTGTTGCACCGTATGATGATGAAGCAGCGCTAGAGGAACTTGCAGAAGTAAGTGATGTAATTACCTATGAATTTGAAAATATTGATTATGAAGGTTTGAAACGACTATCACAAATTGCCTATGTTCCTCAAGGTGCAGAACTTGTAAAAATTACGCAAGATCGCATACTAGAAAAAACAGAATTGCAGGCTGCTGGCGTACCAGTTGCGAAATTTGTCGAAGCAAGTAGTTTCGAAGAACTTGAACAACGAATTGATGAAGTTGGATTTCCTTGTGTCGTAAAAACTTCTCGTGGTGGATACGATGGCAAAGGACAACAAACAATCCATTCAAAAGAGGAGCTACCGCTCGCTAAATCACTTTTTGAACACTCTGCTTGTATTGCGGAGGCATTTGTTCCGTTTACGAAAGAAATATCGGTCATTGTTCAACGAAACGGTGAAGGACAAACGTATTGCTTACCAATTGGGGAAAATGTTCATGTAAATCATATTTTGCACGAAACAATTGTACCGGCTCGCATTGATACGGCGCTTGCCGATAAAGCAATGGAAGCTGCAAATAGAATCGCTAATCATTTAAACCTAGTTGGAACGCTTGCAGTGGAAATGTTCGTTTTAGAGGAACAAGAAATTCTTATTAATGAATTGGCTCCACGACCACATAACTCTGGTCACTATTCGATAGAGGCATGTAATATTTCGCAATTCCATCAACATGTTCGAGCGGTGTGTGGTTGGCCATTACGTGAGCCAAAGCTTTGGACTAATACAGTAATGGTAAATATTCTTGGGCAGCATGTAATAGCACTTACAAATTCTATAAGTAAATATCCAAACTGGTCTGTTCACCTTTATGGAAAAAACGAAGCAAAAACCAACCGCAAAATGGGACATGTTACGATTCTTTCAACTAATATTGAACAAACTATAGAAGAAATTGAACAATCTAAAATCTGGTCTTAATCAGGAGGAACTTGAATGATTGAACGCTATACTCGCCCGGAGATGGGTGCCATTTGGACTGAAGAAAACAAATACAATGCTTGGTTAGAAGTAGAAATATTAGCTTGTGAAGCATGGGCTGAAATTGGCGATATTCCAAAAGAAGATGTTGTGGCACTTCGAAAAAATGCATCATTCAATGTGGACCGTATTTTAGAAATAGAGCAAGAAACAAGACATGACGTAGTAGCATTTACTCGTGCAGTTTCGGAAACATTAGGAGAAGAACGGAAATGGGTTCATTACGGATTAACATCGACTGACGTAGTGGACACAGCTCTTTCTTACTTAATCAAACAAGCAAATGTCATTATTCGTAAAGACATTTTAAACTTTATCGAAATCTTAGAAAATAAAGCAAAAGAACATAAGTACACAGTAATGATGGGACGCACGCATGGTGTGCATGCAGAACCAACTACTTTCGGTTTAAAACTTGCACTTTGGACAGAAGAGATGAAACGTAACTTAGACCGTTTCGAAGCTGCGGCAAAAGTGATTGAAACTGGGAAAATGTCTGGTGCAGTAGGAACATATGCAAACATCGATCCATTTGTTGAGAAATATGTTTGTGAAAACTTAGGTCTTGCAGCATCTCCAATTTCTACTCAAACATTGCAACGCGACCGTCACGCACAATATATGAGTACATTGGCTTTAATCGCAACTTCAATTGAAAAGTTTGCGACAGAAATTCGTGGTTTACAAAAATCAGAAACTCGTGAAGTAGAAGAGTTCTTTGCAAAAGGTCAAAAAGGTTCTTCTGCTATGCCTCATAAGCGCAATCCGATTGGTTCTGAGAATATGACAGGACTTGCAAGATTGATACGTGGTTATATGATGACAGCGTATGAAAATGTATCGTTATGGCATGAAAGAGATATTTCTCATTCGTCTGCAGAACGTGTAATTTTACCGGATGCAACAATCGCACTGAACTATATGTTAAATCGTTTCAGTAATATTGTGAAGAATTTAACGGTGTTCCCAGAAAATATGAAACGTAATATGGATTCCACATTAGGATTAATTTATTCCCAACGTGTGCTACTTGCACTAATCGACAAAGGTTTGGCTCGTGAAGAAGCGTATGACACAGTGCAGCCACTTGCCATGAAAGCTTGGGAATCGCAAACAGCTTTCCGCACATTTGTAGATGCGGAAGAAAAAATCACTTCACTACTTTCAAAAGAAGAACTGGATGATTGCTTTGATTACAATTATCACATTCAGCATGTGGACATGATTTTTGAGCGTTTAGGACTAAATTAATCAATATTCGGAGGAATTCACAGTGGAAAAAGGTCGTCTATTATACGAAGGTAAAGCAAAACAATTATTTGCAACAGAAGATGAAAATATCCTATTTGTATCTTATAAAGATAGTGCTACAGCCTTTAATGGAGAGAAAAAAGAAGAAATTGTTGGTAAAGGAAATTTAAACAATAAAATCACAACGATTCTTTTTAACCAATTAAAACAGCATGGTATTGACTCCCATTTCATCGAGCAAATTTCAGAAAATGAACAACTTGTAAGAAAAGTAGAGATCATTCCTTTAGAGGTAGTTGTTCGAAATGTAGCTGCAGGTAGTTTAGCAAAAAGACTAGGATTCGCAGAAGGAACAACTCTAAGTCATCCGATTGTAGAATTATACTACAAAGATGATGATCTCGGAGATCCGTTACTTACAGATGCTCATCTTGCATTACTAGAACTTGCAACACCAGAAGAAATAGAGACGATCAAAACAAAAGCACTGGAGATTAACAAAGTGTTACAGCCGATTTTCAAAGAAATCGGTGTAACACTAATCGATATGAAACTAGAATTTGGAAAGACTACAAATGGTGAAATACTGCTTGCAGATGAAATCTCTCCGGATACTTGCAGACTATGGGACGATGAAACAAATAACAAGCTTGATAAAGATGTATTTAGACGTAATTTAGGTAGTTTAACAGATGTTTATGAAATCATACTTTCCCGACTAGGAGGACTATTCAAATGAAAAAAGTTAAAGTATATGTAACATTACGTGAAAGTGTTCTAGATCCACAAGGTTCAGCAGTTATGGGTGCTCTTCACTCTATGAACTATAAAGAAGTTTCAGATGTTCGTATCGGCAAGTTTTTAGAGCTTCAAATCGAAGAGTCAGATCGTGATTTAGATGCAATCGTAAAAGAAATGTGTGAAAAATTACTTACAAATACAGTTATCGAAGACTACCGTTATGAAGTTGAGGAGGTAGCTGGCAAATGAAGTTCGCAGTTATCGTTTTTCCAGGATCGAACTGTGATTTAGATATGTATCATGCCATTAAAGACGAGCTCGGGGAAGAAGTAGAGTACGTTTGGCATGATGAAACAGATCTAAGCGGATTCGATGGTGTTTTATTACCAGGTGGGTTCTCTTATGGAGACTACTTACGTTGCGGAGCGATTTCTCGTTTCTCGAATGTTATGTCCGAAGTGGTAAAAGCTGCTGAAGCAGGTAAACCAGTTTTAGGTGTATGTAATGGATTCCAAGTATTAACCGAAGCTGGTCTTCTACCTGGAGCGTTACTACGCAATAAAAATCTTAAATTCATGTGTCGTACAGTTGGTCTAAAAGTAGAAAACAATGAAACGCAATTTACAAGTGAGTATTCAAAAGGCGAAGTAATTCAAATTCCTATCGCGCACGGTGAAGGAAACTATTATTGCGATGAAGAAACACTTACTCGTTTAAAAGAAAACAACCAAATCGTTTTCACATATGCTTCTGAAAATCCAAACGGTAGTATTGAAGACATCGCAGGTATTGTGAATGAAAGAGGAAACGTCTTAGGAATGATGCCTCACCCAGAACGTGCTGCTAACGATATTATGGGCGGATCAGACGGGCTAGCATTATTCAAATCAATAGTGAAACAGTGGAGGGAATCTCATGTCAATCATGCTTGAACCAAATCCGGAGCAAATTAAAGAACAAAAAATATATACACAAATGGGTATGTCAGACGAAGAATTTGACATGGCTGAAAAGATTTTAGGACGTCTTCCAAACTATACGGAAACTGGTCTTTTTTCTGTAATGTGGTCGGAGCATTGCTCTTATAAAAATTCGAAACCTGTATTGCGTAAATTCCCTACAAAAGGTCCCCAAGTACTTCAAGGACCTGGTGAAGGTGCAGGAATTGTAGATATCGGTGACGGTCAAGCAGTTGTTTTCAAAATGGAATCTCATAATCACCCATCTGCAATCGAACCTTACCAAGGAGCGGCAACTGGTGTTGGCGGTATTATCCGTGATGTATTTTCAATGGGAGCTCGTCCAATTGCAATGCTAAATTCACTTCGCTTCGGTGAGTTAAAAACACCACGTGTGAAATACTTATTTGAAGAAGTAGTAGCAGGGATTGCTGGTTACGGTAACTGTATCGGTATTCCAACGGTTGGTGGAGAAATCCAATTTGACCCTTGTTATGAAGGGAATCCACTAGTTAACGCAATGTGCGTAGGTTTGATCAATCATGAAGATATTCAAAAAGGGATTGCAGCTGGTGAAGGCAATACGGTCATGTATGCTGGAGCAAAAACTGGTCGTGATGGTATCCACGGAGCAACATTCGCATCGGAAGAATTGACAGAAGCTTCGGAAGAAAAGCGTCCAGCAGTACAAGTTGGAGATCCATTTATGGAGAAACTTTTACTGGAAGCTTGTTTAGAAGTTGTAAAATCAGATGCTCTTATCGGAATTCAAGATATGGGTGCTGCTGGATTAACATCTTCATCAGCTGAAATGGCTTCGAAAGCTGGTCATGGTGTGGAATTAAACTTAGATTATATTCCTCAACGTGAGACAGGTATGACTGCATATGAAATGATGCTTTCTGAATCACAAGAACGTATGTTAATCGTCGTGAAAAAAGGTCGCGAAGAAGAAATCGTGAAAATTTTTGATAAGTACGGCTTAGATTGTGTAGCGGTAGGTAAAGTAACAAACGATAAAATGCTTCGCCTAATTCATAACGGAGAAGTTGTTGCAGAAGTTCCAGCAGATGCATTAGCAGAAGAAGCACCAGTGTATTACAAGCCTTCATCTGTACCTGCTTACTATACAGAATATCAAGCAATGGAAAACGTGGAGCCGAAAGTCACGGATTATAAAGAGACACTTCTTAACCTATTACAACAACCGACAATTGCTTCTAAAGAATGGGTTTATGATCAATATGACTACCAAGTACGTACGAGTACTGTAGTAACACCAGGTTCTGATGCTGCTGTAGTACGTGTACGTGGCACGAATAAAGGATTAGCAATGACAACAGATTGTAATTCAAGATACATCTATTTAGATCCAGTAGTAGGTGGGAAAATCGCTGTAGCAGAAGCTGCACGTAACGTCGTATGTTCTGGTGCGAAACCACTTGCAATTACAGACTGCTTAAACTTTGGTAATCCAGAAAACCCAGAAATTTTCTGGCAGTTAGAAAAATCTGCTGATGGTATTTCAGAAGCATGTATCGCATTAGATTCACCAGTTATCGGTGGTAACGTTTCATTGTATAACGAGCGTAGCGGTACAGCGGTTTACCCAACACCTACAATTGGTTTAGTTGGACTTGTAGAAGATTTAGCACATGTAACAACTCAAGACGTGAAGCAAGCTGGAGATATCGTATATGTAATCGGTGAAACGAAAACAGAATTTGGTGGATCTGAGCTTCAAAAATTAGTAGAAAAACGTATTTTTGGTCAAGCACCTTCGATTGATTTAGAAGTAGAAGCGGCTCGTCAAAAAGCATTACTTTCAGCTATTCAAGCGGGTGTTGTACAATCTGCGCATGATATTGCAGAAGGTGGACTTGCAGTTGCGTTGTCAGAAAAAGCGTTCGGTGCAAATGGTCTTGGAGTGGAAGTTACTATTAATGGCTCTGCTACAACAGCATTGTTTAGCGAATCTCAATCACGTTTCCTTGTAACGGTTAAACCTGAAAATGCAGCTAAATTTGAAGAAATCGCAAAAGATGCAGTACAAATTGGTGCTGTAACAGATTCAAATAAAGTAATTATTTCTAACGAAGACGGAACTGAATGGATTAGCGGTTCTGTTGACGAATTCCGTTCCGCTTGGAAAGGGGCAATACCATGCTTGCTGAAATCAGAGGCTTAAACGAAGAATGTGGTGTTTTCGGAATTTGGGGACATCCAGATCCTGCACCGATGAGTTATTATGGATTGCATGCGCTTCAACATCGAGGTCAAGAAGGCGCTGGAATTGTCGTAACAGACGGACAAATTTTACGAGCTGTCAAAGGTGAAGGCTTAGTAAATGATGTCTTCAGTAATGGAAAGCTTGAAAAACTAGAAGGAAAAGCTGGAGTTGCACATGTTCGTTATGCAACTGCAGGTGGATCGGGTCTTGAAAATGTGCAACCACTTCTTTTTAATTCGACTACTGGAAGTCTGGCAATCGCACATAATGGAAACATCGTCAATGCGGGTCGTTTAAAACGCAATTTGGAGCAGCAAGGTAGTATTTTTCAAACGACTTCTGATACAGAAGTAATTGCACATTTGTTGAAAAAAAGTCACCATAATTCGGTAGTAGATCGTGCGAAAGAAGCGCTTCGACTATTAGATGGTGCATTTGCAGTCGTTATTTTAACAGAGGATAAATTATTAGTAGCCCAGGACCCACACGGTATGCGTCCACTTTCATTAGGAAAGTTAGGAGATGCTTGGGTAGTAGCTTCTGAAACAAGTGCATTTGATTTAATCGGTGCAGATGTTATTCGTTCCGTTGAACCTGGTGAACTACTTATTATTAATGATGAAGGTGTACGTTCAGAACGTTTTTCGGAGCCAGCAGAGCGAGCGATTTGTACAATGGAGTATGTCTATTTCTCTCGACCTGACTCCAACATAGACGGTATTAATATTCATATGGCAAGAAAACGACTTGGGAAGCAGCTTGCAAAAGAGATTCAAGTAGATGCAGATATTATTACTGGGGTTCCAGATTCTAGTATTTCAGCAGCTATTGGATTTTCAGAAGCTTCTGGAATTCCATATGAGATGGGGCTTATTAAAAACCGCTATGTAGGACGTACTTTCATACAACCATCACAAGATCTACGTGAGCGCGGAGTGAAGATGAAACTTTCACCAGTACGTCAAGTTGTAGCCGGAAAACGTGTAGTAATGGTGGATGATTCCATCGTGCGTGGGACTACTTCCAAACGTATTGTGAAAATGTTGAAAGAAGCAGGAGCAGCAGAAGTACATGTTGTGATTAGTTCACCGCCATTAAAAAGTCCTTGTTTTTATGGAATAGATATTAGTACAGATTCAGAACTAATCGCTTCTAATAATAGTGTGGAAGAAATGCGCGAACTAATTGGTGCAGACTCACTTTCCTTTTTATCAGTAGAAGGTATGGTAGAAGCGATTGGTCGAACGGATGAAGGAAAAAACTGCGGTCATTGTTTAGCTTGTTTCACTGGTGAGTATCCGACTCCAATTAAACCAAATACAAAATTACCACATGAAAAAGAGCTTGTTCGATAGGAGGATTATACATGTCAAAAGCATATGAAAAGGCAGGCGTTAATATTGAAGCCGGCTATGAAGCAGTTCAGCGAATGAAATCACATGTCGAACGTACAGCTAGAAAAGGTATCATGGGTACTTTTGGTGGGTTCGGTGGAATGTTCGACTTGTCTTCATTAAACTATAAAGAACCGGTTCTTATTTCAGGAACGGATGGCGTTGGTACGAAGTTAAAGCTTGCGTTCATGACAGATTCACACGATACAATTGGGGTAGATTGTGTTGCAATGTGTGTGAATGATATCGTGGCACAAGGTGCACAGCCTTTATTTTTCCTTGATTATGTTGCAGTTGGAAAAGCAGTTCCTGAACGTATTGAGCAAATCGTCAAAGGCGTTGCAGATGGTTGTGTTCAATCTGGTGCAGCATTAATCGGCGGGGAAACAGCTGAAATGCCTGGTCTCTATGAAGAAGATGAGTATGATCTAGCTGGATTTGCAGTTGGAGCTTGTGAAAAATCGAAAATTGTTACGGGTGAAAAAATTGCAGAAGGCGACGTACTAGTTGGTATTGCTTCTAGTGGTGTCCATTCCAATGGCTATTCACTTGTACGTAAAATAGTATTTGAAGAGCAAGGTTATTCTGCTGATACAGTAGTTGCTGGTTATGAAGGGCTTGGAGAAATTGGAAAAGCACTTCTAACACCTACAAAGATTTATGCAAAGCCTGTTATGGAAATGCATAATGAACTTGCTATTCACGGAATGGCTCATGTTACAGGTGGTGGTTTTTATGAAAACCTACCGCGTATGATGCCAGAAGGTTTGGCAGTTGAAGTGGAGTTGGGTTCATGGGAAGTACTCCCTATTTTCAATCTTTTGAAAGAAAAAGGCGAGCTTACGGACCGAGATTTATATAATGTGTTTAATATGGGTATTGGTTTTGTACTTGCATTATCTGCGGAAGAAGCAGATAGAGCAATTGCTATCGCTGAAGCTCATGGGGAAAAAGCATATACAATCGGTCGTGTTGTGAAAGGTGAAGGTGTTTTATTCAACGGAACACATGACGGGAGTTTAGTGTAATGGCTGGTAAACCGAAATTTGCAGTATTTGCATCAGGAAGTGGCAGTAATTTTCAAGCTATTTATGATGCAACCGAAGCTGGACATTTATCTGGCACTATATCGCTTGTAGTGACAGATAAGCCAGATGCGTATGTAGTAGAACGTGCGCGTATTGCTGGTATTGAGACACTTGCCATTAAACCTTCAAGCTTTCCCTCAAAAGAAGCGTATGAGCAAGCTGTTTTACAAAAGCTAACTAAGCTTGATGTAGAGTGGATTATTCTTGCCGGATATATGCGTTTAATCGGAAATGTTTTACTCGAAGCGTATCCAAGCCGGATTATTAATATTCATCCTTCATTGCTACCAGCGTTTCCAGGAAAAGATGCCATTGGACAAGCAATGGAGCATGGGGTGAAGATAACAGGGGTAACCGTGCACTATGTAGATGCCGGAATGGATACTGGTCCAATTTTAGCACAAGCAGCTATTGAAGTAGTCGATGGCAGTAGAGAACAAACGGAAGAACGTATCCATGCGGTAGAGCATGAACTATATACAAAAACATTACAAGAGTTATGGAGCCGGTAGTTTTTACCGGCTTTTCTACCTTAAATATTAGGAGGAATTAACGTGTCAAAACGTGCTTTACTTAGTGTTTCAGATAAATCAGGAATTCTCGAATTTGCAAAAGAGTTGGAAAGCCTTGGGTATGAAATTTTATCAACTGGTGGGACAAAAGCATTTTTAGAACAAAATGGAGTAGCAATAACATCAGTTGACCAAGTAACAAACTTTCCAGAAATTTTGGATGGTCGAGTAAAAACATTGAACCCAATGATTCACGGTGGACTATTAGCAAAACATGATGATCCTTCTCACCAAGCACAGCTGGAGGAGCATAGTATTACACCAATTCAAGTAGTATGTGTAAACTTATATCCTTTCCGTGAAACAATTTCCAAACCAGATGTTGCATTTGAAGATGCAATTGAAAATATCGATATCGGTGGTCCATCGATGCTACGTTCAGCGGCTAAAAACCATCAATACGTAACAGTTGTAACAGATGCTTCTGACTATGAGGAAGTATTAGCCCAATTAAAAGAAACTGGCGAAACGACACTTGAAACACGCCGCAAGTTAGCTGCAAAAGTATTCCGTCATACTGCTGCATATGACGCATTAATCGCGAGCTATATGACAGATTTAACAGGGGAAGAATTTCCTGAATTGTTGACTCTTACATATGAACGAAAACAATCATTACGCTACGGGGAAAACCCGCATCAAAAAGCAGCATTTTACAAACGTCCACTTGGATCAGATTTCTCAATTGCTTCTGCTACACAATTACATGGTAAAGAACTTTCTTATAACAATATTCAAGATGCAAATGCTGCAATTCAAATCGTGAAAGAATTTGAAAAACCTGCTGCTGTAGCAGTAAAACATATGAATCCTTGTGGAGTTGGAACTGGTGAAACAATTTCTGACGCTTTCAACAAAGCATATGAAGCGGACTCTACTTCTATTTTCGGTGGAATTGTTGCTTTAAATCGTGAAGTAGATGCAGATACTGCAAAAGTATTGGCTGGTATTTTCTTAGAAATAATCATTGCACCTTCATTCTCAGAAGATGCAATTGCAATGTTAACTGCTAAGAAAAATATTCGTCTACTAACTATTTCTTATGAACAAACGAAAAAAGATGCTTGGAACACAGTGTCTGTAGAAGGTGGACTATTAGTTCAGTCACCAGATACTTTCGGATTGAAAGATGCAGACGTAAAAGTAGTAACAGACCGTGAACCAACTGCAGAAGAATGGAAAGCATTAGAGCTTGGTTGGAATGTTGTAAAACACGTGAAATCTAATGCAATTGTAGTAGCTACTGAAGATATGACAATTGGTGTTGGTGCCGGACAAATGAACCGCGTGGGATCGGCAAAAATTGCACTAGAACAAGCGGGAGAGCGTGCAAAAGGAGCAGGACTTGCATCAGATGCATTTTTCCCAATGAACGATACAGTAGAAACTGCTGCTAAGGCAGGGATTACAGCAATTATTCAAACTGGTGGATCTGTAAAAGACCAAGATTCTATCGATAAAGCAAATGAATACGGAATTGCAATGGTATTCACTGGCGTTCGTCATTTCAAACATTAAGGGAGGCCCATCGAATATGAAGATTCTTGTTATTGGAAGTGGCGGTCGTGAGCATGCAATAGCAAAGCAATTTAATAATTCTCCTTCTGTCGATAAAGTATTTGTAGCACCTGGTAATGCAGGGATGACAAACGATGCAGTAATTGTTCCAATCGATGTAATGGCATTTGAAGATTTGGCACAATTTGCAAAAGAAAATGCGATTGATCTTACCTTTGTTGGACCCGAGCAACCACTTGTCGGTGGAATTG
Source organism: Psychrobacillus sp. NPDC096389 (assembly GCF_044762855.1). Lineage (NCBI taxonomy): Bacteria > Bacillati > Bacillota > Bacilli > Caryophanales > Bacillaceae > Psychrobacillus > Psychrobacillus sp. NPDC096389. Next base: position 199,397 of record NZ_JBIWFB010000009.1, on the reverse strand, counting down.
TTGATTACTTTACAGAACGTGGCCTTCGTGCTTTTGGACCTACGAAACTAGCAGCGCAGATCGAAGGTAGTAAATCTTTTGCTAAAGAGCTTATGAAAAAATATTCAATCCCAACTGCTGCCTATGAAACATTTACGGAAGTAGACAAAGCAAAAGCATATATTGAAAAACTTGGGGCTCCAATTGTTGTTAAAGCGGACGGGCTTGCTGCTGGTAAAGGCGTTGTTGTTGCCATGACGGTGGAAGAAGCAAACACTGCTGTTGAAGATATGATTGGCAATCAGTTATTTGGTGAATCTTCTTCTAGTGTAGTAATTGAAGAGTTTCTAGAAGGCGAAGAAATTTCCTACATGTCATTTGTACATGATGGCCAAATTTATCCAATGGTTATTGCACAAGATCATAAACGTGCATATGACGGAGATAAAGGACCGAATACTGGGGGGATGGGGGCGTATTCCCCAGTTCCTCAAATTGCACAAAATATAGTAGAGCTTGCTTACGAAACAATTGTCGTGCCAACAGTAAAAGCGATGGAGGCAGAAGGAACCCCATTTACAGGTATTTTATATGCGGGACTTATAATTACGAATGATGGACCTAAAGTAATCGAGTTTAATGCTCGTTTCGGTGATCCTGAAACTCAAGTAGTTCTACCTCGTATGACAAGTGACTTTGGTGCATTTATGATGGCGCTTATGGATGGACAACCTTTTGAGCTAGAATGGTCGGATGCAGAAATGTTAGGTGTGGTCATCGCATCAGAAGGCTATCCTGCGAATGTGAAAAAAGGTGCTAAACTTCCCGACCTTTCTATTTTAGAAGAAGCTGGTCTTTATGTTTTCCACGCAGGTACAAAAGCGGATGGTGAAGACTATGTGGCAAATGGCGGTCGTGTGATTTTAGTTGCCGCGAGTGAATCCACACTCAAAGAAGCCGGGCAAAAAGTGTATGATGGCTTGTCTAAGTTAGAATGGAACGGTTTATTCTTCCGAACAGATATTGGCTGGAGAACATTTCAATAATCTAAAAAGGATGTCTCTCATATGGGAGATATCCTTTTTTGTATGTGAAGAGAGAAAAGTACGTCACACATTGTTATGATAAATCCAGTAAATGGATTAGGGCAACTAAACTATCATTGAAAGCAACTAATTCTTACAATAGTAAGTTTACTGTCGCGTGTTACTCTTAGCCATTTTATGGTAACATATAACATTGAGATTTAGTGCATGTAGCAAGTAGTTAAATTAAAGTAGACGCTATTTTATAATAGTATAGCCTGTACAATTACAAATTTTCTTTGCTAGGTATCCTTGGGGAATAAATTTACAAAAAATAATAATTCAATACTTTGCTTTACTAAAGTACTATGCTACTATTATTTGTAAGAGTAATCTTATAGAAAGGAGAATGGATGATATGCAATACCCAATTTGGAAAATAGAAGAAATAAGACGTCAAATTGAAGTAGTAAATGGAAAACAACCTCCAGATATCGTTATTACAAACGCAACATTTTTACATAGCCATTTAAAGAAATGGATTACAGGTAATATTTGGATTGTGAAAGATCGCATTGTGTATACAGGGGCAGAAATGCCAGTTGTTTCTAAAGAAACAGAAGTATATGATGCTACAGGTCAAAAGATTGTGCCGGGTTATATTGAACCTCATGTGCATCCATTCCAACTATACAACCCACAAACATTCGCTGATTATGCAGCACAATTAGGAACAACGACATTTATCGCAGATAATTTAGTAATGTTTTTGATGCTTGAAAATAAGAAAGCGTTTTCAATAATGGATGAACTAAGTAAATTACCTTTTTCTTTTTATTGGTGGGCACGTTTCGATTCGCAAACTGAACTGGAAAATGAAGAGGAATTATTTACGTCTAGAACGGTTGGAGAATGGATCGCGCGTCCAGATGTAATTATGGGCGGGGAGTTAACAGGATGGCCAAGACTACTTTCTGGTGACGATCAAATGCTTTATTGGATGCAGCAAGCAAAAACAAACGGAATGAAAATTGAAGGTCATTTTCCCGGGGCTTCCGAGCGTACGTTAGCTCGTATGCGTTTACTAGGAGCGGATGGAGATCATGAAGCGATGACTATCGAAGAAGTAGAAAGAAGAATTCTTCATGGTTATGCTGTGACACTTCGTCATTCATCGATACGACCTGACTTGCCAATTTTATTAAAAGGGATACTGGAAAAGGACTTGCAAATTTTCGATCACCTGATGATGACGACAGACGGGGCTACTCCTTCTTTTCATCTAGATGGGGTAATGGATAAATGTATACAAGTTGCTTTGGATGCTGGGGTAAGCCCGATAGATGCTTATTTAATGGCATCATTTAACGTAGCGAAATATTATAATTTATCGAATTTACACGGTGTCATTGCAACTGGTAGGTTTGCTACGCTTAATTTCTTAGAAGATGAGTTAAATCCAGTCCCGACAAGTGTTTTATCCAAGGGAGTTTGGTTAAAACGAAATGGTGAAAAAATCCATGCGTTAGCACCAACCGATTGGTCAAATATACCAGACTTAGATTTGAATTTTGATCTCTCTGATAATGACTTCCAATTTTCGATGCCTTTTGGAATTGAGATGGTGAACGATGTTATTACAAAGCCGTACTCTGTTACGGTTGATACGACCGATAACGAACTTTCGACTCAACATGATGAGAGTTTCTTGCTTTTAATAGATCGTCTTGGCAAGTGGAAAGTTTCTACACTTATTAAAGGTTTTGCAACGAATTTAAAAGGATTTGCTTCTTCTTATTCGAGTACTGGGGATATTATATTAATCGGAAAAAATAAAAAGAGCATGCTCCAAGCTTTCAATGAAATGAAAAAAATGAATGGCGGAATAGTCATCGTTGAAAACGAAGAAGTTGTTTGTACACTTAAACTACCTATAGGTGGGATACTGTCGGATAAGCCGATGGAAGCTTTAATAGAAGAGGAATTGTGTTTAAAGAAAGAGTTGGCGGCTAGAGGATTTAAGCATGGGGATGCCATTTACACATTATTATTCTTACAAGCTACACATTTACCTTATGTCCGAGTTACACAAAGAGGAATCTTCGATGTCATGAAAAAACAAGTATTATTTCCAGCTGTCATGAGGTAGGGGGATTTTGTATGTTTAAAAAATGGGGGATTATAAGCATACTTGGTTTATTTCTTGTTGCTTGTTCAAATGAGAAAGAAGTAGAAGAAGTAATACCGGTGGAAGATACGGTAGAAGATATTGCGGAAGAAGTAATAGAGGAACCGGTTGTTCTTCCTTATGTTGCACCTTTTACTGGCATTCGTTCAGAAGAAGAACAAACACAAAGGCCAATTATTGTGACGATGAATAATCATCCAATTGCTAGGCCACAGTCGGGGATTGAACAGGCGGATATTGTTTACGAAATGTTGGCAGAAGGAAATGTGACGAGATTTCTAGCGCTTTATCAAAGTGATATACCTGATGTAGTAGGACCAGTTAGAAGTGCTCGCGATTATTTTGTCGATGTTGCAAAAGGATTAGATGCTTTTTATATTGCGCATGGCTATAGCCCAGATGCACAGAAAATGTTAAATGCAAGAGTTGTAGATAATATCAATGGTATGCAATATGATGGTATACTTTTTAAGCGATCCAAAGAGCGTAAAGCACCGCATAACTCGTATATTTCCAAAGAAAATATTTTTGCTGGGGCAGAAAAAGTCGGAGCATCGATGGAAATTCACAAAATTCCTTCCCTATCATTTTATGATTCGGTTGAAGGGGCAAAAATTGGAACTCCAGTATCTTCAATAAGCATTCAGTATGGATCAGGTGCAAGTTTTCAAAACCAATATACATATATACCGGAAAGTGGTTTATATGAACGTAAAACTGGTGGAGACATAACAATCGATAAGGAATCTGGGGAAGCCGTAGAGATTGCGAACGTCATATTTATGGAAATACCGCATAAAACGATTGATAATGCAGGGCGTCAGCAGCTAACATTAACTGCTGGTGGAAAAGCGTATCTTTTCCAAGCAGGGACTATGAAGGAAATCGAATGGGAAAACATAGACGGGATTCTCGTACCGATAGAGAATGGTGTTCCAGCTAAATTGGTACCAGGAAAATCATGGATCAGTTTTGTACCAACCAATCCTGGACTTGAAAATATGGTAAACTATTTACCTTGAATAAAAGCGTAAGAGGGGAATGAGACAATATGCAAATTGAAAAAATAAAAGGACATCAAACGGAACAATTATTTAAAGCCGTTCTAGAACTAAATAATATAGAAGAGTGTTATAAATTTTTTGATGATTTATGTACAATAAGTGAAATCCAGTCACTTGCTCAGCGTTTCGAGGTTGCGCATTTACTTCGCTTGAAAAAAACATATGAAACGATTAAAAAGGAAACAGGAGCTAGTACTGCAACTATTTCACGTGTTAGACGTGCATATGATTATGGTAATGATTATTATGATGAAATTCTTGGTCGACTATATCCGGAAGAATTGTCGGTTCAACAGTCAAAAGAATAATCTCAAACTATCTATAGTAAACCACTGAACAGAAGCCTCTGTTCAGTTTTTTTGTTATAATGAAGAGTGCTTAACTAACTTAATGTAGGTGAAGAAATGGATTATAAAGAATGGCGTCATATATTTAAATTGGATCCAGCAAAAGAAATCGATGCAGATGCTTTAGAAAAGGTTTGTGAGTCTGGAACCGATGCAATTATCATTGGAGGTTCGGACGGGGTAACGCTTGATAATGTGATTGATTTGTTAATGCGCATTAGAAGATATGCTGTTCCTGTCGCATTAGAAGTATCGACGATAGAATCGATTACTCCTGGCTTTGATTTTTATTTTATTCCAAGTGTTTTAAATAGCCAAGAGACAAAATGGGTGAAGGATTTACACCATGCGGCAACAAAAGAGTTTGGAGAAGTGATGAACTGGGATGAGATTATTCCAGAAGGGTATTGTATATTAAACCCAGATTGTAAAGCTGCCAAGTTAACGAATGCTAAACAACCAGAAACAGCGGAAGATATTATTGCCTATGCACAAATGGTCGAGCATTTGTTTAAGTTCCCTATTTTTTATATGGAATACAGCGGAATGTACGGTGATGTGGAAGTTGTCAAAAAGGTGAAGGCGGGTCTTCAAAATACGAGACTTTACTATGGCGGGGGTATAAAAACAGCTACCCAAGCACGTGAGATGGCCACATACGCGGATACAATCATCGTAGGCAATCAAGTATATGAAAACTTAGCTGAAGCTTTAAAAACAGTACAAGCTGTTAAGCAGTAGTTGAATATAAAAGAAATGGATTATATAATAAGAACAAATGTTCTTGAGAGGGAGTGCATGATGGAACTCATAGGAAAAAACCTATTAAACGGTATGAATACAGAGCAAGAAAAAGCCGTTAAAACAACAGAAGGTCCCCTACTTATTATGGCAGGAGCAGGATCTGGAAAAACAAGAGTATTAACGCATCGCATTGCGTATTTAATCGTAGAAAAAGAAGTATATCCTTCGAAAATACTTGCCATTACATTTACGAATAAGGCAGCTCGTGAAATGCGGGAAAGAATCGATGGTATTTTAGGAGCCGGGACAGGCGAGCGTATGTGGGTATCCACTTTCCACTCCATGTGTGTTCGAATCTTAAGAAGAGATATCGATCGCATCGGGTATTCGAAAAACTTCTCTATTTTAGATACGACCGATCAGTTAACGGTTATTAAAAATATTTTAAAAGAACAAAATATTGACCCGAAAAAATATGATCCACGTTCGATGTTAAATGCGATAAGTAGTGCAAAAAATATTTGTATAGATGCAGATACCTTTAGAGCACAGATGAATGAGATGAATCCATTTGAGAAAACGGTAGCAGAAGTTTATACAGGATATGAAAAGCGTTTAAGAAAGAACCAATCCCTCGATTTTGATGATTTGATCATGACAACTGTAACACTGTTTAAACGAGTGCCGGAAGTGTTAGAGTTCTACCAAAATAAATTCCAGTATATTCACGTTGATGAGTACCAAGATACCAACAAATCCCAGTACGAGTTAGTGCAGATGCTTGCGCGAAAGTTTAAAAATATTTGTGTCGTTGGTGACTCGGATCAATCGATCTATCGCTGGCGCGGGGCAGACATTCAAAATATTTTATCGTTTGAAAAAGACTATCCCAACGCAACGATGATCATGCTAGAACAAAATTATCGTTCTTCTCAGCGCATCTTACAAGCTGCAAATGACGTCATTGGTAATAATACGAGCAGATACCCTAAAGTACTCCGCACAGAAAATAGCGAAGGAGAAAAAATCCAGCTTTTCCGTGCCTTTAATGAACAACAGGAAGCGCAGTTCGTCGTGCAATCCATACAAGATATGATGGAAAATGAAAATCGCACGCTCGATGATTTTGCAGTGCTATATCGTACAAATGCCCAATCCCGTGTGATGGAGGAAGTACTTGTAAAATCCAATATGGCTTATACTATTGTCGGCGGTACAAAGTTCTATGATCGTAAGGAGATTAAAGACTTATTAGCTTACCTTCGTTTGATCGCTAATAACGATGATGACTTATCACTAGCTCGTATTATTAATGAGCCAAAAAGAAATATTGGGGCAACCTCTTTTGAGCGTATGGCCATGTATGCACTAGAACAAGATCGTTCTATTCTGGATGCATTACATGAAGTCGACTTTATGGGGTTACCAGCTAGAGCAGTAAACTCAGTTGTCGGGTTCCATGGACTTATCCAAAACTTAACACAAATACAAGAGTTTTTATCTGTAACAGAAATTGTTGAGCAAGTCCTTGAAAAAACTGGATATAAAACAATGTTAAAAAACGAGAAGACGATTGAAGCGGAAAGTCGTTTAGAAAATATTGAAGAGTTTTTATCTGTTACAAAGGCATTTGAGGAAAAAAATGACGATAAATCGTTAGTAGCATTCTTAACAGATTTAGCGCTCATCTCAGATATAGACAAGCTGGATGAAGAGGAAGATACGTCGCAAGGCAATATTATTTTAATGACAATGCATGCGGCTAAAGGTCTAGAATTTCCTGTCGTATTTATCATTGGAATGGAAGAAAATATTTTCCCACATTCTCGTTCTATCGGGGATGATGACGAGATGGAGGAAGAACGGCGCTTGGCTTATGTCGGCATAACTCGAGCGGAGGAACGCTTATTTATTACTTGTGCGCAGTCCCGTACTATTTTTGGACGAGGTAGTTTTAACAGTCCTTCTCGTTTTATAGGTGAAATCTCCGATGATATTATAGACGTTGTTGGAAGCAATAATGGAAGTAATAGAAGTTCTTCCCCTACTTCTAGGACAATTTCAGAACCAAAAAGGTCAGCTGTCGTTCGTCCTGCTTACAAACAATCCGGCGGAGATAAGATGGGCTGGCAAGTTGGAGATAAAGCTGTGCATAAAAAGTGGGGCGAAGGTATGGTTGTTAGCGTTCGAGGAAATGGTGAAGATACAGAGCTAGATATTGCATTCCCAAGTCCAACAGGTATTAAACGATTGCTAGCGAAATTTGCACCAATTGAAAAAGGATAATTCACTTAGTGGAGGAAACCCCATGGATAAATTAGAAGAACGAGTAAAAGAATTACACAAGCTTTTATATGATTATGGATATGCCTATTACGTGTTAGATGATCCAATTGTTCCGGATGCAGTGTACGATCAATATTTGAACGAATTAATCGCATTAGAAGAACAAAATCCGAATTTAATATTTCCGGACTCCCCAACTCAACGTGTAGGAGCAGTTGTTAGTGAAGGGTTCCAAAAAGTGACGCATACAAACCCAATGCTTAGTCTATCTAATGCATTTAATGAGGAAGATTTGCGTGATTTTGATCGACGGATACAAGGCATTATAGACGAAACTCCAACCTATGTATGCGAACTGAAAATTGATGGCCTTGCGGTTTCACTTCTCTATGAAGAAGGGCGTTTAGTAAGGGGAGCGACGCGTGGAGATGGCACGACTGGTGAAGATATAACGAGTAATATTAAAACGATTCGTGCTGTACCACTTCGACTGAAAGATCCAGTGACGCTTGAAGCAAGAGGGGAAGCTTATATGCCAAAGTCTTCTTTTATCAAGCTAAATGAGGAGCGTACAGAACGTGGAGAAGAACTTCTAGCAAATCCGCGTAATGCTGCAGCAGGATCTCTTCGTCAGTTAGATCCTAAAATGGCCGCGAGTAGAAATTTATCGATGTTCGTATACGGCATGGGTGGAGACGGCGAAGAACAGAATATTGACCAACACTCTGAGGCATTGAAGTTTATGAAAGCGCAAGGTCTGCCGACAAATAATGAAACGAAAGAATGTGCTTCTATTGAAGAAGTACTTGCATTTGTTGAGGAATGGACTGCCAAAAGAAATGATATTCCATATGAAATAGATGGCATTGTGATTAAAGTAAATGATTACGCACAACAAGAGGAATTAGGCTTCACAGCCAAAAGCCCGCGCTTTGCCATTGCCTATAAGTTCCCAGCAGAAGAAGTTGTCACTACGATTATAGACGTCGACTTGACGGTTGGCCGTACAGGAGTAGTAACACCGACTGCCATTCTAGAACCAGCAATCGTTGCGGGCTCTACCGTTCAACGGGCTACCCTTCACAATGAAGACCTGATCCGTGAAAAAGATATACGTATTGGTGACCGCGTGATCATTCGAAAAGCGGGAGATATTATCCCGGAAGTAGTGTCAGTCATTTTGGAAGAAAGAAAAGGTACAGAAATACCATATGAAATGCCAACACATTGCCCAGTTTGTGATAGCGATTTAATAAGAATTGAAGAGGAAGTAGCTTTACGTTGTGTAAATCCACAATGTCCTGCACAAATACAAGAAGGCATTTACCACTTTGCATCACGTAACGCGATGAACATAGAAGGTCTTGGGGAAAAAGTAGTGGAGCAGTTATTTAGAGAACAGCTCATCCGAGACGTTTCGGATCTATACAAATTGACGGTAGAAGATTTAGTTCAATTAGAAAGAATGGGACAAAAATCGGCAACAAACTTAGTAGCAGCAATCGAGGCTTCTAAAACGAATTCGATGGAGCGTGTATTGTTTGGTCTTGGGATCCGCCATATCGGAGAAAAAGCTGCGAAAATACTTGCAGAAACATTCCATCATTTCGACGCACTGATGAAAGCTACAAAAGAAGAGCTAACTGCAATCTTTGAAATAGGTGATAAGATGGCGGATTCACTTGTTACTTATTTCGAGCAAGAAGAAGTACAACAGCTAATCATACGGTTAAAAGAAGCGGGCCTTGCATTGCAGTATACTGGTAAAATTGTAGATATGTCCTTACTAGAAGATAGTCCATTTGCAAATAAAACAATTGTCCTCACTGGAAAACTGGTGCAGTTGACTCGGCCAGAAGCGAAAGAAAGAATTGAAGCGCTTGGTGGTAAAGTTGCAGGCAGTGTAAGTAAAAAAACAGATTTAGTTATTGCAGGTGAAGAAGCAGGATCTAAGCTAGAAAAAGCGACAAGCCTTGGCATAGAAGTTTGGAATGAACAAAAATTATTAGATCATTTAGCGGATTAAGGGGTCAAAACATGAACAAAAAAATAATAGGGATAGCAATCCTAGTGTTATTGCTAATCGTTTCTGGATGTACTCCTTCTTTGAATAACGAAACAGATGTTATTCAAAATACGGAAGAGGCAGTTACAAAAAACGTCGTTATTCCAAGCTTGCAGTTGGATGAGACATATTACCGTACTATTTTGCCTTACGAAGAAAGTGCAAGTAGAGGACTAGTTGTATCAAATCTAGCGACAAAATATGATATGAAAGAAGTAGAAACAGGCCTCCTTCGCATATCTCAAAATGAGTTTTCACCAGATAAATACTTGTTTCAAGAAGGACAATATTTAAAAGGGAAAACAATCAGTTCTTGGTTAGCAAGAAGCAATCAAACAAAGGATGGTTTAAATCCTAGTGATGAAGGGCTTACTGGAGAAGAAAAAGCAAAAAATGCTCCAGTTTATATCACTCATATTGTAGAGCAAAATTACTTGGTAAAAGAAGAGAATACAGTGAAGCTTGCTGGAATTTCTGTAGGACTTGCTTTAAATTCTATTTATTATTATCAAAAAGAAGCGTACGGGGCAACTTTTGAAGAACAGTTAACGCAAGCTCAAATCGAAGAAAACGGGAAGAAGATTGCAGAAGAAGTCGTTAATCGTATGCGTCAAATAGATGGATTAGCAGATATCCCGATTGTGGTCGGACTTTTTAAACAAAATAGTAGAAATGCGGTAGTTCCTGGAACATACTTCACTTATAGTACGGCTCCTAGTGGAAAAAACGTTTCTGATTGGAAACCGATCGATGAGGAATATATTCTATTTCCTACAGCACAATCAGAAGAAAAATATCGTGATTTAGATACGATTTTCCGCAACTTCAAACAAGATGTAGAAAAGTATTTTTCGAATTATACAGGCGTAATTGGAACTGGTTATTTTAAAGACAAACAACTGCAAAAATGGACGATTACCATTCCCATTCAGTTTTATGGCACTTCGGAAGTGATTGGCTTTACACAGCATCTTGCAGGGCTAGTGAAGGATCATTTTAATTCTTCGATGAATGTAGAAGTGCAAGTAAACTCATTGAATGGAGCAGAAGCATTACTCATTAAGAGACCTGGTGAAGAAGAACCGTTTGTGCATATTTACACGCAATAAATTATAAAATGTGTCACTCTGTTCAAGTAGAGTGAAAAATGGTATGATATTGCCTATGGTTATTGAATTCGGAGGTGTGAAAAATGGCGGAATTATCAAAAGAAGAAGTGAAGCATGTTGCACATCTAGCACGTCTTGCAATTACGGAAGAAGAAGCGGAAAAGTTTGCGCTTCAACTAGGTGCAATTACAGAATTTGCTGAGCAATTGAAAGAATTGGATACGACAAACGTAGAACCAACGACACATGTACTACCTTTAGTGAATATTCTACGTGAAGACGTAGCATCTAAAGGACTAGACCGTGAGACGATGATGTTAAATGTAAAAGAACAAGAAGCAGGTCAAGTAAAAGTACCAGCTATTATGGACTAATCATTGTAAGGAGGGAAACAAATGACGTTATTTGAACGTTCAGCGAAAGAACTACAAGAACTTATACATAGCAAAGAAGTTTCGATTGCAGATTTGACAAAAGAAGCTTTTGAACGTGTAGAAAAACTAGATGGCGATGTAGAAGCTTTCCTAGCATTAAACAAAGAACAAGCAACAGCAAAAGCTGCTGAGTTAGACACAGTACCTTTGGAAGAGCGTGGACCTTTATTTGGTTTACCAATCGGAGTGAAGGACAATATCGTAACAGAAGGATTAGAAACAACTTGTGCTAGTAAAATACTAAAAGGGTTTAACCCAATTTATGATGCTACTGTTGTGAAAAAGTTACGTGAAGCAGGAATGGTTACAATTGGAAAGTTAAATATGGATGAATTCGCGATGGGTTCTTCTAATGAAAACTCAGCATACAAAACGACGAAAAACCCATGGTCTTTAGATAGAGTACCAGGTGGTTCTTCAGGAGCGTCTGCAGCTGCAGTAGCTGCGGGGGAAGTACCATTCTCTCTAGGTTCAGATACTGGTGGTTCTATCCGTCAACCAGCTGCTTACTGTGGTGTTGTTGGGATGAAGCCTACATATGGACGAGTTTCTCGTTCTGGACTAGTGGCATTTGCTTCTTCTTTAGACCAAATTGGTCCGATTACTCGCAATGTAGAAGACAACGCTCTACTATTAGAAGCGATTTCAGGAGTGGATCCACTAGATTCTACTTCAGCAGACGTGGAAGTACCAAATTTTGCAGCTGCTTTAACTGGTGACATTAAAGGTTTACGTATCGCTGTTCCTAAAGAATATTTAGGAGAAGGAGTTGGCGAAGCAGCTCGTGCATCTGTTATGGAAGCATTGAAAGTGTTAGAATCACTTGGCGCAACTTGGGAAGAGGTTTCATTGCCACATTCTAAATATGCTTTAGCAACATATTATATCCTTTCTTCTTCTGAAGCATCTTCTAACCTTTCACGTTTCGATGGAATCCGTTATGGTTTCCGTGCAGAAAATGTAGAAAGTTTAATGGATCTTTATAAAGAAACACGTGCTCAAGGATTTGGAGACGAAGTAAAACGTCGTATTATGCTTGGAACGTATTCGTTAAGTGCTGGAACTTACGATGCTTATTATAAAAAAGCACAACAAGTTCGCACATTGATCAAAGAAGATTATGATAAAGTGTTAGCTGATTATGATGTAATTATTGGACCAACTGCACCGACACCAGCATTCAAAATTGGTGAAATTGTAGAAGATCCATTAACGATGTATGCAAACGATATTTTAACGATTCCGATTAACTTAGCAGGTGTACCAGCTATTTCCATTCCATGTGGATTCGAAGATGGGATGCCACTAGGATTACAAATTATCGGGAATTATTTTGATGAGTCAACGATTTATCGTGTAGCTCATGCATATGAGCAAGCGACAGATTTCCATAAACAAACTCCTCAAATTTGGGAGGGAAAATAAGATGAACTTTGAAACAGTTATTGGTTTAGAAGTACACGTAGAGCTTAAAACAAACTCTAAAATCTTCTCTGCAGCACCGAATCACTTTGGCGCTGAACCAAATACAAATACAACAGTAATTGACCTTGGTTACCCTGGTGTACTTCCCGTAGTAAACAAAAGTGTAGTAGATTTCGCTATGCGTGCAGCGCTAGCGTTAAATATGGAAATCGAACAACATACAAAGTTCGACCGTAAAAACTATTTCTATCCAGACAATCCAAAAGCTTATCAAATTTCTCAATTCGATAAGCCAATTGGTAAAAATGGTTGGATTGAAATTGAAGTAAACGGAGAAACAAAACGTATCGGTATTACTCGTCTTCATATGGAAGAAGATGCTGGTAAATTATCGCATGCGGATGGTTATTCGCTAGTAGACTTCAACCGTCAAGGTACTCCTTTAGTAGAAATCGTGTCGGAGCCAGACATTCGCACACCTGAAGAAGCTTATGCATACCTTGAAAAATTAAAATCAATTATCCAATATACAGGCGTTTCCGACTGTAAAATGGAAGAAGGTTCACTACGTTGTGATGCGAACATTTCCTTACGTCCATACGGTCAAGAACAATTCGGTACGAAAGCAGAGTTAAAAAACTTAAACTCATTTAGCTTCGTTCGTAAAGGTCTTGAACACGAAGAAATCCGCCAAGCAGAAGTGCTTTCTTCTGGTGGAATAATCGAGCAAGAAACTCGTCGTTTTGATGAGAAAACGGGTAAAACAATTCTAATGCGTGTTAAAGAAGGAACAGATGACTATCGCTATTTCCCAGAACCGGATTTAGTAGACATCGTGATTGATGATGCATGGTTAGAACGCGTCCGTGCCGAAATCCCAGAACTTCCAGATGCTCGCAAAAAGCGTTACATCGAAGAACTTGGACTTCCAGCATATGATGCAATGGTATTAACGTTAACAAAAGAAATGTCCGATTTCTTTGAAGAAACGATTGCCTTGGGAGTAGATTCGAAACTAGCTTCGAACTGGTTAATGGGTGAAGTTTCTGCATACTTAAATGCAGATCAAAAAGAATTGAAAGACATTCAACTGACACCATCTAATCTTGCTGGTATGATCAAGCTAATTTCTGATGGCACGATTTCATCGAAAATCGCGAAAAAAGTATTTAAAGAACTTGCAGATAACGGTGGAGACGCAGCAGAAGTTGTAAAAGCAAAAGGCTTAGTACAAATTTCAGACGAAGGCGCACTTCGTGAAATTGTTACAGCAACACTTGATGCAAATCCACAATCAATCGAAGACTTTAAAAACGGGAAAGACCGTGCAATTGGCTTCTTAGTTGGTCAAATTATGAAAGCAACAAAAGGACAAGCGAACCCACCGCTTGTTAATAAAATTTTGAATGAAGAAATTGTAAAAAGATAAATAGTAAATTCTGTGGCATACTCTATTAATATAGGGTATGCCTCTTTTTATATTAGGCGTTATTTAGGGATAATGCGTTTTAGTGAGCTCAATTAGGTGACCGCTGTTTTTTAGTCGGGCGAGTGACGAGCCGCTACGCCGCTACGCCGCTAACGCTCTTGCAGGGTCTTACACCTTCGGGCAGAATTCCAAAGAATGGCTAAGGGCAATCAAAGAGCTATTGAAAGTAACTAATTTCAGTACGAAAGCAACTAAAATCAGCATGAGAGCAACTAATTTTTTATAATAGCAAGTTTATTTGTATTGAGATGGCTAAGATTTCGACATATTAGAGGAATAATAAGCGTAATAGCCAGCCGACTTTGCCTGGCCGTCATCTGCTCGACTAGTTTGTCGTGTTCAAAGGCAAGATTGTCTCATTCAACCATTTATTGTTAGTTTCGGACATTGATAAGTCAGTGTTTTATCATTGGATTTTCGCAGCAGGGAGGCGACTCCAGTAGGATCAAGTGAGTAAAATGAGACTTCACAACGTACGCGCGTAGGCGCGGCGGTGAAGGCTCATCGCTCACCCTACGGAAAGCGTCCGCCCTGCTGCGAACATCCTTGCGGACACTTTTTACAACTCACTACGACACACTATCCCTATTAAGTTCATCATCATTTTCCTAACGACATATTTCCCCTAAATTTTGCTAGCCAACTTATTTGAATAAGCTAGTGGAACGAAGTATACTAAAGTAAAAAGGGGGTCATTTCGAATGCATACAGAACAGCAATATTTTGAAAATGCAAAACCACTTACTCAATATATGGATGATATGACAACGAAAAAAGAAGAGTCATTTAGCATTTATGACCAATTCGAAGTTCCTGCGGATGATGAATTTATCGAATTATTAAAAGAAAAAGCACCTCATGTACTGGCTATTACAGAAGACTGGTGTGGGGATGCAATGATGAATAATGCAATAGTGCGTAGAATTGCTGAAGCGGCTAGCTTAGATGTACGCGCTGTATATCGCGATGAAAACCTCGAATTGATGGATCAATATTTAACGAATGGTGGACGTTCTATTCCTGTTTATTTATTGTTAAATAGTGAAGGTGAAGTTATTTCGAAATGGGGACCACGTGCAGAAAAAGTTCAACAGTTTGTCATGGAAGGTAGATCTAAATTTCCAGATAAAGAAGACCCAACATTTGAGGAAGTACAAAAAGCATTTTATGCTCAGATGAGTAAAGAGTTTACGGACAACAAAGACTTCCATTTAGCGGTTTATGAAGATATTCGTAATAACTGGTTACAAGCACTACAAAAATAAATAATTCCGAATAAGATAGCGGGGCCGGCATAAGTCGGCTCTTTTAGTAATGGAATGAAACTTTTTCTTTAGAAAAGAAGTCTTTATGACTAGTAAGAATTGTGAAGCAGAGAGGAAAAGATTATGAAACGTGCACGAATCATCTATAATCCAACTTCGGGGAGAGAAATTTTCAAGAAAAACTTACCCGAGGTATTAGAAACGTTAGAAATTGCAGGTTATGAAACGTCTTGCCATGCAACTACTGGAGAAGGAGATGCTATTTCTGCGGCAAAAAAAGCAGTGGAGAACGGTTTTGATTTAGTCATTGCTGCAGGTGGAGATGGCACACTTAACGAAGTGGTAGCAGGTGTAAGTGAGTTTGAAGAACGTCCTAAAATTGGGCTTATTCCGATGGGAACGACGAATGATTTTGCAAGAGCTTTGCATATTCCGAGAGATATTCAAAAAGCGGTAGAAATCATTGTAAAAGGTGATACGATACCTGTAGATGTTGGGCTTGTGAATAATGAACGATACTTTATAAATATTGCTGGTGGGGGACGGATCACTGAGCTGACATACGAAGTGCCGAGTAAGCTAAAAACAGTGCTTGGTCAATTAGCATATTATTTAAAAGGTATAGAAATGCTTCCATCTATTAATGCGACGAAAGTTCGAATTGAGTATGATGATGAAGTGTTTGATGATGAAGCGATGATGTTTTTAGTTGGACTGACGAATTCGGTCGGCGGATTTGAAAAGCTGGCTCCAAACTCTAGTGTTAATGATGGGAAATTCTCTTTATTGATTTTGAAGAAAGTAAATATGGCTGAGTTTATTCGCTTAGCATCGCTTGCAATTCGTGGAGAACATTTAGAAGATCCACATGTTATTTATAAAAAGGCAAGACATATAAAAGTGACTTCAGAGGAAAAAGTGCTACTTAACTTAGATGGGGAATACGGTGGTAATATACCAGCTACATTCCAAAATTTATATAGACATATAGAGGTTTTTGTCCCGATTGATGAAATTCGGGAACAAGACAGACCTTAAAAACTTAAAATCAAAACCAGTATTCTTAAATGATGCTGGTTTTTTTATTTTTTCCAGCATAATGTTAAACAATCTGTTTTCCGGGTAACATATAAAAAAGGGGAGGAACGTATATGTACAAAAAGCAAGAAAAGTATTTAATGTGGCTTGCCTTTATTGTTGCGGGAGTTATGCTACTTTCTATAATTGGGAGAATGTTCGGGAGTTAAGGAGGAGAAGGAATGGGAAACGAGGAAGCGGTATTTTTTAGTCGTGTATTAACCGAGCTCACTTTATCTTTTCATATTATTTATGCGACTATAGGTGTCGGTGTTCCACTTATGATTATGATTGCCCAATGGGTAGGGATTAAAAAGAATGATGAGCATTACATATTACTGGCTAGGCGGTGGGCAAGAGGATTTGTTATTACAGTTGCAGTTGGTGTGGTAACAGGAACCGCTATTGGGATGCAGTTATCCTTACTTTGGCCGAATTTTATGCAATTGGCGGGGAATGTCATTGCACTACCTCTATTTTTGGAGACATTTGCGTTCTTTTTTGAAGCAATTTTTCTTGGCATTTATTTGTATACATGGGATCGTTTCGAGAACCAGAAAAAGCATTTATTATTACTTATTCCAGTAGCAATTGGGGCATCCGCATCAGCTGTATTTATAACGATTGTGAATGCTTTTATGAACGCTCCTCAAGGGTTTGATGTAGTGAATGGGGAGCTAGTAAATATTAGTCCATTGGTTGCCATGTTTAACCCGGCCATGCCGACTAAAGTGGCGCATGTGGTTATAACCGCTTACATGACTGCTGCGTTTGTATTGGCAGCAATAGCAGCCTTCCGTTTATTAAAAGGTTCCAATCATGTTTATCATAAAAAGGCACTCTTTTTAACGATGAAAGTAGGGCTTGTTTTCTCTATTGCAGCAGCAATTATTGGAGATTTCTCTGGAAAATATTTAGCTGAGTATCAGCCGGAAAAACTGGCAGCCGCAGAATGGCATTTTGAAACAGAAGCAAATGCCCCGCTTATATTATATGGAGTGTTAGATGACGGAGAAGTTAAATATGCCATTAAAATTCCATTTGCTTTAAGTATTTTGGCTCATTTTAATCCAACAGCAGAAGTCATTGGACTGGACCAGTTCCCAGAAGATGAAATTCCACCCTTATATATTCATTACTTGTTCGATATCATGGTGACAATTGGCGTGTGGATGACTTTCCTTTCAGCTGCGTACTGGTTAGGCACGCAAATGAAATGGAAGGTTGTAGAGTCTAGATTGTTCCGCTGGTTGATTGTGTTAGGAGGTCCGCTTACACTGTTAGCGATCGAAGCGGGATGGTGGCTTGCAGAAGTTGGCAGACAGCCGTGGATATTAAGAGGACTAATGCGAGTGAAGGATGCGGCAACTACAAGTGAGCATGTCGATACGATGCTTATTTTATTTTCTTTATTATATTTAGTGCTTGGAATCGGAAGTATCGTCGTATTGACGCGGATGTTCAGAAGAAATCCGGTAGAAAAAGAGTTAGCAGATCGTCATGCGGAAAAGGGAGCTGACATTTCATGACATTAGAAATCATTGGTATTACGGTACTGTGGTTGTTTTTATTTGGTTATTTAATCGTCGCCTCTATCGACTTTGGGGCAGGTTTTTTTAATGCATATAGCTTGCTCACAGGAAGACAGCATATTTTGACGAATGTGATTCAACGGTATCTATCGCCAGTTTGGGAAGTAACGAATGTATTCCTTGTATTTTTCTTTGTAGGAATCATAGGATTTTTCCCGAAAACAGCGTTTTACTACGGCACAACACTTTTAGTGCCCGCAAGTATCGCTTTAATATTACTTGCTATTCGTGGATCGTATTACGCCTTTGAGACATATGGCTCAAGGGGACATAAAGGATATTCTTTTATGTACGGATTAGCTGGGTTATTTATCCCCGCTGCATTATCGATTGTATTAACGATCTCTGAGGGCGGCTTCATTCATATGGTGAATGGTTATCCTTCACTCGACTATCAAGCACTATTTACTAGTCCTTTAACTTGGTCTATTGTGGTCCTTAGTCTCTCTGCTGTTTTGTATATATCTGCTGTTTTTTTAACATGGTATGCCAATACTGCAGGGGATCCAGATGCGACAAAGTTAATGAGGAAATATGCTCTGATTTGGGCCCTTCCAACAATCATAGCTGCTGCTGGTATTATGGTGGAACTTCGCTCACATAATCGGGAGCATTACGATCATATGATGGACATTTGGTGGGCATTTGGTATATCGTTTTTATTGTTTTTAGGAACGGTTTGGCTGTTAGTTAAAAAAAGAAGTTATGGATTTGCTTTCGTACTTATGGGCGGGCAATTTCTTATCGCATTTTTTGCATACGGCTTTGCCCATCGACCGTATTTGCTCTACCCATACTTGACGATTTACGATAGTTTTACGAACGAAGCAATGGCGATTGCGCTCATTATTGCATTTATCGCAGGACTTGCTTTACTAATACCGTCACTTTATTTATTGTTACGTTTGTTTTTATTCAACAAAGATTATGTTCGCGGTAAAAAAGACAATCACGCCTAAGGAGGAGCAGTATGACTGACTTTTTAATCTTTTATGCACCTTTTATTGTTCTGATACTAGCCATTGTTGTAGCATTTTGGGCTGCCTCGAAAGACGGTGCAGTTAGGAATAAATGAACCTCGGGAATCCGAGGTTTTTTTAATATGTGGTAAAATAGAAATTATAAAGTGAGTAAAAGGACGGGAACGAAAATGAGATATGATGTTTTGATATTTGATTTGGATGATACATTGCTTGATTTTGGGATGACAGAGAAGCATGCACTGCACAATCTATTTATGGAATATGGTTTACCGAATGGTGTGAAAGATTATCTTCCAAGCTACAAAGCGATTAGTAAAGTATTATGGGATGATTTGGAGCATGGTCGCACCAATTTAGCAGAGTTGAAAGTAGAACGATTTAAACGTTTATTTTTAGAGGAAGCGTTGGATATAAACGCGGAAATCTTTGGCCATCAATACATTGAGAATTTAGGAAAAGAAGTACATATGATCGAAGGCGTTGAAGAAATGTTTGCGAATCTTTCGGGTTGTAGATTTGCAGTATTAACAAATGGGTTTACAATTGCGCAACATGCAAGAATAGGAGGTTCGTCGTTAAAAGATTTGTTTGAAGTAATTATTACTTCGGAGGAAGTTGGTTTTCAAAAGCCTCAAGCAGAAGTTTTTGAGTATGCAATGGATAAACTTCAAATTTTGGACAAATCTCGTGTATTGATGATTGGTGATTCGCTTTCTTCCGATATACAAGGAGGCAATAATTACGGCATCGACACTTGTTGGTTTAACCCACATGGGAAAAAGAATGTGACGGCAATCCAACCAACTTTTGAAATTCAAACATGGGAACAACTAGTGGAAATCGTCAAGAAGCAAGTTCAATGTAAGTGAATGAACATCCATTATTTTTGTGAACTGCATTTAAATTTGGTATGATTTCCTCAGGCACATATATTGAAGGAGCACTAACTTATGAATCCTGAACAACTAGAGCAGTTTAAGCAAATGAGAAAAAACATGACACGCCTAATGCTAATATATAAATTTGCATTAGCCGAACTTGAAACAAAGATTGAGATTCTTCAAGAAGAATTTTTAATGATCCACGAATATAATCCAATTGAACATACGAGTTCTCGATTGAAATCACCTGAAAGTATTATGAAAAAGCTTGGGCGAAAAGGAAAAGAAATTTCCGTTAATAGTATTCGAGAAAATGTAAAGGATATTGCAGGACTTCGTATCACTTGTTCGTTTATCTCAGATATTTATCAAATTTATGAAATGCTACGAAACCAAAGTGATCTTAAAATATTAAATGTAAAAGATTATATCCAAAATCCGAAGAATAATGGATATAAAAGTTTACACTTACTAGTAGAAATTCCCGTCTTTATGTCTGATTGTAAAGAACTCGTGACAGTAGAGGTTCAAATTCGTACAATAGCGATGGATTTTTGGGCAAGCTTAGAGCATAAAATCTTTTATAAATACGATCAGTTCGTACCAGAAAGATTATTAAAAGAGCTCAAAGAAGCAGCTGACTCGGCTTACGCGCTAGACCAAAAGATGGAACGCCTGCATAACGAGATTAAAATTATTAAAGATGAAAATAAAATAGAAACGATCGATGAACTTACAAAGCTAATCGTTAAAAACCAACAACTAACCATTCCGGCGACTTTTTTAGGGATGTTAGATAGTGAGTAAAAAATGCGAGCGTATTAAAACAGACGTCCTAATGGCGTCTGTTTTTAATGGGGAGAAAAGTGTGGCAGACACCCAAAAAGTCGCTCATTTTGGTATAATAAATCAATCAAAACAAGAACGGAGATATGAAGTGAATACACCCGTAAAAAAGAATGACCAGTTAACAATCCATATTGAAGATTTGACGCATGATGGAGCAGGAGTTGCTAAAGTAGATGGCTACCCGCTATTTATCCAGGGCGGCTTACCGAACGAAACCGCAGAAGTACATGTGTTAAAAACATTGAAAAACTATGGCTTCGCAAAATTAAAAAAGATCGTAGAGCCATCCCCATTTCGCGTAGATGCACCATGCCCAGTATTCGGGGAATGTGGAGGCTGTCAATTACAGCATTTATCTTATGAAGGACAGCTTGCTTGGAAAGAAAATATGGTTCGAAATGTGATGAAGCGAATCGGTAAAATAGATGCCCCTGTGCTACCAGTAAAAGGAATGGAGAAACCATGGGAATACCGCAATAAATCCCAAATTCCATTTGCCTTGGAAGATGGACAAGTACTGGCAGGTTTTTATCAATCCAAGTCCCATCGAATTGCAGATACCAATACTTGCCTTATCCAATCAGATGAAGCAGATCGATTAATGCGTGCAGTAAAAGAACATGCATTGCAACTAGATTTAATTCCTTATAATGAAGAGACGAAAAAAGGACAGTTACGTCATCTTGTCGTAAGAAAAGGTCGCGCAACTGAAGAAGTGATGGTCGTGCTAGTTACGAAGCATGCCAAACTGTCTAAAAAAGATGCGATTATTGAGTTAATAAGAGAAGTAGAGCCAAATGTCACTTCTATTGTGCAAAACGTAAACCCACGTAATACGAATGTTATTTTCGGAGATGAAACAAATACTGTCTGGGGCAAATCTGTTATCGAAGATCTAATAGGAGACGTACGATTTGAAATCTCGGCTCGCTCGTTCTATCAAGTGAATCCAGTACAAACAGAAGTGCTCTATAAACAAGCACTCGATTACGCACAGCTTTCCGGAAACGAAACAGTGATTGACGCATATTGTGGAATCGGAACCATTTCGTTATTCCTAGCACAACAAGCAAAACAAGTACTAGGTGTAGAAATCGTGCCACAAGCTATAGAAGATGCCAAGCGTAATGCAGAGTTGAACGGTTTCAAGAACACTTACTTCGAAGCAGGTCCAGCGGAAGAAGTTATTCCTAAATGGTATAAGGAAGGTAAATCGGCAGATGTATTAGTAGTCGATCCACCTAGAAAAGGCTGCGATGAGGCCTTACTTACGACAATCATTGAACAACGTCCGAAAAGAGTTGTTTATGTGTCATGTAACCCTGCGACACTTGCTCGTGATTTGCGCATTTTAGAAGATGGCGGCTATAAAACGATGGAAGTACAGCCTGTTGATATGTTTCCACAGACAACGCATTGTGAGGCGGTTGCTTGGTTGGAGCTAATATAAATACTCAAGAACGAATTCTTAATAATGGAATTCGTTCTTTTTAAGTTAAGGAAGGGATACTAATGAATGCAGAGGGGGAGAAGGTTAGTGGAGGAAGCGAATGAACAAAGACGTGAAATTCAAAAAGAGAATTAAGAGAATTTCATCAAGGTGTATTCTAATTTTTAACGTAAGGAATCTAATGGGGCTGGTTTAAATAAAGAACAACAAAATGCATTTTCATTCGTGAGGATGCGTTTTGTTGTTCTGACTAAAAGGCTAAAAACCAAACTTACTCAAAATAAACGAGTAACACTCCGCGAGTTCACGAAGCTGGTTAAAACGACCGGATGCGCCAAAATGGCCAGCACCCATGTTTGTTTTTAAAACAAGTGTATTGTCATCTGATTTTAATTCGCGCAGTCGAGCTACCCATTTCGCAGGCTCCCAATAACCAACGCGCGGGTCATTTAAGCCTGTCGTAATATACATATTAGGGTACGGTTTTGCCTCTACATTGTCGTACGGACTATAAGATTTCATGTAGAAATAATCGTCCTCGTTTTGCGGGTTACCCCATTCATCCCATTCTAAAGTCGTTAATGGAATCGAATCGTCTAGCATCGTCGTTACAATATCGACAAATGGTACTTCTGAAACAATGACTTTAAAACAATCGCCCGCCAAATTAGATACGGCACCTACTAACAATCCACCAGCACTTCCGCCACGAGCCGCGATAAGTTCGGTTGTTGTAAAGCCTTGCTCAATTAAATAACCCGCTGCATCGATAAAGTCCGTAAAACTATTGCGTTTTTTCTGCATTTTTCCATTAAAATACCACGTACGTCCTAGCTCTGAACCACCACGCACTTGCGCAATCGCCAATATCACTCCTTTATCAAGTATAGGTAGACGATAAGCGCTAAAAAATGGATCGCTGCTATATCCATATGAGCCGTAAGCATTTAAAATAAGCGGCGCTGGGCCGTTGTCAAGCGCACCCTTTTTATAATGAAGAAGTATTGGAACGTTTACACCGTCAGCTGCTGTTGCCCAAACCTGTTGTTGGACGTATTGCTCGGGGTCATACTCGCCTGTGACTGGTGCCTTTTGTAATACTTCCTTTTCTCCCGATTCAATATCGATACGCATTGTCGTTTTCGGCGTTAAAAATGATTGGTATTGAACTAAAACTTCTGAAGCTTCATAGTCTTGATCTGGAACTAGTGATACAGAATAAATGGCTTCATCCCAATCTAACTGAATAAGAGAATCACCCTCGATACGCCAAACTTGCTCTAATCCATTTTCGCGACCCGTTACATATACATGGCTTTTAAATGGATAGATATTTTGGATAAACCGCTTCTCATCGTACGGAACAACAGCCGTATGCTCATTGAAGTTATCCAGTGGACAACGAAGTAATGTGAAGTTCAATGCATTTTCATTTGTTAATAGTAAAAGCTCGGATTCCCAATGCTCTACATCGTATTCAATGCCTTCGCGGCGTGCTTCAAATAACTGAGGCGCTAATAATGGCTCATCCGCATCAATAATTTGAACTTCTGTTGTCGTCGTTGATTGCGAAACTACGAAAATAAAGCGATTACTTTTTGATTTTTTAATAAATAAATTAAAAGTTACGTTCGTTTCTTCAAATAAAAGCAAATCGGACGAATGTTTAGTACCTATTTCATGACGCCAGACTTGATATGGACGCTGTAATTCGTTTAGCTTCACATAAAAAATGTACTGTCCGCAGTTACTCCATTCAACGCTGCTGTAAATATAAACATTTGGAATTGTATCTTCTAACATATCATCTGTATGCAAATCTTTCACAAATAACGTATAGCTATCTGTGCCGTCGCGATTTTCTAAATAAGCAACATAGCGGTGATCTTTAGAATAACGCTGCACAGTAACACTTAAATAGTCATCCCCTTTAGCGAGTGCATTTTCATCTATTGTAATTTCTTCTTCAGAAGATGCTAATGCCACACGATTTTCTGCGCGTTTACGAGCGAAAATGGGATATGGTTTTTCTTTTTCTAAACGGTAGTAATAATAGTAAGGACCTTTTTGGATGGGTACCTGACTTTCTGAAGCGGGAACGCGTGACACCATTGCATCGTATAATTCAGTTGTTAAGCTTTCCAAAGGACTCATGACTTCATCATAAAAGATATTTTCCTGCTCTAAATAAGCGATTACTTCTGGATTGGATTTATCTTTCATCCAATAATATTCATCATGTCTAATGTCCCCATGCAGTACAAACGTATGAGGAATTTGTTTTGCAATTAGTTTATTCAAATTCAATTCTCCTTTCTGTATAACAATATAATTTCGATAAGTTCATGTAAATTCCTCTAAAATAAATTTGTAACCGACAATTTTCTTGTTCGCAAGGGTTGGTAAAGTATTGTTAGGCCGATTACACTTAAAGTAACGGGACGACTATTGTTAAAGAAGAAACAGGATGAAGGTAATACAAAAGGCTAAACCTCACTAAATGGGGACATAGCCAATTACTTAAACCCACCAGCACCCATGTGTTGCCACGCACACCCCACACATTGTAAAGCAGTTGCGTGGTTGGATAGGAAGATGTAATCCAAAAACGTTTCACAGTTAAATATCTTTCCGATTCAATCGGATTTGAGTTTAATTAAACTTTTCCTATTCTACTCTAATAACAACCTGGGTTTAATCAAATATAACCCAGGCTTTTTTTATGCTTTAGGAAATTAAAAATTCTAGACATGTGGATAACTGTTCGAATAAATTACCGATAGAAATTGTAGAAGAATTCAAACACTGGTCAGATGATAAAGCAAACAGATTTTAAGAAGATGATATCGTAAGTGGCATCCAAAAGTTGTTCGATCTCGACATTATCGAAAAAACATTAAGGGGATACACACTTAATTAATCGTTCACTTTTAGTCATAATTAGTATCAGTGGATACGTTATAGCATCTCACAAAAGGTGCTATTTTTATGTTCAATTTTGGAGGTGAGAATCTTGAATCTACCACTTTCAATCTTCGTTTTAGTAACCTATAGAGTAAATGTCTCATCTTTTTCTTCGAAGAAGAGCTCACCACTTTCAATAGCATTACCTAAACGATGCCTCTATAATTGGCAAGGACGTTAATTTTCATCGACAATACTTTGATAAATCTCCGCGATTTGTTTCTTAAGCAGGGGCGCTATTTCATCGCAAGGGGATAAAGGGAGATTGTTATGATTGGCTATCCATTTACATTGTATACAATTGTCGTGTATCATCTGAATAGCTACTTACTAAAATTGGAGACAATCGTTTTTGACCCTAAGACCCGAACGTTGGTACGAACTAGACAATAAGAGAGTTATTAAGTTATGAAAGAAGGAAAAAGAAGTTGAACAAAGATACAAAAAAGAAATCGGTTGTGATTGCTTTATTGATTGCAACTTTTTTAACGGCCATTGAAGGAACAATCGTCAGTACTGCGATGCCGAGGATTGTTGAAGATTTAGGTGGAAGCCATTTATATACATGGGTCATATCCGTCTATTTATTGGCATTGGTTATTGCCACACCAGTATTCGGGAAGCTTGCCGATCTTTATGGAAGAAAGGTAATGTTTACAATCGGAACGATTATTTTCTTAATCGGCTCAGTGCTGTCCGGACTTTCATTAACAATGGAGCAGCTTATTGTATATCGTGTTATTCAAGGGATTGGTGCGGGAGCACTGGCAACCATTCCTTTTACAATAATTGGTGATGTATTTGAATTTAAAATGCGGGCAAAAATGCAAGGCTGGATCAGTAGTGTATGGGGAATTGCGGGCATTGTCGGTCCGCTTGCAGGAGGAGTAATTGTCGATAAGATCACATGGCATTGGATTTTCTTTTTAAATCTTCCATTTGGGATAATATCTTTAGTTCTCTTATGGACTGCATTACATGAAAATATCGAAAAGAAAAAGCAAATCATCGATTATGCAGGTATTTTGACATTTGCGGTCACAATGACGGCATTTTTATATGCATTGACATTGTTGAAAGAGCATAAGCAAGTCACAAACAGCATCGTGATTTTATTTATGGTGGCCGTCGTTGGGCTTTGTTTATTTTTCTTGATTGAAGCAAAGGGAAGAGAACCGATGTTGCCATTAGCTCTATTTAAAAATGGCTTTATTACGATTTCAAATATCGCTGGATTTTTATTGGGATTCATCCTCGTCGCTATAACTTTTTATATACCGCTATGGGTTCAAGGGGTTACAGGTTTGAATGCAACATTCTCAGGAGTTGCGATGTTGCCAATGTCGGTCACATGGCCGATTGGTGCGATATTATCAGGCAGATTGATGAGTAAGAGATCCATCGGTAGCATAACGTTAGTTGGTGTCGGCTTTATTATTATGGCCTGTAGTGGCTTTGTATTCTTTAACGCGGATACCCCAGTTTCGTGGATGATGGTGGTTACTGGAGTGATTGGTTTCGGTTTCGGTTTAACCTTTACTGCTTATACAGTTGCCGTCCAATCAGCGGTGGACTGGAATATGCGAGGTGCAGCGATGGGGTCTAATAATCTCATGAGGAATCTAGGACAGGTTATTGGGATTGCGGTATCGGGACTATTATTAAGTGATGAATTACATGGTAATGCTTTAGAAACAAGTCTGCATTCAGTTTTTATCCTTCTAGTTGTCCTAGCAGTATGTTCCTTTGTAGTAACAGGATTCCTACTAAGAGAAAAAGAGTCTTCCTTAGTAGAATAATAAATAGCTCTTTTCGTTTGTTCCCTGTTTACTAGATGTGTAGAGACTACTTTTAAAATTGATAAAACAAGAACAGGAGGAAACACATTGAAATTAATTTCATGGAATATTGATTCACTAAATGCGGCATTAACGAGTGATTCAGCTCGTGCGTTATTGTCTCAAGCAGTCTTAAATACAATTATTGAAAATAACCCAGAGATTATTGCTATACAAGAAACAAAATTATCGAGTAACGGTCCTACTAAAAAGCATTTAGAAATTCTTGGGGAAAAGTTTCCCGATTACGAAATTGTTTGGAACAGTTCAGTAGAACCAGCACGCAAGAGTTATGCAGGTACAATGTTTTTATATAAAAATTACCTGTCACCGTCTGTCACCTTCCCAAAGATTGGAGCACCAAGCACGATGGATGAGGAAGGTCGCATCATCACATTAGAATTTGATGATTTCTACTTAACACAAGTTTATACACCGAATGCTGGCGATGGTTTGAAGCGTTTAGCAGAACGTCAAATTTGGGATATAAAATATGCTGATTATCTAGCTGCTTTAGATAAAGAGAAGCAGGTTATTGCAACAGGTGATTTTAATGTAGCGCATAAAGAAATAGACTTAGCCCACCCCGATAATAACCGTCGTTCAGCCGGCTTTACGGATGAAGAAAGAGAAGGTTTTACAAATCTTTTAGCAAAAGGATTTACAGATACTTTTCGCTATATTCACGGTGATGTGCCAGGTATTTATTCTTGGTGGGCTCAGCGTGCTAAAACAAGTAAAATAAATAATTCTGGCTGGAGAATTGATTACTGGCTAGTGAGTGATCGCATGGCAGAGAAAGTACTTAAATCTGAAATGATTGATTCAGGTCCAAGACAAGATCACGCGCCATTACTATTCGAAATAGATTTGTAGTTATATTGGGAAGGCCACTTGATTCGTTTGAAACAAGTGGCCATTTTCTTGTCGTTTTGTTAGACACAACTTTGACACTATTCGGAATTGGTTTGGAATTACGCCTAATACAGGGACCAAACTATTTCTTCTATATCCTTGACCACATGAATATATTTCATAGTATTTAATCATGTGTAGAGTATGGGAGGAATTGAGAACATGAAGGATTCTTCAACTGGTTCTTTACTAGATACAAGGAAAGCGCCAAGTATGCAAAGAGTTGATAACTTTATCGCTTTTTTCCGTGAAGCAAATGAGCTTCTTCAGAAAGAAACAGATGTTTCACCTGCGAATCAATTGGTATCGGATGTATTCAACCATCTTTTACTTCAGTTGCGATCCTATTTTTCTCCAATAGAAATACAAGCTATTTTAAACAACGAGTATATTCAAAAAAATCAACAAAAGTTGCGGGATAAGTTGTCAGAAATCGAATTTCTTGTAGAACTTAGAGATTCTCATGAGATTTGCAAATTAGAAGGATCCGTCTTAGATATCGTAAAAAGTTTGCCTAATTGGAACAGTTACTTTTCCCTAGTAAGTCAGGAATTACAGTACGTGCTGCAAGATTGTAACACAGAAAAGTCACCCATTATTTTTGTAGGTAGCGGTCCAATGCCGATAAGTGCTATTATTCTACACCTGCTCAGTGATGCGGAGGTTATCTGTTTGGAAATGAATGCTGTTGCCTATGACGCATCATGCTATTTGCTGGAGCACTTAGGCTTAGGAGATAAAGTTACTGTCGTATTGAAGGATGGATCTGAGTTCGACTACAGCTCTTATAGCCGGATCTTTGTCGCTAGTCTCGTTCGAAACAAGCAGGCGGTGCTTGAAACAATTAGCAGGACTTCCGCAAATCCTTTAGTAGCTGTCCGTACAGCAGAGGGGATGAGGAGAATCATGTATGAAGCGATTGATGAATCTAAGTTGAATAAAGAGGGGTGGAGGATTCTGAAGAGAACTTGTCCTGAAGAAAAGCTGGTCGTCAATTCAACCTTGCTTCTTGAACGTGTAACTAATTCTTCTGTGCCCAATTAATATCGGATCACAAGGAGAACCAGCGTCAATGCCAACTTTTAAAATATCATTTGACGAGCAGATTGAAACATTGAAAAAATTAATAGAACTGGTAGATATGAGTATTCTAACAACATAAGAGATTGAAGGTGCCAGGTTCTAAATTGTTTTAGAACCTGGCACCTTTTTTGATTTAAAGGTCCGATACTCTAATTAATCTGCTTTTACTTTTATTATATAAATTGACTTAATCTATTCATTAAGCAGTTAAGAACTTGGTGTAAATACGCAAAAGCCACTTTTTTAGTAAAAAAGTTATAAAAGAACAGTTGACACTATTTTTTTAATTGATATACTTAAGGTGGTTATTGATAATGATAATCATAATCAATTATGTTGTTTATGTGTTGTTGCAATGCACTATGTGAAGTAGAGTTTATTATTTAAATCATGCATAAAAATACATACATATTAATTTTATCAATTCAATAACCTGTTTGTCTATAAAACATATATATAAGGAGAGAGATACTAGAAATGGGTAAATTTAAATTAACTCTTATTTTAGCAATTTTTGTTTTGATGTTGGCAGCTTGCTCGAATTCAAGTAATGAAACGGATAAAACTGAAAGTAATGAGCAAGCAACTGAGTCTACTGAAACTGTAGATAAATCTACTGAAGAGGCAGATGATTCAGCGGAAGAAAAACCTACCTCGGTAGAAATCACTGATGCTCATGGAACTGTTACTGTTCCTGTAAATCCAAAGAATGTAGTTGCTTTAGATAATAGAACATTTGAAACTTTATCAGATTGGGGAATTGAATTAGCGGCTGCTCCAAAAGCTGTAATGCCTGCGGATTCACCATATGTAGCTAATGAATCAGTTCAAGATATTGGAAATCATCGTGAACCAAATCTTGAAATTTTAGCAGCTGTAGATCCTGAACTTGTAATTGTTGGACAAAGATTTGCTAGCTATTATGAAGAAATAAAAAAATTAGTGCCAAATGCAACTGTTATTGATTTAAACTTTGATGTTTCTGAGGAAGCTGCAACACCAGGAGAAAACTTTGTAAATGGATTTAAGGATAATACAATTGCTTTGGGACAGATTTTTGATAAGAATACTGAAGCAGAACAATTGGTAGCTGATTTTGAACAAGCTATCGAAAGTGCTAAGTCTGCTTATAATGGAACGGATACAATTATGAGTGTTATAGTTTCTGGTGGAAATATTGGTTTTGCCGCTCCTCACTCTGGACGTGTTTGGGGACCAATGTATGAAATTTTTGATTGGGTTCCGGCATTAGAAATTGACAAAACTTCTTCCGATCATCAAGGGGATGAAGTTTCTGTTGAAGCTATTGCACAAAGTAATCCTGATTGGATTTTTGTACTAGACCGTGATGCTGCAGTATCTTCTACAGCGGATGCAGTTCCTGCTCAGGACGTTATTGATAATTCACCAGCTCTTCAAAACGTAACTGCTATTTCTAAAGGTCAGATCGTTTATGCACCAGATGACACTTACACAAATGAATCAATCCAAACTTATATAGAGTTATTTGGAAACCTTGCAAATACTTTAGCTAAGTAGTGTAAAGGAGTATAACATAGTGCGGAAAAATGTACTTGCCGGGGTTGAGAGTAATTCTCAACCCCAGTTTTATAGTCAAAACAAGATATGGACAAAATCTTTTATAGTAGCGATTATAGTTGTTATTATTTTAGGCATTATATCGCTGTTTACTGGAGTTTATGATATACGCGGACATGAGGATGGAAGAGAGATGTTTTTCATCACTCGTGTTCCAAGGACTGCTGCCCTAATGCTTACTGGAGCTGCCATGGCAATGGCAGGACTTGTAATGCAACTTATTACACAGAATCGTTTAGTGGAACCTACCACAACAGGAACGATTGAATGGGCAGGTTTGGGACTTCTTACCGTTTACTTATTATTTCCTGCACCAACCTTAGTTGTAAGAATGACTGGTGCAATCCTTTTTTCTTTTATCGGAACGATGATCTTCTTTTTATTTTTAAGAAGAGTTAAACTTCGTTCGTCTTTAATTGTCCCGATTATAGGGCTGATGCTTGGAGCAGTCATTTCTGCAGTTTCGACTTTTATTGGACTCCTTTTTCAAATGACCCAAAATATTGAAAGTTGGTTTGTAGGTTCTTTTGCAGCTGTTCAAGTTGGTAGATATGAATATTTATGGATAATTGTTATCGTGACTATTCTTATTTTTATGTATGCTAATAGATTGACTTTAGCTGGACTAGGGGAAGATGTAGCTACAAGTCTTGGAGTAAATTATAATAGGATCGTTCTTTTGGGGACAGGACTTATTTCTATAGCAGTTGGAATTGTTGCCGCTGTGATTGGAAACTTACCTTTTTTAGGTTTAATTGTCCCTAATATTGTTTCCATGTTTAGAGGAGATGATCTTAGAAGTAATTTGCCTTGGGTATGTGTGATAGGAATGGGGACTATAACTGTTTGTGACATAATTTCTCGAACAATTATCATGCCTTTTGAAGTACCTGTTTCTTTAATACTTGGAACAGTGGGGGCCGTTGTATTTATTACTATATTAATGAGACAAAGAAAACCTAGGAGGCTAAGATGAACGCATTGGAATATAGAAATAGAGAAAATGTTGAAATCGCTCCTAGCATTCCTAGTGAAAAAAGATCAGCTAGAGCTTTTCGTTCTAAGAAAGAAGAAAAACGTTATTGGATTTTGCTAATAACACTGATTGCTTTGGGCGTTCTTTCTTCCTATGGACTTTTAGTTTATAACAATCCTGTTCCAATAGATTCCCCTTCTTTTATCCCAGTTGTTAAAAGAAGGATAGTAGCAATTGTAGCAATGATTATTGCCGCAATTTGTCATGCTTTGTCGACCGTTGCTTTCCAATCGATTACGAATAACAGGATTATAACTCCTTCACTTTTAGGATTTGAATCACTTTACTCAACGATTCAGACTAGTACAATATTTTTCTTAGGTGCCAGTGCATTGATAAATTTTAGTGGTATTGGATCATTTGTATTTCAAGTTATTGCTATGGTCATGATGAGTTTGATACTTTATGGATGGTTGCTTTCTGGAAAGTATGGAAACTTACAATTGATGCTATTAGTAGGAATTATTATTGGAACTGGATTGGGTTCAGTGTCCACTTTTATGAGAAGACTTCTAGCGCCGTCTGAGTTTGATATTTTACAGGCAAAATTGTTTGGTTCTGTCAATAATGCGGATGTTGAATATTTTCCTATTGTAATTCCAATGGTAATCATTGTAGCATCACTACTTCTTGCTAATTCTAAAAATTTAAATGTATTGTCACTTGGAAAAGATGTTTCTACTTCTTTTGGCGTTAAACATCAATCAAGTATCATTTATACGCTTATATTAGTTTCTATTTTGATGTCAATTTCTACTGCTTTAGTTGGACCACTTACTTTCTATGGATTTTTAGTGGCAACTTTGAGTTATCAAGCGGCGCCAACTTATGATCACCGATATATTTTCCCAATGGCTCTGGCTATAGGGTTTGTGATAATAACTGGTGCATACTTTTTAATGTATCATGTATTCAATGCTCAAGGTGTAGTCTCAGTTATTATTGAACTGTTTGGTGGAATAATATTTTTAATCGTAATTTTAAGGAAGAGGGCTTTATGATAAAAATTGAGAATACTAGAAAGTTGTATACGGATGAGGTAAAAATAGGTCCTTTGAATATTGAAATACCAAAAGCGGGTCTTACTTCTTTAATTGGACCGAATGGAGCTGGAAAATCTACGACACTTTTGATGATTGGAAGACTTTTGGATATGGATGAAGGCCGTATTCAAGTCGCAAATATGGATGTTTCTGCATCTAAATCAAAAGACTTAGCAAAAGTTTTGACTATTTTGCGACAAGAAAATCATTTTGTAACGAGGCTTACTGTTAGACAATTAGCTGGTTTTGGGCGTTTTCCTTATTCAAAGGGAAGATTAACGAAAGAGGATGAGGCTATTATTTCTAAATATATCGATTTCTTAGACTTAACTGATCTTGAAAATAGATATTTAGATGAGCTTTCTGGTGGTCAAAGGCAAAGGGCATATGTAGCAATGGTTTTGTGCCAAGAAACTGAATACGTACTACTGGACGAGCCACTGAACAATCTAGATGTTGCTCGTTCTGTTCAAATGATGGAGCATTTGCGGCATGCCGCCAATGAATTCGGAAGAACAATTCTGACTGTTATGCATGATATAAATTTTGCAGCCAAATATTCGGATAGAATTTGTGCTATGAAAGATGGACAAATTGCCGCTTTTGGAACAGTAGAAGAGATTATGGATTCCAAAATTTTAACCGATATTTTTGAAACGAAAATAGAAATTATCGAAGGTCCTTATGGGCCAATAGCGGTTTATTAGATTCAACATTATTAAAAAAAAGTATGCTTAAAAATCATTTAGGTTAATATAGGTAGATAAGTGGAAATATGAACCGCCGCTCGAGGGAGAAAATCCTTGGGCGGTTCTTTTTTATTTAAAGAAGGTATTAATAAAGGGATTGACGAAAAGTATGTTTATAGTTATTGAAGTTTACAATAACCAAACCGATTGATATATTAATTGATAATACCAAGAATTAAAAAAATAGGGAAAAGAGGTTTGAAAAATGGATGTAAAATACCCAATTGGCAAATTGCAAGTTCCTGAAAAAGTAAAATCAGAAAATATTCAAGAATGGTTAAAAGAAATCGAAACTTATACGATTCGACTAAGAGAGACTGTTGATACATTAAGTGATGAGGATTTAAGCAAAACTTATCGGGAAGGTGCCTGGACTGTTCGTCAACTTGTTCATCACATTGCAGATTCTCAATTGAATATGTATCAGCGTTTGAAGTTGGCTTTAACTGATGAAAATCCAACTGTACCTGCATTTGATGAAGAAAAGTGGGCTATTCTATCGGATACGAAGCTTCCTGTAGAAAGTTCTATTAAAATGTTAGAAGGTATAAATGAGCGTATTGTGTCTTTAGGGCAGAGTTTAACGGCAGAGCAATTAGGGCGAGCTTTTACTCACCAAACAAATGGTGAAATAACTGTGGCAACAAAAGTTGCAAAATTAGCTTGGCACGAAGAGCATCATTTAGCTCATATAAAAATTGCATTATCGAAATGATATAATATGTAAAGAGTTGTTACGGGGAAGCAGTGGCGTGGTTTTATTAGGCTGCATCTTATGAATACCCTAACTTAATTATTGGGTCAAACATAGAGAGCAGACGGTTTAGAAGTGCTATAAGGCACCTCTAATTGGCCGTCTGCTTTTTTCTGTTGTTTTATGAATGAAACAAGCAAAGATTGTAATAGTAATAGTTCAATTCTGTAGGCACTTTAGAGGTGTTTACTTGACAGAAGTGCGAAGAAGAGGTAGGCTATAAAAGCTTTAAAAAATATAGAAAAACTATATTTTACCAAATTAATATTTTAATGTGAATCATTGATATTAAAGTAATAGGAAGGTGAAAAAATGGTTAGTTTAAATATTAAAAAGGGTGCCTTTTTAAATAAGTTTTTTGGTTTTTATTTATTTGCCGTTTTCATGTTATGGATTAAAACATATATTACACAAGTCACACAGTTTAACTTAGGGGTAGAAGGATCCCTACAACAATTCCTTTTACTAATAAATCCATTGGGTTCAGCTATGTTGTTTCTTGGATTTTCATTCATTTTCAAAGGACCGAGGAAATATACATCACTTATTGTAATTTACACGCTTATGTCCATACTTTTATATGCGAATGCAGTTTATTATAGATTTTTTAGTGACTATATTACATTGCCAACGATTTCTCAAACGCAAAACTTTGGAGACTTAGGCGGTAGCATTATCTCTTTATTGAAACCTTATGATGTATTGTTCTTTGTGGATGTATTGTTGTTGATTTACCTATCGTTATCTAAAAAAATACAAAAAGATAATAGTAGAGTTAAATACAAAAAAGCAATTCCAGTGATTGCTTTTGCTCTAGCAATATCTGCTTTAAATTTAGGGCTAGCTAACGCGGATCGTCCGCAGCTATTAACTCGTGGTTTTGATAGAAACTATATAGTTAAGTATTTAGGAATGTATAACTATACGATATATGACGCTACTGAAACTATTAAGGCGTCTTCAAAAAGGGCTTTAGCTGATAGTGATGATATAACTGAAGTTATTAACTTTACTAAATCTAACTATGCGGAACCAAATAAAGAATATTTTGGCGCAGCTAAAGATATGAACGTCATCTATATCCATCTAGAGTCGTTCCAAAACTTTTTAATGAACTATAAATTAAACGGTGAAGAAGTAACACCATTCTTAAATTCATTAATTAAAGATCCTAACACATTATACTTTGATAACTTCTTCCATCAGACGGCTCAAGGTAAAACTTCAGATGCTGAATTTATGCTTGAAAACTCTTTATTTGGTTTACCACAAGGATCTGCTTATATTACAAAAGGTCAAAATACTTATCAAGCAGCTCCAGCAATATTAAAAGAGAATGGCTATGCATCTGCTGTGTTTCACGGTAACAGCGGAAGTTTCTGGAACCGAAATGAGATCTATAAAGCATTCGGCTATGATCATTTCTTTGATGCTAATTATTATGACACTAGTTCTCCAGAAGATATGGCTGAATATGGTTTATTGGATAAGCCATTCTTTGAACAATCAGTGGATCTTATGAAGACTTTACCTCAACCTTTTTATTCGAAATTTATAACGGTTGCGAACCATTATCCATATAAAATGAATCAAGATTTAACAACAATTAGTAAAGCGGATACTGGCGATGCAAGTGTAGATAATTATTTCCAAACTGCTCGTTATGCGGATGAAGCGATTGAACAGTTTATGGATGAATTAAAACAGTCTGGCTTATATGATAACAGTATGCTTGTTTTTTATGGCGACCATTACGGTATTTCAGAAAATCATAATAAGGCAATGGAAAAAATCATTGGAAAAGAAATTACCCCTTATGAAAGTGCTAATTTGCAACGTGTACCATTAATTATTCACGTTCCAGGTATGCAAGGCGGGGTTAATCATACTTACGGAGGGCAAATAGACCTTCTTCCAACCTTATTACATTTACTTGGAGTTAACTCACAAAATTACGTTCAATTTGGTAGCGACATATTATCAAAAGAGCATAATGAAGTAGTTGCCTTTAGAAATGATGATTATGTCAGTCCTACTATTTATTCAATTGATGACAAGTTTTATGATGCTACAACTGGTTTACCAATAGATGATGCAAATCAATTAGAAAAAGCCAACGAGTACAAACAAGAAGTAGACAATAAATTACAGATTTCTGATAGAGTTGTGAATGGTGACTTATTGAGATTCTATACACCGACAGGATTTACTAAAGTCGATCCTTCTCAATACAACTACAATAAGGATCTGACAGAAAAAACCGATAACGAAGAACAGTAAATTCATTAAAAAGAGGAGTAAGCTAACAAAAGTATTTTTTGTTAGCCTACTCCTTATTAATTTTCATTTTTTTATTTGTTATATGTCAATCAAAAATATAACTGATAACTTCGATCGCCTGATCAACGGTCTCTACGGTTACATTTGCTTTGTTTGAAAGTTCTTTTAATGGGTGAATTAATGATTCAGGTCTAATGATAATCGTAGGCTTGTTCATGGCAATGGCCATGCTAGCGTCCATTGCAGTATTCCATTGTTTATATTTTTCTCCGAATAAGGCTATGACGATATCTGCTTTCTGCATTAAAACTTGTGTTCTGAAATTATTAATATCTGATGCTGCATCATCTTTATATAGGTTAGATGGCTGTTTTCCTATAATCTCTTCGCCGATATTGTCTGAACGATCATGATTTGTTTGCGGGGCTACAAATCGAAGCGGAAGATTTTTTGACTTTGCTTTTTGTGCAACTTCATCTCTCCAATCATCATGAATCTGACCAGCTAAATAAACAATAAGTTCCATTCTGATTCCTCCAATACTATTTGAACTTATTTATATATTACCTAACTTGATGGAGTTTTCAAAGTAATCACGGTTATAGGAGCGGTCATATGGTTTGAGCTGATATAATAGAAAAGCAGTTGAACAAGAAAAAATCTAAGTCCTTTGCTTTTTGGTTTATAAAAATACCATTCAGGACCGATATACGTTAAAATAAACATTGCCGATTTTAACAGGTAGTTTTGTATAAATTATAAATGTCTAAATATACTTGTGTTTGTTAGTAAGATATTTAGCATGGTATAAGTGTAAAAGAAGTAGAAACATTATTTTCGAAGAGAATTTAAAGTAATATCCATATTGAGAGGATTTGAGTTTGACATGATAGATAATTTTTGGCGTGATTTACCACGACCATTTTTTGTACTAGCGCCAATGGAAGATGTAACAGATGTTGTTTTTCGTCATGTAGTGAGTAAAGCAGGTAGACCGGATGTGTTTTTCACAGAGTTTACAAACTCGGATAGCTATTGTCATCCAGAGGGTATGAAAAGTGTACGTGGCCGTTTGATTTTTACAGAAGATGAACAACCGATGGTAGCCCATATATGGGGGGATAATCCCGAATATTTCCGTAGAATGAGTATAGGCATGGCAGAGCTAGGTTTTAAAGGAATTGACATTAATATGGGCTGTCCTGTACCGAATGTAGCAACAAGAGGGAAAGGTAGCGGTCTAATCTTGCATCCAGATGTTGCGGCAGAACTTATTGAAGCAGCTAAAGCGGGAGGACTACCTGTCAGTGTTAAGACAAGGCTCGGTTACACAGAAGTAGACGAGTGGAAAGAGTGGTTAAAGCATATTTTAAAGCAGAATATTGCCAACCTTTCTATTCATTTACGTACAAGAAAAGAAATGAGCCAAGTAGATGCGCATTGGGAGCTAATTCCGGAAATTAAAAAGTTACGTGATGAAATTGCCCCAAATACGCTGCTAACAATCAATGGAGATATTCCTGACCGTCAAACTGGGCTCGAGCTTGTTGAAAAATATGGTATTGATGGAGTTATGATCGGTCGAGGTATTTTTAAAAATCCTTTTGCTTTTGAAAAAGAGCCGAAAGAGCATAGCACTACGGAATACCTAGATCTTCTAAGATTGCAATTGGATCTTCAAGATCACTATTCAGCAGAATTGCCACGTTCCATCACAGCACTGCATCGCTTTTTCAAAATTTACGTTAAAGGATTCCGCGGAGCTGGTGAATTAAGAAATCAATTAATGAGCACCAAATCCACAGATGAAGTGCGTGCGCTGCTTGATAATTTTGAATCAAACAATGTTGATTGAAAATGGTTGGTAAAATGATGTAAAGGCAAAAAAGTTAGAGTTAATTAAGCAGTAAATTAGGGGTACTAGATATAGAAAGAATACGGTGGGTAAGTTTAAAAAGAAGATGATTTTATTGAATAGTAAGGGTCGGAAATAAATGAATAAATATGATGCTTGTTATGAAAGTTAAAATTCAACAGAACATGATAGAATTTAATGTTCAGTACGGAAACAGAGAGAAGCTATCTATTCATATAGATTCGGTGGGTTTCATAACTGTTAAAGTACCCAAAGGCACAAGTGAAGAAATTATTGCTAGTGCAATAGAAAGTAAAGGGCAGTGGATATTAGAGAAAATCCATGAAATTGAAGTAGCTCGAGAAACTCCTAAGGCAAGAGAGTATCACGCTCAAGGAAAGTTTTTATACCTTGGAAAAGAGTGTCTTCTTCATGAATTAATAGATTGTAGTGAGTTAAATGAAGAGGCACTTAAAAGAAATCTAAAGAAGTTCTATATGAATAGATGTAAATCGATTGTAGGAGAACGGATAAAAATATATCAAAAACAACTGAAGGTAAAACCTAAGATCATTGAAATAGTAGAGTCTAAAAGCAAGTGGGGTAGTTGTAGTTCGGATAGAAGGCTAACCTTTAATTATCGTTTAGCTATGGCTCCGGTTGAAGTTATCGATTATGTGATAATCCATGAGTTATGTCATTTAATTCACATGAACCATGATCGATCATTTTGGAGACGTGTTGGAAGTATTATGCCAGACTATAAAGAAAAAGAAGCGTTTTTAGCAAGACACGGACATTCCATGTTACTTTAATAATTCGGTTACATTTCGAGGGAAATGTAACCGATTTTTTTTGTGCTCTTTAGATTTTGGGCAGCAAAAATAAGCATTGCCATAGATAATTTTTTAATTCCACGTAGGGTGGTCAACGCATATTATGCTATTCCTTTGCCTACAAAAACACGCTCTATCGTTTCTTTACGTCTCGCATATATTTGTTTGATATCATTTTGATGATAAGGAGGATCCGCTTCTTCATCATACCGCGATCAAATATGGCGTTCAATTTTTTTGATGATCCTTACTATTTGAACATTAATCTAGTAAGGAACAGTTTACACAATGAGTTGGGTTCGATTGGTATCCAATCAACCAATCTATCGTAGCTAAATAGTCCTTAATCTTGGTAGTATTGTGAAAACGCTAAGCTTTTCTCATTCTATAGTCGGATATATTCTAATAGAAATCAATTTTAAAATTGAGTAGATGAATAATAAATGCTGTTGTCCAATGATATATGGTTTAACTTTACTAATTGATAAAGAGGTGCAGAGATGTTTAAAAAGCTATTTCAAAAATCACAACCATCGCAATTAAAAAATCAGGTAGAGCTATGTGTATCAAATCGAATTTATGATAGCCAAGAGATTGATATATTATTAAATAGTGAAGATATTGAACTTCACGAGGTAGGCTGCAATTCACAATGTGAAGTTTGTGATATTGGCTATTATGCAATTGTAAATGGAGAAGTATTATGTGCAAATAGTGCACCTGAATTATTAGAGCAAATTGATGAGGAATTGGAACAAAACTCGATTATTTCTTAAATATACGAAAAGGCAAGTGCCAT
The DNA here is from genome assembly GCF_044762855.1 of Psychrobacillus sp. NPDC096389. Taxonomy (NCBI): domain Bacteria; kingdom Bacillati; phylum Bacillota; class Bacilli; order Caryophanales; family Bacillaceae; genus Psychrobacillus; species Psychrobacillus sp. NPDC096389. Next base: position 159,394 of record NZ_JBIWFB010000009.1, on the reverse strand, counting down.
CACATATTGTATACACTTAAAATCTAAATAAAGCTCCAGACAAGCGCTCCCTGTTTGATAGGTGGGCGCTATTTTTGTTTGCTTCTTTATTGACAAAGAAACCTAATTAAAATAAAATGAATCGTACACGATGTATCGTGTGCGATTTAATTGCGAAAGGGGATTTACTATTGAATAGAGCTGAGTTTATAGGGGAATCCATTGATTTTCTACATAAATATACGATGAAAAGTCTACAGAAAACTGCGGAGGAGCATGGCGTAACAATTCCGCAAATTAGGGTAATTGGAGATGTGTATTCTCATAAAACCGTTAGTATAAAGCAACTCTCTCAAAATTTGAAAATGACCCAAAGTACGGTTTCAGATATTGTAGATAGGCTTATTGCTAAAAAACTACTTGTGAAAATGCCAAATCAAAAAGATAAACGTCTAGTAGATATTTCTTTATCTCCTAGATTAGCTGAAGATATTGATGAGAGCATATCAGAACTGACGAATCAGTCATTGATTGGAGTATTGGATCTTTTAAATCCTAGCGAACAGGAAACGGTAGAGAAAGGAATGAAATTATTAGTTACAGCAGTTAAAGAAAAAATGATTGCTGAAGGAATGGATAACTATGATTTCATCGACATCTTGTACTTCTCCGAAAAGGATAAACGTGGGAAATAACATTTAATAATGGAGGATATAAGGTGAAAAGTATTATAAAAGGGCGTTGGGCCATCTTTTCCATTTGGCTTATCGCGACAATATTATTAACAGTCATTCAGCCTGATATTAATGCGATACTACGGCAACAAGGGCAAGAAGGTACAAGCAGTAGCAGTCCCTCTGTAATGGCAGGGGAAATTTTGGACAAGATGAATACTACTGAGGGTACAGACAATCTAATAGTTTTTTACGATGAACAAAAAATATCTGATGAAGAAATGAAGCAAATAGGAGATGCAGTAGAGTCAATTCGTGATAGTAGTGCAGAACTTGGTGTTACCGACATGATTGACCCATTCAGTATGCCTGATGCAAAAAGCTCTTTAGTTTCAGATGATGGTACAACCTTAATGGTAAGCTATAAGCTTGATAAAAAAGGCCGAGAAATAGACGATATTAAAGAACTGTTTGAAAGAAAACTGGAAAGTCTACCAGTTGAGTATTATCTTAGCGGGGAAGATTTTATTAATAATGACTATTTAAAGGCATCGCAAGCTGGTGTTGAAAAAAGTGCTGCATTGACAGTAATCTTTATTCTAGTAGTACTGATTATTGCTTTTAGATCTGTTGTTACACCATTTATCTCCCTAATAGCGGTGGCGTTTTCATATCTTGTTTCAATGGGGATTGCCGCGCAATTAATTGATAAAGCAGATTTCCCAATAACGAGTCTTACACAAATGCTATTAGTGCTGATTCTTTTTGGGATTGGAACGGATTATAATATCCTTTTATTTAACCGATTTAAGGAAGAACTGGGGCAAGGGCACTCAATAGATGACTCGATCATCAATACGTATAAAACAGCAGGTAAAACAATTGCATATAGTATTCTTACTGTATTCATTGCATTCCTGGCGCTTGTTTTCTCTGAGTCACCAATCTATAAATCTGGTGTTGTCGTCGTCATTGGCGTCACCATATTATTATTAGAAATTTTGACATTAACACCTTTTATTATGAAAGTGTTAGGTAAGAAAATTTTCTGGCCATCTAAAAATGCTGGTGGACATAAAGAAAATAAATTCTGGGAGAAAACCTCTTCCTTTGGTATAAAACATCCCATTCTTGTCACGGTGATTATTCTTTTAATCATTGGTCCAATGATCTTCTTTCATGAAGAGAAATTGAACTTTGATACGGTCGGAGAACTTGGAGATAGCTATCCTTCCTCAAAAGCTATTAATCTAGTAGCCGATCATTTTGGGAAAGGGCAAGCGATGCCGGCTACGGTAGTTATTGAAAACGATGAAGCACTTGATCAAAATGAAACGCTTGCTGTACTTGATAATATAGCAGAAAGATTGAAGGCGTTAAAAGGTGTCAAAATGGTTTCTTCCGTGACGCAGCCTCAAGGGGAACAAATTGCTGACTTTTATGTCGACAGCCAAATGGGAAGTGTAACAGAAGGAATTTCCCAAACGCAAAATGGAGTTGACCAAATTTATAATGGGTTGGCAGAAGCTCAAAAAGGTCTTGAATCAGCCGACTTTTCTGAAGTAAATAAAATGGTCGACGGCACTGCAAAACTCCAAGATGGTATGACAGCATTAACAAGTGGATTAAAACAAATCCAAGCGGGAATCGATGATGGGACAAGCAATCCACAAACGATTAATAATGGATTGTCTACTATCGAAACGAATCTCTCAGCTATGAGTAGTGGTGTATCCGTACTAGCCGACAGTTATGAAAAAATGCAAGCTGGCTACGCTGAGATGGGAACACATTATCAAGATGCAGCAAAGGCATTACTTGGGGTTAAAGATGCATTAACACAAATGAAATCTATGACTGATGCATTAGCTAGTAGTTATGCAGATTCTAGTAGTGATGCAAATTTCCAGGCGTTGAAACAAACGATTGATCAGCTATCAAACTCCTTAAACCAAATTACGCCAGAAAGTATAGCTGCATTAAATGAAAATTATAATACGGTCACTGCAGGCTTTAATAATGCAAATAAAAATCTTGCAAACATTAGTAACGGTTTAACTCAGATGGCAGATGGTTTGAAAAAGTTAAAGACTGGTCTTGGACAAGCATCTTCAGGCATTAACACAATCGTTACGAATATGAATGCTGTCAATACTGGACTTGGTCAAATGAAGGCTGGTCAAGAGCAGCTAATAGCAGGTCTAAGTGGATTCGGTGAATTCGGTAAAAAATTAACAGATGTAAACGATGGATTACAAGGTATTTCAGATGGACTTGGGCAAACAAATGGTTATTTAACTCAGTTAAATACCAATAAGACATTTTTTATACCAGAGGAAGCATTAACTAACGAGGAATTTAAAAAATCGTTGGATGCATTCATGTCGGAAGATCGTAAAATTACCAAAATGACCATTGTTTTAAAAGATGATCCTTATTCTGACGAAGCATTGGCAACGATTAATCAAATCAATGATACACTCTCAGATGGATTAAAAGGTACTGTACTTTCAGATGCGAAAAGTGGAACAGTGGGAACAAGTGCGACTACGAATGATATGAATGATGTTTTATCAAGAGATTTAAGCAGAACAACGGTAATCGTAATTATTGGTGTATTGCTTGTCTTGTTCTTGGTTATTCGCTCTTTCTGGACACCGGTATTTATTACGGCATCTCTTGTTGGAGCTTACTATACAGCGATGTTCATTATCAATTTCATTTTCCTAAATCTGTTAGGATATGCGGGGATTTCTTCCTTTGTACCGTTCTTCTCCTTTATTATCATTGTGGCACTTGGAGTGGACTATAGCATATTCTTGATGATGCGCTTTAAGGAATATCCGGATCTATCTCCAAAAGAAGCCATTGTGTTAGCATCTAAGCATACTGGTGGTGTTATCATCTCAGCAGTAATAATACTTGGCGGTACTTTTGCAACATTAATACCAGCCGGAATTATCTTGTTAACGGAATTAGCAATTGCGGTCATTACAGGGCTGATTGTGCTATGCTTTATTTTATTGCCGCTCTTTGTTCCGGCATTGATGGCTTTACCAGATGCACTAGCAAATTTATTTTCTAAGGAAAAAAAGAGGATATAAGATTGTAATAAAGAAGGGAATGAATCATTTTTACTAAATGATTCATTTCTTTCTTTTTTTGCTTTAGGAAATAATAAAATATATGTTATAAGCGATAAAACTTTTTATAATATAGGATATTTAGTTCATTGGAGCTAACGCGTTAGATTTATCATCAGTTCATGTGCAATATAGGGATAATGCGTCGTAAAGCCCTATTAGGTGGCCGCTAAGATTTTCGCTACAATCGTACGCTTTCCGCTGGGTAAGCGATGAGCCATCCCCGCCGCTTAGGCGTACGTTGGGCTGTCTCATTTTGCTCACTTATCCGGCTGGAGTCGACGCTTGCAGCGAAAATCAATGGAAATCACTTGCTTATTCAATATTTGATTGCTAATCAGCTTCAAATCTTACAATATATGGTTGAATGAGACAATACCCACCGCCAACGAGATAAACTAGTCTTTGAACACGACAAACTAGTCGAGCAGATGCCGGCCAGGCGAGTTCGGCGGGCTTTTAGGCTTATTATCCCTATAATATGCCGAAATCATAGTCGTCTCAATCTAAGTAAACTTGCTATTGTAAGAAATTAGTTGCTTTCAATGGCAATTTAGTTGCTCTCGCGCTGGTTTGGTAGCTTTCGGAGCAGAATTAGTTGCTTTCAATGAACGATTTGTTGCCCTAAGCTATTTATTGGGTTAAAGTAACCGAAAAATTGTAGTTGGTTTTATTTTTTTGCAAGTCAATACGGAGTAAGTAAGCAAACTCCATTGGATTTTCGCAGCAGGGAGGCGACTCCAGTAGGATCAAGTGAGTAAAATGAGCCTTCACAACGTACGCGCGTAGGCGCGGCGGTGAAGGCTCATCGCTCCCCCTACGGAAAGCGTCCACCCTGCTGCGAAAATCCCTGCGGACACTTTATACAACTCACTAAGACGCATTTTCCCTATAATGTAGAACATTCCCTTCATTGTTCCTCATGTCATATCCATTAGTGACAGGTGCTTTCATTTTGGTCGGTTTAAGAGATCTATAAAACCCGTTATGTGTTTTGAGGTTGCAAGAATTGCACTAATTGAGTACATTGAAGATTAGAAAATTGTATTGGAATGAGGCATAAATCAATGACATTACAACAATTAAAGTACGTAATTGAAGTTGCAAGAAGTCGTTCCATCAGTAAGGCTGCACAAAATTTATTTATTAGTCAGCCGAGTCTTTCGAATGCGTTGAAAGAGTTGGAAACTGAAATTGGCATAGTCATTTTTTTGAGGACGAATAAAGGAATTATTATTACATCTGAAGGGGCCGAGTTTTTAGGATATGCGAGGCAAGTAGTTGAACAAGCTGAACTATTGGAAAATCGATATTCCAATACGCAATCATTGCAACAGCATTTTTCTGTATCGGCTCAGCATTATGCATTTGCAGTAAGTGCATTTGTACGCTTACTAAAAGAATACAATCGGGATGAGTATGAATTCACTTTAAGAGAAACAAAGACTTATGAAATAATTGAAGATGTGAAAAACCTTCGTAGTGAAATTGGCATTTTATATGTAAATGACTTCAATAATAAAGTCATTCATAAATTTCTTAGAGAAGGTAATCTTCTTTTTCATGAGCTATTTGAAGCAAAGCCGCATGTATTTATTAGCTCGCGAAATCCACTCGCCAAGCAAGACTTTGTGACGTTAACAGATTTACTCCCTTATCCGTATCTTTCTTTCGAACAAGGCGATTATAATTCTTTTTACTTTTCGGAGGAAATTTTAAGTACGATTTCCAGACCTAAAAATATTACTGTCAGTGATCGGGCCACACTCTTTAATTTACTAATTGGATTAAATGGTTATACAATTTCTACGGGTGTGATTAGTCATGAACTAAATAGTAAAGATATCGTCTCAATTCCTTTACATGTAGATGAACGGATTACGGTTGGGTATATTACACATAAAAACGTCAAACAAAGTCCATTAGCGAGCATTTATATTGAGTATTTAAAAGAAACCATTGCGGAAGAACAAGTCCGTCTATAGTTTTAAACTATAGCTAGTGATACATTTTATGTGTTATATATGAGCAGTTTTATCATGCTACAATCTCTTTACATTACAAATCAAATTCAATTTGCATTGGAGAGGTTACCATGAATAAAGTGAACCCTATTGAAATAGTTAATCAGAGTAGATTAAAGGGCTTTCATTATATTGTGATTGTTTGTTTATTTTTTATCATGATGTTCGACGGCTACGATGTTGTTATTTATGGGGCGACCATTCCTCTTTTAAAAGCAGATTGGGGAATTTCGGATATAGTAGCAGGGTCAATCGGTAGTTATACGACAATTGGTACGGCAATTGGTGCTGTTTTGTTCGGACTATATGCAGATCGTTTCGGGAAAAAACGCATTATTATTTTTACAACTTTCTTATTCAGTTTCTTTACATTATTATCTGGATTTGCATCGACGCCTGTATTCTTTGTCATTTGTCGTGTTATTGCGGGGTTAGGATTTGGTGGGGTTATGCCTAATATCGCGGCTTTAATCTCAGAATATGCTCCGACAAAATACCGTGTCGCTATTATTTCATTTATTTTTTGTGGCTACTCTATTGGTGCAATAATTGCATCATTTAGCGGTCAAGTATTTCTTGAAAAATTAGGTTGGCAGCCAGTTTATTGGATTGGTGGATTACCACTACTTTTATTGCCATTTGTTATACGTATCCTTCCAGAATCGATTAGTTCTTTAATGAAACAAAAGGATCCAAAACGTCTTGTTGCTGTACTTAGAAAAATAGATCCAACGCTTTCGAAAGACGTCCAATTTACATATGTCCAACAGGAACAGCTACAAAAATCTTCGGTTCGTGATCTTTTTAAAAACAAGCTTGCTTTAAGTACGATGATGTTCTGGCTCTCTTGTTTCTGTACATTTATACTGATGTATTCTTTAAATACATGGCTTCCGACATTAATGATGAATGTTGGCTATGATCTAAAATCAAGTCTATTGTTTGTAGCGGTACTACAAGTAGGGGCTATTATTGGAACAATGATATTCGGAAACCTTATTCAATTATTTGGTTTCAAACGTGTGCTTATCCCACTTTATATAGTAGGGGCTGTATCATTGGTGTTTATCGGCTACTCGGAAAATATTTATATAGCTTATGGGCTAATTGCACTTATAGGGGCTTCTACAATAGGTTTACAAAATATGTCTAATGCCTATGTGGCGGAGTATTACTCAGTCGATGTACGAGCAGCAGCACTCGGTAGTACAATGGCATTCGGACGAATCGGTTCCATTGTTGCTCCAACTTATATGGGAATTCTATTAACTTTTAATCTTCAACCTCAGTTTAACTTCTTTGCGATTGGTATTGCTGCGATTTTTGGTGCAATCGCAATGAGCTTCATTCGTGAAGACAAGGCAGACTATGCAGTAGAGAAACAAGTAACTTCTAATAAAATCCCAACCTTAAAATCTTTTGCAAATAGATTATAAAGACTTCGCTACATTCAGCAGATAATTTCTACGGAGCTGAACGAAGGGAAGCAAAAGCAAATACGCCGAGGCATATTTAATAAAGTATTTAATGGACCTTTATAAAAAGGACCAAATGACATCTGAATGATAGTTGGTTTAAAGGAATTAGAGTGAGACTTATTCACGCTGATTCCTCTTTATATGTAATCAATAATAATTACATGCAAAATGCTCAATACGTTTTTTCCTTATAAAATACTCGTTTCATAACCATACTAAGATGGAGGTGAAGTGAATGTATAAATTATTGTCTCATAATGATTTAGATGGGGTAGGATGTGGCATTTTAGCAAAGCTTGCTTTTGGTAAGCAAGTGAAGGTGCGATATAATTCGGTAGCATCGCTAAATCGTGAGATAGAATTTTTTTTAGAAAATGATCATCCAGATACGTTTTTATTTATTACTGATTTGTCTCCGAATAAAGAAAATGAAAAGAGGCTCCATGATTTTTATGGTGCAAAAGGGAAAGTTCAACTACTTGATCATCACAAAACGGCTTTACATTTTAATGATTATGAATGGGGTTATGTATTAGTTGAAGATGATGAAGGAAAATTAACTTCAGCTACATCCTTATATTATCAATATCTTGTTAAGAATAAACTGTTAGAAGCAACGGATGCTATTAGTGAATTTGTGGAGTTAGTTCGGCAGTATGATACATGGGAGTGGGAAAAGAATGAGAACCATCAAGCTCATTCGCTAAATTCGCTCTTCTATTTAGTGTCTATTGATGATTTTGAAGAAAAAATGATAGAGCGCCTTCTTACAAGTGAACATTTTGATTTTGATGAATTTGAAAAGAAATTGCTGAATATGGAAGAAGATAAAATAGATCGTTACATTCGTCGGAAAAAAAGGGAAATCGTACAGTTAGAAACTGAGAAGTATATGGCTGGTATTGTTTATGCAGAATCCTATCATTCCGAGTTAGGAAACGAACTAGGGAAAGAAAATCCTCATCTCGACTATATCGCAATATTAAATATGGGGGCAAAACGAGTATCATTGCGTACGATTCATAATCATATAGATGTATCTGAAGTTGCAGGATATTTCGGTGGTGGCGGACATCAGAAAGCATCCGGTTGTTCTTTAACAGATGAAGCATATAAGCAGTTTGTATTAGATACATTTCATTTAGAGCCAATACAAGAAGATGCGAGTAGAAATCGTTATAATTTGAAACAGTCTTTATTTGGTTCGTTGTACAAAAATAGAAGGGAAGATGTTTTTCTTCTTTATCCAATAAATGATCAGAGCTGGATGATTGAAAAAAATAAAGCCATAATGGAACAAACCTTTACAAATTTTGAAGAAGCCGAGCAATTTCTAAAGCGAAATTATGAAGCTTGGCTTGTAAGGGATGAACATTTTGTCGAGTATTTAATGAATGAGGTAAAAAGGTAACGAGAATTAATAAGAGTTACCACTAATCTGGTATGTAATTGAACTTGAAGGAGATATTTTAATTAAGTCCTGAAATCTAAATTAGATTTCAGGGCTTTTTTATGTAGGAAGATTATCTATTACATTGGACTAAAATTACGAGTAAAAATAATTAACACATACATGACGAAAATATAAAATGGCATTTTGTACTCTTCCCAGACCGTATTATGATAAACTAAAAGAAAAATTACTAGATTTAATATTCTGAAAAATAATTTAGAATAATTCTTTAAATGAGAAAAGGGGTGAAAATAGAAGGCATAAGTGATGATTTATTTTAGGGTAAAAATCAAAGAAGGAGTGATTCAATTGTCATCAATATCATTAAGGAAAGAGAAAGTAGGCATTATTCTTGAAAAGAAAAAGTTAGTGAACGAGAAGGCGAGAGTTGGCTTAGTTTTAGATATCTCAGGCTCTATGAGAAGTTTATATAAAAGTGGTGAAGTACAAAAGGTTGTAGAACGTGTATTAGCTGTGGCGAGTCAATTCGATGATGACGGGGCACTAGATGTTTGGGTGTATGATAATGAGTTTTCGCGTCTTCCTGCCGCGACGGAAAAGAACTTTGATGGATACGTTGATCAATATATCTTAAAAAATGAATCCGTGCATAAATTTGGCAGGAATGATGAGCCAAGAGTCATGGAGGACGTTATTCAAAAATATATCCGGGAAGACTCTAGTGAGGAACCAGTGTTTCTTGTATTTATTAATGATGGTGGATGTAAGACAGGGATAAAAAAGCCAATAGTGCAATCATCAGACAAACCGATATTTTGGCAATTTGTTGGAGTGGGAGATTCCAATTTTGAAGTCTTAAAAAAATTGGATGTAATGGAAGGACGTTTTATCGATAATGCAAGTTTCTTTCACATTTTGGAAATAGAGAAAATGTCTGATGATGATTTATACAACGAATTGCTTAACGAGTTTCCGATGTGGTTGAAAGAGGCAAGAGAAAAGAAGGTATTAAAATAAGTTTGTGTATCCGAGAGACTTTGACGAACTCTCGGATACACAATTTCCTTTTAGCAGTGTACATTGGTGCATCTTTAATATTATGAAGACACTTCTATTTACTCTTTACTTTGTACTTCCAATTCACTATTTAATACTTTTAATAAAATGTAACATATAAGATTATAATAATTGCCAATGAAAAGGCGTCTTGTAAAAGAAACTGTTAGTAATATGATTACTCCCCTTATACATGCATTTATGCCAATGTGCAGTTCTTTATTATATCTTTACTACCCCTAAAAGCCCCATATATTCAGCGTTTAGGTTACGCCACTCGTCTTATCACGTCTCCAAAAGTCATTCTTCCACAAATCATTTATCCGATGATAGAAGTGTTTAAACTTCATAACCGTAGATGAAGTAATATCCTCATGGACAATATAGATAACAACATCAATCCCTTCCTCCCAAAGTGTAGTAATAATTTAACCGCTATTAACTACTCTGTCGCATCTTGATGTAAATCCTTTGTTTGGCATCTAGCAAATTTGCAAGCGTAAATATGAGCCGCTTATTGTCCTAAGAGAAACAGCTCGTTAACGATAAAACGCCTATTTCTATTCATTCTTTGGCTTGCTAACCTCTCTGGATTCTTTTCGAGAAAATAAGTAGATAATGTTCACCTGGTGTATAAGCAAATTGATTGTGATGAGCATGTCTAGTTTTCAGTTTTTAGGAGAATACTGGCCTTAATATGTTTCATTAGGGTACATGGAAAAGATCAATAGGGGATGAGAGTATGACATATCTCTCTATCAATCTTTCGACCATCTATCCCGTTTAATAGTTTATTAAATAGAGCAGGAGGGTATATCATATTTAGCTTATAGATTTTATGGTGGATTTGGTTTAGTAACTAAACTCTTCACTAAACGACAAGAATTTACGGAAAATTTACATATTTTTAATTGGAGCTGTAAATTGATGTAATATACTTATTTTTTAAAGGATAGTAAGTTACGCTTGATGCCTTTTAACTACACAAAGTTTAGGCAAAAAAGCCGAAGTATGTTAAAAATAAAATGATAACCTCATGGAGGGATCGGATTGGGCTCTCAATTATTAACTTTTATTAATGATTTTAATTTTTTCATGTTCTTACTATTCGCATTGATGTATTCGTATCAGTTTGTTTATATGATTGTTGCATTTAAGAACAAAAAAAATAAAAAAACTGTAATGGAGAATAGTCATCCCAACAAATACGCAGTAATCATCGCTGCTCGAAATGAAGAACTCGTCATTGGACAACTGATCAAAAGCATAAAAAACCAGAAGTATCCCAAGGAATTGATTGATATTTTCGTTGTAGCAGACAATTGCACGGATGATACAGCCAAGGTTGCAAAGAGTGCTGGGGCAATCGTTAAGGAGCGCTTCAATAAGGTTAACATTGGAAAGGGATATGCTCTCGACTTTATGATCAAAATTATCGAAAGGGAATATTCATTCAAAAAGTATGAAGGTTATTTTGTGTTTGATGCCGATAATCTCCTTGATGAGAATTATATAGGAGAAATGAATAAAACGTTTAATAAAGGTTATAGGGTAATAACCAGTTATAGAAACTCCAAAAATTATGACCAAAATTGGATTTCGGCAGGTTATGCACTCTGGTTCCTACATGAAGCTGAATATCTCAACCTTCCAAGAATGGCTCTTAACACTAGTTGTGCAATATCTGGAACAGGGTTTTTGGTACATGCTGATTTGATCAAAGGCAATGGAGGTTGGATTCACCATCTCCTTACAGAAGACATTGAGTTTTCCGTTTCTCAAATAATTAAAGGTGAAAAGATTGGATACAGCAGAAATGCTATGTTTTATGATGAGCAACCGGTCACCTTTGATCAGTCCTGGCATCAGAGGCTACGTTGGGCAAAAGGGTTTTACCAGGTCTTTGCTAAATACGGAAGTAGTTTGCTTAGAAATACTTTTCGAGGGCAACATAATCGGTTTTCATGTTTCGATATGACGATGACGATTATGCCGGCAATGCTCGTTTCCAGTTTTAGTATGATGGTAAATGGCTTATTCTACCTAACTGGTATACTAGGATTTTTTGATGGGAAAGAGATTATCCATGCAACTACAATGGTGTTATTAAATTCCTTCGGCTGGTATTATGGAATTCTGTTTACACTTGGATTTATTACCACTTTGACAGAATGGAAAAAAATCCATTGTTCGGGCTGGAAAAAGATTGCTTATACATTTACTTTTCCATTCTTTATGTTTACTTATATTCCGATTTCTATCGTTGCTCTTTTTAAGAAAGTTGAATGGAAACCAATTGCTCATACAGTAGTGAAATCGTTGGATGATGTACGCTAATGGCTAAAAGGATGATGGCACTTCTCCCGTGAATAAAGGAAAGACCCATGGATTCTCCTATCCATGGGTCTCTTCGTTGTTATAATTTGTATCGAAGTATTAAGCCATTTAACTCTTCGGCCAATTTGGCAAGTTGCTCGGCGCTGCCAGCGACTTCCTCCATGGAACCACTTGTTTGTTGGGATGAAGCGGAAGTTTGCTCTACTCCAGCGACTGCTTCTTCGGTGATAGAGGCAATTTCCTCAATCGATCCTCTCATTTCTTGGCTGTTTGCTGCGATGTCCGCTAAGTTCTCGGAAACAGTCTGAATATGCTCAGCCATTGCCGTTATAGCGTGATTGATGTTAGTAAATGTCTCATTCGTGCGTTGAATTTGCTCTGTTCCTTTTTCTACTTCTTCATAACCAACTAGTAGTGATTCTGCTACAGAACTAGACTCTTGTTGGATACTCCCCACGATGCTTGTAATATCTGTGACTGAAATGGAAACTTGTTCGGCTAGTTTTTTCACTTCTTCAGCGACCACAGCAAAGCCTTTTCCGTGTTCTCCTGCTCTCGCCGCTTCAATAGCTGCATTTAACGCCAATAGATTTGTTTGGTCGGCGATACCTTTTGTTACTTCAACTAACTTGGAGATTTCTTGGGTTTGCACATCCAGTCCTCGGATTTTCTCTACAGATTGCTGCACGATTTGATCGATTTTGACCATTTGTTCATTGGATGCAGACATTAAACGGCCGCCCTCTGCAGTCATCTTTAAAACCTCTTCGGACGATTGTTGAATGTTTTCTCCTTTTTCATTCGCTTCTTCTACCTTAACAGTGAATGACTCCATTACTTCGGATAAGCTGCTCGCATGTTTGGCTTGTGATTCTGAGCCAGCAGCCAATTCATACATCGTTGTCGCAATTTGATAAGTGGCTGCTTTCACTTCAGTTGCGGATTGAATCAGTTCTTCACTTTGACCCGTTACCGTTTTGGAGACGACATTGATTTCGTTTAATAATTGGCGATTATTATCGATCAATTCATTGGTTGCACGGACAAGTTGTCCGGCTTCGTCTTTAGAACGTATGTCGAGAGCTTCTCCAGTTAAATCTCCTTTGGCTATCCTGTTCAAGCGATTTGTTACGGTTTTGAGTGGTTTAGTAATTGTGTTTGCAGTTGTGATTGCTGCTCCCATACTCAGTAAGATTACTAAAACAGTAACAATAATGACTGTACGGAATGTTGTTTCTCCACCTTCGATAATGGATTGTTCAATCTCATTTATCGTTGTTTCACTATCTTTGGCCATTTTTTCATAACCGGCCATGATTTCACGGACCTGTTCGGTAGATGTATTTAAATTGCTTAGAGCGACCTCTTTATTGCCTTTGTCATACTCCTGAAAGACATCTTTATCAATCATCGTTCTCCAAGCAATTGTCTCCTTGATTAATTGATCGAATTCCTCAGTATCTCGTATCTCCCTGATAACCGCTTCATATGCTTTACCTTGTTCCGTATAAGCATTGAAACGATCTTTATAATCCCCGCCGAATAATACATAACCGCGGGCAGTAGATATCCTATTTGCCATTGTCAACGCCATTTGCTCATTAGCGATTAATAGTGGCAGTTCTTTTTCCACAACTTGTTCCGCATCTCGATTACTCTTCAAGACAACAGAAATATTATATATCCCTAATAATAGGACAAGCACTATTACTAGCGAAAACGCGGCTAATAACTTGCTTTTGATACTTTTGAAGTTAAACATTTTACTACATCCTTCTCTCTCTAGTCTTCTTCATACCTGATATTTAAGTATACTAAGTTACTATCGGATGATTTAGTTCGAATTCAAGTATTATTACCAACCAAATTTTATAAGATTGAAAGTTCTGTCTATAAGTACTTGTTGGCCAGAGAAGTAGAGAAGAAAATTATGTATGAATGAAAAACAGTAAAAATCACTGATAATTTTTGCTGTTTTTTATTATGCCTGTGCGTTGGATAAAGAGCGATTAGGAAATAAATGGAAAGTCATAGATGAGCGATTTAAACTCATCCTAAGTTAACTTCCATTTACTAAAATTTTAAATATTTTTAACATTAAGTATGTTGTTTTTAATAAAATTTACAAAACCTTTACAAATGTCCTAATGAAAATTTACACTACACCATTATTCTATTATTAGACAAAATGCGACATAGAAAATTCCTAACATATTTCTTGGAGGTAAGAAATGATTAGTTTTAAAAAAGTAAAAATAGGATTATTAATGCTGTCTATATTTACTATCCTATCAGCATGTACGACTAGCAGTGATGATACGCAAAAGTCAGGTGGTAGTACAGTATCTATTTCGGGATCTACGTCGGTAGGACCGCTTGCTGAAAAGTTAGCGCACAAATATACAGAGGAAGTTGATACAAATATTGAAATAAATCAAATTGGGTCTTCTGCAGGAATTACCAACGCCACTAGTGGAGTATCTGAGATAGGCATGTCTTCGCGAGACTTAAAAGAAGAAGAATTAGCGAATGGTTTGAAAGAAGTTGTGATTGCTTACGATGGAATTGTAGTAGTTACCCATCCAACTAATAAGGTGAAAGATCTGACGATGGAACAAGTAAGGAAAATTTTTACTGGTGAAGTGACGAACTGGAGCGAACTTGACGGAGACGACATGGAAATCGTAGTAGTCTCTCGTGAGGATGGATCAGGATCACGTGATGCATTTCAAGAAATTGTAGACTACAGTTCCGGTAAATTAATAAGAAACGCAATTATCGCGAGTGGTAATGGAAATATTAAAACAACAGTTGCAAACAATAAACATGCAGTCGGCTTTATCTCGTTTGAATATATTGATGAAACGATATCAACAATCGATATTAATGGCGTAGAAGCAACTGCAGAAAATGTGCTACAAGAAAAATACAGTTTGTCTAGACCATTCTTGTTTGTCTATAAAGAAGGACAATTAACAGATGCTGGACAACGATTTATAGATTTTATCCTAAGTGAAGAGGGACAACTCATTGCAGCAGAAGCAGGAGCTATTCCAGTAAAGTAGATCACGAGTGATAAGGAAGACAACGACATAATTTTGGAGGTATAAGGTGTCTATCCCAACAACTAACAAGCAATCCGTAGAAATCGGCAAAGCTAATAAAAGGAAGTATATGTTAGAGAAACTATCACAAAGAGTATTCTTGATTTGTGCACTTCTCTCTGTCATCACTTTATTGTTAATCATTGGATTTGTATTTTATAAAGGAGCTCATCCCTTTGTTGCAGAGGGCTATAGCTTTATAAACTTTATTTTTGGAACTGATTGGGTACCGAGTGAAGATAAATTCGGTATATTCCCAATGATTGTTGCATCTATTTTCGCAACAATTGGCGCTTTAATTATTGGAGTTCCTATCGGCTTATTCACAGCGATTTTCTTAGCCGAAATTGCTTCTAAAAGGATAGCCAGAATTATTTCACCAGCAATTCAGTTACTAGCAGGTATCCCATCTGTATTATACGGTGTATTTGGATTAGCGATCATTATTCCATTTTTACAAGATACGTTTGGTCTAGTGAAAGGACAAAGCTTACTCGCAGTTATTCTTGTGCTCGCAATCATGATGTTACCAACCATTGTAACTGTAGCAGAAACGGCGATTCGTGCAGTGCCACAAACATATAGAGAAGGTTCATATGCCTTAGGAGTATCGCAAATTGGGACAATTTTTAAAGTCATTGTACCAGCAGCTAAATCAGGTATTATGACTGCAATCGTATTAGGGTTAGGACGAGCAATAGGAGAAACGATGGCTGTTATTTTAGTAGCTGGAAATAGTTTAATCGTTCCAACTAGTCTCACAGATAGTGTACGTCCCCTAACAACAAACATTGCATTAGAAATGGGTTATGCATTCGGTACTCATCAAGAAATGTTATTTGCAACTGGAATCGTTTTATTCTCATTTATTTTGATTTTGAATTTTGTGCTAGCAAAAATAAGTGCTAAGGGAGGTAACTAAGATGAGACAATTTAAAGATAACTTGTTACGTGCACTGTTATGGTTATCAGCTTTCTTATCGGTTGCCGTCCTCCTTATGATTGTTGGATTTATCTTTTATAAAGGGATGGGCTTGATCAGCTTTGATTTCATCTTTGGAGATTATTCTCCAGCTGGTGATGGTGGCATTTGGCCGATGATTGTAACAACTGTATATACAGTCCTTATTTCATTGGTCATTGCAACACCTATCGGAATTTTAGCGGCTGTGTATTTACAGGAATATGCGAAACAAGGACGATTAGTTAGTCTAATACGCTTTGCAACGGAAAGTTTAACAGGGATTCCTTCGATCATATATGGTTTGTTTGGAGCGGTATTCTTTGTAACAACTTTAAAATTAGGTATGTCCATTTTAGCAGCTTCCTTAACCTTAACGATTATCGTGTTACCTGTCATCATTCGAACAACAGAAGAAGCATTAAAAACAGTACCACGTTCCTATCGTGAAGGTTCCTTGGCGCTTGGAACGACAAAATTACAAACATTGTATAAAGTAATTTTGCCAAGTTCTATGCCAGGGATTTTATCTGGAATCATTCTTTCAGTTGGACGAATAGTTGGAGAGTCAGCTGCAATATTTTTAACTGCTGGTACAGTAGCAGCTATGCCAGAGGGTATTTTATCATCAGCTAGAACTTTAACTGTCCATTCTTATTTAGTAACACAAGAGTCTGGTGACATTGAACTTGCTGCTGCAGTAGGTATTGTCTTAATCGTAATTATTTTAGCGATCAATCTTTCAGCAACATATATCTCGAAAAAATTTAACAAAGCAACGAATAAATAAGCGTATGAGAACATGCTGAGCTAACGACCAAAATAACTCAAGTAGGGAAGGTATTTTAGCAGATGGAGCAACGTAAAGAAGGTACATCAATTATTAATGTTAAGGATTTAAATTTATTTTATGGGGAGAAACAAGCGCTATTTGGATTAGATCTTGCTATTCATGAAAAAGAGGTTACTGCTTTGATTGGCCCTTCAGGCTGTGGTAAATCAACTTTTTTACGCACATTAAACCGCATGAATGATTTAATTGATGGTGTGAAAATTACAGGTAATATTGTTATTAATAACGAAGACATTTACAAATCAAATGATGTCATCAAATTACGAACAAGAGTAGGAATGGTATTTCAAAAACCAAATTTATTCCCAATGAGCATTTATGACAATGTTGCCTACGGTCCAAGAATGCAAGGCATTAAAAATAAAAAAGAATTAAATAAAATTGTAGAAGAGAGTCTGCGCAGTGCAGCGATTTGGGATGAAGTACACGATCGTCTTAAAACATCAGCGCTTGGATTGTCAGGCGGTCAGCAACAACGGGTGTGTATTGCTCGGGCTATTGCGATGAAACCAGATATTATTTTAATGGATGAGCCTACATCTGCATTAGACCCAATTTCTACGTTAAAAATAGAAGAACTGATCACAAATATGAAAAAAGATTATACGATTGTCATTGTTACACATAACATGCAACAAGCTGCAAGAGTCTCTGACAAAACAGCATTTTTCTTAAATGGAGAAATAGTTGAATACGATGATACCGATACTATTTTTTCTACACCGCAAGATCAAAGAACGGAAGACTATATATCCGGCCGATTTGGATAACCAAAACTGGAGGGGAAATGAATGATTTTCTTCTCCAGTTTTATTTCTGCTTAGGTAATTAGAAAATTCAATACAAGTGGATAACTAATTGCATGAAACATAAGTAAGTTAAGCCAATTCTTAAAATCGAGCGCAGTATAGGGATACTGCGCGGTATATTGCTCTCTTAGGATCCACTGTGATTTTCGCTGCAGGACGGACGCTTTCCGTGGGGTGAGTGATGAGCCTTCACCGCCGCTTAGGCGTACGTTGTGAAGTCTCATCTTACTCACTTGATCCCTTCGGAGTCGCCGTCCTGCAGCGAAAATCAACGGAAAAAACTTACTTATTAGTGTCCGAAATTAACACTGAATGGTCGAACGAGACAATCTTGCCTTTGAACACGATAAACTAGTCGAGCAGATGCCGACCAACCAGGTTCGACGGGCTTTTAGGCATATTATTCCTATAATACGCCTAAATCATGGCCGACTCAATCCAAGTAAACTTGCTATTGTGAGAAATTAGTTGCTTTCAACTGCAGTTTAGTTGCTCTCATACTGATTTTAGTTGCTTTAATACTAAAATTAGTTGCTTATAATAGCTTTTTGATTGCCCTTAGCCATTCTTTGGGATTTTGGACGCCGGTGTGAAACCCTACAAGAGCGTTAGCGATGTTGCGTCTCGTCACTCGCCCGGCGGAAATATAGCGGTAACTACCTCGCAGTATCACTATTATGTGTGACATCCCATTAACACTAATTATTTCTATTTGCTACATTGGGGCAAAGACAGGTGCTTGCCTATTTGTTCTTATACTAATTACACATGTTCTTGCTGTTTGTATAGGTGAATTTACCGTATCTCTGCTATAATTTAGTAACTGCTAACAGATTAGTGAGAAGGCGAGTTATTAGGTAATATTAGGAGGCTTATAAATGGATAACAACGATATATTAATTCGACTAAGATACGCACTGGATATAAAAAACAGCGACATGATTGAGATTTTTAAACTTGGTGGTATGGAAGTAACGAAAGAAGAACTACCAAAGATACTAACAAAAACAAAAGATGAATACGATGATGAAGTGGATGAAGAGGGCACTGAAGATCAAATAAAATGCACACATAAAATGTTAGATGTCTTTTTGAATGGCCTAGTTACATTTAAAAGAGGTAAGCAAGAACCAAGACCAGGACAACCTGAAGCTCCTACACAACCTGAAAGAAGTGCTAATAATATGCTGCTGAAGAAATTGAAAGTAGCCTTGCAATTAACGACCGAAGATATGCTCGATATATTGGATGAAGGCGGCATTGCAGTATCGAAAGGTGAGTTAGGAGCTATTTTGCGCAAAGAAGGTCATCGAAACTATAAAGTGTGCGGAGATAATTTTGCACGTAAGTTTTTACGAGGATTGGCATTGAAATATAGACAATAATGAGTGGAATTGAACTAAGAAGGGGCTACTTTCTTAGTTCTTTTCGGTTCTTTGAAGGGTAAATATCTTAAAGGTCAATCAACTCAAATCACGAAAATTGAGAATCATTTTTCAAAAATGTATCATTAACTTTGCATATATAAATTACATTGAACTTTTAAGAGGAGGACTCATAATGGAAATCGGTATCACGACATTTGTAGAAACAACAGCAGATGTAGAAACTGGAAAAGTGATCAGCCATGCGGAGCGTATACGGGAAGTGGTAGAGGAAATCGTGCTAGCAGATAAAATAGGATTGGATGTTTTTGGTGTGGGAGAACATCATCGTGCGGATTATGCTTGTTCTGCGCCGGCTGTTTTGCTTGCGGCAGCTGCATCACAAACGAAGCACATTAAACTAACTAGCGCTGTTTCGGTATTATCATCGGACGATCCAGTGCGGTTATACCAAGAGTTTTCAACTGTCGATGCTATTTCCAATGGGCGAGCAGAAATTATGGCTGGTCGTGGGTCGTTTATCGAATCATTTCCGCTTTTCGGTTATGACTTACAAGATTATGATGAGTTATTCGATGAAAAACTAGATTTGTTATTGAAAATTAATGAATCGGAAAAAGTAAGTTGGAGTGGGAAGCATCGTCCTTCTATTAATAATCTTGGCGTATATCCTCGACCTGTCCAAGACCAAATACCTATTTGGATAGCTAGTGGTGGAACGCCACAATCTGCTGTGCGTGCTGGTCTTCTTGGATTGCCGCTTGTGTTGGCGATTATTGGTGGAAGCCCGTTACAGTTTGCACCAATTGTCAATCTGTATAAGCAAGCAGCAGAACAGGCTGGACATGATGTTTCGAAACTAAAAGTAGCTTCCCATTCACATGGTTTTGTAGGGGATACGACAGATAGTGCAATTGAAAAGTTTTATCCACCGACCGCGCAAGCGATGAATGTTTTAGGAAAAGAACGTGGTTGGGGACCATATACGCGTCAAACTTTTGATGCAGCAAGAAGTTTAGAAGGTGCATTATATGTAGGAGACGTAGCAACCGTAGCGGAAAAAATTATTTTCCTTCGTAAAAATGTTGGTATTACACGTTTTATGTTACATACGCCGGTAGGTTCTATGCCCCATGAAGATGTATTGAGAGCTATTGAGTTGCTTGGAACAGAAGTAGCACCAATTGTCAGAGCTGAAATTGCTCGGTGGGAAGCAGAAACAGAAAATACCTTATAATGATAAATCGAAAAACAGAGTGGGGAAAGCAGACTTCATTCTGTTTTTTTTTCACTGCTTAAGAAAAATAAAATAGGAATTTAAGAAATTTCAATAGAATAGATTGTTAATTAGAGGTCAAAACTTTTCAGGCAAGTATGAAATAGAACAGGAATTGAAGGTGAGTTATGGTATGAACGAGGTAATAGTAATAAATGCCGATGAATGCTATAGGCAGGCAGAACAGAAAGCTGCCCATTATTTTAAATCACTTGATGAACAAGTAAAAGAAAAGACATATGTGTCAACTCTTACAGAAGATATACAATTATGGAAGCATAATCATATTCATCATCCTTCTTGGTTTTCCTTGTTTTCTCGTAGAAAGGGCAAATCTACTACTCATGGGTACCACAGTTATATTCAATGGCTAAAGTACACTGGCAAACTAGATAGCTACCTCGACCGGAGTATTTCTTATATTTTTATGCGAGATTTGGGAAAAGCACTTGATTCACCCGATACGGGGAAAAGGATTGGACGTGTAGTGGATAGTTTAAAAAGCCATCTAACAAAAGGTGATACAGACGAGCCGTTTAGCATGGCCAAATTATATCGGATTGCTCAGAAGGAGGGAATTGAATCTAGCTTAATTTGGTTGATCAACAAACTGAGGAAAGTATCTGCGAATATTCCAAATGGGATGGATGCTGAGCATGCCCAGCGTAAACTTATTAAAATTATTGCAGGCGTACTCATGCAAGAGCTGGAAGAGATGGACGATGAAACATCTGCTGAAGAACGTACTTTGAGACTTGGTAAGGCTATTAGGCTTGGTTATTCCTATGGTCTGACTTATCCGTTTATTGATGATCTATTAGATGCCAAAATTCTAACCGATAAAGAAGAACAACAATATTCCAATTTGATTCGTAGCACACTCTTAACAGGAACGGTTCCGGAATTAGGAGAATGGCCCGAAAATAATATTGATTTAATTACATATATTCATTCAGAACTTCGTGAAGCTTATGAGTATATTAAGGATCATCAGCGACAAGAAACAAGAGAAAACTTTTTCGAGCAATCTTATATATTTTTTAATTCCCAAGAAGTGGATAGAGTAAAAGATTTATCGAATGCAAATTACACGAATGAAGAAATTTATATCCCTGTCATTTTAAAATCCTCTTCTTCCCGTTTGATAGTTCGTTCTGTAATCGGTGCTTCGGAAGATAAAGAGTTTGATAATCGGACATTCTTTTATGGCATTTACAATCAATTGGCGGATGACTTTGCGGATATGTTTGATGACATGGAAGAAGGTGCGGTTACACCTTATACCTATTACTTGAAATACCATGATAAACGTTCTGATTTAATAAACCCCTTTGAAATGTACTGGACAGTTATATCAAATTTGATTCATCATGTATATGCCTCAGATGAAAAGACTCGTGAAGTAATTTTAGATCGTGCCATAAACGGATTAAAACGATTTAAAGAACGAGTGGGCACTGAAAAATACGATGAAATCATAAATTTATTTGCTTCTGGGAATCCTTCATTCAATAAACTGATTCAAGACATGGTTCGTAGAGCAGATGATGTGGATTTCTTTGATAAACTACTTCGAGACCATATAATTACTACATTGAAAAATGAACGAAAAGAACAAGACGACTTTTCAAGTACCATTAAAAAGGTACGCCAGCAGATTAACGAAAACCTATCTATTCCTCAAAAAGAAAATATGTCGTTGATGGAAGAGTCTATAGTAGAAGCGGCAAATTACAGCTTAGAAGGGGAAGGAAAGCGATTAAGACCGATTATTACTTGGTTCATAGGTGTAAACGCATATGGACTACAACATTCAGCAATCGAACCGCTATTAAAATCATTGGAATATTTGCATACTGCCTCTTTGATCTTTGATGATTTGCCGTCCCAAGATAATGCATCTACTCGCAGAGGACGTTCCACCGTACATGAGGAGCATAACATTGCCGTTGCTGAATTGACTGGCCTTTTCCTAACGCAAAAAGCTCTAGAGGAACAAACATTTCTTGATCAGTTCGATTCGGATACTGTCCTTAGGTTAATTCGCTATTCCGCGCAAGCAACAGCGAATATGACTAGAGGGCAAGCGATGGATTTAAATTCCAAAGGCAAACAATTGACGATAGAACAATTAAGTACGATGTGCTTTTATAAAACTGGTCTAGGATTTGAAGCTTCCCTCCTAATGCCAGCAATTCTCGCCGGGGCAGAAGAATTAGAAATGGACGCATTGAAAAAGTTTGCTCGTCACGCAGGTATAGCATTTCAGATTAAAGATGATCTTTTAGATGTGGAAGGGGATACTAATTTACTTGGAAAATCCATTGGCAAAGATAAGGAAAATAAAAATTCCACATTTGTTTCCATATTAGGTATTGAAGAAGCTAAAAAAGAGATGTGGGAAAATTACTGTATTGCAATGGAAACGTTGGGAGAAGTACCACGTAATATGGCATTTTTAAAACATTTTTTAAATTATATTATAAATAGAGATTATTAAATAGTCATTCTCATAAAATAAGGCAAGGTTCTCTGATTTCGAAAATTCGGTTATCATATAAGAGGGGAGATGAAAAAAGGGGGAAGTAATCTTGGTATCTGGAAACCTATTTAATCATAAACTTCTAGATGTAGTATTCGAGAATGCAAACTATGGAACAATTATCATTGATAATAATGGGAAAATACAATATATAAGCAATAAATATTGCGAGTTTCTGGAAGTAGAGAGAGATGATATCATTGGGGGATATATCGTCAATCATATTGAAAATACGAGATTACATTTGGTCGTTCAAACGGGAAAACCGGAAATGTCAGATTTACAATTTCTAAGGGGAAGTTTTGTTATTGCAAATCGAATCCCGATCTTTGAAAATAAGGAGATAATCGGTGCGATTGGGACGATTATTTTTCGCGACTTAGATGATTGGAAAAAAATGAATAGTAATATTAAAGAGCTATTAGCAAGAAATAATCTATATACACCTGAAGTAATTCAAGCAAATGGGGCAAGGTATTCTTTACATGATTTAATCGGCAATTCTTATGAGATGAACGAGCTAAAAGAGCGTGTAAAAAGAGTGGCTGGAGGAGACATCTCCGTGTTAATAAGAGGCGAAAGCGGAACGGGAAAAGAAATAATTGCACAAAGTATTCATCAACTAAGCCTTCGTAGTAGCAAACCCTTTGTCAGTGTGAATTGTGGATCGATTCCAGAACATCTCATCGAATCGGAGTTGTTCGGCTATGAAGAAGGCGCATTTACAGGTGCTAAAAAGGGTGGAAAAGTAGGGAAGTTCCAAAGCGCGGATGGAGGAACTATCTTTCTAGATGAAATTGGGGATATGCCGCAGCATATGCAAGTCAAATTACTCAGAGTGTTACAGGAGAGAGAGTATGAACCTGTAGGAGCAGCACAACCTAAAAAGGTAAATGTTCGTGTAATAGCTGCAACTAATCGACCATTAGAGAAAATGATCGAAAACAGGGAATTTCGGGAAGACCTATATTATAGAATAAACGCAATTCAATTAGTCAGTCCTCCCCTTCGCGAGAGAAAGGAGGATATCCCGCTACTGATCCATCATTTTTTTGAAAAAGCAAAAGCACGAATCGGAAAACGGGTGAATTCCATACATGATGATGTATACCAATTGCTAAGAAATTATAGTTGGCCAGGAAATATTAGGGAACTAGAAAATGTAATGGATGCGGGTGTCCATTTATCTAATGAGGATGTAATGGAAATTGATGCATTACCGGAATATATAAAAAGGGATTCTGAGAAAATCCAAAACAAAACGTTAAAAGAAATAGTGGAAGAAACGGAAAAAAAAGAAATTGAAAGAATGTTAAAGTCTTGTAAATTCGATAAGAATCGAGCAGCAGAAGCACTTGGAATTAGCAATTCAACTATATATGAAAAGATTAAAAAGTATGGAATTACTGTGTAATTCAATAAAATCCAGAATCTCGGAAAGGACTCCGATATTCTGGATTTTTTTCTTGCCCAAGAAAATAAAATAATCTAGACATGTTAATAGCTTTATTAAATTCACATTAGGTAAGTCAATTTTTTTACTGTGTGTGATATAGGGATAATGCGTCGTAGTATGCTCAATAAGGAGTCTGCTATATTTCCGCCGAGCGATTGACGAGCCACTATGTCGCTAACGCTCTTACAGGGTCTCACAACTACGAGCAAAATTCCAAAGAATGGCTAAGGGCAATTAAAAAGCTATTGAAAGCAACTAATTTTAGCACGAAAGCAATTAAAATCAGCATGAAAGCAACTAAAATGTAGATGAGAGCAACTAATTTATTACAATAGCAAGTTCACTTGAAGTGAGACGATTATGATTTAGGCATATTATAGGAATAATATGCCTAAAAGCCCACCGAACTTGCCTGACCAGCATCTGCTCGACTAGTTTGTAGGGTTCGCAGTGTATATTATCTCGTTCACCAGTTATTGTTAGTTTCGGACACTGGTAAGTTAGTATTTTTTCATTGATTTTCGCTGCAGGGCGGCGACTCCGAAGGGATTAAGTAAGTAAGATGAGACTTCACAACGTACGCCTAAGCGGCGGTGAAGGCTCATCACTCACCCCACGGAAAGCGTCCGACCTGCAGCGAAAATCTCAGCGGTCACCTAATAAGAACTATCTAAGACACCCATTCCCTACTATGCGATTCTTCTTTCCCCTTTGCTACATCGGCGTGGAGGTATGCATTTTCACGCTAGTTCTTTTGCAGAATCTCTAAAAGATTACACCAAAGAAACAAAAGTGTATTCCGATAATTCGGAAATATTTTATAGGATGAGTCGATACAGAATGTGCTAAGTACTGTAAAATCACGTTTTCAATACTTGGCATGAATCTTGCTTATAGAAAAGGGAGGAACGAAAGGAGGAATTTCAATGGACGTTGGACTTATTACTAGGAAAATGGCAAATACGTTAAATGAAGATCATCAAATAAAAATAGCGATAAAAGAAGAAATGGGGAGAGCTTGGACGTACAAAGAACTCCATACGATATCAAATACATACGCCAACAAGCTTCTTGAATTAGGAGTACAAAAAGGAGATCGAGTTGGCGTCTTGCTTTACAATTGCCTAGAATATTTCGCACTATATTTTGCTGTTGCGAAAATCGGTGCAATTGCGGTTCGTCTTAATTTCCGACTTTCGAGTGAAGAATTGGAATATGCATTAAAAGATTCCGAAACGAAAGTACTTTGCTTCCATTCTAATTTGGCAAGTGAATTGGAAAAAATTCAAGGGTCTGTCTCCATAGAACAATACATCTGCCTAAAAAATGAAGAGGATGTAATTCCAGATTGGTCCAAACCATGGAGTCTTTTAGAAAGCGGTCCTGCGGATGAAGTACCGGATAATAATATTAAATTGAGTGATCCGGTTATGTTGATGTATACGTCAGGTACTACAGGTAGACCAAAAGGTGCGATTTGGACGCATGACATGACACTTTGGTTTTCTACTATGCAATCATTGAAATGGAAATTTACAGGTCAAGAAATTGGCATGACGACAGGTCCTCTTTACCATGTAGGTGCGATGGAAGACATTGGACTTCCAATACTATTAATGGGTGGAACACTTGTTATTACAAAAAGCCAAGGTTTCCAGATTGATAGAATTCTATCCGTAATTGAAAAAGAAAAAGTGACTGATTGTTTCTTATTCCCTTTTATGATTTATGAAATGTTGAATTACGATAATCTCGATACGTATCAATTGAAAAATTTAAAAACAATCTATACGGGGGGCGATCCATTATTGCCTTCTGCGCTGGAACAACTAAAAAAGAAATACCCACATGTAGGGGTTGTGCAAGTATACGGGTTGACAGAAGGAACACCAATCGCAGCATCACTAGATCCACAAGATGCTTTTACAAAAGGACAAACTGTTGGAAAACCAATGCCACTCACCGAGATTCACATTTTGGATGACGAAGGATATCCCCTACCAGCAGGTGAGGTTGGTGAAATTGCTATTAAAAGTCCAGCAGTTTCGGTAGGGTATTGGCGAAAACCGGAAGCTACGATGGAGACGTTTGTAAATGGCTGGTGTAAAACTGGCGATTTAGGGGTGTTCGACCAAGATGGATACTTAACGATTGCAGGCAGGAAAAAAGATATGATTCGAAGCGGTGGAGAAAATATTTACGCCGCTGAAATTGAAGATGTTTTATATCGACATGAAGAGATAAAGGAAGTTTCCATCATTGGTATTCCGGACTCCAAATTCATTGAAGCTGTTTGCGCTGTTGTCGTGAAAAAGGAAGGATCCAATCTGACAGAAGAAGATATAGTAAATCATTGTGTGCAAAATCTAGCAAGCTATAAAAAGCCTAGAAAAGTAATTTTCGTAGATGAATTACCACGAACACCTTCCGGGAAAATTCAAAAGTTTGTTTTACGACAAGATTATAGCGAAGTAAAAATATAAAAATGAGGTGATAGAACGATGCAGAAAGTCCAAGTTGTTTCCTGGTCTTTACAACAGAATATTGCACAAATTGTCATCGATAATCCACCAGTGAACATCTTAAGCGCCGATGTTATCGAACAATTGAACTTAGTCGTGGATGAAATTGAAAAAGATCCAAACGTCAAGGTCGTTATCATTACAGGTGCAGGAGAAAAGGCATTTGTAGCAGGCGGTGATATTAAAGGGTTTCCGGCATGGATAGGAAATGGAGTGGAAGAAGCGAAGCAAAATTCACTTTGGCTTCAACAACCATTGAATAAAATCGAACAGTTACCTCATCCGACTATTGCGGCTATTAATGGACTTGCCCTAGGCGGGGGCTGCGAACTTGCATTAAGTTGTGACATACGAATTGCAGAGGAACATATAAAGATTGGACTTCCAGAAGTTAAATTGGGATTATTTCCTGGTGCTGGCGGAACACAAAGACTACCTCGTCTAATTGGAAAGGCGAGAGCGAAAGAAATGATTTTCACTGGTGAGCCTATTTCAGCAGAAGAAGCAGAACGAATCGGACTTGTTAATCATGTTGTTGCAAAAGGTAAATCTGTCGAGAAGGCGATAGAAATCGCAAGTAAAATAACTAATTATTCTTCTCTTCCTATAACTTTTGCTAAGCAAGCGATTGACGTTGGATATGAACAAGCGCTTGAAAAAGGGCTAGTTACCGAAGCAACTTATTTCGGTCATGTTTTCCAAACGAAGGATGTTCAAGAAGGTGTAGAAGCATTCATTGAAAAACGGAAACCGAATTTTACCAACCAATAAACAATTTTACTTTAAAGAAGGAGTGACATATATGTTTTCTAAAATTATTATCGCCAATCGTGGGGAAATTGCCTTAAGAGTTATCCGAACTTGTAAAAGCCTAGGTATTCAAACAGTCGCAATCTATTCAGAAGCGGATGCTGACTCCCTGTTTGTTCGTCAAGCTGATGAAGCATATTGCGTCGGGAAGCCACCGGTCAATCAAAGTTATTTAAATATCGAAGAAATTATTCGCATTGCAAAAGAGAGTGGAGCAGAGGCAGTACATCCAGGCTACGGACTTTTATCAGAAAACGCAGGATTTGCTAGGAAATGTGTAGAAGCCGGTCTTGTATTTATTGGACCTTCATCAGATATTATCGCTTCTATGGGAAGTAAAATCGAAGCGCGTAAAATGATGAAAGAGGCTGGTGTACCAGTTGTAGAAGGTATCGATACGGCTTTGGATAATGAAGAACAAGCAAAAGAAGCAGGAAGAAAAATCGGCTATCCACTTATGCTTAAGGCATCTGCTGGAGGCGGTGGAATCGGAATGCAACTCGTTAACTCTGAGGAAGAATTAGTAAAAGCTTTCGAAGGAAATAAAAAACGAGCGGAATCATTTTTCGGGGATGGAACAATGTTTTTAGAAAAATATATCTCAGAACCGCATCATATTGAAGTACAAATTTTAGCTGACACGCATGGAAATGTTATTCCTCTCTGGGAAAGAGAATGCTCTATTCAACGTCGAAATCAAAAAGTAGTGGAAGAAGCACCATCTCCATTCATTAGTGAAGAAACACGTCAAAAGATGCTCGATGCAGCTGTTCAAGCGGCAAAGCATATTGGATATTCCAATGCAGGGACGATTGAGTTTTTAGTCGATCGTGAGCAAAATTTCTACTTCTTAGAGATGAATACAAGACTACAAGTGGAACATCCAGTTACGGAAGAAATTACTGGTCTTGATCTAGTAGAACAACAGTTGAAAGTGGCGTACGGAGAACGTTTGTCTCTTAAACGAGAAGATGTCGAGCGAAAAGGACACGCAATTGAAGTGCGTATTTATGCAGAAGATCCTAAAACATTTTTCCCTTCACCTGGAAAGATAACAGAGTTTCAGTTGCCGCAAGGAGAAGGTGTCCGCAACGAGTGTTCAATAGAAGCTGGGTCACAAGTGACGCCATTTTACGATCCGATGATTGGCAAACTAATCACATGGGGAGAAACACGAAGTGAAGCATGCGCAAGAATGAAAGAAGCGCTTGAAAATTACAAAGTAGAAGGTATCAAAACGAATATCCCAATGCTTATTGAGACAGTTAGCCACGAACAATTTTTAAGTGGTTATACAACAACTGATTTTGTAAACAAATATTACTTAGCTGAAAAAGCAACTAAATAAGGAGGAAATGAATATGACAAACATCGTAGCAAGCATGGCAGGTAGTGTATGGAAAGTATTAGTAGCAGAAGGGGAAGAAGTAAAAGAAGGGCAAGATGTAGTAATTCTTGAATCGATGAAAATGGAAATCCCGATTGCAGCTGAGACAACAGGCGTTGTAAAGAAAATTCATATTAAAGAAGGCGACTTCGTGAATGATGAAGATGTACTCATTGATGTTGAATAGGAGGTTAAAACTTTGAAACTACCAAAAAGTGTAACGATTAAAGAAGTTGGACCAAGAGACGGGTTGCAAAATGAGAAACAAACTATTTCAACAGAAGATAAGATTACTTGGATCGACTCACTTTCAAAAACAGGTCTATCTTATATAGAAGTGAGCTCCTTTGTACATCCGAAGTGGATTCCACAGTTAGCAGACGCTTCGGAAGTACTCGGGAAAATTCAACGAGAACAAGGGATCACGTATGCGGCCCTTGTTCCTAACTTAAGAGGGCTTGAGCGTGCATTAGCAGCAAATGTAGACGAAGTGAGCGTCTTCATGTCAGCAAGCGAAGCGCATAATAAAAATAATATTAATAAATCAATCGAAGAAACGTACCCAATTTTAAGTGAAGTTGTGAAGGAAGCAAAAGCAGCTGGGAAAACAGTCAGAGGTTATGTATCGACAGTGATTGCCTGTCCATATGATGGGCCAATTGCAGCTTCACAAGTAAGGAAAGTAAGTGATCATCTATTTTCTATGGGAATAGATGAGCTTTCGCTGGGAGACACAATCGGTGTTGGCGTGCCAAATCAAGTAGAACAATTGCTAGAGGAACTACTCCCTCATTT
This sequence comes from Psychrobacillus sp. NPDC096389, assembly GCF_044762855.1. Classification (NCBI taxonomy): domain Bacteria; kingdom Bacillati; phylum Bacillota; class Bacilli; order Caryophanales; family Bacillaceae; genus Psychrobacillus; species Psychrobacillus sp. NPDC096389. Next base: position 129,389 of record NZ_JBIWFB010000009.1, on the reverse strand, counting down.
TGAAGCAAACAAGCTTGCTATGCATTTCCATGATACGAGAGGAACAGCTCTTGCAAACATTGTGAAATCACTTGAAATGGGAATTACTATTTTTGACAGTGCTCTGGGCGGTTTAGGCGGTTGTCCTTACGCAAAAGGAGCATCTGGAAATGTGGCGACCGAGGATTTATTGTATATGCTCCATGAGATGGGGATTGAAACTGGTATCGATATAAATGCAGTGATGAAATCAGCTCAGCTTATTGAAAAAGTAAGAGGGAAAAAGCTTAATAGTCGACAAATGGATATTTTGAATGCGGAAGAAGGAGCTGCTTGCAATGGTTGAAACGATATTAACTAATGTACAAGTGGAAAAGCGTAGCGATGGAATTGCGATTATTACTTTAAATCGGATGGAAGCAGCAAATGCTTTATCCAAACAGATGCTTGACGATTTAAAAACGGCTACCAATGACTTAAGAAATAATCGGGAAGTACGGGTAATCATTTTAACAGGTGCGGGAGAAAAAGCTTTTTGCGCAGGTGCTGATTTAAAAGAGCGTAAAACAATGACAGAGAACGAAGTAAGACAAGCTGTTCGATCTATTGGAGAAGCTGTAAATGAAGTGGCCAATCTTCCACAACCAGTTATCGCTGCATTGAATGGGGTGGCATTTGGAGGTGGACTTGAGCTGGCATTGGCATGTGATATCCGCATTGGAGCGGAAGAGGCCAAAGTAGGTTTAACAGAAACTTCTTTAGGTATTATCCCTGGAGCAGGAGGAACGCAACGTCTTCCTCGTTTGATCGGCGTTGGAAAAGCGAAAGAACTTATTTACAGCGCAAAACGACTTTCAGCTGATGAAGCAGAAGGTATTGGCATACTAGAATATGTAGTTCCTCGTGAAAGCCTGCTAGATAAAGCACTAGAAATCGCAACAGCTATGGCGAAGAATGCTCCGCTTTCATTAATTCAAGCAAAGGCTGCCATTAATAATGGGATAGAAGTAGACCTGAACACGGGACTAAAAATAGAAGAGCTTGCGTACAACGAATTGCTACCAACGGAAGATAGATTAGAAGGTTTACGTGCATTTGCGGAAAAACGTGCACCACAATATACGGGCAAATAAGGAGGAAACAGTATGACAACGACAGTTTCACAAACAGATTACCAACTTAAAAAAGACTCTATCTTGCAAGGTGGGCAAGAAAAGTATCATAAAAAAAATCAAGAACAAGCGAAAATGTTCGTTCGTGACAGATTGAATTTGCTGTTTGACGATGGCTTAAAAGCAGAAGATGGAATGTTTGCGAATTTATTGGCGGGTGATCTTCCAGCAGATGGAGTAGTTACTGGGATTGGTAAAATTCATGGCCGTACGGTTTGCGTGATGGCTAATGATTCTACTATTAAGGCAGGCTCTTGGGGACAACGTACTGTAGAAAAAATTATTCGCATTCAAGAAACAGCTGAAAAGCTACGCTGTCCAATGTTGTATCTTGTTGACTCTGCTGGTGCTCGTATAACAGACCAATTAGAGATGTTCCCTGGTCGTAGAGGGGCAGGACGAATTTTCTACAACCAAGTTAAAATGTCAGGAAAAGTTCCACAAATTTGCCTTCTATTTGGACCATCTGCGGCAGGTGGGGCATATATTCCAGCCTTCTGTGATGTTGTTGTAATGGTGGACGGGAATGCTTCCATGTATTTAGGGTCCCCTCGAATGGCAGAAATGGTTATCGGTGAAAAAGTGTCTCTGGAAGAAATGGGCGGAGCGAAAATGCATTGTTCCGTTTCTGGATGTGGAGACGTACTCGTTCCAAGTGAAGAAGAAGCGATTGCGTACGCTCGAAAGTATTTAACGTATTTTCCAGAAAACTATACGGAAAAACCAGCTAAAGCAGAAGCAAAAGAACCAGCTTTTTTTGAAAAAAGCATTGAACAGTTAATACCGAAAAACCAAAATGCACCATTTGATATGTATCAACTGATCGAACGTCTTATCGACGAAGACTCTATGTGTGAGATTAAGAAGCTTTTTGCACCTGAACTTATCACATGTCTTGGAAGAATCAACGGTCAGCCAATCGGAATAATAGCAAACCAACCACGTGTGAAAGGTGGGGTACTATTCCATGATAGTGCGGATAAAGCAGCAAAATTCATTAATCTTTGTGATGCTTATCATATTCCACTACTGTTCCTTGCAGACGTACCAGGCTTCATGATTGGAACGAATGTAGAAAGAGCAGGAATCATTAGACATGGTGCTAAAATGATTTCGGCAATGAGTGAAGCGACTGTTCCTAAAATGACGGTAATTGTACGTAAAGCATATGGTGCTGGATTGTATGCAATGGCGGGCCCGGCATTCGAGCCAGATTGCTGTATCGCACTTCCAACTGCTTCGATTGCGGTAATGGGACCAGAAGCTGCAGTGAATGCAGTATATGCAAATAAAATTGCTTCCCTTCCAGAAGAAGAGAGAGCTGCGTTCATTGCTGAAAAGCGTGAAGAATATCGGGAAGACATTGATATTTATCGTCTAGCTTCAGATCTAATCATTGACGATGTGGTTGAGCCAAATCGTTTACGTGAAGAACTTGCATCGCGTTTAGACGTTTACATGTCTAAGTATTTAGTTTTCACTGATCGCAAGCACGGGGTATATCCAGTTTAACTTGACCTAGCGGTTAAAACACTCTACTGGGTAAAGTTAAGCCCCCGGTGCGGCGGATGTCACAGATTTTGAATTGCCCTTGTGCGATTCGAAATCTGGACGCAACTCCGCAGAGGCATAATTATTCTATTAGTATTTATTATCAAAGGGGATGTAGAAATGTTCGATAAATACTTTGAAGATTACCAACTTGGGGATGTTTGGGAATCGAAAGGGAGAACGATAACAGAAGCCGATATCGTTATGTTCTCCGCTTTAAGTGGGGATTGGTTCCCTCTTCACACGAATATTGAATATGCGAAAGAAACCCAATATAAACAACGAATTGCACACGGGATGCTAGTACTTTCTATTACGACCGGATTGGTACATTTTGAACCAGGAGTTGTCGTAGCTTTTTACGGGATGGATAAAGTAAGATTTACAAATCCAACTTTTATCGGAGATACGATTCATCTTGAGGGGAAAGTAATTGATTTGAAAAGCAAGGGGTCGAACCAAGGGATTGTGACCGTATTACAAGAAGTGAAAAAGCAAACAGATGAAACAGTGGCGGTTTTCGAAATGAAGCTTTTGGTGAACCAAAAGACTTTAGACTAAATAAGGGAGAACTTTTATGGATCTAATTATTATACTATTAGCACTAGGACTACTTATGTTTTTAGCTTATCGCGGCTTTTCCGTTATTATCATTGCTCCGATATGTGCTTTACTTGCAGTATTTTTAACGGATCCGAGCCACGTATTACCGTTCTTTTCTAATATATTTATGGAAAAAATGGTCGGCTTCATTAAATCTTATTTTCCAGTATTTTTACTAGGAGCGATTTTCGGTAAAGTAATTGAGATGTCCGGTATCGCAGCAAGAATTGCAAAAGTAATTATTCGATTCATTGGAGTTAGACAAGCTATTCTTACTGTCGTAATATTGGGAGCTATTCTAACTTATAGTGGAGTAAGTTTATTCGTAGCTGTATTTGCGATTTATCCATTTGCTAATCAGTTGTTCCGTGAAGCGAACATTCCGAAACGACTGATTCCGGCTACCATTGCATTTAGTGCTTTTACTTTTTCGATGGATGCAATTCCTGGATCGCCACAGATTCAAAATGTTATTCCGACCACCTTTTTTGATACGACCGTTTATGCGGGAAAAACTTTAGGTATAATAGGTGCACTATTTATCTTTGTAGTTGGTATGATGTATTTAGAAAGTCGTCGCCGGAAAGCAGCTAAGAACGGTGAAGGTTATTTTGGTATAGGGAAAAATGCGATTACGGAGTCACCTGCCGCTAGTGAAATGGCTGCTACAAGTGAAGCTATTGCTGCTCCAATTTCTCTGTTGAATACAAAAATAGAAGTGAAGGATTGGTTGGCGTTTCTTCCGCTTATATTAGTCGGAGTGATGAATAAGTTATTCACTACTTATATTCCGAAATGGTATGCAGATGGATTCGATTTTGCCAATATTAATTTAGAACAGTACGGAACTGTTAATATGAATCAGCAACTTTCGCTTTGGTCAGTGGAACTTGCACTTCTCGTAGGTATTTTTACGGCAATTGCTTTGAATTTCCAAGCAGTTAAATTGAGTTTCAAGGATAGTTTAAGTGTCGGTATAAGTGGTGCTTTGCTTGCTACGATGAATACGGCTTCTGAGTTTGGTTTCGGAGGAATTATTGCAGCTTTACCAGGTTTTGCTGTCGTTCAGAATTTCCTAGCTACCACTTTTACGCATCCTTTAGTGAATGGGGCTGTATTAACGAATGCACTTGCAGGGATTACGGGTTCTGGGTCCGGTGGGATAAGTATTACACTCGGCCTTATGGCGGAAAAGTATGTAGAGGCTGCAAATGCTGCAGGAATTCCTTTAGAAGTTATGCACCGTGTTATTGCGATGGCAGCTGGTGGGATGGATACTTTACCACATAATGGAGCAGTTCTTACATTACTAATGGTTTGTGGACTCACTCATCGCCAAGCCTATAAAGATATCTTTGCGATTACAATCATTAAAACAATAGCTTGTTTCTTTGTCATTGGTGTGTATCTATTGACTGGACTTGTTTAAGAATCATATTTAGAAATAACCGCCAAATCCTATAGGGGTTGGCGGTTATTTTTTTCTGAAATTTTTTAGTTGGAGAAATGGAAGGGTTAGTTGGAAAAATGAAGCATTTAGTTGTAATAATTAGCGATTTAGTTGTAATAGTAAATTAATGGAAAGAATATCGTGATAAACAATCCAGTAATATCTAGTTCTTTCAATGGAGTTTTATATCTTCAGGCATTTGGAGATAACTAATTGGGAGAATAGGTGGAATGGGGTTGTTAGGTGCATGCATGTTATAAATATTACAATCGAACTAATCGTCGGGTTTTTTCTTCTCTTCTTTATCGTTAAGTTTGTTGGGAAGAAAATTATCAAACAAATAAGCCCATTTACGTTCATTGCAGCAATAGTATTAGGTGAATTGCTAGGAAATGGATTGTATCATGATGATGTAGGATTATTTTATATTTTTTACACGATGGCATTATGGAGTATTTTACTTTTTATCGTGGAATTTCTTGGGCAAAAGTTTTTAGCGGTTCGTGGATTTTTTGAAGGAAAACCATCCGCATTGATAAAAAATGGTATAGTGGACCGAGAAGAGTTAAAGAAAAATAGGATGAATCTGAATCAGCTTCAAAGCTTACTTAGACAAAGTGAAACATTTTCTATCCGAGAAGTCGCATATTGCTATCTAGAAGCAAATGGATCACTAAGCATATTGAAGAAATCCAAATATCAAAAGACTACACAAGAGGATTTCCATCTAGTTTCTAAAACTGTTTATGCGCCAGTAACACTAATAAGAGACGGCAAAATTCTATGGGACGAGATAGAGGATTTAGGTTTTGACGAGGCATGGCTAACCAGTCAACTTAATGCGAAAGGCATTTCAAGCGATAAAGAAATACTTATCGCAGAATGGTTAGAAGGAGATGGGCTTTTTGTTCAGCTTCTCCAGGATAAACCTTCATCATTCGATCGAAAGCGTGCATGAATGTGTGCTCGCTACACTGGCGTTGGAATCTGACCCGGTAGATCCGAGGCTTTGAAGAATTCAACTGATCAAATAAAAAGCAGTAGTACAAATCTTATAGAGGATTTGTACTACTGTTTTTCTTCTTTTGTAGCAGATAAACTATTAATTCTATAAAGGTAATTACTATTAACGACAAGCCGAAAAGTGGCATTATTATTCCGAGTATTACTAATAGAACGATGAATCCCCCTAAACTTTTACCCATTGATGTTTTTGGCGGTGCGGATAATTTTCCTTTTACTTTTCTATCCAACCACATCTTGTATCCCCAAATAATAATTGTTAAAAATGCTAAGCAAACGAGTAGATTGATTATTTTATTTGGCCAACCAAATAAATGTCCTTCATGCAATGGAATACCCCATGTAAACCATTTCCCTAAAATACCATACTCCTCGTAACCAACTTTTGAAATCAGCTTGCCGCTATATTGATCAAAATAGTTAGTTACTTCTTCATATGGGCTAACATCTAAACCAGTGATCCCTGTATTACTCCCTTTTGATACGGTATATACACCGTCTTCACTCAGTGGAAAGACAATAGAATAAGGTTTGGAGATATGCGACTCATCTACTTTCTCCATTAGTTGTTGCACACTGATCATATGACTGTTATCCGTCATGTGAGACATACCTGCCATACCATTATGGTGAGCATGTGCATCCCTTGATGTAGGTGCTTCGTTTTTACGAGTAGCCCAAGGAATTTCGTTGATCTCTGATGTTGGTGGAACTTGTTGTAATTCTGGAATACCAATGGATGGATGGGACTGTGCAGCTGAATATATGAAATTCCCCATAAGAGCAGACCAAGGCAAACCAGTAAAGATCAAAATAACCATTGGAATAGCAATTATAGTACCAGTAATTGCATGAAGTTTTTTATATCTCTGTCTCTTATTCTTGGTTCCTTTCTGTCTTTTAAAGACCTTTCCTTTAAAGGACATATAAACTCCTGAAATAAGTAAAAATATAGCCCAACATGCTGCTAATTCAACCATGTAGTTTACAACGGTTCCCCCTACAAATAAAGAACTGTGTAAACCTCTCATAAAATTCGAATAAGTAGTTGCTGCATTTTGACTGCCTACTAGCTGGTTATGATCATCAATGAAGACATATTTTTGATTGCCTTCCGTATTGGTCATTGTAAATCTTGTATTGTAATCATCTTTCAAGACACTGACTTTTGTTACACTATAACCATCATAATGATTTTCTGCATTCTTTATTGCTTCGTCTATAGTTACACTTTCACTATTGTTACTGTCGCCAAAAAATAAATCATCGTAAAGTTGATTTTCAACATCTGTATAAAATAAGTATCCAATACCACTAATTGTAAGTGTTATTAGTAATGGCGCAATAAATATACCTGCATAAAAGTGCCAGCGCCAAAAAATGTTATAAAAGTGCTTTTTATTTTTCAAATTTTTCCCCCCATGTTTGAATTTCCAACCTGGATTTCATTTTATAAAATGGTTGTGAAATTTGATTGAAATGTAAAGCTATCACAAAAGTTTTTTTCATAAGTTAGCTTAAAAATAATCCATCCTTTCTTAAAATTTATTATCTTGACTTCAAGGTAATAAACCAATAAACTAAATTAAACCAAGAAGAAAACTATGGATTAATAAATTATTTAATAGAAGAGGATGATAAAAGTGGAAAAGACGCAGAAGCAAGCTCCAACAGAAGTCGATGAAAAAGGGAAATTTAACCGTCAAAAAAACCAGTTTAATACTCCATTCGGAAATAACCAAGATGAACTTCCAGTCGAAGCAGGACGATATCGTCTTCTGTGGGCGGCTGTTTGTCCATGGGCACATCGCTCCGTTATTGTGCGAAGTATACTAGGCTTAGAAAATGTCATTAGTTTAGGTACTGCTAGCCCAATGCGTCCTAATATCGACCGCGTAGATTGGGAATTCTCTTTAGATAAAGATGGGGTAGATCCCGTATTAGGTATTCAATATATAAGTGAAGTGTATAAAAATGCAGACCCAGAATATGTAGGACGACCAACAGTGCCTGTCATCGTTGATATAAAGGAACAAAAAGCAGTGAATAATGATTATTTTAGATTAACGAATCATTTGGAAACGGCTTGGGCACCATTTCATAAAGAAAATGCACCAGATTTATATCCGGAACATTTGCGCGAAGAAATAGACGCTTTAAGTGATGTTATTTTCCATGAAGTGAATAATGGTGTGTATAAATGTGGATTTGCTCGTTCCCAGGGAGCGTATGAAGAGGCGTATGATGTGCTGTTTGAGCGTTTAGATGAATTGGAACAACGTTTAGCAACGAGACGCTTTTTATTTGGAGACTTTATTACAGATTCAGATGTTCGCTTGTATGCGACACTAGTCCGATTTGATGTTGCATATTATGCTGCTTTTAAAGCGAATCGAAATCGTATCTTAGATTTTCCAAACTTATGGGGATATTTAAGAGATTTATATCAAACACCTGGTTTTGGAGATACGACAGATTTTGAGGCGATTAAAATACATTATCATTTATCCAATCATATCGCGAGCGATGATCAAAAAAGCCTAAATATTTTACCAAAAGGTCCGGATACGTCTAACTTCAATTCCGCGCATAACCGCGAAGCTTTAAGTGGAAGAAAAGAAAAGTTTCTTGTTCACGAAAGTAAATAAGGCATAAGGAGTTGGAGTAATGGCAATCATCAGAAATGCTGTAGAGGAAGAACTAGCTTATATTAGGGAACTAAGATTAGCTGCATATGAGGAACATGCAACAAAAATCCCAGAAGCCCACTGGCAAGCTTTAAGAAAATCCATCTTATCAGATGGGGATATACAAAATGGGGTAGAACGCATCGTAGCAGAAGGTGATGGAGAAATTCTAGGCAGTGTTGCATTGTTTTCTCCCGATATAAAAGCATATGATGGACTTTTGGAAGAGGAACTTGGTTATCCAGAATTACGAATGCTTGCTATCTCTCCCAAGGCGAGAGGAAAAGGTGTGGCAACTTTGCTTATTAAAGAATGTATAAAACGTGCAAAAGAAACAGGTTTTACTGAAATGGGTCTTCATACAGCAGACTTTATGGAAGATGCTATAAAATTATATGGACATCTAGGTTTTGAGCGGTTGCCACAGTTTGACTTTGAACCGGCAAATGATGGAATTATCGTCAAAGCGTTTCACATTCGTTTTTAGTGAAAAGCTAAAACCGGCTACAACAACTTAAAAGTCATTGTAGCTGGTTTTTATTGTTTCTTCATTTTGTTATCTACTGTATCTAAAAAATCCTTCGTTGTATTCAATACGTATTTGACTTCATCTATATCCCTGTCACGAAGAACAGAAAGATGTAAATCTAACATATAAGATTTTTCTTCAAAATCTGTTGTAGTAGCAAGCCTTTGAAAATTGAATAGTTCGTTAGGGTGGATTTCAAGGGCATTCATAAGCATCTCCAGTGTTTCCAACGTAATATTTGCTTCTCCACGTTCTATATCAGAAATGCGAGATTTACTAACGCCTATTTTGCCTGTTTTTTCTGCGAGCTCTTCTTGTGTTAATCCTCTTGCTTTTCTAATCGTTCTTAGTTGTGCTCCTACTAGTTTTAAAAAGTTTGACAACTATGATCACCTCTATATAAAAAGGCTATTCAGTTCTCTTATTGAAGTAGATACTAATACATTGATTTAATTTATAAAAGTACTGATATAACAGTGCTTGTGAGTTAAAAATAATAAAATAGGAACTGGAGTTGTACATGAAAATAAAAGACTTATCTTCTTTAAACATATAGAGAGCGGTATTCCAGTCAGTTTCACTTAAATTTTAGGAATGCTAAAATAGGATATAACTAAACTACAATTGAGCATCACCATCTAATTTTTGTGACCGCAAAGAAAAGGAGAAACCATTATGACAACTTCACCAAAAAACTTACGAACTTGCGAAAAAGGGCATAAGTACTACAAAAGTACGGACTGTCCTACATGCCCGACGTGTGAACAGGAACGGAAACCAGAAAGCGGGTTTCTTTCCCTCCTTTCTGCACCCGCAAGACGAGCGTTAGAGAATAACGGCATCATTTCCTTAGAAAAACTATCTACTTATAGTGAAAAAGACATTCTGAAATTTCACGGAATGGGACCAGCCTCGCTACCTAAACTAAGAGCTGCGTTAGAAGCAGAAGGGTTTTCGTTTAAAAATTGATGTTAAAGGGAAGATAATAATTAGTACTTTCAAATGTATATTCTAAGATGAACCAGCTTCAATGACTTCTAAGTTATTGTTGTTGGTTTCTTCTTTTTCCAAGCCACGATTTTTATGTGAACTGTAACAATATCCCAGTGAAAAACGACTAATTATATACATTATTTTTGGGGAGGAGAAGAAAATGACAAAATTAGTAGGTTTACTCCTTTTACTGAGTGTTTCGTTATTCGGATGTATGAACGAAGAAAGTGCAAGCGAAGCACAATCACAGGTGAAAGGGGCGACGGAAACAGCCCAGACTGATGAAGAAGAAGTGGCGATAGTAGAAGAGGTGGCGGAAAAATTCGGAAATGTCCTTCAAAATGTGTCATTATTAGGGCCAGAAGAACAATTAGAAAAAGATATGCACGACAATTATGGTGATTTAGTTTCTGACGAGCTAATAGAACAATGGCTTTCAGAACCATTAGCAGCACCTGGAAGACTAACTTCTAGTCCTTGGCCAGACCGAATCGATTTAGAAAATACGGAGAAACTTTCTGCTAATATGTATGAGCTAAACGGCAATATAATCGAAATAGCAAACGGTGATGAAGCTGTTAATGAAATACCGATTAGTCTTGTAGTTGAAAAAGTGGAGGAGCAGTGGCTTATTACCAAAGTTATGCTTGGTGGGGAAGAACAAAATAATTCGATCATTTATCAAAATAAAGAGTATCGTTTTGCATTCAAGTTGCCAAAGACTTGGGAAAATTATTCTATTGTGACGGAAGAATGGGAAGGGTTATCCATACCAACATCTGGTGCTGAAAAAGTAATTGAAACTGGTCCAATGATTTCTATTCGTCATCCTGAGTGGACTGCCGAAAATCCTCGTCAGGATATACCAATTATGATTTTCACATTAGAACAATGGGATTTACTGCAACAAGAGAAATTTCATATAGGTGCAGCACCTATAGGACCAACAGAGCTAAATCGCAACGAACAGTATGTTTTTGCTCTTCCTGCTCGCTACAATTTCGCATTTCCAACCGGATATGAAGAAGTAGAACAAATTTTAGAAAGTAAACCATTGGAAGTGGATTAAAACTGACAAAGAATAACTAATCAAAAAAGCGGCTGAAGATAATTTCAGTCGCTTTTTGCTATTTAATAATAAATAGTGAGTGACAGTCACTCATACAATTCAATAAGTAGTATCTTTCTTTGTTGCTATTTAAAAAATCAGAATATAAAATTATAAATAGATTGCCAGGAAGGAAAAAATCTACCAATAGTTCATAAGAGCAGGGGGAGACGGATGTGATTTCGGAGTCGAAAACATTAATAAAAAAAATTAATGGAGCTAAAGAAATAGCTTTAAAATACCCGTCTGAAGCATTTGAAATAGCTTCTTCTACTTATAAGGAAGCGCGCATATCAAAAGAGAAAAAAGAAGAGGCCGCTTCCTTGTTTGTCATGGCATTAGCATGCAGATCAATGACAAAATTAGAGAGCTGCTATGATTACGCTTATGATGCATACCTAATATATGAGGAACTAGATGACCATGCAGGCATTGCCTCTGCACTAAATTTAATCGGTGTTGTCTATTTTTATAATGGAATGTATGAGCAATCACTTGAAAACTTTATAAACGCACGACGATTTGCAAAAGTAACGAATGATGATGCAATTTTAAGTCGTATTTACAATAATATGGGAGAAGTGTATAGGGAAGTTGGAAATACGGAAGAAGCTTTAGCAGCTTATGAACAAGCCCTATATATAGCGGTAAAGGAAAACATTAAAAGAAATCAAGCGGTTATTTTATTGAATATGGGTTGGGTTTGTTTTAACCAGCATAATTTAGACGAAAGCTTTTCTTATTATCAAAAAAGTTATGAAATGCTACTGGAACTGGATGATGTTACTTCACTTGCAGAAGTGGAGAACAAAATCGGTAAAATTTATTATTTAGAGCAAGATTATGATCAAGCCAAACGGTATTATATGCAAGCTTTGGAGAGATTAAAAGCTATAGGAAACAAATTTTACACAATAGAAGTGCTTATCAACTTAGCAGAATTTGAATTACAAAAGGATGAACATTCCTTTTTGAATTATTTAGACGAAGCCATTAAAAATGCGGAAGAAATACAAGCAAAGCAATATTTGAGTAAAATTTACAACCAGTTGTCTACCTTTTATGAAGCAAAAGGACAATATGATATAGCATTAAATTACTATAAAAAATATCATCTTTTAGAACAGGTTATAGGCTCTACAACGATGTCACATAAACTCGAGATTATAAAACTAGAATTAAATAAACTTTTTGCTGGAAAAGAAATGGAGGAAATAGCGAAAATGAATGAGCATTTAAAAAATGAAATTTCCACGCAAAAGAAAATAGTAGAGGATCTTGAACAAACAAATGAACATTTAAGTGGAGAAGTGTTCTATGATGATTTAACAAAGCTAGCGAATCGTAGATACTTTACCAAGTATCTTTCGGAAGTTTGGAATGATGAAAGCAAGACAAATAAGGAAGTTGCATTACTGATGATCGATATTGATTATTTTAAACGTTATAATGATTTTCATGGGCATTTGGCAGGAGACCAATGTTTACAGCAAGTAGGAAACTGTATGAAAACAGTTTTGGAAAATTACGGAGGTATATTAGGAAGATTTGGTGGAGAAGAGTTTGTTGGTTTTTTAAAAGATATTAGTCACAATGAATTTCTGCAAATTGCGGAAGAATTAAGGGCTACAGTAGAAACTATGTCGCTGCTATATTGTTGGGAACAGCATGCCTACCCCGTAACCGTTAGTATCGGAGGGGCATTCGGCCAGTGTGAGCAATTTGAAAGTAAAGATGAAATGTATGTAATCGCGGATGAAGAATTATATAAAGCAAAAACGACTGGGCGAAATCAAGTAAAAGTTTTCGCAAAATAGGAGGATTATGATGGCTAATACTCATTGTCCGCTTTGCGGAGAGGAAAACAAATGTATGGTCGATGCAACCGAGCCAAATGGTTGTTGGTGTACGATAGAGCAATTTCCAAAGGGGATCTTTGAACTAGTCCCTGAAGAAAGTAGAAGGAAGCACTGTATTTGTCATAATTGCGTAACGAAATTTAAAGAGAAGATGCAAAAAATCTGAACGCCATGTTCTACGGTATTCAGATTTTTTTCGTGGCAAATAGCTGTATACTAGTTGTATTTTCTTAAAGAGTTACATGTAAAATTGGATTGCAATTTCATATAGTTATAAAGTAATCGAGCATGTCTTCCTTGTTGTGTATATGAGTTTATTTGAGGCCGTAGCTGCTCAAGAAACACACGATCACATTCACATCGATTTCTCCCTTTACTGTAGCATTCGTCATGTGCTTTGCACGCTGCATCTACATCATTTATCGGAGCACCGGGTCCGCTACAACCAGGTCCACACCAGTTATATCCTGGTAATATGCAAAAACGTTGTCTTCTTCTACGTGACAAATTCATAACCTCCCTTAATATATCTTTTAACTTCTTATAATTTATTCAATAAAATACGTAAATGTATAAACTACTACCTATCAGTTGATGGAAAAACATAAGAAATTAACAAACACTTAACAAACGTGTAGTATAATAGTAACTAATAATAATAGGCTATTAGGTGAGGTGTATGAATAGGTGAATAGTAGAAAATTCACGTTCTTGTGGAGTGTCTTTTTAGTAAGCTTAATATTAACAAGTTGCAATACAGCACCTAAAAAATTGACAATCGGTATGATACCGGTAAAAGATGCAACAGAAATGGAAAAGGAATTTGAACCTATTCGTCTTTACTTAGAAGAACAATTAGGCATTCCAATTGAAATGGACGCTACTGATAGTTACATTAGTTTGATTGAAGGAATGAAGAATGAAACGATCGATATTGGTTGGTACGGTGCTTTTTCTTATATAGCCGCTGAGAGTGAAATGGAGTTGACTCCTTTAATCGTACAACAAAGAAAAGACACTGGTATTTACTATAATTCTCTTATCATTACACTTAAAGATTCTGGTATTCATACAATTGAGGAATTAGAAGATAAGCGGTTTGCATTCGTTGACACTGGATCTACATCTGGGTTTGTTCTTCCTTACGCCTTATTGAAAAGTAGAAATATAGCATATGAAACATTTCTCGGTGAAATAGTGTACGCAGGTTCCCATGATCAAGTTCTAGCTAATATACTCCATAACGAGGTAGATGCTGGAGCTATTAGTAGTGTTCAGTATAGTAATTTGATAGAAAAAGGAATTGTAAACGAAGAAGATATGACTGTTATTTGGAAATCAGAGAATATACCAGGATCTCCGTTTGTTGCAAGAAGTGAATTAGATAAAGAGATACAAGAAAGCTTTTCAAAAGCTATGCTAGCACTACATACGAATGAACCAGATGCTTTAAATAGTTATGATAATACGATTGAAAAGTACATTGAAGTAGATATTAAATATTATAATCCCATCAGAAATATAGCAACTATTCTTGGGAAAGAGTATATGTACAAATATTTTTTAAAAGGGCAATAATAGGCGCAAGCGGGGAAGTAGGTGGACCTTTTGAAAATAAGGAGCATTAAGTTTTGGGCAACGACTTTGATCGTATTTATGTGTATTGTCACCATGTCATTATTCATTTTATTGTCATATAAAAATTTGAATGAAAGCTTAGAACAGCTATATAAAAAAGAAGCGGAATCTGTCTTAATGCAAACGCTTCTATCTTTCGGATATCAATTTTCAACTGTTGAGAATACATTGGAGCAGCTCAGCCAGTCCCTCTTGTTGCTAAATAATTATGCTGGCAGTGAGGACGAGATTATATCCGTGTTAGAAGATTATCAAAAAAATTCCAACGTTAACGGGAAAATTATGTATGGTTTAGCGAATGGTAAATTTTATAGAGGAGAATATAAAGAAATACCAAGTAGCTATCATGCCCAAGAACAACTTTGGTACAAGCTTGCGATGCAAAATACAGAAAAAGTATATTGGACGGAACCGTATCTTGACTATGTGACACAGGAGATTATTATTACAGCTTCTAAGTCTGTAGTGGGTCCTAAAGGTATGCTTGGGGTTATTGCGCTAGATATGAATCTTCAAGAAATTAGTAGTCAAATAAGTAATTCGAAAATCGGAGAAGACGGCTTAGTTCTGTTGTTAAGTAGAAATGGGACGATACTGGCAAACCGTGATAATCATCTAATTGGTGAAAATCTTTTTGGCAGTCAATACTCCGAAATGATCAAGGACAGTGCAGAAAATTATGTACCGTATATTGTGCAGAATAAGGAGTATCTATTACGTTCTCATCCAATTGTGCAAAATGATATGAGCATCGTTACAGCGATAAGTAAAGAAGAAATCATTCGAACCCTAATAAAAAGACATCAACCGATACTAGCAATCGGACTTTTTTGTCTCCTGCTATTTGGCGTTATAGCCTATTTTGCAACGTTAAGAGGAGTCCGACCATTAAAAAAACTAGGTAAGCTAATGGTTTCTGTGGAAAATGGAAATTATGACGTGCAAGCAAACGTAAAGGATTACGAAGAAATAGAACGGTTAGCCAATGGTTTTAATAGTATGATTATGTCGATAAAAACAAGAGAAAATCAGATTAACCATTTAGCATCATATGATTCACTAACAGGGTTATTAAATAGAAGAAGCTTACAAGAATTGCTTACAGAATCACTCGAAAACGATGACACCGAGTACTTAAAAGCAATCATTTTCGTCGATTTAGATAACTTTAAAACTGTAAATGATACGCTTGGTCACTCGTTCGGAGATAAGCTAATTACAGAGGTAGCCGAAAAACTAAATGCACTGTCAGCGAAAAATAAAGATGTTGCTCGTATTAGCGGTGATGAATTTATCGTAGTGATACATGAGTTAGAATCAGTAGAACAAGCGAGAACCGAAGTAGAAGCCATTATCCAGCAATTCGATATGCCTATTGAAGTAGAATCTAGAATATTAAATATTACCGCAAGCGTAGGTGTTTCCTTATATCCGACCCATGCCATCACTTCAGAAGAATTGTTAAAACTAGCGGATATGGCCATGTATGAAGCAAAAAGTTATGGGAAAAATGGATACAGAATATTTGATGAGGGGATGAAAAAGCAACTAGAAGAAAAATTTAAAATAGAACTAGGCATTCGAGAATGTCTAGATAATGATGACTTCGAGTTATATTTCCAACCATTATTTAAACCAGATGAAGGAAGGATTGCGAGCATAGAAGCACTTTTACGAACAAAAACTTCTGCTCTGTCTAACTATAATACTTTTCAAATAATTCAAATCGCTGAAATGACAGGTCAAATAGTAGAAATAGAC
Organism: Psychrobacillus sp. NPDC096389; assembly: GCF_044762855.1. Taxonomy (NCBI): domain Bacteria; kingdom Bacillati; phylum Bacillota; class Bacilli; order Caryophanales; family Bacillaceae; genus Psychrobacillus; species Psychrobacillus sp. NPDC096389. Next base: position 113,036 of record NZ_JBIWFB010000009.1, on the reverse strand, counting down.
AAATGGGTATTAAAGCAAGCATGCAAGACAATTCAAGAGATTAATAGAGATAGGGAACAACCAGTTAGAATAGCAGTCAATATTTCTACTGTTCATATTATGCAACAAGATTTTGTTTATAATATAAGGGAAATAATCGAAGCATCAGGTGTTTGTCACGACTGGATCGAGCTTGAAATTACGGAAACCTCTTTGATGCAATCATTTGATTTGAACAAGCAAAAGTTAGAGGAACTTCAGCAGCTTGGAATATCCATTCATCTCGACGACTTTGGAACAGGCTACTCTTCTTTAAGTTATTTAAACAGTTTACCGATCAATCATGTAAAAATTGATAAGAGTTTTGTAGATGGAATGCTACAGTCTGAAAAAGACGGTAAGTTTATCGAGACAATTATCAATTTAGCGCATACGATAGGCTTACAGGTTGTAGCAGAAGGAGTGGAACATAAGGAACAATTTGAAAGACTTCAAAGTTATAATTGTGAATTGATACAAGGGTATTATATAAGTAAGCCAGTTAGCTATGAGGAAATAGTTATTCTTCTTGAGAATAATCTCTTACCGCTTCCGGTATGAATTAATAGTTGCAAAAGTAGTACAGACCAAAGTGAAAATGATTTGAGATGCTGCGCATAATAGGGAAAGGGTGTCGTAAAGAGTTCTTATTAGTGACCGCTGAGATTTTCGCTGCAGGACGGACGCTTTCCGTGGGGTGAGTGATGAGCCTTCACCGCCGCGCCTAAGCGCGTACGTTGTGAAGTCTCATCTTACTCACTTGATCCCTTAGGAGTCGCCGCCCTGCAGTGAAAATAAATGGTAAAAACTTACTTATCATGGTCTTGTATTAACAATAAATGGTTGAATGAGCCAATTTCCACAATGTGTGCGACAATCACAACTCCGAACATTACAATCCACACCCCGAAAGAGAAAACACGGTAGATGAACACGACAATCCCAGTCTATCCGATACTAGCTTGCATGCTCAGATGGCTTTATAACGTATTGTTCCAATAATATATAGAAATCATAGTCGTCTCACCCTAAGTAAAGAGCTGATTTAAGAATTTAGTTGCTTTCATTGGCTATTTGGTTGCTCTCGTGATGATTTGATTGCTTTCAGACTGGAATTGGTTGCTTTCAATGAATGGTTGGTTGCTCTAAGCCAGTTACTGGATAAAATAGGCCCATAAAATGTAGGAAGCTTTGTTATTAGCAAGCAAATATTCTATAAGCAAGTGATTTCCATTGATTTTCGCTGCAAGCGTCGACTCCTGCCGAGGCCAACAGGATGTTGGTTACGAAGGCGTTGCCACACGATGTGGCGTTCTTAGCCTTTATTCCTTTGCCTGAGCAAAATGAGGCATCCCAACGCACGCCCCAGGGCGGCGGGGATGGCTCATCGCTCACCTGGCGGAAAGCGTACGACTGCTGCGAAAATCACAGCGGTTACTACAACACATTTTCCCTATAGTAATTTACACAGTAGTATTAAATTATCTCCAAATACCCATTTTCAAAGGAAAGTTTATTGTCCAGACTTTCATTTGGAAAAATAAATGTCCATGGCGTACTACTTCCTGCTTGTATGCTAAGGGAAGGTAATGTAAAGGAATGCTCGAAGCGTACTACATTAGCTTCGATGTATTTTAGTTTCGTGTTTTGAAATGAAAAAGGATGCGTAGTGAAATTATGGATGAGCACAGTTACTAATAATTCGCCTTTATGATTGGAAGATTGCCATAGCGGCGTTAGCAGAATACCTTGATTGTTAGCATGGCTTGTTTCAAGAAAGTTAGCTTCAATTTTTTGACGATCTTTATTGGATATCGTTTTGTCCCATGATGATTCAAACTCAAGCTTTTGCATTATTAATTCCCCCAATATGAACTACACTCATTTTATCATGACTAACTATGTTTGGAAGTTTTCCGTTAGATAATAGTATAAAATTTAGAATAATAGGTGCATCATTAACGAAAGTAGGTAGCTATACAATGAATTTTTATCCTTTTCCAATCATGGAAACGAAAAATCTTTTACTACGAAGAATGAATGACAATGATCGACACGATTTATTTGAAATGAGAAACAATCCAAATATGATAGAATATACGGATTCGAAGATAGATGAAACTGTAGACGAAACAAAAGATTATATCGAAAAGATGAATAAAGGTATAGAAGAAAATAAGTGGATTATTTGGGCGATTGAACACAAATTACATAAAAAGATTATTGGATCTATTAGTATTTGGAACATTAATGAGGAGCAGTTGAATGGTGAGCTAGGATATGGAATAATGCCTGATTTTCAGGGGAAAGGTTTTATGAAAGAAGCATTACTTAATGTTGTTGGGTATGGTTTTGATGTAATGAATTTAAAGGAACTATTAGCTTATACGGAGGCAAACAACGAAGCATCTGTACGACTTTTAGAAAAGTGCCATTTTATTGAGATAGGTAAGGTGGAGGAAGAGGGATATTATAAAAAACAAGTTTTTCAAATGAGTATATATAGCCTAAAAAAGTAGCTACTATTGCAATTGATTGAGTTTACTAAATCAAGACGAGCTCGTTTTTACTAGTATTAATCACTTCCGAATTGTTAATGCTAATAAAAAGGAGGTGTATTACTTTGGCTCAAGATGTTCTTTGTGAAGTAAATAACTGTACGTATTGGGGATCTGGAAACAAATGCCATGCTACTGCGATTTATGTAGTAAGTAATAAAGGAAAACAAGCGTCTAATAGTGAAGAAACAGATTGCAAAACATTTGAACCAGAATCGTAATGCATCTAGGGTAACCATCTTTTTGGTTACCCTTTTTAAATTTTAAACAAAATAATGATAAGATTATAAGAGAAATTAAAATATTGAAAATAAGAGGTGTAGAAAGTGGCAATAGAAAAAGTAAGAGATTATTTTAAAGGCTTTGAAATGGAAGAAAGAATTTTGGAATATGAGGCATCCAGTGCAACAGTTGAGTTAGCTGCTCAAGCGCTTAATGTAGAAGGCGCACGTATTGCTAAAACATTATCCTTTAAAAAAGAGGACGGCTGTATTTTAGTAGTAGCTGCAGGCGATGCAAAAATTGATAACGCCAAATTTAAAGCAACTTTTGGTGTCAAAGCTAAGATGCTGACTCCAGATGAAGTACTTGAGCAGGTAGGACATGCAGTAGGTGGTGTCTGTCCATTTGGTATTCCAGATGATATAGAGGTTTATTTAGATGAGTCTTTAAAACGGTTTGAAACAGTTTTTCCTGCATGTGGGAGCAGTAATAGTGCTATAGAACTTTCGTGTGAAGAGTTATATACATATGCAAGAGGCCGGAAATGGGTCGATGTTTGCAAAGGATGGGAATAAAGGAAAAGGGGAGAATCATGGATATTTCATTTCAAACAGCAGAGGGCAGATTTAATTACAGGGTAGCAGGGTTATTAATACATGATGATAAATTGCTCATTATGAAAGATGAACATCAATCGTATTATTATGTCCCAGGTGGTAGAGTAATGTTGAACGAAACAAGTGAAGATGCGATAAAACGGGAAATCAGGGAAGAACTCTCTATAGAAGCGAATGTAAAACATATGTTATGGGTGAATGAAAATTTCTTTATGGAAGCCACTTTACAGGAAAAGTTTCATGAGATTTGCTTTTTCTATTTATTAGAGCTAAAAAATGATGAATTACTTAGCAGAGGCAATGAATTTACTGTAAACGAAGATGGAAAAATACATACGTATTACTGGAAACCGTTGGAGGAAATAAACGATACGAACTTATATCCATTATTTCTAAAAGAAAGAATAACAGAATTACCAATGCATATAGGACATGTAGTAGAAGTGAAATAATGATATTGTCGAAGTTCGAGAGGTGAGGCTAGTTTGATTACAGTGATTGCTTTATTTTTTGCAGCGGGTTTAGCTGAAATTGGGGGCGGTTATCTTATATGGTTATGGTTGAGAGAAGGAAAGTCTGCTTATTTAGGACTTTTAGGCGGAATAACATTAGCTCTTTACGGAGTTATTGCTACTTTTCAAATGTTTCCTTCTTTCGGCAGAGTGTATGCAGCTTATGGAGGAGTATTTATCGTATTATCAGTCCTATGGGGATGGGGAGTCGATAAAAAAGTGCCGGATACATATGATTGGATTGGGGCTTTAATATGCATAATTGGTGTATCTGTTATGTTGTTTGCTTCTCGAAGTTAACGAAGAAGGGGGAGTCTGGAAGATGTTATTTCAAAACGACAAGTTATCTGTTCGTCTATTAGAACAGAAGGATAGTTCGTTAATAGTCAAGTGGCTTTCTGATCCAATTATACTTGAGTTTTATGAAGGACGAGACAATGCATTTGACTTAGAGAAGGTGCAGGAGAAATTTTATAACCGTGAAAATGGAGTAGTATGTTGTATTGTGGAGTTTGATAATATTCCAATCGGATATATCCAATATTACCCACTTGGTAATGAGGAACGAAATTCATATGGGTACGCAGATGTTTCAGATGTAATATATGGGATGGACCAATTTATAGGAGAAGCTGTCTATTGGAACAATGGAATTGGAACCCTTTTAGTGAATTCAATGGTAAGCTTCTTAGTGGAACAAAATGATGCGGACAGAGTAGTAATGGATCCTCAAATATGGAATGAACGGGCAATTCGTTGTTATGAAAAATGTGGATTTAAAAAGGTTAAGCTCTTGCCCAAAAATGAACTCCATGAAGGTGAGTATCGAGATTGCTGGTTGATAGAATATATAAATTAGTATTCTATTTATATATTTAAAGACGAAAGGTACTAAATCATAATTGAAATGATTTAGTACCTTCATTTTTAATGCTAGTAAGTTGTTATTTTTAAAAAAACTTGTAACGAATAAATCCAACGTTGCCACCAAGTAAATCCATCTTGATATTCTTCCACATCCAATGTATAGAGTGCATCTTCATTGTTCCACAGTCGTTCAAAATAGGTTTCCATGGCAGATACTAGCTCACTATCATTTGGGGCAATTACGCGCAAATTATTTTCCAAATTATAGTCATCCAATGTGCGTTCAGTATAGTTTGCAGATCCACTTGAAATAATCGTATGTTCATCATTTTGAATCCAAATAGCTTTCGTATGGTATTGGCCGATGACGGTGTTATACCAACGAATATTCATTTTGCCTTTTGTATCTTCCAGCATCTCTTGCACTACAGGCCTATTAGGTAGCCCGGACTTTTCTTGGCCAAATGAGTTTTCATTTGGATCTAAAATGAGATTCACTTGAACTCCCCGATTAGCTGCATCAATTAATGCGTTTACGATATCTCGCTTTGCGACAAAAAACATGCCAAGCCAAATTTTATCTCCTTCTTTCGTGTCCGCCAAATCCGTCAACAACTTATCCAAAATTTTCTTCTCTGTTAAGTACTGGACTTCATATTCTCCGTCCGTTTCTTCCGCTTCGATGCGTGGAAGTTTAGGACCTCCGGAAAATAAGGAAACAACTTCTTCTGATTTTAAAATATCATTAATGATTGGACCGGTAACGGTTAATGCAATATTTCCATGGAAGCCACTCGCATCATGAGGATTGGACGAGGTCACCATTGCCTCTTTCTCCGTTATAACTGCTTTTCGATGATTTGCCTTTACGTTTAATAACGTCATATACGACGCAATTGTCATTTTAGGGGCATCACTTGCCATTGCATTTGCGATCCAACCTTTTCCACCTATATCTAGCCACTGAAAAAATATTCGATAAATGCCGGAGTAAATTGGAGTTGAGTCTCGCAATGGTTCCAAGTCGGTATAGACTATTTCTACGCCAGCATCTCTCATTTTTTTGAACCATTCATTTTCATAAGAGCCGTACCCACGATTGAGCGGATCTGTTATAAATACTACCGGCATATTAGGATTCTCTTTCTTTTTATTGGCCAGGGTAGTTGATAAGGTATCTGCAATTTTAGGGAAATCTTCCTCTTCATCGTAGTAACCATCAAACAAAAAGAAATCGACAACTACAAAATTTTCGGCTTCATCAATCATTTCATTTACTTTATCAAATATAAAATTCTCATGTACCATGCCATTTCCTTCTTGATCTTGTGCATATGTAAGGTCTGTTATGAATTCTACGTTATCTGTTTTATGTACGTTTCCCTCGAATGAAACCCCGTCGGGAAGAGGTTTATATGTATGCCATAAAATAATTGCTATATAAATAAGCATGAACAAAATGACAACACTAATGAAAAACCGCTTTTTTGACTTTTTAACCATCTGTGTTTCCTCCTACTTACACTAATTCCTTCTTTGTATTCCCTAGATTAAGAGAAAGAAAACTATCAGAGCATTTTAACAGAACGACTCTTGAAAACGTATACAATATTCTCTACAATAATATAATAGAAAGAAAATTTTGAAGAATTGTAATTTTACATTTAAAAGGGGTGAGTATTTGGGAATCTTAAATGGTTTAAAAGTATTAGATTTTTCGACATTATTACCTGGACCATTTGCAACGATGATGTTAGCTGATATGGGAGCAGAAGTAGTAAAAGTGGAAGCCCCAAATCGTACGGACTTAGTGAAATATTTAGGACCAATGGATGGGGATGTATCGGCTACTTTTGGACATTTAAATCGTTCCAAAAGATCTTTAGCATTGGATCTTAAACAACCGGAAGCAAAAGAGATTATCTATCAGCTAATTCAACAATACGATATTGTGATAGAACAATTTCGTCCAGATGTAATGGATAAATTAGGAATAGGCTATGAACAGTTAAAAGAGATTAATCCTAAAATTATTTTTTGCTCTATTACAGGATACGGCCAAACTGGTCCTCTTCGTAATCGAGCAGGGCATGATATTAACTATTTATCTTTAGCAGGTGTAACGAGTTATTCCTATAGAAAGAATCAGATTCCTGTGCCTCCTGGTGTCCAAGTGGCCGACATTGCAGGTGGATCTATGCCTGCGGTAATAGGAATTTTAGCAGCTGTCTATCATCGTGAAAAAACTGGGGAAGGTCAGCAGATTGATGTAAGTCTGACAGATGTAGCTTTTTCGTTGAATGCAATGTATGGTCCGGGATATCTAGTAGGTAAAGAGGAACCAAATCCAGAGACATTATTGTTAAATGGGGGCTCTTTTTATGATTATTATGAAACGAAAGATCATCGCTATCTTTCTATCGGTAGTTTAGAACCGCAATTTCAAACAATGCTTTGTGAATTGATCGGTGATCCAAGCTTAATAAAACTAAGTGGAAGTACGCTTGTAGAGGATCAACAAGCTTTTAAAGAAATTCTAATAAAAGCTATTAAACAGAAGACTTTGGAAGAGTGGGTACGTATTTTAGAGAATGATTTTGATGGATGTATCGAACCTGTCTTGAGTTTTGCGGAAGCAGTAAATCATCCACAACTAAAGGCAAGGGAAATGGTTGTTTCTGTACCAAAGAAAAATGGAGGCACACAGCATCAGATTGCTTTTCCTATTAAGTTCTCTACTGAGCAAGCACAATATCAGTTCACCGGTGTACAAACAGGAAATGATACGGAAGAAATTTTGAAAGAAATAGGCTTAACCGAAGAAGCAATATATGCACTTACAAAAAAAGAGATAACTTTATAAAAGGGAGCTGGGTAGAATGTTTGCTGCATTAACACCATTGGATTGGAAAAGAAGAGCGATTAAATATTATCCAAAAAAAGTAGCGGTAATCGATGGCGATAAACAGTTCACTTATGAGGAATTTGGGCAACGGACAGATAAACTTTCTACAGCTTTAATGAATGCTGGTGTTCAAAAAGGTGATCATATTGCAGTTATGTTGCCAAATACACATTATATGTTAGAAAGTTTTTATGGAATTTGCCAGCTAGGTGCAGTACATGTCCCATTAAATTATCGATTAAACGCAGAAGACTTAGAGTATATTATTAAACATAGTGATTCCAAAATGCTTATCGTGGATGAAGAGTATAGTCATTTGATAGAAGGAATCCGTCATAGTTTGTCACTAGAAAAAATAATTGTCGTTGCAGTGGAAGGTCATTCCAACTCACTGGAAGGTACTGAATATGAAGAGTTTATCAATCAGGACTTTGAAACTTCTTCTTTGCCAAAAGTGGATATAGATGAAAATCAGTTACTTACACTCAACTATACAAGTGGTACTACTTCCAAACCAAAAGGTGTTATGTTAACGCATCGAGGTAATTACTTAAATGCAGCAAATTTCATGTATCATCTAAATGTGAATCATGATGATGTGTATCTTCATACATTGCCAATGTTCCACGCAAACGGTTGGGGAGGAGTGTGGGCTATTACGGCCACTGGAGCAACACATGTATGCTTGCGTAAAGTAGACCCACCTTATATTTTGGAGCTTTTTGAAAAACACAAGATCAGCTTGTTATGTGGCGCACCTACCGTTGTTAATATGTTAGTGAATGAACCAAAAGCGAAAGAAGTGCAAATTACAACAAACCCTCGAATGGCTACAGCAGGAGCACCACCAGCCGCAGCACTCATTGGAAAAGCTCAAGAAATTCTCGGACTCGAAATGATGCATGTTTATGGGCTTACTGAAACGTCGCCATTCATTTTATATAGTGAATGGAAGAAAGAATTTGATAAGAAGTCAGCAGAGGAACAAGCGACGATTAAAGCAAGGCAAGGAATTGAATTAGCTTTTAACGGGGAAACAAAAGTTGTTAGCCAAGAAGATGGAAAAGAAGTAGCTTGGAATGGCAAGGAAATTGGAGAAATCGTCACACGAGGAAATGTAGTAATGGAAGGTTATTACAAAGACCCAGAAAAAACAGCGGAAGCAATTGTCGATGGCTGGTTTCATACCGGTGATTTGGCAATAACGCATCCAGATGGTTACATCGAAATCCAAGACCGTATAAAAGATATGATTATCTCGGGTGGAGAGAACATTTCTTCAACAGAAATTGAAGGAGTATTATACAAGCATTCAGATGTATTAGAAGTAGCCGTAATAGCTGTCCCAGACGAAAAATGGGGAGAAGTTCCAAAAGCGATTATCGTCCTGAAAGAAGGAAGTAATGTGACAGAACAAGAGATGAACGACTATTGTAGATCCAATATGGCTCATTTCAAAACCCCAAAATCATTTGAGTTCGTGGAAGCTTTACCAAAAACAGCAACAGGTAAGCTTCAAAAGTTCTTACTCCGTGAAATGTATTGGAAAGGGAAAGTAAAAGTAAATTAAAATAAAAGCAGACGGTTTTCCATTAACATATTAAATGGAGAGCCGTCTTTTTTTAGTAATTTGCTTAGAGCAACAAATAGTTGAAATTACAAGTTTACTTCGTATGAGAAGACAATGACTAAGCCACACTTTGGTATAGGATGAGTTGGCTAGTGTGGAAACTTGCGGTCACAGATAAAATGGGAATCTATATACGAACATTTGGTGTTGACACTTGGTTATCGTTCGTATATTATAATGTTCGGAGTAAGATAATTAAACAATTAATAGACATTCGTATATTCTCAGTAATATGGTCTGAGAGTTTCTAGTAGAAACCGTTAATTTCTAACTATGAATGGATAGATTTCGTCTATCTATTTTTAGTTAGATTTTTTATTTTTAGGAGGAATTATGGAACGTTTATTTAAATTAAGTGAATTAGGTACAAGTGTGAAAACAGAAGTATTAGCGGGCGTTACTACTTTTTTAACGATGGCATACATCATTTTCGTTAATCCTGCCATTCTTTCGGCAGCAGGGGTCCCTTTCGATCAAGTATTTATTGCAACGATTGTTGCTGCAGTAATAGGGACATTAATTATGGCTTTGTTTGCAAATTATCCAATCGCGATTGCACCAGGTATGGGGATGAATGCTTATTTTACAAGTGTTGTCGCTACACAAGGTGTTAGTTATCAAGTGGTATTTGGGGCAGTCTTGGTAGCAGGTATTATCTTTTTATTGTTAACGTTAACGAAATTACGGGAACTATTAATTGAGTCGATTCCTGCTTCTATAAAGTATGGAATTACTGCTGGCATTGGGTTATTTATCGCTTTTGTCGGATTGAAAATGTCTAAACTTGTTGTTGGAAATAGTGATGCGCTTGTAACACTGGGAGATTTGCGTGATCCAATCGCAGTCCTATCGATTATCGGATTGTTTGTAACGATTATATTAACCGCACTACGAGTAAAAGGGGCATTATTTGTTGGTATGTTCGTTACTGCAATTATCGGTTACTTTATGGGAATGTTGCAACTAGACGGAGTTGTTTCTACTCCGCCATCCATCGTATTTTTTGATGTAGATATTCCAGGAGTGTTTACGAGTGGATTATATGCCGTCGTATTTTCATTTTTACTTGTGACGATATTTGATACAACTGGAACATTGATCGGTGTGACAGAGCAGGCAGGTTTAGTAAAGGATGGGAAATCGCCGAAAACGAAATCTGCACTTGCTGCAGATGCGGTTGCTACAACTGTTGGAGCAACTCTTGGGACGAGCCCGTCAACTGCCTACATTGAATCATCGACCGGAGTAGCCGCAGGTGGACGATCTGGTTTAACTGCGCTTGTAGTAGCCATTCTATTTTTTGTTGCTTTGTTTTTCTCTCCATTGGTGTCGGCTATTTCATCCCTTCCGGCGATTACAGCTCCCGCTTTAATCATTGTTGGTTGTTATATGATGGATGGACTTTCAAAAATTGATTGGAAAAAGTTCGATGATGCATTTCCGGCTTTTATGATTATATTAACGATGCCTTTAACCGGAAGTATTGCAACTGGGATTGCAGTTGGATTCATTACGTATCCTATTCTTAAACTTGTGAGTGGTAAAGGTCGACAAGTACATCCGATTATATACATTTTCGGGATTATTTTTGCGATTCAAATGATTTTCTTTCACTAATATTAAATTTACTCAAAAATCCAATGGTTCCGAGCCATTGGATTTTTTGTATGTCTTCTTAAAAGTGTGCATGATATAGGGATAATGGGAATTAGTGAGCTCTATTTGGTGACCGCCGTATTTCCGCTGAGCAAGTGACGAGCCGCTACGTCGCTAACGCACTTGCAGGGTCTGGCACCGTCGTGCAAAATACCAAAGAATGGCTAAGGGCAATCAAAAAGCTATTGAAAGCAACTAATTTCAGTACGAAAGCAATTAAAATCAGTATGAAAGCAACTAAATTGCAGATGAGAGCAACTAATTCTTACAATAGCTCTTTACTTGGATTGAGACGACTATGATTTCAACACATTATAGGGATAATATGCCTAAAACACCGCCGATTTCTCCTGGCCGGCATCTGCTCGACTAATTTGTCGTGTTCAGCGGTCGCTAAGACGCATTATCCCGATTATTTCTAATCGTGTACGTCATTCTCATTTGCTATAGCGGATCTGATGCAGGTGTTTTTGCGCTTTTGTATTAGAAAGTTATTAATTACCAATTAACATTTGTTAAACAAAACCCCCGAAACTCTATCAAAAAGAGGTTCGGGGTTATTTTGTATAAAAAGTTTTCCATTATTTTAAAAATAATATTGCGTTTATTATTAATTTCCATTAATATGATAATGATAATCGTTATCAGTTGAACTAGGCCAGTTTAATAATATAAAAAGGGAGCGAGATTTTACAATGATGAACAAAAAGTATTGGTTAATGGGTGCATCAGCACTTTTAGCTTTAAGTTTAGCTGCTTGTGGAGATAAAGAAGAGGAAGCAGTTTCAGCAAATAAGGAAACAGAAGTTGCAGAAGCGGAAACAGAAGTAAAAGAAGAGGCTGCTACAGAACAAACGATTACATATTTAGGGGAAGACTATGTATTACCAGCACAAGTAAATAATATTGTAGCTGCTAGTCTTGAATCAATGGAAGACGCTGCTATTTTAGGTGTGAAGCCAACAGGAGTTTTGGAAATTGCCGGTGAGATTCCAGGTTATTTAGCAACGGAGCTAGATGGAGCAGCATTAGTTGGGGATAAATTTGCACCAAACAATGAATCAATTTTAGCATTAGATCCAGACGTTATTTTAGGCTCATCTAAACATGGTGAAGATGTTGTAGCGTCCTTAAACAAAATTCAAACAATGATTCCTTATTCACATATTTCAACTAACTGGAAAGAGAATTTAAGATTACTAGGTCAATTAACAGGAAAAGATTCGGAAGCAGAAACTATTATTACGGATTATGATGCAAAAGCATCTGAAGCGAAAGGAAAAATACAAGAATCTCTGAAAGATAAAAATATTTTAGTAGTTCGTATTCGCCAAGGCAGCATGTGTGTCTATCCAGCAGGAGTTTATTTGAATCCAGTTATTTATGAAGATTTAGGTGCAACAGTTCCGGAAGTTATTACTAAGACAGAGGCACAAGCAGAACTTTCACTAGAAGCTTTAGCAGACGTTAATCCAGATTATATCTTCTTACAATTCGAAACGAGCGAAAATACCGATAATGCAACAGCGCTTGACGATTTATTAAATAACCCAATTTTCAAAAGTGTAGAAGCTGCTAAAAACGATCATGTATTTGTGAATGCTGTAGATCCATTAGCACAAGGTGGTACTGCATGGTCGAAAGTGAAATTTTTAGACGCGGCAATTGAAGACTTACTGAAGTAAAAGATAAGGTGCGATGAATGTAAATGAACAAGAAAAATTGGATAGCAACTACTATTCTAGTAACCTCCCCAGTGTTCATCGTACTAGCAATTGTCTTATCCGTTTTATATGGTGCAAAGGATATTAGTGCATTAACTGTATGGCAAGCGATTACGCAATTCGACGCTAATAATGTGGATCACAACATTATTAGAACGTCTCGATTACCGCGCGTAATCGCTGCTTTACTAGTTGGCGCATTTTTAGCAGTTGCTGGTTCTGTGATGCAAGGCATAACACGAAATTATCTTGCATCCCCTTCCATTATGGGTGTAAATGACGGTTCGGCATTTGTTATTACGTTGGCGATGGTGTTTTTTCCAGGATTACCGAATTATCAAATGATTTTACTATCAATGGTTGGTTCTGCCATTGGGGCCGGTTTAGTATTCGGCTTTGGATCGCTTATAAAAGGTGGATTATCACCAGTTAGGCTAGCCATTATTGGGACAGTTATTGGAACGTTCCTTAGCAGCATGGCATCTGCTGTTGCAATGTACTTTCAAGTTTCGCAAAGTGTTAGTGTATGGTATAACGCTAAAATACATACAGTGAATCCAGATATGCTTTTGCTATCCATTCCTTTTGGATTAGTTGGACTAATACTTGCTTTGAGTATTGCAAAGTCGGTGACAATTTCTTCGTTAGGAGAAGATATCGCAGTCAATTTAGGGCAGCGAACAAAATGGGTGAAAGTGATTAGTATTTTATCGGTTGTGTGTTTAACCGGGACCGCAGTTGCACTAGTCGGGAAAATTGCATTTGTTGGTCTTGTGATCCCACATATTACCCGCTTTATCGTTGGAGTGGATTATCGTTTCGTAATTCCGTGCTCAGCAGTAATTGGAGCCGTTTTTTTGGCGTTTTGTGACATCATTAGCAGGTTTATAAACTTTCCGTTTGAAACGCCTGTTGGAGTAGTAACAGCAATTATCGGTGTTCCCTTCTTCCTTTATTTAATTCGTACGAGAGGAGGAGAACAGCGTGCGTAAAGAACAATTTATTCGTTTTTTAACAATGATGCTCATTTTTTTAGGGCTGACACTCGTTGCATTTTATTTTCATATTACGAATGGAGCATTTGACATGTCCGTTATGGATGTGGTGAAGACAATGCTTCGAATAGATCCGAATGAAAAACATGACTTAGTTATTTTCCAGTTTCGTTTACCTCGTATTGTTATTGCAGCATTAGTAGGTATCGGATTAGGAATAGCGGGGACTGTTATACAAGGGGTAACAAGAAATGGTTTAGCAGATCCCGGTATTTTAGGGATTAATGCAGGTGCTGGGGCATCTATTGTTATTTTTATGTTCTTTTTTCAAATGTCTTCTAATAATTTGACGGATGATAGTTGGTCTTCTATTTTGATGATGCCGATTTTTGGCTTCGTTGGAGGGGCAGTAGCAGCTGGTTTAATCTATCTTTTTGCTTGGCGAAATGGTGTGTTGGATATGCAACGACTTATTTTAACCGGGATAGCGATAAGTAGTGGATTTGGTGCATTGTCTCTTTATATCTCGCTTAAAATGAATGCAAGTGACTATGAAATGGCGGCTGTTTGGATTGCCGGGAGTATTTATAGTGCAAACTGGACCTTTGTTATGTCGACGTTACCTTGGGTGGTTATTTTAGGATATGTTATTTATCGGAAAAGCCACTTATTAGATTATTTTCAACTGGAAGAGGCAAGTGTGAAAAGTTTGGGAATAGCAGTGGAAAAAGAAAAGTCTATCTTATTGTTAAGCAGTGTAGGAATCGTGAGTGCCTGTGTTTCGGTTTCTGGAGGTATTGGATTTATCGGATTAATGGCACCACATATTGCCAAACGACTTGTCGGTATTAATCATCGTTTTGTTATTCCGATGAGTGCAATGATTGGCATGTTTTTACTTGTTTTTTCTGATTATATTGCTAAGACGGTATTTGAGCCTTCCGAATTACCAGTAGGGATTGTGGTGTCGATCATTGGAATTCCATACTTTTTATATTTGTTAGTGAAATCTAAAGCTTAGGAGGATTCTAATGGTAAACAGTGTATTGCGAGTGGAGGATTTATGTTCCGGTTACGAAAAGCAAACCGTTTTTACAAATTTGAGTACATCTATTCAAGAAGGTAAGATTACAACGATTATTGGACCGAATGGATGTGGAAAATCTACACTTTTAAAAACAATCGGAAGAATTTTAAAACAAAAAAGTGGAAACGTGTTTTTACAAGAACAAGATATGCAAGCAATTTCTACGAAAGAAATTGCAAAGCAGCTAGCACTTCTATCACAAAATCCGGAAGCACCAGCACAGCTAAAAGTGGAAGAGCTTATATCATACGGTCGTTATCCCCATCGAAAAAACGTTGGAACTCTCTCGAAAAAAGATATCGAAGTAATTGAATGGGCAATGGAAGTAACGAAAACTACTGACTTTCGTAAAAGAGAAATCAATCAATTGTCAGGCGGGCAACGCCAAAAAGTATGGCTAGCTATGGCATTAGCACAAGAAACAGATATCCTACTTCTAGATGAACCTACTACATACTTAGATATGGCCCATCAATTGGAAATGCTTAAAATTGTAAACGATTTAAATAAAAAACATCAATGTACAATCGTGATGGTGTTGCATGATATTAATCATGCAGCTCGTTTTTCAGATGAGCTTATTGCAATGAAAGACGGAGAAATTATTACTGTTGGAACGCCGTCAGAAATTTTAACGAAGGAAGTAATGAAGCGCGTCTTTCAAATTGATGCCAAGATAATGATAGATGAAGAGAACGGCTCGCCAGTTTGTTATGGCTATGACATTTAAATGGAGGAAGCGGAAATGACAGCTAAAGTTTGGCTAGAAGATACTGAGTTTTGGGAAATGAAATCAAATATAATGGATTATACCTATGACATAAAAGTGTCCATTCCAAAGGAAGAAGCCCCAGAAGAAGGTTTTCCTGTCTATTATATGTTAGATGGGAATTGGTATTTTCACTTTGGTCGTGATGTTGTACGATTACAATCAGGAAATGGACCAAAAACGCTCATCTCTCCTGCAATAGTTGTAGGGATTGGACATAAAGGTACGAAAGAAGATGTAGGAAAACGAAGATTTTATGAGTTTACGCCTTTTGCTCAAACATATAAATACCCAGAACGTTTCAAAGGAACACAAATTTGGGATCATGGTGGCGCAGAAAAACTCCTTGCTTTTATCGAGCGAGAATTAATGCCAGTTATTAATGAAAAATATGCGATTAATCAGGAAAAACAGACACTATTTGGTCATTCATTAAGTGGATTATTTGTAGTTTGGGCTCTATTTAAACGTCCAGAATTGTTCCCTTATTATGTAGCAGTTAGTCCTTCTATTTGGTGGAATGAGCATGAGCTATTCATGCATGCGGACCAATATTTTCAGAAGGCAATGCCACATGCCCATAGAAAGTTATTAATGATGGTTGGCAGTGAAGAGGACTTTATGGTAGATGATGCTAAGCAATTGTATGCGAATATGAGCGAGCACCAAACAGAACAATTGGAAGTTGAGTTGTATATTGCGGAAGGTGAAAATCATGCGTCTGTTGTTCCAACCATTATGAGTAGAGCCTTTCGCTTTATGAATAAATAAGGAGGAATGCTAGTGACTTCGAAAGTTGAAGGAGAGTTTATAGAACTACAACTAATGGAAAGAAAAATAAGCGTCTATTTGCCAAAAGAGTACAGATTAGATGTAGAAAGTATTTTTCCAGCTGTCTTTTTGCATGATGGAGACTTTTTATTTAGAGAGTCAATTGATGTAATTGAACAAAATGTAAAAGCAGGTTTAACAGAGCCAGTAGTTTTTATTGGAATTGATTCGGATAATAGAAATAATGAATACACCCCTTGGAAGCATGATGCGCTATTTAGTGATTGGTCCTTCGGTGGGTTGGGAGATAACTATTTGGATTTTATATATGAACAGCTATATCCCTATATTAAAGAACAGTTCCGTATTTCAGAGGATATTGCATTAGGGGGTGTTTCCTTAGGCGGTTTAATTTCTATGTATGCAATGTACAGAAAGAGAAACTTATTTCAAAAATACATTTTATTGTCGAGTTCAGTATGGTTCACAAACTTTATGGAATATATGGAATCAACCGCAATGGATTATCATCCGAAAGTGTATATGTATGTTGGTGAAAAAGAAGGTATCACGAAGACAAATATTCAAAAGAATATGGTGCCAAATAGTAAAAGGGCATTTCATATTTTACAAAATACGATTGCGCAGCCATCCGAAAATTTGTTATTTGAAACAGATCCAGAAGGCGTCCATGATGATCCATTTTTTCTTCACTATTTTCCAAGAAGCATTCAGTTTTTATATCCAACTAAGCATGTTTAGCTTTGAAATAAAGATCGATAATTTATTTATCTTAGGGCAACGACATTCAAACGTATGTAAATAAAGAGTTCAAACATATTATATAAATCAAATATGTTTGGCCTCTTTAGTTGTTGCTTTGTGATCAAAATGAGAGCTTTTAAGATAAGAGTAGCTTCTTCAAAATACACATCCATTTGGAAAGAAGACGGTCTTGACTATTACCTTTTTCGTTACCTTCCACCACTAACATTTATAATTTCTCCTAATATGTAATTTGAAGCATCGGAAGAAAGGAAAGCAATTACCTCTGCTATTTCCAATGGTGATGCTGCCCGTTTAATAGGTACCGATGAAACCATTCGCTCAAGACGATTATCGTTTGGAGCAAATTTCTCGTGAAATGGCGTTTCTACCATTCCTGGTGCCACACCATTCACAATAATTCCATATTCAATTAACTCTCTGGACATACCAATGGTCATTGTATTTACTGCTCCTTTAGTAGATGCATAGTGAATACTTTCTCCTGCACCACCAATTCGAGCTGCCGCCGAAGATACATTGATGATTTTACCATCTTTCTTAGGAATCATATGTTTTAAGACGGCTTGAGAGCATAAAAGAACACTATTTACATTCAATCTAAACGTTTCTTCCCACAATTCTTCACTTATATCCATAAAGCTGCTTTGACCGATTCCTCCTCCAGCATTATTAACCAGAACATCAATCGTATTAAATGAGGAAAGAGCTTGATCAACCATTGAGTTCACTTCCTCTTTTTTCATAACATCAGCCCGAATAGCAATAGCATCTCCACCTTTTTCTCTAATAAGTTGGACAGTCTCCATTGCGCCTTTTTCGTTTGAATGAAAATTAATAATAACTTTTGCTCCTCTAGATGCCAATAAGTCGGCTGTGGCACGCCCAATCCCTGAACTTGCTCCAGTAATAAGAATCACTTTGCCTGACAAGTTTTGCATAGCCTTCCTCCTGAAAAGTTTGATTGTAATAAGAATTCTACAATTTAAGTCCAAATCCTTTTGGATCCAGTTAATTTAGTAAAACATTACAATCTTCAGCATGTTTTTTTAATACGTTCCTCAACAATTTTGCTTTCAACCTAAAGAAAAAGACACAATTCTTGCTAAAGAATAGCACCAGGTTGTGGAAGGTACTTATTAAACTAAAGCACCAGTCAGCTGAAAAGGTCTTCACAACCCTTATCTAACAGTGGAGTAAATCTTTTATGGTTATAGATACTTTCAGATTCTGTAATAGTTTGAGAGAGTACGTCATTAATTGACCTTAATAATGTTTCTACTGCACGTTTAACTGAACCATTCTCGAATCTTTCGAATGCTTCAGGCAATTCATCCTCATCCAAAATAAAATATTCACCATTTGGAAGTACTAGTACATCTATTATTAAATCTTCAAATGAAACCATATTCTCTTCGAATTTTGTATTCTTTACAATGTTAAAATACGAAGCTAAATAATTTCCTTCTTTATCTCTCCAAAAATATAAATTATATGGACGATCTTCCCAATAATAAGCAATTGTATAACTCCCTATTGGAATTGTTATTTTAATATGATTAATTTGCATTGTAAAAGATTCTTTAATAATGTGAAACAAAACGATACATTGATTTTGAGCACTTAACAAACTACATTTATAATCTACAATTTTAGAATCATACCGGATTTTTCTTTCTGTAATCTCCTGCCCTTTATACTGACTACCATCTAAAATAAACAAAATCTAGTCAATCCTTTCAATACATCCTTCTCATAATTATACTCTTGACAAAAAATACGTTGTATTAATAGCTAAATTTCTTCGTTAGTTAAATAAGTTCACCCAAAAAGTGTTAACACCCTTTTGGGTTAGTTAGAAACAATCTATACGATTTAAAAATTGTATAGAGGTCGAGTTAAAAGTCTTTATATGTATTTTATTTGGACGATACGACTAAAAATCGTACCGGCATATCCGTGAGGTTATACCAGTAATGCGTTTTATTTGCATCGAACATGATAGATTGTTGCTCGAATAAATTCATTTCTTCTTCATCCACAACTACTGTGAGTGTCCCCTCAACAACAAATAAAAACTCATGTCCACTATGTGAAAAAGCATTTCCTTCATTTTCTCCAGGCTGTAATGTTACGAGGATTGGTAAGTAGCTAGCGTCAGGAATTCCATTAGACAAATCTTGATAATAAAACTGTTGTCTAATAGTTTCTAAGTCATCGCTTTTAGAATCATTGGAAAAGAAGATAGTTGGATTTACCTTCAATGCATCTGCTATTTTCTTCAAAGATTCTAACGTGACACTCGATTTTCCACGTTCCACTTGGGATAGAAAGCTAATAGAGACATCTGTGAGTTCAGCTAAATTTTTTAGGGTAAGTTTTCGTTCTTTTCTAAGTTCTTTTAAAATCTGTCCTATTGAATGAGAAGACATAGATAATTCTCCTTTGTTTTATAACTCTCGGTTTAATCATATCTTAATTTTTAGGGGACGACTAATGCAAATAATTTTCAGTTTTTATTGACAGAAAATTTTAAACTTTATACAATGGAAATGGGAGAATTAAAGTGTCACTTCAATTTTAAAGGGGAGAGAAAAAATGGATCCAAAACAAATGAGAAAAGTGTGGATTGCTAGTTTAGTAGGAAGTTCGATTGAATGGTTCGATTACTTTCTATATGGGACAGTAGCAGCTCTAGTATTTAACCAGTTATTCTTTGTTACGGAAGACCCATCGGTTGGAACTATTCTTGCGTATGCATCATTTGCATTAGCATTTTTTATACGTCCATTCGGAGGAGTTATTTTCAGCCATATTGGCGATAGAATCGGGCGTAAGAAGACGCTTGTTCTAACATTAAGTTTAATGGGGATTGCAACATTTGGTATGGGGTTACTTCCTACTTATCAAGCGATAGGTGTTTGGGCTCCAATTCTTTTAATCACGTTACGTCTTGTCCAAGGGCTAGGTATTGGCGGAGAATGGGGAGGAGCGCTACTTCTAGCAGTTGAATATGCTCCGAAAGAAAAACGTGGATTATATGGCGCTATCCCTCAAATGGGAGTAACAATAGGGATGGTTCTAGGAACGGTCGCATTATCGATTATGACATTGTTGCCTGAAGGTTCTTTTATGACTTGGGGTTGGCGTATTCCATTTATCTTTAGTGCATTATTGGTAGTTTTTGGGTTGTGGATTCGTAAGGGAATTGATGAAACGCCATCATTTAAAAAGGTACAAGAATCTGGCGAGATTCCAAAACTGCCGATAGTAGATACGTTAAAGTATCATTGGTGTGAAGTCCTAATTGCAATCGGTGCGAAAGTGGTGGAAACCGCACCATTTTATATTTTTGGTACGTTTGTCGTATCTTATGCAACAACCAATTTAGGTTTTTCTAGAACAGCAGTGTTAAACTCGGTGATGATAGCTACAATTGTTACGACGATATTAATCCCGATAATGGGAAGCCTTTCGGATAAAGTGGGCCGCAAAAAACTATATGTCACTGGAACTGTTGGAATGATTCTTTTTGCATTCCCGTATTTTTGGATGTTACATCAACAATCTGTTGCATTACTAGTGATTGCAACGATAATCGGTTTAGGTATTATTTGGTCACCGATTACCGCGGTGCTAGGTACGATGTTCTCTGAAATATTTGATGCAAAAGTGCGGTATACAGGAATTACACTCGGGTATCAAATCGGAGCAGCGGTAGCTGGTGGTACAGCTCCGCTAGTTGCGGCAAGCTTACTGCTTAAGTTCAATGATTCCTATATTCCAGTTGCGTGCTATATCATCTTTACAGCAGTTATTTCATTGATAGCAATATGGGCTGTAAAGGATCGCAGTCAAGAGAATTTGGATGATATTAACAAAGTAGATGTTGATAATTCAAAAGAGAATTCTAAAGTTTCCAAAGTACTTGGTAAAGCATAATAAGTAAAGCGATAAAAAGAAATATCTCGTCTGTCGCTAAGAATAGTGGCAGACGAGTTTTTCTTTATTAATGGAGGTTTTTGCATGTTAGTGGTAAATGAACAACAGATTATGAATACGTATGTTATGGATGATGCAATTGAAGATATCACCAAAGTTTTAAAAGTGAAGGAAGCAGATAAGATTGCTAGCCCTCTTCGTACAGTAATTGACTTTCCGCAGCAAGAAGCGTCCGCATTATATATGCCGAGTGCGGATTTAGTAGATGAAGTGGCGGCGGTAAAACTGGTCACCATTTTTCCACATAACCCAGCGATCGGTAAAGCAACAACACAAGGAGTTATCATGTTGTCAGATGGATCAAACGGGGAGCATTTAGCTATGTTGAGTGCCTCCTATTTAACGAGACTTCGCACTGGCGCGTTAAGTGGAATAGCAACAAATTACTTAGCAAAAAAAGAGGCAAACGTATTAGCGGTAATTGGAACAGGTGCGATGGCATTTGAACAAGTGCTGGGAGTCCTTGCTGTTCGTCCAATCGAGCGCATTCTACTCGTAAACCGTAATTTAGAAAAAGCGAAAGCGTTTGGAGAAAAACTGAGTGCTTTTGGAGTAGAAACTTCCTTTGAAATTATTAACGATGTAGGGGTAGCTGTCAGACAAGCAGATATTATTAACTGTGCAACGCGTGCAATCGATCCTGTATTTAACGGAGAAGATTTAAAACCTGGTGCACATATAAACGGTGTAGGCTCTTACTTGCCACATATGCATGAAGTAGACATAACGACGATTACTCGTGCAACAAAAATTGTAGTGGATGATTTAGCAGGCGTAAAAGAAGAAGCTGGAGAACTAATGGATGCACAAGATAAAGGGAAATGGTCTTTTGAACAAGTTCACGGTGAATTAGGGAAGCTTGTGGTTGATGCGATAAAAGGAAGAGAAAATGAAGAAGAGATTACCTTTTTTAAATCGGTCGGAGCTGCTTACTTTGATTTAGCTGTTGCAAAAGGCGTATATGCCAAAGCGAAAGAACAACAAATAGGTAACGAAATAGACATGTAATATTATTACTTAACATGGTCATATTGAAAATAGAAACTGTCTCCAAAAGTTTACACTTTGGAGACAGTTTCTATTTGATTGACAAGTTATTTTACACATGTTAAAATTACTTTGAATTAGAGATATTTTAATTAAAAGTAATATAATATAGGAGGAATATAATATGAATCATTTAAAAGGTATGCACCACGTAACAGCGATTACAAGTAGTGCAGAAGAGAACTATAAATTTTTTACTTATACATTAGGAATGCGTTTAGTCAAGAAAACTGTGAACCAAGATGATATACAAACTTATCACTTGTTCTTTGCGGATGATGTAGGCGGCGCAGGAACAGATATGACTTTCTTCGATTTCCCAGGCATTCCGAAAGGGACACATGGGACAAATGAAATTTATAAAACTGGATTCCGTGTTCCGAGCGATGCGGCATTAGACTATTGGGTAAAACGTTTCGATCGTCTAGAAGTAAAACATACAGGAATTGAAGAACAATTCGGTACAAAAGTTCTCTCATTCGTAGACTTTGATGACCAACAATATCAATTAGTGTCTGATGAAAACAATGAAGGAATTGCATCAGGTACACCATGGCAAAAAGGACCGATTCCTTTAGAGTATGCAATTACAGGACTTGGACCAATTCATATTCGAATTGCAGAATTCGATTATATGAAGGAAGTATTAGAAAAAGTAATGCTATTTAAAGAGATTGCCCAAGAAGGTTCCTTGCATTTATTTGAAGTTGGAGAAGGCGGAAATGGTGCACAAGTTATTGTAGAAAAAAACATTATTCTTCCTCCAGGACGACAAGGGTTTGGTACAGTTCACCATGCAGCTTTCCGTGTAGAAGATCGTTCTGTGTTGGATGAATGGACTACTCGCATGGAGAGTTTTGGGTTCCAAACATCTGGTTTCGTGGATCGCTTCTTCTTCCAAAGTTTATACGCAAGAGTTGCAAACGGCATTTTGTTTGAGTTTGCGACAGATGGTCCAGGATTCATGGGAGATGAGCCTTACGAAACACTTGGAGAAAAATTATCTTTACCACCTTTTTTAGAACCAAAACGTGAACAAATAGAAAGCTTAGTTCGTCCTATCGATACGGTAAGAAGTACGATTGACTTTGTAAAAGAATAAACATGTAAGGGCTCACTTCCGATGGGGAAGTGAGCTTTTTGTGTGGAAAGACTTTTAATAATAGTTTTTATTTCCTATTTAGGATAAAAGTTAAAGATTCCAAAGTTTCAGCCGATACATATAAGTAGTTATAAATACACATGATGAATGTCATGGTTGTGTAAAAGGGGACTAGAAAATGAGAATACGCACAAAACTTTTTATCATTTCTATTTGTTTATTATTAATACCGAGCTTAGTAATAGGTGTAACTAGCTATTTTTCAGCTAAGAATAACTTGGATGAATTGGGCGAAAAAACCCTAAAAAATGGCGTTGAGATGGCGCTTCTAGTAATTGATGCAATGAATACATCTGTTGAAAATGGTGAAATGACACTGGAAGAAGCACAAGAACAAGTAAAGCAATATTTACTTGGTGATTTACAAAGTGATGGCAAACGTGCCTTAACAACGAAAGTAGATTTAGGGGAGAATGGATACTTTGTTATCTATGGTACAGACGGAGAAGAAATTGCCCACCCTTCCTTAGAAGGAACAAATGCTTGGGAAAATAAAGATATTGATGGGAAATACATTGTCCAAGATATGATTAAAACTGCTGAAGCAGGTGGAGGGTTTTATTATTATAAATGGGACTTACCAAATCAGCCTGGTACCGCAGCGACAAAAATTACCTACAATACAATAGATCCAAATTGGGGGTGGGTAGTAAGTGCAGGAACTTATATGGAAGCTTTTAATAAAGGATCTAATTCTATCCTGATGACTATTATCATTACACTTGCCGTGAGTACATTAGTAGGTATAGTAGTGATCATCCTGTTTTCTAGACATTTAGGAAACCCAATCCAGTTAATCGCTCAAAATCTGAAAAAGATTGCTGATCAAGACTTGTCAGTAAAAAATATTAAGATAAAAAATAAAGATGAGTTGGGCGATTTAGCAAATGGATTAAATACAATGACTGCCAATTTAAAAGAAGTCCTCAATTCTGTTTCCAATTCAGCACAGCAAGTTGCTGCTACATCTGAAGAGCTTACGGCTAGTAGTGAGCAAACGAGTAGAGCATCAGAGGAGATTACAGAGTCTATCCAACAAATTTCTTCTGGACAAGAAAGCCAATTATTTGGCATGCAAGAAGCGAAAAACTCGGTATCCCAAATTTCATCTAGCATTACAGGAATAACGACCAATATTAAAGAATTAAACGATCTTTCCATTGAAACGTCTAAAGTTTCCGATTCTGGTAATGAGGTGATTTTGCAAACGGTGGAACAAATGAATCAAATCAATAATCAAAGTACGGCGACAACAGAAGCAATGTTAGTACTTGAACGGAAATCACAAGAAATTGGTGAAATTATTAATGTCATTACAGGTATAGCGGAACAAACGAATTTACTAGCTTTAAACGCAGCGATCGAAGCAGCTAGAGCGGGAGAACATGGAAAAGGTTTTGCAGTAGTAGCTGATGAAGTACGGAAGTTGGCGGAGGAATCCGGAAACGCTGCTAAAAATATTTCTTCGTTAATCAGTGAAATACAAGACAATACAAAACATACCGTACAAACTGCAACGGAAGGAAAACTTGCAATAGAAAGTGGTATGAAGTATGTTTCCAATGCCGGAAAAACATTTGAAAAAATTTCGGATGATATAAACTTGATCAATAATAAACTTTCCTTTATTTCAGGGGAAATTCAAGAAATAAATAGTAATACAGAAGTACTTGTAACAGAAGTAAATAAAACAAAAGATGTAACAGAAAAATCCACTGATTACACACAAAACGTAGTAGCAGCTGCAGAAGAACAATATGCATCCATGGTTGAAATGACTGCTGCATCACGTGCTTTGGCAGAGATGTCCGAGAAACTTCAAGATGTCGTTTCGGATTTTAAATTAAATTAAGTAAATAGAAAAGTAGCAGATTTTATACAATCGGGTTTTGTATAAGGTCTGCTATTTTTAGGTTCAATTATTTTGTTTTTCATGAAGAGTGCGTTATCGTTTAACTGAAACCATTATTAATAATAAGGGGACGAGATAATTGAGCAATACAAAAGCATCCGGACATATCAAATATTCTGTATTGGATTTAGCACCTATTACAAAAGGCAGCTCTCCATCAGAAGCATTTCAAAATACGAAAGATCTAGCGCAGCATGCAGAAAAGTGGGGATATAATCGTGTGTGGCTTGCCGAGCATCACAGTATGCCAGGTATAGCGAGTTCCGCTACTTCGGTAGTAATGGGGTATGTGGCAGCAGCAACAGAAAAAATTCGGATAGGTTCGGGTGGTATTATGTTACCGAACCATGCACCTTTAGTTATTGCCGAGCAATTTGGTACGCTAGAGGCAATATATCCCGGAAGAATTGACCTAGGGCTTGGTAGAGCACCAGGAACGGACCAAATAACAGCAATGGCTCTACGTCGTGATTCAAGAAGCAGTGGGCATGATTTTCCTCAGCAACTAGAAGAGTTACGTGGCTACTTAGATGCCAATTCTAAGTTTAATAAAGTACGAGCAATACCAGGTGAGGGACAAGATATTCCAATTTGGTTACTTGGATCTAGCGGCTTCAGTGCTACTTTAGCTGGCCAACTTGGATTACCTTTTTCGTTTGCCAGTCATTTTTCTCCGGAAAATACATTGCCAGCACTTGAACGCTATCGTCAATATTTTGAGCCATCAGCAGTATTGGACAAACCGTATGTGATGGTTGGCGTCAATGTCGTGGCAGCAGATACAACAGAAGAGGCAAAAATACTTTCGACAACACATCAACAGCAGTTTTTAAGTTTAATCAGAAACAACCCTAGTCAAATCCAACCGCCAGTTGAAACGATGGAAGGAATTTGGAATCCACTTGAAAAAGAAAGTATTCTGAATCAATTAAAATCGACAATTATCGGAAATCCAGAAGAAGTAAAAGAGAAACTTCAAGCATTTGCGGAAGAAACAGATGCGGATGAATTAATTATTAACTCCACGATTTACGACCATAAAGCCCGACTCCGCTCGTATGAAATAGTGGCAGAAGTGACGGGGATGAAAGAAAATTAAATAGGCTTGTCTTGCTTGTTAGAAAAGTAGAGGGGAATATAATTTCCATCCTCTACTTTTTTTTATGCTTCAATAAAACTTTTTTAGGGTATATAGAGTTACAGTTAAATATAGTGTAATAAGGGGGAAAGCCTAGTTGATCCAATTTGATAAGATTACGAAAGTATTTGAAGATGGAACAAAGGCATTAAACAATATTTCATTGTCCATTCCCGCAGAAGCGTTAGTTGCTATTATAGGTCCAAGTGGTTGCGGGAAGACAACGTTGATGAAAATGATCAATCGTTTAGAAGTTCCAACCTCCGGAGAAGTATATGTAGCAGGGAAAGCAGTCTCTTCGGTAGATGCAGTGGAACTTCGAAAAACAATTGGCTATGTTATTCAACGAATAGGCTTGTTTCCGCATATGTCGATTGAAAGAAACGTATCGCTTGTTCCGAATTTGAAAGGTTGGCCAAAAGATAAAACATATGGAAGGATTTATGAACTAATGCAAATGGTTGGTCTGGATCCTGCACAGTATTTGTCTAAATATCCTTTGGAGTTAAGTGGCGGACAACAGCAACGAATCGGAGTGGTAAGGGCGTTAGCTGGAAATCCAGAGATTGTTTTAATGGATGAGCCATTTAGTGCACTTGATCCCATAAGTCGCGAGCAATTACAAATAGAAACAAAAAAAATACAAAAAAAACTGAAGAAAACAATTGTATTTGTTACACATGACATGGATGAAGCTTTAAAAATAGCGGACATAATTGTTTTGATGAGAAATGGTCAGATTGAGCAAATAGGTACACCTACTGAAATAATAGAAACTCCAATCAATCATTTTGTTAAAAACTTCATAGGTATAGAGCGAATCAATCGAAAGCGATCAGTTGGAAAGCGTATGCTAGATGAGTTTACATCTTTTTTTGAACAAGACGAACAATCCTCGTATTTAGTAGTAGATGCCTCCACTTTAGTAGAAGAAGCAATTGCTTTATTAGAAAATGAAGGAACGAAAAAGTTGCTAGTAAAAAAGGGAAACAAAGAGTTGGGCTTTGTGAATCAATCTATTCTTCTACGTGCAATCCTTGCAAAGGAGGAGGTATCTTAAATGCAAATTTTTTTAGATACGATTCAAAGTAGAGCTGACTTAATACAGGCTTCGTTTTTGCAACATATTTATTTATCTTTTATTGCGTTAGCGATAGGTATTGGCATTGCTTTGCCATTAGGTATTTTTGTGGCGAGGTACCGAAAATTTGCGGAACCAATTATTGGGGTGACCGCTGTTTTTCAAACGATTCCTAGTCTGGCTTTGTTTGGATTTTTAGTGCCACTTATCGGAATAGGCACGATGACTGCATTAATTGCCTTAATTATTTACGCACTTTTACCTATTTTGCGAAATACATATACTGGAATTATATCAATAGATGATTCGATAATTGAAGCAGGTCGTGGAATGGGGATGACGACCAATCAATTGTTATGGCAAATTGAGTTTCCGCTTGCTTTGCCCTTTATCATGGCGGGTATTCGGACTGCTACTGTTTTAACGGTTGGAATCGCGACACTAGCTACTTTTGTTGGGGCAGGGGGGCTAGGGGATGTTATTTATCGAGGTTTACAATCATATAATAATGCGCTCGTCTTAGCAGGAGCGTTACCCGTTGCTTTATTAGCCATTTTGTTTGATCTTGCTTTGAAATGGATCGAGAAAAAAGCGACACCAAAAGGAATAAATACGGGGAGATGATGAAGTATGAAGAAAGTGTTCGTCATGATCGGAACTGCAGCAATTGTATTATTAAGTGCTTGTTCGAACTCAGGAGAAACGCTCGTTATAAGTGGGAAGCCCTGGACGGAACAATATATATTGCCGCAAATCTTAGGGCAATATATTGAAGAGCGTACAGATTATCAAGTAGAGTATAAAGAAGGACTTGGAGAAGTGGCAATTATGACACCAGCACTTGAGCAAGGTGATATTGACTTATATGTGGAGTACACAGGTACCGGTTTAAAAGATGTGCTAAAAGAGTCATCTGAAGTAGGTGAAAGCTCAGAAAGTGTAATGGAACGAGTAAAAAAAGGATATGAAGAGCAGTTTCAAGCAACTTGGTTAAGTCCGCTTGGATTTGAAAATACGTATACATTAGCTTATGCCAGTGACAAAGACTATGAAGCAAAGACTTATTCTGATCTTGTGGAAGTTTCCAGGTTTGGGAACATGGTGTTTGGGGCACCTCATGCTTTTTATGAGCGGCAAGGTGATGGCTTTGATGATTTGATTAACTCCTATCCATTTACATTCACGGAAACGAAAAGCCTCGATCCTAATGTGATGTATGAAGCGGTCAAAAATGGAGAAGTCGATGTGATTCCAGCATTTACAACAGATGGACGTATTGAACGTTTTAACTTACAAACAACTAAAGATGATTTAGGATTTTTCCCTAAGTATGATGCAGCTCCTGTTGTACGTTTAGAAGCATTAGAGAAGTTTCCGGAGCTAGATGAAGTGTTAAATGAGTTAGCTGGGAAAATTTCTGAAGAGGATATGTTAAAGATGAATGCAAAAGTAGATATTGATGGAGAAAAAGCAGAAGATGTTGCGCATGATTTCTTAGTGGAGAAAGGTTTAATCGATAAATAAAATAAAAGCACCCAGTTCCATTTAAGTTAGGAACCGGGTGCAAATTATTTAAATCATTGCTTTAAAATTTAGTCGTTTATTTAAAGCATTTATAACTGGAATACCTACTGCTAATACAGCAAATTCACCAGCTGCAACTGTTAACCATGTATAGAAAAATGGAAAATCCAAAGCAAGGTGTAACTCGAATGCAATGATAAACATTGTAAATGTGAAGATTAGCGTATTGAATACCATGCGTGCAACATGACCTTTAATAAACTTCGATGCAAAAACAGTAAGTGATAAAGTAATGATTGAATGTGCTACCCCAAATGTTAAATCATATGCAGCCATTGGAGAAAACATATTCGTCACTATTACACCAAGTACAATTCCAAAAAAGTATTTTTTATTAAAGACAATCAGATGATTGAACATTTCAGCAATACGAAATTGCACTGCACCAAATGCAAAAGGTGCGATTAGAAGCGAAACCGCAACATATAAAGCTGCAATAATACCACTTATTGCAAGAGTTTTCGTTTTCATTATTCATTTCTCCTTAGTTTTTTTCCGTGGGAGGTTCTCGAACCACGTAATTTGTAATCACAATTGATAATTCTATGACAAAAGTAGAACCTTTGTCAAGGAGAGTGTTACAGTTATATTACGGGTGCCTGGCACCCGCAATATAACTGTAACACTTTTAAGGAAATAATTGGTTCTTTAATTTACTATAGTAAATTGGGAGCGGTATAAAGAAAGAAGGATTTATATGAAACAAGTTTTATCGATTATTAGTGTATTGATGGTGCTCCTAACATTTGGTTGCACATTAGATACGCAAAATGGAAGTCAAGAAACGAAAGTAAACACATCTTCAAACGCTAATAAAGAAATGAGTGTTCATTTTATAGATGTTGGACAAGGAGATTCGATTCTTATTCAATCTCCAGAAGGAAAGAAAATGCTCATCGATGGAGGAAAAAAGGAAAAAGGAAAGGATGTAGTGACCTATTTAAGGCAACAGGGAATAGAAAAGTTAGATTATGTTGTAGCGACTCATCCGGATGCTGACCATATTGGTGGACTGCTAGCGGTGCTCAACTCAATTTCAATTAAAAACTTCATAGATTCGGGTAAAGAGCATACTACCGAAACATATGAGAATATGTTACAGCTTATTTTGGATAAGCATATCCCGTTTATTGTACCAAGTGTAGGCGATACGATTCCTTTAGATTCGGATCTAGAAATCACTGTATTGAATACTGGGGGAAATGCCAATGATAATAATGAGGCTTCTATTGTGTTAAAAGTGCAATATGAGGATATCTCATTTTTATTGACAGGTGATGCCGATGCAGGTGTGGAAAAAAGTATGCTTAGCGAATATGATTTGAAATCTACCGTTTTGAAAGCTGGGCATCATGGTTCAGATACGAGTAGTTCAGATGCTTTTATTCGCGAAGTTCAACCGGAAGTGACGATTTTAAGTTATGGAGAAAATAATATGTATGGTCATCCTACTCCTGAAGTCGTGACTAGATTGAAAAAAGTGGATTCAGACATTTATAGCACTGCAGAAGTAGGAAATATTGTAGTGAAAACGGATGGAAGAGATTACACTGTGGAGACGGATTCTATTCGGAAGGAAGAAGAAAGTGTAGCAGACACACCGCTTTATATTTCGAAAAAAGATGTACATGAAGAAATTGTCGGTATTACAAATCAAGGGGAAGAAGCAGTAAATTTAGCAGGATGGCAATTGCTTTCGGTTGCGGGCAATCAAGTATACAATTTTCCAAATATGTCTATCGATGCGGGAGAAACCATTTATATTACGAGCGGTCCTGATGCAAAAGAAGATGCAAGCCATTTAAAATGGACAACTCGACAAATGTGGAGAAACGAAGGAGATGCAGCGCAGCTACTAAATGAGAAAGGGGTAGTGATGAGTGAAGTCGAATAAATACACACTTGATCGAATAGAAGGGGAGCACGCGGTATTTTTAAAACACCCGTATGAAATAGAAACACTGCATATTCCTACTTCAGAACTTGATGAGAGCATAAAAGAGGGAGATATTGTAAATGTGTTCTTGGAGAATAACAAATACAAAGTGGAACCATTAGTACAGGATACAGAGAACCAAAGAGAAAAAGTACGAGGATTACTGGAACAGTTGAAAAACGCGCGAAAATAAAATTGTTATTATGACAGATATGTTACGGGTGCCAGGCACCCGTAACGTATCTGTCATAATTGCTTAAAGGGTGTTGTCGCGCAGGAAGTTTTGTACGATGTGATGGTCCGGTTCGTATGTTTTAAGTGTATAGCCTTCTTTTTGAATCCATTCTATTATTTCTGGCAGTGCTTTTGTTGTTTGGCTACGATCGTGGAGAAGGATAATAATGTCTTTGTCTCCAGATTTGTAGGCTTTTTCAACTCCGACTTGGACGTTTTGGACGATTTTGTTGGCTTCTTTATCGGTGTATTTCCAGTCGTTTGAATCGACGTCCCAATCCCATAGTTTAAAGCCATTGTTGACTAGCTCTTCTTTCATGGCAGTTGTTATATGTGGTTTGCTGCCATAGGGAGTACGGACAAGTTTTGCGTCTTCTCCCGTCATTTTTTTGACTAGGTTCGCTCCTTCAATCATTTCATTTATGAACGATTTGGAAGAAAGATAAACTTTGTTTTTATCATGTGTCATACTATGCGTCCCAATATAATGCCCATCTTTTACTACCGAATTGATAATGGATGCATTCTTTTTCATATGTTTACCTAAAAAGAAGAAAGTTGCTTTGGCCTTATATTTTTTTAATATGGAGTTATTGATTGCTGTAAATTTGTTAGGACCATCGTCGAATGTTATATAGACATTCGCTTTTGACTTAATCGTCGAGGGTTGTTTTTTATTCAAAAGTTTGTCTAAATAGATTTCAAAATTAGCGTGCGTCATGTGAGCCCAATCTTCTTTGTATATACGTTGTGTATTCTGTTTTTGGAATTTTTTCAATTTGTATCCAATTTCACTTACGATATATTCCACACTGATAAAAAGTTTGCCATCGACTTTAACAATTGGAGACCACTCGAGTACTACAGCGTCTTTGGCTGTGAGTTGTGACTTTTCGTTGTAACTAATTTCTATGCCGTTTTTTCGTATGTAAGTAATGCCTTTTTCTATTTCAAAAGGGATATCTAGATCAGCTGCAATTTCTTCCAGTGGAACTTTTGTATCTTGATTAATAACTTTAATATCACTAAAATCAAGCAATTGATCTTGGAAAGCTATATGATAAGTTACAGGAACAGCGGCCGCTTGTCCAATGGTTGTACTAAAAATAGTAGAAATGATAAAAGCTGCGAATATTATTAAATATCTTTTCATGAAATGGACCACTCCTAATATAGTTTTGAATCTCTTTTTTAAAACTATATGTATTTGGTAATCCATGTATGCTTGTTATAAACTATGAATAAAGAGAGGTGAGTTTCGTGGCAAATAATTATAGATTGCCAGATAGTGCAACATCTCATGCAAAGCCTACTTATAGAAAGGCGATACTTTGCGTGGGAAGGCCTTTAATCGCCATTTCATAATGTCGGCTTTGCACCTTATTGAAAGTTAAACAAGATAAGGAGCGAGCAAAATGACATATGTAAAAGCAACTTCTGTATTACCTGAAGATCTTATAAAGGAAATCCAGAAGTATATACAAGGGGAAACTATCTATATTCCGAAACTAGATAACAACTACAAACAGTGGGGAACACTATCTGGAGAAAGACAGAGAATCGATGATAGAAATTATTCGATTAAACAGGCTTATAAAAGCGGAATTTCGATGAATCAATTAGCGGAAGAGTTTTTCCTATCTGTTGAAACGATTAAAAAGATTATTTATACGAAGTGATTTTTGGAGCTGATAAATTCGTAAAAGGATTATCAGCTTTTTGTATGTAAAGAACATTTCCTAATCGTCTTTTCCATTTATTAAAAGATAACTTCCCGTTACAATAAACTAGTAGAAAACAGTGGGGAAAAATGTATTAAGGAGAGATAATTATGGATCCTTTCATTAGAAATGATCAATTTAATTTTATAAAAAAACAAGGGCAAGCGTTAATAAATGGTCATTCTACCGTAAACGATCAGCGCGTATTAAATGCTTTAAAGTCTATCACTAGCGAAAAAATATCCAATTTATTCGAAAATCTAAACGAAGAACAAAAACAACCATTAGATCCCATTATAGAAATTAAAGAAAAAGCAGATGCCGAAGCATTATTGGAACAAATAAAACCCTTTGTCATCCCTTTTAAACAAGTAACAGAACAAACGATTAAAAAGTTATTTCCAAAAGTAAAGAAGCTAAAAACACCTACTCTTGAAAATATAGACTTTCGAGAGATTTCTTATTTAGGATGGTTGGATAAAGGCTCCAATAAAAAATTCCTTATTGTAGAAAATCACGGTAAACTAGTGGGAATTATAGGAGACTACACCGTTTCCAACAAAAAAGGTATTTGTGCGCTATGCAATCGCATCGAGGAAATTGGAATGTTCACCTCTGCAGTAAAAGGCGCAACACAAGATGCTTATATTAAAAGAGGCAATTATATTTGCCAAGACAGTCAAAAATGTAACCATAACTTAACCTCATTAGACAAACTAAACGAATTTGTAAATCTAATAAAAGGATAATGTCGGGTGCCAGGCACCTGTAACAATTTTGTAATAAAAGGAGGTAGGGTATAGAGATGGAAGAGGAATTGCTTAGAATTTTTGATTGTAAGAGAAATGCTATTGGGAAGGCTTCACGCCATGAGGTGCATAGACTAGGGTATTGGCATGAAACGTTTCATTGTTGGTTTGTTAGTAGGGAAGAAGGAATAGATTATATCTATTTGCAAATTCGCAGTGAGTCCAAAAAGGATTATCCTGGACTGTTAGATATCACGGCTGCTGGTCATTTATTAGCTACCGAGACGGTACGTGATGGTGTTAGAGAAGTGGAGGAAGAACTTGGAATCGGTGTTTCGTTTGAGGAGTTAGTTTCACTTGGGGTATTGGATTATTCGGTGACTACAGGGGAACTTATTGATAAAGAGTTGGCAAATGTTTATGTGTATAAATGTAATGTAAGTTTTGATGATTTTGTCCTTCAAACAGAAGAGGTTTCAGGAGTTGTTCGAGCAGAATTCAACCAATTTTCGAAGCTTTGGTTAGGAGATTTAGAAGAGATTCTAGTAGAAGGTTTCGAAATAGATAAAACCGGGAAAAGAGTTTTAATCAATAAAATCGTAACGAAAAGTAACTTTGTACTACATGACCAGTCTTATTATGTAGATATAATTCATGGTATCCGGAAAATAATCAGAGATAGTTACTAAGTCGCCTGATTCAAAAACTTTAAACTACGCATTAATATGAAAATGACTCCAACTAAATGTCGGAGTCATCTTTGGCTATTCCAATATTTTAATCGTTACGTTTTTACGTCCCCATTTATACGCATCGCTTTTTGAGGAGAAAAACACATCAATTTTATTTCCTTTAATATTTCCGCCAGTATCACCTGCAATAGCATAGCCGTAACCTTCTACATGGACTTTTGTCCCCAGTTTAATAACACTTGGATCTACCGCTATTACTTTAATATCCGGATTCTTTTTCAAGTTTATCCCTGTACTTGTAATCCCAGTGCAGCCGTTGCAGTTGGCAGTAAATGCACTTGCAGATACAACAATTTCCTTCACGACTTTATCTTCTGAATTCGAGCGAGAAGGATTTTTCGTTTTTGCAGCTTGTTTTGTAGACGTGATTTTTAGTATTTGTTTCGGTTGAATAGTATCAGATTTTAAGTTATTCCATGATTTCAAATTGGAAATCGAGACATTATATGTTTTTGCAATTTTATATAATGTGTCTCCTTTTTGTACGGTGTGCGATGAAGATGCGGCCACACCTGTTGTAGTTCCGCTAACCAATAATGCAAATGTGATGATGAGTGTCCCAAGAATTTTTCTCAAATACTCTACCCCTTGCTATTTAGTCTAATCAATATATTAGCAGTGTTATATTACAGGAATATTACGACGGTTTACCAATAACATTACAAAGTAGGAGTCTAATATTACAAAACAATAAAAAATTGTAGGATTTTGTCATTTGGAAATGTAAAAAGCCCTTCAAATAAATATTTGAAGGGCTTTTATTTCTGCTTAGTAAACTATAAAATACGGATAACTTTTACATGTCGCAATTAAGTTATGTTATTTTTTCGATTGAAGGTAGTATAGGGAAAGTGTGTCGTAGTATATCCGCTATGATTATTCCCGCTGTAGGAACGATGAGCCATTCCTGCCAATTGCGCGTAAGTTGAGCAATCTCTCCACTAAGCTGTACAATCTCTCTGTAAAGTTGGACGATCTCGCTAAATAGTTGGACAATCCCTTTCGAAAACGGGACAATCTTTGCAGATTTGGGAAATCTCTTCCAAACACAGCAAATAGAGGAATTATGCATTTTTATTCCTTCCACTGATACATACCTTCAAAAACTTTTTCAGCCGGACCTGTCATAAAAACGCTATTGTCAGTATAACGAATAATCAGTTCTCCACCGAGTAGCTTGACGGTAATATCTGTATCTTTATCACAATAGCCGTTTAAAGTAGATGCCACTACCGCCGCGCAAGCACCTGTGCCACAAGCGAGAGTTTCTCCACTTCCTCGCTCCCAAACGCGCATATGAATCGTATGTCGATTTTCGATTTGGATGAATTCTGTATTCACGCTGTCCGGAAATAAAGGATGATGCTCAAATTTTGGTCCTATAACGGGTAGATCAAGGGATGCGATATCATCGTAAAATAAAACACAGTGGGGATTCCCCATGGAGACTGTCGTAATATTGTAAATCGTTTCCTCAATTTGTAAAGGAAAATCAATCAATGGTTCTTTGGCATCTATTAAAATTGGTACAGCGGAGGGTGTTAAAATAGCTTCTCCCATATCAACTGTCGCAGCATACATTTGGTCACCTTTTACTTGTACTTTAATCGTTTTAATACCACTAAGTGTATCGATTTGAAGCAATTCTTTTTTTGCAATATTATTGTCGTATACATATTTGGCTACACAACGAATAGCATTGCCACACATTTTACCTTCACTGCCATCTATATTAAACATTCGCATTTTCGCATCTGCGTGTTCAGATGGACAGATAAGCACTATCCCGTCTCCTCCGACACCAAAATGGCGATCGGAAATGGCTATACTTAGTTTTTCGGGCTGTTCGATATCATTCTCAAAACAATTAATATATATATAATCATTTCCACAGCCATGCATTTTTGTAAAAGGTATATTCATTTTGCACACTCTCATTTCCATTAAAAGGAACAATTTATTTTCATTATAATCAGTTTCTTTTGTTCAGGTCAATTAAAAAAGCAGACTCTAGAAGAATCTGCATTAAGGGGAACTCGTATTAAATGTGTCTCCACCTTCAATTGTTCCGTTTTCATATCCTTTGTAAAACCAAGATTTACGTTGTTCAGAAGTACCATGCGTAAAGCTTTCCGGTACGACATAACCCATAGCTTGTTTTTGCAAGGTGTCATCGCCGACCGCACTTGCAGCAGTCAGTGCTTCATCTAAATCTCCTTCTTCCAACAAGTCCATTCCTTGTGCATGTTTTGCCCATACTCCAGAGAAATAATCTGCTTGAAGCTCAAACCGGACAAGATATTTATTGAATTCTTCTTCGCTTAATTGTTGACGAAGGGGCATTACTTTGTCCGAAGTTCCTAACAGTGTTTGTACATGATGACCTACTTCATGAGCGATCACATAGGCCATAGCAAAATCACCAGGTGCATGGAATTTCTCTTGTAGTTCCTGGTAGAAGCTTAAATCGATATACAATTTTTGATCACCTGGACAATAAAAAGGTCCGACAGATGCACCAGCAGCACCACATGCCGAATTTACACTATCTGTATAGAGCACAAGCGTTGGTTCTGTATATTGTAAGCCATGTTCTTGGAATATTTTTGTCCAAACTGTTTCTGTATCGGCGAGTACAACAGATACAAATTCTGCTAGTTCTTTTTCCTGTTCTGTTTCTTCGTATGGGATAGAGCTAGATTGCTCATTTATACCTAGATTGCCCATTAAATCTTCTGGATTTCCACCAAGCAAGGTTACGATAAGCACTATTATTAATCCTAGACCTCCGCCTACACCAGCAATAGCTTTTCCGCCGCCTTTTCCGCGTCTGTCTTCTACATTGGTACTCTGCTTTCTACCTTGCCATTTCATCTCGTTCACTTCCATTCGTAGCTTGTATAATTATCTTATACCCAATTTTATTAACTTTAGACAATAATAAATGGAATATTTACGCTATAATTATATGAAAAGGATGGGGATTGATAATGATGCTAATAAAACCAAAGATGCTTCAAGCAGGAGATAAAGTGGCTACGATTAGTTTATCTTGGGGCGGAGCAGGGGAACCTGATTTAAAGTGGAGATATGAACAAGGAGTCGAACGTCTAGAAAAAGTGTTTGGGCTTGAAGTCGTTGCTATGCCAAACAGTTTAAAGGGCGCTGATTACTTATACGAAAATCCGCAGGTTCGTGCAGAGGATTTGATGAATGCTTTTAAAGACCCAACAATTAAAGCAATCATTTCCAATATTGGTGGGAGTGAAAGCATTCGACTGCTTCCATATATTGATTTTGACGTCATTCGTTCCAATCCGAAAATATTTATTGGCTACTCAGATGCTACTGTAACGCATTTATTTTGCCACAAAGCAGGAATTTCTTCTTTTTACGGTCCTGCAATATTAACGGACTTCGCCGAAAATGTGGAAATGTATGATTACACAGTAGAAGCTTTGAAAAAGTCATTGTTCTCGAATGAAGTAATCGGGGATATAAAACAGGCACAGGAATGGACTAGTGAACGTCTGTTATGGGTTGTTGAGAATAAAAATACACAACGTAAAATGAATCCGAATAAAGGATACGAAGTACTTCAAGGCAAAGGAGTAGTACAAGGTCGACTAATTGGTGGATGTATTGAAGTATTAGAATTTGCAAAAGGGACGTCTCTTTGGCCAGACCAATCTTATTGGAAGAATAGTATTTTATTTTTTGAAACATCGGAAGATACTCCTGAACCTACCTATATCGAATATTGGCTAAGAAACTATGGCTCGCAAGGCATTTTACAAAATGTAAAAGGAATTGTCTTCGGAAAACCACAACATGAAAAATATTATGAGGAATATAAAGAATCCATTTTGAGAATTATGAAGGAATTGAATATAACGGATTTGCCGATTCTTTACAACTTAAATTTCGGCCATACCGAACCAAAATTTGTTTTACCATATGGAGCTATGGCAGAAATCGATTGTGATAATCGTGCTTTTTCTATTTTAGAAAGTGGAGTGGAGTAATAAATGGCTTCTTTTATCGTGATCGGTGGAGGAATTTTAGGTGCCTCCACTGCGTATCATTTGGCAAAACAGGATGTGAAAGTGACACTAATTGATCGACAGGATTTAGGGCAAGCATCAGCGGCTGCAGCAGGAATTATTTGTCCTTGGATCTCACAGCGTCGAAATAAAAAATGGTATGCACTCGTTCGAAATGGAGCGAAATACTATAAACAACTTGTAAAAGAGCTTGAGGAGTTAGGGGAAACTTCGATTGGATATAAACAAGTAGGGGCAATTGCCTTGCAAAATGATGAGAAAAAGCTACAAAAAATGTTGGAGCGTGCAATTGAAAAAAGAGAAGAAGCTCCTGAAATTGGGGACTTGAAAATACTTTCTCCGGACCAAACAAAGTCCTTATTTCCACTTATTTCGGAAGACTTTTCCTCCTTATACGTCGGAGGAGCTGCAAGGGTAGACGGTCGGGCAATGCGAGATGCTTTAACCAGTGCTGCAACAAAGCTTGGTGCGGAAGTAATTCATGGGGATGCGCGTCTTCAGGATGGTAATGTTCTCGTTGATGGCAAACAATTAGTAGCGGATAAGATTATCTTAACTGCAGGTGCTTGGGGCAATGAAATTCCATCTACATTAGAAAAAGATATGAAAGTGAGTTTTCAAAAAGCGCAAATTATGCACTTCCAAATAGCGGACGAAAGAACTGAGGACTGGCCGGTAGTGTTGCCACCAACCAATCAGTATTTGCTAGCTTTCGAACATGGGAAAGTAATAGCTGGTTCTACCTACGAAGAAAATACTGGGTATGATATTCGTGTAACAGAGGAAGGAAAACGAGAGTTACTAGAGAATGCTATTGATATTGCTAAATCTATTGAAAACGCTGAGGTAAAAGAAGTGCGGGTAGGATTTAGGCCGTACACACCTGAATTTCTCCCCGTAATAGGGAATTTACCTGGCTTTGAAACGATTTATTTTGCGAATGGTCTAGGAGCATCGGGATTAACGGCGGGACCATTTGTAGGTGCTGAACTTGCTAGATTAGCGTTGGGGAAAGAAACAGTGCTTGATATATCTGCATACGCCCCGAATTGATTGAAAGAGGGATGGGATAATAGGATGGGTTTTTCTCAAGTGGAAGAAGTAAATGACATGACAGTTGTAAGCGCGTTAGAAAAAAACTTAGCGATTATTCGGTTTGATTTAGACCGTCGGGTAGCCTATGTGAATGATAATTTTGCCAATGAACTTGGCTATACGAAGGAACAAATGATGGGGATGAATCACCGAGAATTTTGTTTTCCAAAATATGCGACAAGTGCTGAATATGAGAAGCTCTGGAAAGAGTTGTTCTCAGGAAAGACATGTCATATTAAAGTAGAGCGTAAAGGTGCTAAAGGAAACAGTGTTATGTTAGAAGCAACGTATATGCCAATTTTTGGCGAGCGTGGTCAAGTATTAGGCGTAACGAAGGTGGCTATGAACGTTACAGATCGACATAATACGATCATGGGAGTAACGAAAGAACTTAATACAATGTCCGAAGACTTGAGTGACCGTGCAGAAATGGGTATTAAAAGAAATGAAGAATTGCTCGAGAGAATCGATGAAATTGCCGGCGTTTCAAAAGAAAACACCGCAACATTAGAAAACTTACAAGTACAAGCTGATTCTATTCGTGGCATCGTTCAAACCATTAGAGAAATAGCAGCTCAAACGAATCTACTTGCATTAAATGCAGCGATTGAAGCTGCACGGGCGGGAGAACATGGAAGAGGATTTAATGTCGTAGCACAAGAAGTTCGAAAGCTCGCAGCAAGAGTAGAAGATTCTATTGTGGAAGTCCGTGAAAATATAGAAGGTATTACAAAAGAAGTGAATAAAGTGACGCAAAGTAACGGAAAATCTCAGCAAAGTATCGAAAAAAGCCAAGATGAAATTCGTATAGCACTCGAGGAATTTAAAGGTATCACCACAGCTTCCGAGAAGTTAGAGGCGCAAACGAAAGAGTTCGTTAAGCTTATTTAATTATATTCAAAACTGGGGCTATCTCTATTGGGGATAGCCCTCAGCTAGTTGTGGTAGTATAGCAATTACTAAGACGTGATACACTGTAGAGTGAAATAGGAGGGATAAATGTTGAATGAGCATTCCATTATTTATATAGAAATTGAACGAAAAATAGATTTTTATTATCAAATGCAACAAATTGAAATGCAGTACGAACTCCTACTAAACTCGGACAAAATTACTTCAGCCAGCCATCAGTTTGAGCTTCGAAACGTCCACGACATCTCTCACAAAACCTTTTCGTTTGGCGGAGGAATCCTATACTTACATACAAACCAAGGAGTATTTTCGTATAAAATTCAAGTCAATCCAACTTCTTTCATCCATGCCTTCAAATCACTAAAAGCAGACAATAAAATATAACAATTATTTTGGGTTTATTACAGTATTGTTGCAGGTGCCTGGCACCCGCAACGATATTGTAATACTTTACTACTGAATTTTGTGAATCGTTCAACTTATTTTATAGTCATTGAATTAGAGAATGGTCATGCTATAATGAGAAATATTAAAATAATCAACTCGTATAATCGCAGGGATATGGCCTGCAAGTTTCTACCGGCTTACCATAAATAAGCTGACTATGAGCGCACAATGAAATGATCGGATTATGGCATAATTGTCATGATTTCTTTTATTTTAATTCGAATTGATCAAGCTCGAATGACATTGTTCCACTCCTAGTATGGTTGGACGCAATGGCTTCGAGCTTTTTTGTTTTAAAAAAATTGAATATGAAGGGAATCAATTAGTGATGAAATTATTAAAAGAAAAAATTATGCAAGAGGGTAAAGTATTATCTGAAAATGTGTTGAAAGTAGATACATTTTTGAACCATCAAATTGATCCTGTCCTAATGCAAGCAATTGGAGAAGAATTTGCTGCACGCTTTAAAGAAGCAGGTATTACGAAAATTTTAACAATCGAGTCTTCTGGTATTGCACCGAGTATGTTTGCAGGTTTAACGTTAGGTGTTCCGGTTGTTTTTGCTCGAAAACGTAAATCACTCACTTTATCTGGAAACTTATATACGTCGAAAG
The DNA here is from genome assembly GCF_044762855.1 of Psychrobacillus sp. NPDC096389. NCBI lineage: Bacteria > Bacillati > Bacillota > Bacilli > Caryophanales > Bacillaceae > Psychrobacillus > Psychrobacillus sp. NPDC096389. The sequence goes on along the minus strand of NZ_JBIWFB010000009.1, from coordinate 71,469 downwards.
TACATTCCTTTACGAAAAATGAAACAAATGAGATTTCTGTATCAAAAGACTTTATTAACAGCGATGATATAGTATTAATTATTGATGACTTCCTTGCAAATGGACAAGCTGCTCTTGGACTATTAGAAATTTTAGAGCAAGCAAATGCTAAAAATGCTGGAATTGGCATCGTTATTGAAAAAGGATTCCAAACAGGTGGAAGCCTGATCCGTGAAAAAGGAATTCGAGTAGAGTCACTTGCGAATATTAAATCTTTAGTAGATGGACAAGTCACTTTTTTTGAGGAAGACTCTATCTCATGAATAATGCCGTAAGAAATACAGCACTTGGTATTCAACATGTTCTTGCTATGTATGCAGGAGCGGTTATTGTTCCCCTTATTGTAGGTGGGGCCATTGGTCTTAACTCGGAGCAGTTAACGTATTTAGTTGCCATTGATATTTTAATGTGCGGTGTTGCAACCATTTTACAAGTGATGAGCAATCGCTTTTTTGGTATTGGACTACCCGTAGTTTTAGGATGTACCTTTACAGCAGTAGGCCCAATGATTGCCATTGGCGGGGAATATGGTGTTTCCGCTATTTATGGGGCCATTATCGTATCTGGTATTTTTGTTATATTAGTCAGTGGTGTTTTTGGATATCTTGTGATGTTTTTTCCGCCGGTAGTAACCGGTTCTGTTGTAACGATTATTGGGATTACCCTTATTCCTGTTGCGATTAATAATATGGGTGGGGGACAAGGTGCAAGTGATTTTGGGTCGGTTTCCAATATTTCATTGGCATTTGGTACATTACTTTTCATCGTGTTGCTTTATCGATTTTCAACTGGTTTTATTAAGGCGATTTCTATTTTACTCGGTATTGTTTTGGGTACCGTTGCAGCGATATTTATGGGGAAAGTAGATTTTTCTCCTGTAGTCGAAGCTGGTTATTTTCATATGATTCAGCCATTCTACTTTGGTGCACCAACTTTTGAATGGTCGCCAATTTTTACAATGATCTTGGTGGCAATGGTGTCATTGGTCGAATCGACAGGCGTTTACTTTGCACTTGGTGATATTTTGGAGAAAAAAATAGAGAAAAAAGATTTATCAAAAGGCTATCGTGCAGAAGGTATTGCCGTGTTATTAGGTGGTATTTTTAATTCATTCCCGTACACCACTTTTTCACAAAACGTTGGTTTAATGCAAATGTCGGGTGTTAAAACGAAAAATATTATTTACATAACAGGTGGTATGCTGATCGCGCTAGGGTTCATTCCTAAAATAGCCGCCCTTACGACTATTATTCCAGAGTCTGTGCTAGGTGGCGCCATGATTGCTATGTTCGGGATGGTAGTAGCACAAGGCGTAAAAATGCTTAGCAAAGTAGTATCTGGTTCGGGTGATAATTCAATGATCATTGCTTGTTCGATTGGGATGGGGCTTGGGGTTACAGTAGTTCCGGACTTATTTGTATCGCTTCCAGCCAGCTTCCAGATCCTAACGAGCAATGGAATTGTAGCAGGCAGTGTAACAGCAATCGTGCTGAACATTATCTTCAATATGATTCCTTTTAAAAAATAAGTTAAATAAAAGGCACAGAGATTCTCATATCTCTGTGCTTTTTTTGTAGGTAAAAATAATTATAGGTGGTGACAAAAGTCACTGTAGTTAGGTTTTTATCTTGTTACAATTATATCGAGGAGTGATAAAAGTTGTATTGGAAAAAAAGAAATATAGTTTCAGTCATCAATGCAGAAAATTTTGAGATAAAGCTAGAGGTCACGGATAAAGAACATTTGGAACAGTTAAGATTAATTAATTTAACAAAAGAAGTCCTTCTATCGTTACGTCAAATGGAACATTTAATAGTAGAATACATCCCAAAAGCAGTACAAGTTTTTTATGACTCAATTATGCAAAATCCCGCGTTAGTAGCTATTATAAATAAGCATAGTTCAAGGCAACGTTTAGAGAAAACACTTAAAACACATATCGCAGAATGGTTTAGTGGAACGATAGATGACGCTTACATAAATAGACGGAAGAATCTAGCTAAAATACATGTACATATTGGATTAGAAACAAAATGGTACTTAGCAGCATGTCATCAATTGCAAAATTCACTGATGAAAGAAATTTTGATGAAGAACCTCCTAAAAGAACAAGAAATTGAATTTCTAGAAGCACTCCAAATAATCATGAGTTATGAACAACAGTTAGTGATAGAAGAGTATGATCGATATGCCGCACAACAATCGATTGAAAAAGAAGAAGGAATGAAAAGCACCATAAAAGAAACATTGAGTGGCATAGTCAGTTTGCTAGAGAAACAATCATCTGAAACAACCGCCTCCGTGGAAGAACTAATTGGGACGTCCAAAGAAGTAAAAGAGGATGTATTAAAAGGAATAGAAACGTCCATACAGACTATTCAAACAGCAGAAAATGGAAAACAAGCAATCCGGGCATTAACGAATAATACACAAGAAATATATGATAAAACCTCTTCCATGACAAAAATGATTGATAAATTAAATCAATCATCGGATGAAATATTAAATGTAGTTAAAATGGTGAAAGAAATAGCAATAAAAACAAATCTACTCGCATTAAACTCCGCGATCGAAGCTGCAAGAGCTGGTGAATATGGAAAAGGCTTTGCAGTAGTGGCGGATGAAGTACGAAAATTAGCAGAACAAACGAAAACCTCAGTAGAACAAATTGATTTGTTAGTAGGGGTTTCAAATGACGCACAAATGGAAGTAGTCGATGCTCTTCAAGCAGTGCAACAATTAGCTGTTTTAGGATTAACAGAAAGTGAACAAACGGTGCATGCATTTTCGAATATCGCTCATATGGTGGAAGAAGTATCTGTAGAATCTAATGAAATTGGAATGGAAATAAACAGTTTAACTGTAGCGATAGAGTCTATTGGAAATGCCTCCATACAAATTCTTGAGTCTGCCAAATTATTAGATGATACGATTAAGGAAATATGATAGATTCATTGATAATTTTTTTAGTAGACTAATGTGCACTGTAGAGAAAATGCGTCTTAGAGAGTTCGGTAAGGAGGCTACTATATTTCCCCCGGGCGAGTGACAAGCCGCTACGTCGCTAACGCTCTTGCAGGGTCTCACACTGTCATGGAAAGTTCCAAAAAATAGATAAGGGCAATCAAAAAGCTGTTGAAAGCAACTAATTCTACACTGAAAGCAACTAAAATCAACATGAAAGCAACTAAATTGCCGATGAGAGCAACTAATTTATTACAATAGCAAGTTTACTTAGATTGAGATGACCATGATTTAAGTATATTATAGGAATAATATGCCTAAAAGCCTACCGAACTTGTATAGCCGGTATCTGCCCGACTAGTTTGTCGAGTTCAAAGGCAAGATTATCTCGTTCACCGTTTATTGTTAATTTTGGACACTGATAAGTGAGTATTTTCCATTGATTTTCGCTGCAGGGCGGCGACTCCGAAGGGGGCCAACAGGAGGTTGGTCACAAAGGCGTTGCCACACGATGTGGCGTTCTTAGCCTTTGTTCCTCTGCCTGAGTAAGATGAGATTTCACAACGTACCCCTAAGCGGCGGTGAAGGCTCATCACTCACCCCACGGAAAGCGTCCGTCCTGCAGTGAAAATCACAGCTGTCACCTAATAGAACTCACTACGACGCATTATCCCTAAAATAAACACTAAAAAATATAAACTTTTGCTATCCTGAATGGCGTTCTCGTCGAAGGATAGTTTTTTAATGTAAAAGGTATGTAAAAGTCTTTTTTTCTGTTTCGAAATCCGAAATATTATGATAGGATTGTATAATCTATAAGATACGAGGAAAAAAAGATGAGAATTAGAGATTGGGATAGACCTTTAAAAGTTCGATTGTTTGGTGAGTTTTTTAGTAATTTAAGTTTTTGGATGGTGTTTCCGTTTCTTGCTATTTATTTTGCAGATGAATTCGGAACTAGTATGGCTGGAATACTACTTGTGATTTCACAAGTATTTTCCGTCGCGGCAAATTTAATCGGAGGTTATTGTGCGGATCGGTTTGGTAGAAGGACGATGTTATTCTTTTCAGCCACAGTAGAAGGGGCAGCATTTATACTTTTTGCGTTTGCCAACTCTCCTTGGTTAGATTCACCGATGCTCAGTTTCGTAGCTTTCACGATTGCTGGAATAGCTGGATCATTTTATCATCCTGCGAGTCAAGCCATTGTTGCGGATGTTGTACCGGAGCATGAGAGAAGTACTGTTTTTTCAGTGTTCTATACATCTATCAATATTTCGGTTGTGATCGGACCAATCGTAGGGGCAGTACTGTTTTTCCAACATCGTTTTGTTTTACTGCTTGTTGCTGGTATTATATTCTGTTTAGTTGGTTTGGCTCTGCGATTTTTAACGGAAGAAACATTGCCTGAAGAGATGAAAAATCAACTAGCTGCAAAAGGCGGGAATGGTTGGAAGCAAGTAGTGGTTGATCAAGTGAAAGCTTATGGGTTAATCGTGAAGGATAGAGTATTTCTCCTTTATGTTATTGCAGGGATTTTGCTTGCACAAACGTTTATGCAGTTAGATATGTTAATACCTGTTTATATGAAAGAAGTAATTGATAAGCAAGTGTTAGGGAATTTCTTTGGTCGGGAGTGGTCTGTGACGGGTGAAGGCTCTTTTGGTATTTTATTATCCGAGAATGGGCTATTAGTTGTGTTACTGACGGTTTTTGTATCCAGATGGATGAGCAAGTATCCAGAAAAATGGGTGTTTTTTCTTTCCTCATTTTTATATATGATTGCGATGCTCATTTTCCCGATGACTGCTAACTTTTGGGTGTTCCTAATTGCGATGGCGATATTTACGTTTGGGGAGCTAGCGACGGTTGGTTTGCAAGAAAGCTTTGTGTCAAAGTTAGCACCAGCGGATATGCGGGGACAATACTTTGCCGCAGCTAGTTTGCGGTACACGATTGGACGAACGATAGCGCCATTAGTATTTCCGCTTGTAACATGGATCGGCTTTACATGGACATTTGTTATATTAGCGGTTTTAGCGATAGCTAGTGGGTTTATTTATTTGGTAATGTTTAAGGAATATGATAAGAGACAAAAAGAAATAGTTATGTAAATTGGACAAGGGGCACTCTAATAGAAAGAGTACCCCTTGATTTTGTATAGGTATAACATAACTTTTGAATTTTAAATTTCATCCCGAAAAAGTTCGGGGAATAATCTACATGAAAGAGTTCCCTTTCAATGCCGCGGTAAATTGTTCCACTGGTTGCTTTCTAACCTAAGCAACGTAAACCCTACCTTCTTTTACGTCCTTGCGACCCTATAGTCGCGCCAGTGTGAATAAGTATTATCAAAAACACATAAAGCAGAATGCCATATTTCTAAAACTTATGTCGTACCAAAAATGTCAACATATCGCATTATCGCATAAATAAATTATAATGTCAATCAAAAGGAATTTAAATGATATAATAATCGAATCAATATAGGGTAGGTGGGAAAATGGAAGTTTGGGATATTTATAATGAAAACAGGGAGAAAACAGAGAAAACCCATATCCGTGGGGAAGAGATGCAAGAAGGAGATTTTCATCAAGTCATACATGTTTGGATAATAAATGAAGAGGGGCAATTTTTAATCCAACGAAGACAGCCATGGAAAAAAGGTTGGGCTAATATGTGGGACTGTTCTGCAGCTGGATCGGCACTTGCGGGGGAAACAAGTGAAATGGCTGCAATTCGTGAAGTCAAAGAAGAACTTGGGATTGATCTACAGATGGTCAATTCAGAGATTTTATTTACAATTAAATTTGCAAGAGGGTTTGACGATCATTTTCTTGTTGTGCAAGACATAAATACCGAGGATTTAAGCCTTCAATATGAAGAAGTAGCGGATGCAAAATGGGCTACGATGGAGGAAATTGGGGACTTAGTCCAAACTGGTGAATTTATTCCCTATCATATGCTAGATGCATTATTTACGATGATTCAATCCAAGATTTCTCTAAGAAAAGCAACTGCAGCGGATGCAGAAGAGTTATTCGAATTACAAAGAAAAGTATTTCAACCATTATATGAAAAATACGAGGATCATGAAACAACCCCGGCAAATCAGACGTTTGAGCGTTTTGAGGAGCGTTTAAAAATTAGAGATTTCTTTAAAATAACGCTAGGAAATTCGCTTGTTGGAAGTGTACATATCTATCCGAAATCACCAGGGATCATGCGACTTCATATGATCAATATTTTAGATGAATTCCAAGGTAAAGGTATTGCCCAACAAGTGATGACACGTATTGAAGGTTTATACCCAGAAGCGAATCGTTGGGAATTGGATACAATACAAGAAGAAAAAAGAAACTGCTATTTATATGAAAAGATGGGATATGTACAAACGGATGAGAAGTGGAAAGTAAATGATAAAATGACGCTCGTACACTATGTGAAAACAACTCAATTAAATCATATGCCGTGTCTTTGACAAGTATATTACGGGTGCTATTACGGGTGCCAGGCACCTGTAATATACTTGTAACAAATTTGTTTGTGAAAGGATATGCTTGAAGTATTGGTTCCTATAGTTAGACAATGCATTTTAAAAAATCGAGGTGGCATAAGATGAAAAGATGTAAAGTCAGCATTATTCCATATAATGCCGAGTACGCCGAACAAACAGTGAAGATGTGGCGAGATAGCAAGGAACGGGCTATTGGTCAAAAAGAAATTCATGATTTTGAAAATCAATTTTATTTTTTAAATCATATATTACCTGAACAGTTTCAAATAGATTTAGCTTTAATTGATCAAAAAGTTGTTGGAATGGTTGCCTATAACGATAGAGAAATTAGTCAGCTATATATTCATCTAGAGTATCAAGGGATTGGTATAGGCCAGACATTACTAGATAAAGCGAAGGCGCAATCAAGTGGGAAACTAACATTGTACACATTTGAAATAAATGAAAAAGCACAACGGTTTTATGAAAAACATGGGTTTGAAATTATAAGTAGAGGACATGAAAATGAAGAAAACTTACCAGATATTCAATATGAATGGATACTAAAATAAAAGATGTCGTTTGAGCTTTTAGTAAAGTTAGTGTTCATAAATATAGCCTAAAAAATAACCTCCAAGATGAGTAAATCTTCTTGGAGGTTATTAATTATTGGACTGTTACAGGTGCGAAGAATTCGCTATATAGTTCGCGTAATATTTTATTTTCGTTGCTTTTATGGACACCGAATGCAAGACTAACTTCCGATGATCCTTGGTTAATCATTTCGATATTGGCACCGGTTCTAGAAATAGCTGTTGCTGCACGTGCTGCGAGTCCAGTGCTATTGTTCATACCTTCACCGACTACGACAATCATCGAGAACTCATGACGGAAGTGCACATCTTCTGCATGTAGCTCGTTTAATACACGATTGATAATACGTACTTCTTTTTCGAGTGTCAGTTGATGGCTTCGCATAATAACGGAAATGTCATCTAATCCTGATGGCGTATGCTCATACGAAATATTCTCTTCTTCTAAAATTTGAAGTAGTTTACGACCGAAACCAATTTCTCGGTTCATTAAATATTTGCTTACATACAAAATGGAAAATCCGTTATCTGCGCTAATACCAGTGACGGGACGACGATTAGCTTTTCGCTCTGCTACAATTTTTGTTCCTGGAGCAGAAGGATTATTTGTGTTTTTTATACAAACAGGAATTCCGCTTTTATAAACAGGCATTAAAGCTTCATCATGGAAAACGGAGAAGCCTGCATAGGAAAGTTCACGCATTTCACGGTATGTTATTTCTTCGATCTCTGCGGGACTATTAACAACTCTTGGATTTGCACAAAAAACAGAGTCGACATCCGTAAAGTTCTCGTATAATTCCGCTTGTACAGCCGCTGCTACGATTGATCCGGTTATATCAGAACCACCACGTTCGAATGTACGAAGGACTCCTTCTTTTGTATAGCCAAAAAAGCCAGGAAATACGATGATTTCCGAACTGTTTCGTAATGTGCTTAAGTTGTCATATGCTTCTGGTAAAGCTTGTGCACGTTCTGGTAAATCATTCACAACTAATCCAGCTGTTTTTGGATTGACATATTGCGCAGGTATTCCAATGCTAGTAAAGTACGTTGAAATGAGTTTCGCGTTATTATCTTCCCCGCTCGCTTTTATATTATCAACAAACAGTTCGACATTGGATTTGTTTTCAATAGTACGTGTGCGTAAATCCTTTTCGATCACATCGCAAATTGTTTGATCTAACCCAAGTCCTTCAGCAATTTCTCTATATCGATAAACTACATTTTGTAATTTTTCTTCCACGTTTTCATTATGTATTGCTGCATTTGCCAGTTCGATTAATAAATCCGTTACTTTTTTATCCGCATCGTGACGTTTTCCAGGGGCTGACACGACTACAAATTTCCGTGACGAGTCCGCTTTTACGATTGCTGCTACTTTTTTTATTTGTTCTGCATTTGCTACAGATGTCCCACCAAATTTACTCACTTTCATTTTATCAAATCCTTACTTTTTAATATGTGAATGTATTTCTAGAAAAAACAAATGATTTTATACAGTGTACAAATTATAATGGATTCAGTCAATATATTTGTTGTAATTAGTGATTGGATATTTTCATTAATACGAACGAAATAATTATTTATGTATTTTAAGTTCGTATATTAAATGTTATATATTATTATCGGTTGATATGTTAGTATATGCAACGCTTAAATACGAATTATAATTTTTCGTAAAATATTTTTTATTTTTAAAAAAGGCGTTAAATCAACGTTTTATTAAGTGATTTTAAAATGATAACGCTTTCAAGTATTTTTACTATATTGACAATAAAAATTACTCTGATAATATGGATTTAAATTCAATAACAAGTTAACAATTTGGATAGAGACAAGTTTTATAGTTTGAAATCTAAGAGAGCTGATGGGTGGTGCGAATCAGTGATTTCGATTATAGAGTTCCACTCTTGAATTGGTGAGCTGAACGATTTAGTAGGTTCATTCGTGCGATGCGCGTTAAGCATATTTCTTTTGAGGCTGTAGATTTTTTGCAGTAAATTTGGGTGGTACCGCGTGAGTTTTTTACAAGCTCTTCGCCCCTTACATGTATATGTGTAGGGAGCGAAGGGCTTTTTTGTTTTTCAAAATAAGGAGGAGAATGAATATGTTACAAGATCAAACCATTTTACGAATTCCAGGGCCGAGTCCAATTCCACCGAGTGTCCAACGAGCAATGAACCAAACAATGATTGGACATAGAGGAAAAGAAACATCTCAAATGTTGAAGAATATTGCTCCAGGATTGAAACGCATTTTTGGAACTGAACAAGAAGTTGCGATTATTGCTGGAAGTGGGACAGCAGGGTTAGAAACTGCGGTAGTCAATGTAGTAAAACCAGGTGAAGAAGTACTAGTAGTTGTAACGGGAGCATTTGGTGATCGTTTCACTAAAATTTGCGAGGCTTACCATATTAAAACACATGTGCTAAATGTGGAATGGGGAAAAGCTCTAGATCCGGAAGAAGTTAAAGCTTATGTGGCAGAGCATCCAGAAGTGAAAGCTGTTTTTTCTACATATTGCGAAACATCTACTGGTATATTGAATCCAATTGATCGACTTGCGAAAGCAATTCAGGAAGTGTCCGAAGCATTAGTCGTTGTTGACGGTGTTTCTTGTGTCGGTGGAGTGGAAACGAAAATGGATGAGTGGGGAATCGATGTAATGGTAACCGGTTCTCAAAAAGCCTTTATGTTACCTGCGGGATTAACATTTGTTGCCGCTAGCGAACGAGCATGGAAAGTTATTGAAGAAAATGAGCAACCAAGATTTTACTTAAACTTAAAGAAATATAGAGACAATTTATTGAAAGATACGACGCCTTTCACTCCTGCACTTTCTTTACTATTTGGTCTAAAACAAGTGCTTAGCTTAATAGAAGCAGAGGGATTAGAAAATGTATATAGTCGTCATGATTTACTGAAAAGAATGACTCGAGCTGCATTTAAAGCGATTAATATTCCTTTATTAACAACAGATGAAGATGCTTCTCCAACTGTTACAGCAGTACAGCCAGAAGATTTTGATGCAGAGGAATTCAGAAAAATATTAAAGCAGGAATTTGCGATTTCTGTTGCAGGCGGCCAACAGCATTTGACAGGCAAGATTTTCCGAATCGGCCATATGGGCTATTGCTCTCCAGCTGATGTGCTTCAAATTATTAGTGCAGTTGAAATAGCATTAAAGAAAATCGGAAAAGATATCGAACTAGGTAAAGCAACAGCTGCAGCACAACTAGTCTTTTTAAATGAAGGGGAGAATAAATAATGGCATTCAATATATTAATTAGTGATCCACTAAGTGAAGATGGTATTTATCCTTTAAGACAAGCAGAAGGTTTTAATATAGTAATAGAGACGAACTTATCACCAGAGGAACTTGGAGAACGAATCGGAGAGTTTGATGCATTACTTGTTCGTAGCCAGACGCAAGTAACGCGCGAAATTATTGAAAAAGGGACGAGACTAAAAATCATTGGCCGTGCTGGGGTTGGGGTGGACAATATCGACCTACCTGCTGCAACTGAACGTGGAATTATCGTTGTAAATGCACCAGATGGTAATACAAACTCAGCTGCTGAGCATACGGTAGCTATGCTTATGTCACTAGCTCGCAATATTCCACAAGCATTCCATGCATTGAAAAATCAAAAATGGGATCGCAAAGCGTTTATCGGTGTAGAGCTTAAAAACAAAACATTAGGTGTAGTAGGTCTAGGGAGAATAGGAGCAGAAGTTGCAACACGTGCAAAAGGTCAACGAATGAACGTGATTGCTTATGATCCATTTTTAACACCTGAAAAAGCAGAAAAACTAGGCGTTCAATTTGGAACAATCGATGAAGTAATCAGTGCTGCTGATTTTATCACAGTACACACACCGCTACTGAAAGAAACACGTCATTTAATAAATAAAGAAGCATTTGAAAAAATGAAAGACGGTGTACAAATTATTAACTGTGCACGCGGAGGAATCATTGATGAAGATGCATTGTACAATGCCATTGTAGAAGGAAAAGTGGCGGGAGCGGCATTAGATGTATTTGAGGAAGAACCATTTTTAGATCATAAGCTACTAACGCTACCACAAGTCATTGCAACACCTCACTTAGGTGCAAGTACTGTAGAAGCACAAGAAATTGTTGCAGTGGATGTTTCTTATGATGTCGTGAGCTTTTTACAAGGCGGCGTAGTAAAGAATCCGGTTAACCTTCCATCTGTACCAAAAGATATTATGGCGAAAATCGAACCATATTTTAACCTAGTAGAAAAACTCGGTTCATTTTTAAGTGACCTAGCAGACGGTGTAGCAGAAGAATTAAATATTTACTACTCTGGTGAGTTAGCTAATATGACGGTAGGACCGCTGACAAGGAATGCAGTGAAAGGTTTATTGAAAAGTAAACTTGGAGAATCAGTTAATGATGTAAATGCAAAATTCCTTGCTGATCGAATTGGCATAGTTGTGAATGAACATAAAACAACGAAGTCTAAAGGATTTACTAGCTTAATCACAGTGGAAGTAAAAACTGCTACGGAAACTCGTAAAGTGTCTGGTACTCTATTAAACGGTCTAGGTGCTCGAATCGTACGGGTGGATGATTTTGTTGTAGACGTTGTACCAGAAGGATTTTTATTGTTTATTCGCCATAAAGACCAACCAGGTGCTATTGGACGTGTAGGAACGCTACTTGCAACAGAAGGTATTAATATCGCAGGAATGCAAGTTGGTCGTTCTGAAGTTGGTGGGGATGCAATCATGATGCTTTCTATTGATAAGCATGTAGAAGAAACTGGTGTGGAGCAATTGAAGGGCTTGGCTGATATTTATGATGCCACGCCGATTGATTTGTAATTTGGTTTAGTTGGAAAATCATTAAAACTAATAGAAAGAGCTTGTCTCCTAGAGTTTATTTAGCGACTAGGAGACAAGCTCTCTTCTTTTTGTTCTACTCTACAATGGCTAATAACTCTCGTAAGTTCTCAATAGTATAGGTAGGCATTATTTCATCGTTTGCAGGTTTGTTTTCCCGATTGATCCAAACAGATTGTATGCCGACTTTGGAAGAACCAAGTATATCCGTCATTAAATTATCCCCAACCATCAATGCTTCATCCGCTGTAATTCCTACTAAATCTAGGGCGTGTTCAAATATCGATGGATCTGGTTTTCCTCTTCCGAATGCTCCGGAAATTATTATATGGTCGAAGTATGGAGCAATTTCTGGTGAGATTTCTAACTTCGTATTTTGTAGGCTTGGCGAACCGTTTGTCATTAAAAGAAGTGTAAATTTGTCCTTTAATTGATCAAGTACTTCAAAAGTTTCTTCATATATAAAAGGACTTCCTTTTCGCATGTTTGGAAAATATGTAGCGAGCTCAGTTCCAAGTGCTTCGTCTTCAATGCCCAATTTTTTTAACCCGCTTGTCCATGCTTGTTTTTGATATTGGGGAATAATTGCTTTCATCTTTTGGAAATCTTCGCTCGGGTCATCGAAGGTTCCCCATAACCCCTCAAAAGGATTTATACCAATCATTTGTGTAAAAGGACGTGTCTCGTATGTATCATATAGTGCACTTGCTTCTTCTCGAACGGCAAGTTCTAGTGATGCTGCATCGACGTTTACTTTCGAAGCCGCATACGCACATGTTTTTTGAAAAGCGGTTTCCACGCTTTTTTTATCCCATAATAAAGTATCGTCTAAATCGAAAAAAATTGCTTTCATTTCTGAATTTTCCCCCTTTACTGTCTTACTTAATACTTTAACTTAGTAAAGGGGAAGTGTCACTAGAAGTAGAGCATTTTTTCAAGAGGACCGTTTACTGGTATGATACTTTCTATATCTTTAATGACAATCGGGAAAAACGGAAAATTATATACATATGGAGTAATTTCATATAATTGAAAATAAATGACTAAACAATGGTCCGCTATATAATAATCTTGATCTGTTCGTATTTCCTTAAATTCTCCGAGAAGCGGAACATCCCATTCGATAATTTTTTTATTAATCATTGCAGAGAGGGTTTTGACGTAATCACTATTCGGTTTAAAGAGTTCTGGTAATGTATACATTTTCCCAGTAGTAACATCAAAAGTTAGCGATTTGCAAACCGTTAATCCATGGGCACCGCCAGAAAAAGTGTAGATAATCAATAATATGCTTAAAATTCCACGTTGATTATTTTTTATTTCATAATAGCCAGTAATCTCTTGTACGCCTTTTGTATAAAAGCCTTGCTCGATTAACATTTTGTTCAAAAGTGTAATAATATCCGCATTAATCTTTTTTTCTATATTTGGATGAGGTAAGTTAGTTACAATGGGATAGTATACATTTACATTTGGCGAATGTTTAAAAATACGTTTTGTTTCAATTCGAGTGGGGAGATTCAAGGTTCACAGCCTTTCGAAGTTATTAATAGATAGTATGAGTAGGAGGAGATACATATGTTTTTGAAAAAAGTTTCGATTTTGAATAGCAAAGAAACCGCTGAGAATCAGTATCCTTTTACGATTCCAACGATTAAAAACTTAACGGAACTAGAACTTACAAGCAGTGTCACTTTCTTGGTTGGTGAAAATGGCACAGGTAAATCAACCTTGCTTGAAGGGATAGCAGATAATTGTGAGTTTAATATGGCGGGTGGAAGCAGGAATAATTTGTATGAAGTAGAGGCTATCCAAAGCGCACTAGGTGAACATATTCGATTGTCTTGGATGCCCAAAGTAACAAATGGCTTCTTTTTGCGAGCAGAATCATTTTATCAATTCGCTTCACATATCGATGAATTGGAAAGAGAGCGTCCAGGTGTTTTAGATAGCTACGGAGGGAAATCCCTGCACGAACAATCACATGGAGAATCATTTCTTTCACTGTTCTTACATCGTTTTAATGGACGTGCTATTTATTTATTGGACGAGCCAGAAGCTGCTTTGTCTCCACAAAGACAACTGTCTTTTTTGCGTATTATGCATGATCTTGTGGAGGAAGAAGACTGTCAATTTATCATTGCGACGCATTCACCGATTATTTTGGGTTATCCTAATGCAACCATTCTTAGTTTTGATCACGGCAAAATTGAAGAAGTAGAATATGAAATGACGGGTCATTATCAAATAACGAAGTATTTTTTAGATCATCGTGAAAAATTTTTAGAGGAATTGTTAGCGGGTGAATAAATGAATGTTATTATAGCTTACTTGGACGATATGTTCTTTTTTATTTGTATAGCACTTCCTATTGTGATTATTTGGCGTATTGCTCGTTGGAAGAAAAGAGGATTTAATGTAAAGGAAAGTTTGCATGAAATCGGATTTCTTCTGTTTATTTGTGTACTTATCGGATTATTTTCGCAAACTATTATTCCGAAATCAGGAGTGGAGCAAGCATATGTAACGGGAGTAAACTTACAAATGTTCCGTGTTGTCAAAGAAACGTATAATGCGATTGTTTATTTAGGATTTTGGCAACCTTTTTATATTAACTTTCTTGGAAATATTATTCTCTTTATGCCTATCGGTTTCTTATTGCCGCTGCTTTATAGAAGGATGGTATATTTTCCGAATACAGTGATCATTGGTTTATGCATTTCGCTTTTTATTGAGATTACACAAATCCCCCAAAATAGGAGTAGCGATGTGGACGATCTTTGGTTGAATACATTAGGGGCTTTTTTAGGGTACATATGTTATTTGTTCGTCCATCGACGGTTTCCGATTTTCGCAAAAGCGTTTAAAAAATAGTTTAAAGTTTTCCTAAATGGGTAAAGATACAATGTATTAACTATGCAAGGAGACAACTATGAACATGCAAATGAAAGAATCAAAAATGGAAGAAAAACGAGATAATATGATTGAGGATTTAGTGAAGAAAGGCGTATTTAAAATTGATGGAAGACAATTATACCAACTAAATTATTATGAATTAATGAAAGAATATATAGCAGAAGAAGAAAGTTAAAAAGTGCCGATATAAAAGGCACTTTTTTATTGCTTATAAAATCTATAGAAAGTCTCTTTTTAGGGAAAATGCGTCTTAGTATGCTCAATTGTATTTCCGCTGGGCAAGTGACGAGCCGCTATGTCGCTAACGCACTTGCAGGGTCTCGCACCTACGAGCAAAATGCCAAAGAATGGCTAAGGGCAATTAAAAAGCTATTGAAAGCAACTAATTTCAGTATGAAAGCAATTAAAATCAGCACGAGAGCAACTAAATTGCCGATGAAAGCAACTAATTCTTACAATAGCAAGTTTACTTGTATTGAGATGGCTATGATTTCGACATATTAGAGGAATAATAAGCCTAAAAGCCAGCCGATTTTGCCTGGCCTACATCTGCTCGACTAGTGTGTCGTGTTCAAAGGCAAGATTGTCTCAATCAACCATTTATTGTTAATTTCGGACACTGCTAAGTAAGTATTTTCCATTAATTTTCGCAGCAGGGCGGCGACTCCGAAGGAGGCCAACAGGAGGTTGGTCACAAAGGCATTGCCACACGATGTGGCGTTCTTAGCCTTTGTTCCTCTGCCTGAGTAAGATGAGACTTCCCAACGTACGCGCGTAGGCGCGGCGGTGAAGGCTCATCACTCCCCCCCCGGAAAGCGTCCGTCCTGCTGCGAAAATCCCTGCGGACACTTCATACAACTCACTACGACACATTCTCCCTATATTGTGTAAAATACCCTTTTTCGGTAGTAGCGGCAAACAGGACATATTTAAAGTCCATTTACACTTTATTAGTGAATTCTTTCAATTCCGAAACGCTAATTGCCGATAATAAAAATGTGGTACACTTGAATCAAACATAGATAAGGTGGAATAAAACTTGACTTTTTTACAAAATTTAAATAAACCATTACAAGAAAAATGGGAGAAAGCAAATTTCGCATTTGAGATGCCAATACAAACAAAACTAATCCCGCATATGTTGGATGGTTCAGATATAGTAGCAGAATCTCCAACAGGAACAGGGAAAACATTAGCGTATGTAATACCGCTTTTACAAAAAGTAGATCCTACCAAGAAACAAGTACAAGCATTAGTCGTTGTTCCTTCTCAAGAACTTGGCATGCAGATTATTGAAGTTTTTCGGGAATGGATTGCAGGTACTGACATTACCGTTGCCCAACTAATCGGTGGAGCCAATATTCAAAGACAAATAGACACACTGAAAAAGAAGCCGACAATTGTCGTAGGAACACCAGGGCGACTGCAAGAACTTGTAAAAACAAAAAAACTTAAAATGCATGAAATTAATACAATTGTATTAGATGAAGGGGACCAACTGTTAAGTAGGGAACACCGCACGACTGTCAAAGGTTTAATCGATGCAACTGTAGAAAGACAACTCGTTGTTACATCTGCCACGATTACCGATGAAATTGAACTAGTAGCAGAACGAATGATGGATAATCCTATTCGTATTCAAGTTGCAGCAGAAGAAATTCCTGCAAAAGGAGAAGTCATCCACAGTTTTGTTAAAACAGAGACTCGTGATAAAACAGATTTTTTAAGAAGACTTTCGCATATAAAAGGAATGAAAGGACTTGCATTTGTAAATAGTTTAGACCAGTTACTAATGAAAGATTCCAAATTGACCTATAGAGATGCACCAATCGTCTCACTTCATTCAGAAATGAAAAAAGAAGAACGTAAAAAAGCATTAGACGATTTTAAAAATGGTAAAGTTAGCATATTAATAGCGACAGATGTTGCCGCACGCGGTCTAGATATTTCTGGATTAACTCATGTTATCCATGTAGATGTTCCCCATTCAATCGAACAATATTTACATCGTTCTGGACGCACTGGTCGCGCAGGAAAAGATGGGGAAGTATTGACTTTATTAACTTATTCAGATGAAAAAACATATAAAAAATGGACTAAAGAACTTCCGAGCAAACCAGTTCAAAAAATCTGGCACCGCGGTGCATTAATAGAAGGCAACTCTAAAACTGTAGAGAAAAAGGGGAAATAAAAATGAATTTCCAACAAAAACTAGAAGAATACGCTGAGCTAGTTGTAAAAGTTGGCTTAAACATTCAAAAGGACCAGCCTTTATTAATTGGGACAACAACAGATACAATCAATTTTACAAGACTTATCGTAAAAAAAGCTTATGAAGCAGGGGCAAAACGAGTAGACGTAAACTATACGGATGAAGTAAACGCTCGTGCTTTTTACGATTTAGCCCCAGATGATGCATTTCATGAATATCCGAAATGGTTGGCAATGCAACGAGATGAGTTAATCGAAAACAAAGGTGCATTATTATGGATTGATGCAGACAACCCAGACTTGTTAGAAGGCGTGTCAGTTGACCGAATTTCTAATTTTCAAAAGGCAGCGGGAAAGGCATTAGAAAACTATCGAAAAGCAGTGATGAATGATGTCATAACTTGGTCCATCGTTGCGATTCCATCTGAAAAATGGGCTGCTAAAGTATTCCCGGAATTAGATGCTGATCAGCAAATGGAAGCATTATGGGATCTCATTTTTAAAGTAGTAAGAATTGGGGAAGGCACCGCGGTACAAAAATGGAAAGAGCATATCGAAAACTTAGAAAGTCGTGCCGCACTTTTAAATGTAAAGCGTTTTAAAAAGCTTCATTACAAAGCAGAAGGAACCGATATCCAAGTTGAGCTACCAAAAGACCATATATGGTTAACAGGGGCTAGTAAAAATGCGCAGGATGTTCCTTATATTGCTAATATGCCGACGGAAGAAGTATATACAGCTCCGCTAAAAACTGGTGTAAATGGTTATGTGAAAAATAAGAAACCCCTTGTATATCAAGGAAATATCGTGGATGATTTTACGTTAACTTTTGAAAATGGTGCCATTACAAAAATAGAGGCATCAATTGGTAAAGAACTTTTACACGAATTGACACAAACTGATAATGGTGCTAATTATTTAGGAGAAATTGCATTAGTTCCGCATGAATCTCCTATATCCGCATCGAATGTATTGTTCTTCAACACATTATTTGATGAAAATGCATCGAATCATTTTGCGATTGGCGAAGCATATCCAACTTGTGTGGAGGGAGCTCGCGGATTATCTCATGAAGAACTAGAACAAATCGGTCTTAATACGTCGATTGTCCATGAAGATTTTATGATTGGTAGCGCTGATATGGATATTATGGGTGAACTAGAAGATGGCACAATGGAGCCTATTTTCCGAAAAGGTACATGGGCATTTTAAGGAGTGGAACATTGCATGAGGAAATGGTTTATTACAATCGTTTTTTTACTGCTTCCTTTTTCGACTTTATCAGTTGAAGCAAAAAGCTCGGAAGTGTATATTGCAATCGGTGATTCATTGGCCGCTGGGCAAACGCCAAATCGTGCAATAGATGCTGGCTATGCAGATTTAATCGCCGGGGAATTGAAACGGTCACGCTCGCTTGCTTTTTATTCGAAAGAATTAGCTTTTCCAGGTTTTACTACTGCGGATGTGTTATCGACGGTGCAAACGGAAGAAGCAAAAGCATTACTAAAAAATGCGACGCTCGTTACAATTTCTGCTGGGGCAAATGATTTATTACGACTTGTGCAAGCAAACCCATCAAATGGATCGCTTTCGTATCAACAAATTCCAGCCGATTTTGCATTAAATAATGTAAGGAAAAACATCAGCGAAATTATAAAAGAAGTGAAAGAAGCTGCTCCGAAAGCAAAAGTTTATGTAATGGGATATTACTTTGCTTACCCACATGTACATGAATCGCAAAAACAAGGTGTTCAAAAAGAATTAAATACATTGCATACAATATTAAAAGAGCAAGCAGAAGAAAATGGGGCTATATTTGTATCCGTAGAAGAAGCATTTGCACCTCAAGCAAAAGAACTTATTCCGAATCCAGCAGATGTGCATCCTTCGATGGAAGGATATAGACTAATGGCAAACGCATTTTTGGCACAATATAATAAACGCTTGCAAGTGCAACCAAACGAGCTACCAATTCCAAATCCTTTAACATTTGAAGAGATTTTAAATAGCCAAAAAGAAGCCGCAACATCGCCAGTTTCCAAAGTAGAAGGTCTGGATAATTATTTTTCGTTAACTGAGTTAAAGCCACTTATTTAAAAAGCTGTCTCCGAAAAAAAGGAGACAGCTTTTTATTATTTAGTCGATTTTTTAGCTTGTATTGCTTTTTTTACAATTGGAATGACGATTGGAGCTAATTTGATTGCAGTTTTTACGATAGATTTTACTTTCATCATGATCTCTCCCTGGCTGTTCTCTATGCTGTTTATATTCCCATTAAGAGTGAAGCATAAACATTATCTTAACACTCGGATGCCTTGTATAATATTCCATATTAAAACAATAATATAAACGATAGCATATAAAAGAATGAATAATAAAGGACCAGATGCCATCCAAAAAGAAGGTTGTTCAAAAGTCATGCTCATAGAATACGAAGCAGGGATGACCGTTGCAAAAATGATAATAAATAAAACAATCATTAATATGACTGGTATAATATGTGAAATTAATGACTTTTTTGCATGATACTTTACTTCTTTATCGTGCGAAACAAAAAAAACAATAATTGGAACAATGAATGGTGCAAATAATACACTAAAATAGGATAGAGCACTTAACATTTTACTATTATTCACTTATTGTATCTCCTTTTCATTTTAGTATCATTCCAAAATAAACGATACTAAAACTTGTTTGAATTGCTCTACAGATGAGATGGAAACATATTCTTTTTCCCCATGCCAATCCGCACCACTCGGTCCAAACTCAATGGCACCAGCTCCTTTTTCCGCATAAAAACGAGTATCAGCAGAGCCGTGTTGCCCAAATAAATTAGTTGGCTGCTTCGTTAAACTAGTTGTTATTTGTTGTAGTTTTTTTACATATTCATTATTTTCTTCTGTCGTTACGGCCGGAGCGGTGGAATGGATGATTACCTCGCTAGTTGGAAAGAGACTGCTAGCTGTATCATTTATTTCCTTAATAATATCTATTGCATGTTGCCCCGGAACAAAGCGAATATCGTAAGATAAAATACATTCGTCTGGTACAACATTGAATCTTTCGCCTGCATGTATTTTTGCCAAGTTTAAAGAAGGATAATCATAAAAGGCATTACTTGCTGTTAAAAAAGAAAGTTTGTGTATTTCTTGATCAAATAGGAATGCTTGCTCAATCGCATTTATCCCTTCCCATGGACGACTCCCATGACTAGATTTCCCTTTTAGGACCACATCTAACTGAACAATTCCTTTTGCTTGTAGTCCAATATGTAAATGGGTAGGTTCACCGCAAATGACAAAATCTCCATGAAAACCTTGATCGACTAGAAATTTCGAGGTGTCTCCAAACGTTTCTTCATCTGTCACAATATGCAACTGTACTTTTTGCCTTAGTTTTTGAGGAACTAATGAGAGCTCATAAAAAGCTTGCATCATAGCGGCTACTCCCGCTTTCATATCGGCAGAACCCCTTCCAAACAGCTTGTCGCCTTCTATAATAGGGATAAATTGTCCAGGATGACCTGGAACAACATCTACATGCCCATTCCATATAATACAATCGTTACCACTGCCTATTTCTGCAACTAGCATGAATTTGGCATCATGTTCATATACTATTGGAGTAATGCCACGTTCTTCGAGCCAAGATTTACAAAATAACAGCGCTTTGTTTGCACCTTCTAAATCATCACTTTTCATGCGAATTAAATCTTGCAATAACTCTATCATCTGAGTAACCCCTCCGTTATCTATTATTTCTATAAGTATACCAATGAAGGAAGAGGGGTTGCATTCCTTATTTTGTTGGGCTACAATGAATTCGAACTAAATAATTCATAACCACAAGGGGCGTCGCTTACGCGGCTGAGATTGTACCCTTCGAACCTGTAAGTTCAAGCTTGCGTAGGGATGTGGATGGAAACTGACAATCGCGCGATGTCTGGGTCTATCCCGGGCGTCGTTTTTTTGTGGGCAAAAAAGGGGAGTACAATGAGAAATCAACGTGTTTTATTATTAGTGGAGATAGCTATATTTGCAGCTTTAGGATATGTATTAGACCTGATTGGGTTTGGCATGCCACAAGGTGGATCAGTTACGTTTGTGCTTGTACCAGTTATTTTAATTGCTTTCAGACGTGGAGTTGTTGCTGGATTAATTACAGGATTTTTAATTGGTTTATTGCAAGTGGCAACAGGCAGTGCTTATTTCGCACCTTTATCATTTATATTTGTTATTTTTCAAGTAGGAATCGATTATTTTATCGCCTTTATGGTAGCAGGATTTGCTGGTTTCTTTAGACCTTCATTTATAAAAGCATTAGAAAACAAAGATACGAAGAAAATGATTACAGCAGTCATTGCTGGTACATTTGTTGCGGCATTTCTCCGTTACTTAGCACATGTAACGTCTGGTATTCTATTTTTTAGCGAATACGCTGGAGATCAAAATCCGATTTTATATTCGGTCATTTATAATTCTACTTATATGATACCAGTATTTTTAGTCGCAGCATTTATTTGTACGGTGTTGTTCGTAAAAGCACCACGCCTTTTACTGCCGAATAGAGTATAAATATGATATGATTATTGTACAGTTAATGGAGAAGGGATCTTATATAGATGATTGTACAAACAAATGAAGAGTTAGAAGCGTTAAAAAAAATCGGCCGAATTGTGGCAGAAGTACGCGATGCGATGCAGGCGGCAACAAAACCTGGTGTCACAACAAAAGAATTAGATGAAATTGCAGGCAAAATGTTCACAGAAACAGGTGCCATTTCAGGACCTAAAGGGGAGTATGATTTCCCAGGCTATACTTGTATAAGTGTAAACGAAGAAGTTGCTCATGGCATTCCTGGGTCACGTGTTATTCAAGAAGGAGACATGGTCAATATCGACGTGTCTGGTTCATATGATGGTTACTTTGCAGATACTGGTATTTCATTTGTTGTGGGAGACGGCTATCCAGAAAAAGAGAAGCTATGTGCAGTAGCGGAAAGTGCCTTCAACCGTGCAATGTTAAAAGTGAAGACAGGTGCTCGCTTAAATCAAATCGGTAAAGCAGTTGCAAGAGAAGCAAAAGACAATGGCCTACATGTTATTATGAATTTAACGGGACATGGAATTGGAAAATCTCTACATGAAGCACCACAGCATGTATTGAATTATTATGATGCATGGGATCCTACGATTTTAAAAGAAGGTATGGTGCTTGCAGTGGAGCCATTTATCTCGGCGAAAGCAGAGCATATTGTGGAGTCTGGAGATGGATGGACGTTCGTCACACCTGACAAATCATTGGTAGCTCAAATCGAACATACAATTGTTGTAACAAAAGAAGGTCCAATTCTTTTAACAAAATTAGATTAAAATAAGTAAAACGCCACCCGAAATTATTCCTTCGGTGGCGTTTTTTTAATGAAAAATATACCTACAACAAGCACACTGCTTAAAAAAATGGATGCAGTTGATATGAGTAACTCGTTAAACAGATGACGGCAGGCGAGTCCTAAAAAAGTCCAGATAAAAACAAGTACTATCGCCCGATCTGCAAAATGATATCTAAAATGGAGAGCGATAGCTGTAGCAATAGTTAAAAGAATAACTGTCCACAGCGACTTTGTAATTCCTAAACCGCTGAATTCATAAAAAGTCAAAAGATAATCCAGATTGATGAAGGTCATAATAAATGCCCAACCAAAATAAATAGAAATAGGTAATCTGCTCATCCAGTTAGGTTGTTTGACTGGATAAGTTGTATAAAGTAAAAATAAAGTCCCAAGTAAAAGAAGCATAGTAATTAGAGCATAATTAAACTGCTCAAAATGCCAAAAAAGAATCCATATACTATGTAAAATAGAAGTAATGACAAAGAGTAAAACCCGTTTTAAAGGGAGGTGTCGAGTAGCCTGATACTCTTTTATACTATTCCAAATCCAACTTGCCAATAAAAGATAAATAACAATCCAAATAAAAAATACATAATGGGCAGGTGTGAAAAATATAGGAAGTCTATTTAAAATACTTACAGTTGTTTGATCATTTATAGGAAGTACATTTGCAAGTATATGCACAGTGATTGTAGAGATTAAGCTTAAAATCAAAAGGATGATTTTGACCATTCGATCTCCTCCTTCTATATAGTAAGTATACCTTTGAAATAAACCTACGACAAATTACAATTATGAATATTATGTGACGAAAACTGCATAATCGGAAGTCAAAAACATGGTATACTAAATTTCTAAATATATTGTCATTATAGGGGGAAGATTTAAATGAATGCAGAAACTTATTCGGTTGTATGGGATTTAGACTCCTTTTTTGTAGGAGGAAGTAGTTCAACGGAACTTCGAAAGCACTTAGATGATGTAAAGAACAAATTGGTGGCCTTTGAAGGGGAACTAAAAAATTTTTCTACTCCATCATCGATTCAAGATGTAGATAAAATAGTACATACGATTGACAAATTGAAAGATATAGCAGTGAATTTATCTGAAGGGGGAGCGGTAATCGGCTGCTTGTTAGCACAAGATACGACGGATAAACAAGCTGCATTATTAGAAGGAGAAGTAGGGTCTCTTTATGCAAAACTGTCTTCCTCAACGCTTACGATCCAACAAATGCTAGGTCAGACTGAAGAATCCCTTTGGCAAGATTTGCTACAAACCAATGAACTCTCTACCTTTACATTTGTATTAAACGAATGGAGAGACGAAGCTAAGCGAATGCTCTCTGAAAAAGAAGAAGATATGATCACAACGCTGGGTGTTGATGGATATCATGCTTGGGGTCAATTATACGATTTACTAGTAGGTGATATGCGTATCAAAGTAACTATCGACGGAGTGGAAAAAGAGCTATCTGTTGGACAAGCGAATAATTTAAGCTCACACGAAGAGGCTGCTATTCGAAAACACTCCTTTGACGCGTTAGAGGCTGCTTGGACAGAGAAAGAAGACTTTTTCGCTAAAACATTAAACCATCTTGCAGGATTTCGACTAGCTGTATACGAAAAAAGAGGGTGGGATTCCGTTTTACAAGAACCTTTGCAAATTAATCGTATGAAACAACAGACACTAGACGCAATGTGGGGTGCTATTGCCAAAAATAAAGCACCATTCGTTGAATATTTAAATAGAAAATCGGCTATGCTAGGCGAAAAAAGAATGCACTGGTATGACTTGGATGCACCGGTAAGCGCTTCTACGGAAAAGATGGACTTTCAACAAGGTGCGGAGTTCATTTTGAAGCATTTCAAAGAATTCGGTCCTAAACTTGCAGCATTTTCAAGAAATGCTTTTGAAAAAGGATGGATTGAAGCAGAAGATCGTCCAAAAAAACGTCCAGGAGGCTTTTGTACAGGAATGCCAGTATCAGAAGAATCTCGTATTTTCATGACGTATAGTGGCTCTATGTCCAATGTTTCAACGCTTGCACATGAATTGGGACATGCTTTTCATTCATATGCTTTAAGACCAGTACATTGGATGAATCGTCAATACGCAATGGGAGTAGCGGAGACGGCATCTACGTTTGCCGAAATGATTGTTGCCGACGCTGCAGTAAAAGAAGCGAAAACAGATGAAGAAAAAATTGCTCTTTTAGAAGATAAAATTCAGCGTAGTGTTGCATTTTTTATGAATATCCATGCACGCTTTTTGTTTGAAACTAGATTCTATGAGGAACGCAAAAATGGAATCGTTTCTGCAACTAGATTAAATGAACTAATGGAAGCTGCTCAAAAAGAAGCGTATGGCGATGCATTGGAAACAACTCATCCACATTTCTGGGCTTCTAAATTACATTTTTATATTACCGATGTACCATTTTATAATTTCCCATATACTTTTGGCTATTTATTTTCTTTAAGTATCTATGCGAAAGCTATTTCAGAAGGTGCTAACTTTGAAGAAAAATATATTGCTCTACTTCAAGATACAGCAGTGATGACAGTAGAAGATTTAGCAATGAAGCATTTAGGGGAAGATATTACGAAAGAAGCGTTTTGGATAAAAGGTATCAACCTTTGCATTCAAGATGTGAACGAATTTATTCAATTGACTAATGCAAAAGGGTGAAAAAGCTTGATTTACTTAGAAGGGGATACTTGTTATTTACGGACATTAAGTATAAAAGATGCACCGAGTTTAGCAGATCTTGTTTACCGAAATAAGTATTATTGGTCCATCTATGAACCTTTGCACCGAGATGACTACTACACTACTACTGTTCAAAGAGAGAAAATTAGAGAATCCCTGCTTTTGATGCAAGAAAAAAGAGAATTTGGTTTTGGCATATTCGAGCATAATACAGATAAAATGATTGGTCATATCTCGTTATATAGCCTAAAAAGAATGCCCTTTTCTAGTGGACTAATTGGTTACTCGATTGATGAACAATTTGTTGGAAAAGGGATAGCATCAGAAGCAGTACATATCGTCAAATCATTTGGTTTTGAACACGTCCATTTAAACCGTATAGAGGCATATGTATCTCCACGAAATGGTGGGTCGATTAAAGTACTAGAAAAAAATGAATTTCTACGAGAAGGATTACTTCGTAAACTTCTCTTCATTAATGGTAAGTGGGAAGACCATTATATGTATGCTTCACTGAGTGAAGAATATTGAAAGGGTAAGAGTCTTTATAAAAAATTAAAAAGCCGGTTGTTCCATTTCTGAACAACTGGCTTTTATGTGTCGATTTCCCGGGAAATAATTTACTTGTTGTCGACAGAACCATCTGTAACTAAGTCTAAACGTCCAGTCGTTGGATCAATAATTAATCCATGAACAGGAATGCTTGGTAAGATGAGTGGATGATTTCTAATCATCTCCACACTATGTAAAACACTTTGTTCTACATCAGAAAAACCTTCTAACCATTTATCCATATTAACACCTGAATATTTTAAAACATCGAAAGTATGAGGATCTACACCTCTGTCGATCATTTTTTCTACTATTTTATCTGGTTGGATTGCACTCATACCACAATCATGATGTCCAACGACGAAAATTTCGTCTGCTTGTAGTTCATAAACAGCTACTATCAAGCTTCTCATAATACCACCAAATGGATGATTAATAACGGCGCCGGCACTCTTAACAAGTTTGACATCACCATTTTTTATATTCATTGATTTGTGAATCATTTCTGTAAGTCTAGTATCCATACATGTTAAAATGACCATTCGTTTATCGGGAAACTTCGTTGTTACGTAAGGTTTGTATAATTCGTTTTCTACAAAAGATTTATTAAATGATAAAATTTCATCTAGCTTTGACATAATGTTCCCCCTAATAATTACTTTATTTTTTATTTTATATTAAATGAGAGGGGAATGCTTGTTATTTGTTTCAACTTAAAACGGTAGTTAGCAACTTTATTTAGCAACTTTTTGTTTACGACTAGACAAGAAGTAAGCTTTTCCAGTTCCAATAGCTACAGATTGTAGCGGTTCAGGTGCAAGGTGAACAGGTACTTCAATAACACTTGAAAGCCATTCTTTTATATCTTTTAATAAGGCACCGCCACCTGTCAGTACCACTCCATGATCTACGATATCTCCCGAAAGTTCCGGTGGGCATATTTCAAGTGTTGCACGGACTACTTCTAAAATAATTTCAAGTGATTCTTTTAAAACTTCTTGAATTTGAGTAGAAGAAAGATGGATCGTTTTAGGTAAACCCGTCACAACATCTCTTCCGCGCACATCCATTTGTTCTACCGTATGAGGGACTAATGCATGACCAATTGTTTTCTTTATATTTTCAGCAGTTGGTTCTCCAATGATGACATTATATTCTTTTCTAATAAAATGGATAATTGCTTCATCCATTCGATCACCTGCAGATTTTACTGTGTTAGAAGCAACTACGCCACCAAATGAAATAATTCCAACTTCCGTTGTACCTCCGCCAATATCAACAATCATACTTGCAACAGGTTCATCTACAGGAAGTCCAGCTCCAATTGCTGCAGCTACAGGCTCTTCCATTAGTTGTACTTCTTTTGCACCGCTTTGTCGGACGGCATCTTGAATTGCTCTACGCTCGACAGATGTTGCACCTGAAGGAGTACAAACGATAACAGTTGGTTTGCGAAGCGAAGTACCTAATTTCTTACTAGCTTTTTGCATTACTAGTTTTAATAATTGAGTTGTAATATCAAAGTCTGCAATAACCCCATCTTGAAGTGGTCTTATTACTTCAATTGATATAGGTGTTTTACCGATCATTTTTTTTGCTTCCTCACCGAAAGCTACTATTTCTTTTGTTTTTGTATTCACTGCTACAACTGTAGGTTCATCTATAAGTAAGCCTTTGCTTTTTGTATAAACTAATGTATTTGCTGTTCCTAAATCTATTCCAATATGTGCATTTGAAAACATTATTGTTCCTCCAATCCAATGGTACCTGAGTCAAGTATAATAGATAAATAGACGTTTGCCATATGTTATATGTTGGAAGTTTACGTATGTTTCAATAGAAAATGGTTATTTTTGATTAATGAGATTCGGCAAATTGATGTGATAGTACTATATTGTAATAAATTTGAAATACTATTGTTACCAAAAAGAAAGGAAAAAGAGACGTAATGACATCTGTTTTAGTTAAAAATAAGCAAGCATCCCATTTTGTATTTAGAAGCCTCGGTAAAGGTATTACTAAACATTCCAGTCTAAAGTACTCTGAAGACGAAGATAAACATTATGCTAAAATGTAAATATTATATTGGGTAACAAAGGATATTTAACTACAGAAAAAAAACAACCGCATAAAATGCGGTTGTTTGGATTATTTAGAAGGTTTAGGATCTACTTGGATAGCGTCGTGTGTGTTCATGCCTTTAGCGAAGTAATGAATAATTGTATATCCTGAAATCCCTATACATACTGCAAAACCAAGAACTGTAACTGTGAATAAGCCCATTATTAAACACCTCACTAGTTATGATACTACTATTATAGCTTATCTACTTAGAAAAAGTAAGAAGAAATATTTAGAAACGAAACCAGTAGTTAAATAGTTTTAAAATGCCCAATTACCATTGCGGAAGATAGGTTCTGTAGAGCCATCTTCTTTAATGCCATCTATATTCATTTGATCTGAACCAATCATAAAATCTACATGCGTAATACTTTCATTCAATCCATGTTCCGCAAGCTCTTCACGACTCATCTTCTTCCCACCTTCTAGGCAGAAAGCATAAGCACTTCCGATTGCCAAATGGTTGGAAGCATTCTCATCGAACAAAGTGTTATAAAATAATAAATTAGAATTCGAAATCGGTGAATCATGAGGTACAAGCGCTACTTCTCCTAAATAGTGAGAACCCTCGTCTGTAGCGACAAGATTTTCCAGTACTTCTTGACCTTGCTCTGCTTCTACTTTTACAATACGACCTTTTTCAAAAGTAACGCTGAAATTGTCAATAATATTTCCACCATAACTTAATGGCTTGCTACTCGCTACATAGCCTTCCACACCTGTTTTCAAAGGAACTGTAAATACTTCTTCTGTCGGCATATTTGCCATGAAATCTTCGCCTTTTTCGTTTACACTACTAGCTCCACACCAAACATGCCCTTTTGGAAGTTCAATTGTTAAATCTGTACCAGGAGCCGTATAGTGAAGTTTTTTATAGTTTTTATCATTTAAATAATCTACTTTTTTGTGTAAAAGGGTATCATGCTCTTTCCAAGCTGCGACAGGATCTTCTAAATCTGCACGAACCGCTTTGAAAATAGCTTCCCATAATGCAGGGACTTGTTCTTCTTCTGCTAGTTCTGGGAACACTTTGCTTGCCCAGTCTTTGGACGGAGATGCGATTACTGTCCAGCTGATTTTATCTGATTGTACATATTGGCGATATTTACTTAAAGCTTGCCCAGTTGCTTTTTGGAATGCAGCAATTTTAGCTGTGTCTACGCCTTTTAAAAGATCAGGACTTTGACTCATGATGCTCATAAACGCAGCACCTTCTTCTGCTAATAGTTCTCGTTCTTGTACTTTCCATGATGGATAATAGTCAAAAGAATCTTTTGGAGCCAAATCATAGCGTAGGCGTGTAATCTCATCATCAGAGAAGT
Organism: Psychrobacillus sp. NPDC096389; assembly: GCF_044762855.1. NCBI lineage: Bacteria > Bacillati > Bacillota > Bacilli > Caryophanales > Bacillaceae > Psychrobacillus > Psychrobacillus sp. NPDC096389. The sequence goes on along the minus strand of NZ_JBIWFB010000009.1, from coordinate 42,277 downwards.
CTACAAACACTTGACCAGCACCAATTTCATAAGCTTTTTTTGTGATTAAGCGGACAAGTTCTACACTATCAATAGAAGCTGCGATGTATAATTTTTGTCCAGGTTGAATATTTACCCCAACTTCCACTGCCAATGAAGCATATTTTTCTAATTTAGTTTTAAACGATGACATATTCATACTCCCTTTCTATGCATATTTTCATAGTATCAGTTTTACGAATGATATGACAATAATCATTCGTATTAGAAAAGTAGAAATTTGTTCAATTTTACTGCATTTATATGAAGGAAAAGAAAGATTGATATTCAAATATGTTTAATAATGCCGAAATAAAGTACAGAAATAGAATGTGGAGGAAATGGAATGGATAAGTCTACAGTATTCGGTTTAATAATAGGGTTTGTTTCAGTAGCTGTTGGAATGGTATTAAAAGGGGCCGGTTTAGCAAACTTATTAAACCCTGCTGCTATTTTAATCATTATTTTTGGAACGATTGCAACGGTTGTTATTGGGTTCCCGACAAGTGAGTTAAAAAGGGTACCAAAGCTATTTGGAGTAATTTTTAAAGAGTCAAAGCTAGTACCTGATGTGGAAGTTATTAAAATGTTTTCAAGTTGGGCTGATCTAGCTCGTAGAGAAGGATTATTAGCATTAGAAAGTAAAACAACAGAAGTAGAAGATCCATTTTTAAAAAATGGTCTGACATTAGCTATTGATGGACAAAATGCAGATTATATTCGAGATGTCTTGACAGAAGAAATTGACGCATTAGAGGAAAGGCATTCTGGAGGCGCCCAAATTTTTACGCAAGCTGGTACATATGCACCTACCCTTGGTGTACTTGGTGCAGTAGTTGGACTAATAGCAGCGTTAAGTGATATGAGTGATATTGATAAATTAGCACATGCCATTTCAGCGGCATTCATCGCAACACTTCTAGGTATTTTCACTGGTTACGTTTTATGGCATCCATTTGCCAATAAATTAAAACGTAAATCGAAACAAGAAATTAGACAAAAGACAATGATGCTTGAAGGTATTCTTTCCGTATTAGAAGGAGATGCTCCACGAGTTATTGAACAAAAATTGTCTTCTTACCTATCTATGTCAGAGCGCAAAAAAGTTCTAAATGAAAGCGGGGAGGCTGGCCTTGGCAAAGAAGCATAAAAAACATAAGCATGAAGAAGAAGTAAGTGAAGCTTGGCTACTTCCATATTCCGATGTTTTAACCTTATTGCTAGCTCTTTTCATCGTGTTATTTGCTTCAAGTTCTGTAGATCAACAAAAGTTGGAACAAATGTCTCAAGCCTTCAACCAAGTATTCGATGGAGGGACTGGTATTTTTGAACAGCCATCTCCAATTCAAATGCCTGACACGCCTAATGACTTAGGTCAAGGTGAAGATGGTGAGAGCACGGCTTATATAGAAGACCAACAAGCATTAGCGGAAATTCAAGATAGTGTAGATGAGTATATTGCAGTGAATGCATTAGAGAAACAATTTGCTACTGAACTAACAGGAGAAGGATTATTAGTTACCATTCGAGATAATATCCTATTTGATATGGGACAAGCGGAAGTGAAGCCGGAGTATCGACAAATTGCAGAAGATATAGCGAATTTACTTGTATTTGATCCGCCTAGAAACGTTGTTATTACAGGACATACAGATGATATTCCGATTTCAAGTAATGAATTTTCATCTAACTGGGAACTAAGTGTTATGCGTTCCGTTAATTTTTTGAGAATTTTAGTTGAAAATAATACGGTTGATCCACTCTATTTTAGTGCTAAAGGATACGGAGAAAATAAACCAGTAGCCTCTAACGATACTGCGGAAGGTCGTGCACAAAATAGAAGAGTGGAAGTACTGATTCAACCACGTGTGTTAGAAGATGGTACATTAAATGATGCCCCACAGTAATACTACTAACTGACAACTCATTTTGTTGTCAGTTTTCTTTTGACTTTTTGAAACAAAAGTTTATAATTAAAACAAAAGTTCATTCTTGAGTGAAAGGAGGAAATTAATTGGACTCGAAAGAAGTTAAGATTTTGAACTATCTTAAAAAGAATCCATACGCTTCTCAGTTAGAAATTGCCAATGAATTAAATATGTCTAGGCCAGCTGTTGCTAATATTATTTCTGGGCTTATTAAAAGCGGGAAAATAACTGGAAGAGCCTATATTTTACCGGAAAACAAAGAAATTATTTGTATAGGTGGAGCGAATGTCGATAGAAAATATATAGTGAAAAGCAACTTACAAATGGGGACTTCCAATCCAACTACTAGCTTACAAAGCATTGGTGGCGTTGCAAGAAATATTGCAGAAAACTTGGGGAGACTAGGACATAGTGTGCGTATGCTTACTGTGGTAGGAAATGATATGGAATATGAATCCATTGAAAAAGCATCAAGCCCTTGGATGAATTTGTTCTCAGTAGAAAAATTAGCAAATTATCAAACAGGGACTTACTCCGCCATATTAGATACGCATGGAGAAATGTTGTTTGCATTAGCGAATATGGATATTTACGATCAATTTACAGTGGAATACTTGAAGAAACAAGAAACACATTTAACAAAAGCTCAACTGTTAATCATTGATATGAATTGTCCAAAAGATGTTATTGAATATGTCCAAACTATTTCAATAGGTTATAAAATACCACTCGCAATTATTCCGGTTTCTTCTCCGAAGATGAACAGAATGCCAGAGTCTTTAGAAGGAATTGAATGGTTAATAACAAATAAAGACGAAGCGGAAACTTATTTCCGAATGACTATAGAAGATGAGTCGTCATGGAAAAAAGCTGCAGAGTTATTTGTAGAAAAAGGGATCAAACAAGTAGTTGTCACAGGTGGGAGTAAAGGCGTCGTATTTGCTGGACAGCAGATTGAAACAACTGTAGCGCCAGCAATTCATGCAGATAATATAGTAGATGTAACAGGTGCAGGAGACGCATTTGTAGCGGGAACATTACATGCATGGCTAGAAGGCATGGAAGTAAAACAAGCAGTACAAACTGGAATGGTCAATGCCAATAAAACACTTCAGTCCCCTGAAACGGTTCGTACGGAACTTACAAAAATCGGTTTAAATAATGAATTGGAGGAATATATATTATGAAACAATATTTAACGTACTCACAAGAAGTAGAACAAGGAATGGCAGCAGGACAACCAATCGTTGCTTTAGAGTCAACAATCATTTCACACGGTATGCCTTATCCACAAAACGTAGAAATGGCTAAAAAAGTGGAACAAATTATTCGTGATAATGGAGCAGTACCAGCAACAATTGCGATCATGGATGGCGAGATTAAAATCGGACTTTCAAACGAAGATCTTGAAACGCTTGCTACAAGTAAAAATGTAAGAAAAACATCGAGAAGAGATCTTGCATATGTAGTTGCTTCTAAAGAAATCGGGGCTACAACAGTTGCAACAACGATGATTTGTGCTGAACTTGCTGGTATCAAAATGTTCGTAACAGGCGGTATTGGTGGCGTGCATAGAGGTGCTGAAACGACGATGGATATTTCGGCTGATTTAGAAGAACTAGCTTCTACAAATGTAGCAGTAGTATGCGCTGGAGCAAAATCTATCTTGGATATCGGTTTAACTTTAGAATATTTAGAAACAAAAGGTGTGCCAGTAGTAGGTTTCGGAACAGATGCGTTCCCAGCATTCTATACAGCAACGAGCCAATTTGCAGCTAACTTCCGTTTAGACGAGCCTAAAGAAGTTGCAGAAATGCTTAAAACAAAATGGGAGTTAGGATTAAACGGAGGAGCAATTATTGCAAACCCAATTCCAGCAGAATTCTCATTAGACGAAGCATATATCAATGACATCATCCATACAGCTTTAAAAGAAGCAGATGAAAACGGCATTAAAGGAAAAGACGTGACACCTTTCTTACTTGGAAAAGTAAAAGAATTAACGGAAGGTAAATCATTAGAATCAAACATTGAGCTTGTTTATAACAATGCAAAAGTTGGAGCTCAAATCGCAGTTGAACTAAACAAATAATTTTAAACGGTCGCAAACGAAAAAATTCCTTCCCAACGTTATATTGGGAAGGAATTTTTTATTTGCGTAAGCTTCCAAGTTCAGCGGCAATTGCTTGCATTTCACTTGGGCTAAAAGAATCTCTTTTTTTCACCATTTCATATAGATAGACTAGATCTTCATATTGAGATGCATTAAAATGTTCTGATTTCATTGCATCGACATTTACCATGCGAAGTTTTTCTTTTATAGTCTCAATCATAAACGCAACGTTTTCAGCAGTGGGTTCTGATAAATTCATTCTCTTGTACCTACCTTTCATACATTAGAACTTTATCATTTCACGCTCTAGTTCAATTGTCAAATACTATATTGATTTGGTAGCTTTAGCCTCAGCTTTTTCTTCTTTTAACTTTTCTTGAATACGTTTTGTTTCATATACTACAATACCAGAGAGTCCAAGCAAACCTATTAAGTTCGGAATCGCCATCAAGCCATTTGCGATATCTGAGAAAGTCCAGATAAGATCAAGCGAAACGATAGCTCCGATAGGTACCATAATAACAAATGCGATGCGGTAAATAATTAATAAAGAAGGATTTTTAAATAAGTACTGGAAGCATTTTTCACCGTAATAAGCCCAACCGAAAATAGTGGAAGTAGCAAAAAAGATTAATCCAATCGCTACAACATATGGTCCAAAGTCACCTAAAAAATGTCCGAAAGCTACAGATGTTAACTCATTTGCAGCAAGACTAGTATCTTTATACATACCAGACATGACGATTGTAACGCCAGTAATGGAACAAATAAGGAATGTGTCCAAAAATACCTGGGTCATCGAAACAAGTGCTTGTCTTCCAGGTAAATCCGTTTTTGCAGCAGCTGCAGCAATAGGAGCCGAACCTAGACCAGCTTCATTAGAGAATACCCCACGCGCAATACCATAACGAATAGCTGCACCAATTGCCCCACCCAGTGCGGCCTCGCCAGAAAACGCCATTCTAAAAATTGTAGCAAATGCTTCTGGAATAGCAGTAATGTTCATAACCATAACAAGTAAACCAGCTATTAAATAAAATACTGCCATAATAGGAACAAAAATTGCTGTTACATTACCAATTGACTTAATACCACCAAGAATAACAAGTGCGGTAAATATCATAAGAGCCGCTCCCGTAATCCAAGTATCTAAACCAAACGTAGATTTTACAACTCCTGCAACAGAGTTAGACTGTGTTCCATTACCTATACCGAATGCTGCAAGTGCACCGAAAATGGCAAACAATACAGCTAGCCATTTTTGCTTAAGCCCATGCTCTAAATAGTACATCGGGCCACCTGCCATTTGACCTTTAGCGTCTTTCACGCGAAATCTTACTGCTAATATAGCTTCACTATATTTTGTTGCCATCCCAAAGAATGCAGAAACCCACATCCAAAATACTGCACCTGGACCACCAAGTACAACTGCAGTTGCGACCCCAACGATATTACCGGTACCAACTGTTGCAGCGAGAGCAGTAGTAAGTGCCTGGAATTGGGAAATGTCCCCTTCTGCTGTCTTATCATGCTTCTTAGAGAATACTAGTTTTAACGCTGCAGGCAGTAACCTTATTTGAAGAACACCTACTCGTACTGTTAAATAAATACCTGTCCCAACGATTAGTATTAGGAGTGGTATTCCCCAAATTACAGAAGAGATACTTCCTAAAATTTCATTCAACTTCTCCATTTTTTAAAACCCCCATTTTCTATTTTGCTATAAAGTGAACATTTCTAACCTTTCTATTAGATTTCCCCTTATTGCTAATATTCAATAAATTATAGTTATAGTCAAGATAAATTTTAAAATAGAAATAAAAAATACTTTTGTTTTATTCCTCCGAGTCGGGGGTATAATTAATTTATAGAAACTTATTTAACGGAGGTTATGAGATGAGTGAGAGCAAATTTGTTAAAGGCGTAGTATGTGGTGCACTTATTGGTGGCGCATTAACGATGTTAGATGAAAAGACAAGAAATGCAGTTATCCAAAAATCGAATAGTATTGGACGTCAAATAAAGTATTATAGTACAAATAGACAAGAACTAAAAATGACTCTTGAAGATCAACTAACAAAATGGAAATCTTTTTATGAACAGATTAATTCGGATGCGACTTATATCTCGCAAAAAGTAAATGAAGTAAAAGAAATGACCCCTCAAGTGAAAACACTTTTAACCGACACGAAAGAAGCATTTGCACAATCTAAAGAAGAATACAAATCGATTGTCGAATCGGAATCAGATGAGTACGTCGTCAAACAATAAATAACAATGAAAGGAGAGGATGGAATGAACCATAAACGAGAACAAGAACATCAACTAAAGGGGCATTCTTCCTCCTCTAATAATTGGTTTAGTAAATTAAAATTTCTTAATATAAAAAAGAAGGATAAAAAGCCAGAAGAGCCCCAAGATTTAACGACATGGGAAGGATACTTTAAGCATTTAATCGTACATATTCAAAAAACGGATATTACAGGATTAGCTGCACAACTTGCTTACTTTTTTTTATTGTCGTTATTTCCTTTACTTATTTTTATTGTTACGTTATTACCATATTTAAATTTGGAGGAAGCGCAAGTATTTCGCTTTATAGAAAATTATGCGCCGCAAGATGTATATATTCTTATCGAAGGAACTATTTCAGATATACTGCTAACTAGAAATGGTGGATTGTTATCCCTTGGTGTAATAGGTACTATTTGGTCAGCTTCCAATGGGATGAATGCAATAGTAAAATCGTTAAATAGATCATATAATTTGGATGAAACTCGACCATTTTTTCTCGTACGAGGATTGTCTGTTATCTTTACATTACTCATGATCATATTGTTTGTCGTAATGCTTGTGCTACCAATTTTCGGACAACAGATTGGTACTATATTATTTTCTTATTTTGGCTTTGAAGAAGGATTTGTGAAGCTTTGGAATAGTTTAAGATGGACGATTACTCCTCTTATTATGCTAATTGTTCTAACTGGATTGTTTTGGATTGTACCTAATCAAAAATTATTTCTACGTAGCGTATTTCCGGGAGCAGCATTTGCAACAATAGGCTGGATAATCGTATCTCTAGGTTTCTCTTATTATGTTAATAATTTCGGAAACTATTCTTCCACATACGGTAGTATCGGAGGGATTATCGTACTTATGTTATGGCTGTACATTTCCGGAATTGTACTATTAATAGGTGGTCAAATAAATGCTGTTACACAAGAACGTAAAATAGCCATAGAAAAAGCAGAAGGGAACTGACCCTTCTGCTTTTTTAAGCATTTCTATTCAACATTCTTAAACCATTTAATATTACTAAAATTGTACTGCCTTCATGACCAATAACTCCTAAAGGTAAGTCTACTGCTTGCAGGAAGTTAGAAATGATGAGCACCGCTATTACGGCAATAGAAAAGACGATGTTTTGTTTAACGATTCGTTGCATTTTACGAGACATTTTCACAGCATATGCAATTTTGGATAAATCATTTTTCATAAGTACAACATCAGCAGTTTCGAGGGCGACATCTGTTCCTTCGCCCATTGCAAATCCTGTAGTAGCTGTAGCAAGAGCTGGTGCATCATTAATGCCGTCCCCAACCATTCCTACAAATTTATACTCTTTCAACAATGATTTCATATGATCTACCTTTGTTTCTGGAAGACATTCAGCAAAATACTGATCGATACCTGCTTCTCTCGCTATAACTTTTGCCGTTGTTTCATTGTCTCCTGTGAGCATAATGGTCTTAATACCTAATGAATGAAGAAGTTTTATTGCTTCTTTTGCTTCTTCCCGTACAGTGTCTTTTAGTGCGACCGCTGCAGCAATTCCTTTTTCATCTCGCATAAAGATGACTGTTTTACCTTGTGTAGCTAAAGTTTCTGCAATGCCTTGCTGGAATGCATACGCATCTTCTTTATTGACAAAGTCAGGCTTACCAACAAGGATTGTTTCCCCATTTATGTTCGTCTGTAAGCCGAATCCTGGTATATCCTCAACAGGAAGAGGAGGGAGTTTACCAATTCCTTTTGATTTAGCGTAAGTTGTAATTGCTTGCGCTAAAGGATGATTGGACTGCGTTTCTATCATGGCCAAAGTAGTCAGTGTAGCGTCTACATCTAAATCTTCCCGAACGAAGAAATCGGTTACGGTTGGTTTTCCTTGTGTTAGCGTACCTGTTTTATCTAGTGCAATTGTTTTCATCTCACTAATGTTTTCTAAGTGAACTCCACCTTTAAACAAAATACCACTTTTTGCTCCATTTGAAATAGCGGCTAGTGTTGCTGGCATGATAGAAGCGACAAGTGCACAAGGCGATGCCACTACTAATAAAACCATTGCACGATAGAAAGTCGTATTCCAATCCCAATCAAGTAAAAAGTGTGGGAGAAATAGCATGAAACCAACTGCAATGAGTACCACTTTCACATAAGTGCCTTCAAATCTTTCAATAAATTGTTGAGCAGGTGATTTCTCATCTTGTGCAGACTGAACTAATTGAATAATTTTTTGAAAAAGAGAATCTTCGTTAGCTTTTGTCATTTCCATTGTAATTGCGCCACTAATATTAACTGTACCGGCGAATAATTCATCGTTTACTTGCTTTGATACAGGAACCGACTCACCGCTAATTGCCGCTTCATCAATAGATGTTGCTCCACTCAGAACGATACCGTCTGCGGGAACTCGTTCTCCAGGTTTTACTATTAAATGATCGCCTAACTTAATTTCGCTAATTGCAACACGAGTAGTAGTGCCGTCACTATTAATCTTCCATGCTTCTTCTGGTTGAAGCTCCATTAATGAAGATATTTCTTTATTACTTTTATTCATCGTGTACGTTTCTAGTGCGCCACTTACAGCAAAGATGAATATTAAAATAGCTCCCTCGGTCCAATATCCGATGATAGAGGAGCCGATAGCTGCTAATATCATCAGCATTTCGACGTTAAGTTCTTTGTCTCGTATCGTTGCTTCAATACCTTCTTTTGCTTTAGCGAAACCTCCAATAACAAATGCTAGTATATAAAAGAAGATAGAAGTTGTTTCATTTTCAACTAACCAGGCAATTAAAATGAGTATACCTGAGAACAATGCAGCTACTAATTCTGCATTTGGTATTAGTATTTGAGTTATCGGTTTTCTTTGTCTAAATTCTTGAATTGTTGTCATATGATCTCCTCCTTGATAATGAGTTTCACTCTTATTTGAGTGTATAAAATAGCAAAAATGGATTTCTGGGTAGAAATCCATTTTATATTGGTTACTAATTTATAATCATTATAATGTAGTGGAGGTGAAACGTCAACAGATTAGATTAATTATAAACTGGCTCTTTGTAGGTAGCTAACTTTTCTAAAGAAGATTTATCTACATCTGCATGTAGGCTGTTCCCATGAGAGTCCATTGTTACAACAGCAGTGAAGTTTTCTACACGTAAATGCCACATTGCTTCTGGAATACCAAACTCCATTAAATCAACGCCTTCGACATCTTTAATACAGTCAGCATAATACTGGGCAGCTCCACCAATAGCATTCAAGTAAACACCACCATGTTCTGCTAATGCTGCAAGTGTTTTCGGTCCCATACCGCCTTTACCAATAACCGCACGGATACCGAACTTTTTCATAATATCGCCTTGATATGGCTCTTCACGAATAGAAGTCGTTGGACCTGCTGCACGAACATGCCATTTCCCATCTTCATCTTTTTGCATAACTGGACCACAGTGATAAATAATATGTCCATCTAAATCCACTGGCGCGTCATGACTCATTAAGTGATGGTGGATGGCATCACGCCCAGTATACATACGACCAGTGATAGATACGACGTCTCCAACTTGAAGAGAACGGATTTGTTCTTCGGTAATAGGAGCTTGAAGTTCCACTACTTTTTTAGGAGCTTCTTCTGCTGTTTCTTCTTTAAATTCCACTTTTTCTCCGTCTTGGTAATGCCATTCGATAATTTCACCAGTCGTTGGATGGATGTTAATCGCCATACGACGGTATGCCCAACAGTTGTACGCAACAGATACGTAGAAACTTGCTGGAATACGGTGCATGACACCAATTTTACAACCTAGTAAAGTTGCTTCTCCGCCGAATCCCATTGTTCCGATTCCAAGTGTATTAGCCTTTTCTATAATATACGCTTCTAAACTAGCAAGGTCGGGATTTGGATTTGTATCTTCTACATGACGGAATAATTGTTCTTTTGCTAGATCATACCCAGAAGAACGATCTCCACCAATACCTACGCCTATAAAACCGGCAGAACAGCCTTGTCCTTGTGCTTGGTAAACAGAATGTAAAATACATTTACGAATTCCATCTAAATCACGTCCAGCACGGCCTAAACCTTCTAACTCAGTTGGTAAGCTATATTGAATATTTTTGTTTTCACAGCCTCCACCTTTTAAGATAAGCTTCATCTCTATATAGTCTTCTTCCCATTGTTCGAACTTGATGACAGGAACACCTTCGCCGAGGTTGTCTCCACTATTTGCTCCTGTTAGTGAGTCTACAGAGTTAGGACGAAGCTTTGCATCTTTTGTAGCGCTTACAATCGCTCGTTTAATCGCTGCTTTTATTTCTAATTGGTTAACGCCAATTGGTGTTTTAATTTTGAAAGTTGGTAAGCCAGTATCTTGGCAAATCGGTGAAATATTGTCATCTGCCATTTGAATATTATTCGTAATCGTATCTAAACTCATTGCTGCTCTTGTTCCAGCATTTTCTGCTGCTTTTGCTTTTTTTATAGCGCGTCGTACGTCTTTTGGTAGATTTGTAGATGTTTCAGTAATTAAATCGTAAATACTTTTTTCTAATTGCTCCAATTGCATGTTGTAAACGCTCCTTTTATGTATGAGTTTCAAACACTTTTTAGTATACTATTATATTTCTATTTAAAAAAGAGCAGTTCTACTGGGAGCCAATCAAAAATAGCGCGTCAGTGCATACTCGGTCGTTTCCATTACTAAAAGCGCTAAAATATCCGTTTCTACCTGATCTAGCAAATACGGATTAATGGACATAATAGGGATAATGCGTCGTAGTAAGTTCTATTTGGTGACCGCTGTGATTTTCGCTGCAGGACGGACGCTTTCCGTGGGGTGAGTGATGAGCCTTCACCGCCGCGCCTACGCGCGTACGTTGTGAAGTCTCATCTTACTCACTTAATCCCTTCGGAGTCGCCGCCCTGCAGCGAAAATCAATGAAAAAACACTGACTTATCGGTGTCCGAAATTAATAATAAGTGGATGAAAGAGTCAATATCCACAGTGTGCGCCACAATCACAACTCCGGACATTACAATGCACACCCCGAAAGAGAAAACATGGTAGCTGAACACGACAACCCCAGTCTATCCGATACTAGCTTGCGTGCTCAGACGGCTTTATAGCATATTGTTCCAATAATATATAGAAATCATAGCCGTCTCACCCTAAGTAAAGAGCGGATTTAAGAATCTAGTTGCTTTCATCGGCTATTTGATTGCTCTCGCGATGATTTGATTGCTTTCAGACTGGAATTGGTTGCTCTTAGCCATTTACTGGATAAAATAGGCACATAAAATGGACTAAGCTTTGTTATTAGCAAGCAAATATTGAATAAGCAAGTAATTTCCATTGATTTTCGCTGCAGACGGCGACTCCTACCGGATGAGTGGGCTAATGAGACATTCCAACGTACGCCCAAGCGGCGGGAATGGCTCATCGCTCACCCGGTGGAAAGCGTCCGGCTGCAGCGAAAATCACATCGGACGCTAATAGAGCAATTAAGACGCACTATCCCTATATGACGTACAAAATAAAAAAAGCTTGGAAAAGGTGCTTTCCAAGCTTCTTTCAAATTATTCAAATCGTGTATTTTTAAACTGCTCCATTTTTAACTCTAAATCATCCATCATTTGAATAAGACGATCGATATCTTCAAGGTCAGTATTTTCAGGTTCGATAGTGTCTAATACTTCTAAGAACATTTGAAGTCGATCTTTTAAATAAGATACTTGTTGTTCTGGATTTGAAATTTGGTTACCCACAGAATAACACCTCACTTTATACCATAAGGATAAAACAAATCGGGAAGAAAAGATAGGTCGAAGGAGTTATTTTTAAGTTTTATGTATTTAGAATATTTACATTTATCTGTCTATATGATAAAGTAATTTTAACCCATACATAGAAGGGAGGGCGTAGTGAATAGTCGAAACCATTCATTCAGTAGAAGGAGGGGATTTAGACATTTCACCGGCAACGCCGCAAATGCAATTATGAAGACACAAGAGGATATTAGTTATATGTAAAAGGCTCAGTCAGATCTAGTGTAGATACCGACTGAGCCTTTTGTTGTTGATTTAAAAATGTGGATGAATGTCTAGAAAAGCTCGATGAATAACTGCGGCAGCTGGACGACTAAATAAGATGATGGGACAAATGGTATTATACTTAACTAAATTTTAAGTAGGAAGAATGTCTGTTGTCTGATACACTACTGAATAGAATAATTTTTAATATGTAATGAGGTAGTGTATGGAACAATTTTCAGCAATTGAAAGAAGAAGGTTTTGGATACTTGTCGCAATCGTTTCTATATCAGGATTTTCACAAGGAATGTTATTGCCACTTATATCCGTTATATTCGAGCAGGATGGAGTAAGCCCAATGATCAATGGGCTAAGTGCGACGGGTCTTTATATTGGAACATTATTAATTTCTCCTTTTATTGAACCGCCACTGCGTAAATTTGGTTATAAGCCGATTATTATCGTAGGAGGATTAATCGTCATTGTGTCCTTATTACTTTTTCCTTTATGGAAAAGTGTGGCTTTTTGGTTTATTTTAAGATTGTTTATAGGAGTTGGGGATAATGCACTTCACTTTTCTACTCAAACTTGGATTACGAGCTTTTCTCCTCAGCATCGATTAGGACGAAATATTGCTATTTATGGGCTTTCTTTTGGGATAGGGTTCGCTGTTGGTCCTTTGTTTGTTCAACTGGTAGAAATTTTCGAAGGATTGCCGTTTATTATTTCAAGTATTCTTTGTTTATGTGCATGGGTACTTATTTTCTTTGTGAAAAATGAAAAGCCAGAGATCGTTAAAGGTTCTTCTGTCCACGGAGGAGGGACGTGGAAACGTTTTGGAGCGGCAATTGCTGTTGCATGGGTTGCTTTTATACCGCCCTTTAGCTATGGTTTTTTAGAATCATCGCTTAACGCCATTTACCCGGTTTACGCGCTTCGTAATACGATAGAAGTAACAAGCTTATCATACATATTGGCAGCCTTTTCAATAGGAGGGGTTGTCACACAATTACCGCTTGGTGTATTAAGCGATAAAATAGGAAGACGAAAAGTGCTGATCATTATGATAGGTCTAGGAGCAATCACTTTTGGAATAGCGAGCTTTTTCGAAACTTCCTCATTAACGATAGGTACACTATTTTTCATTGCAGGTATGTTTGTTGGATCCACATTTTCACTTGGCATTTCTTATATGGCCGATTTGACGCCAAAGGAACTTCTGCCGACTGGCAATTTGTTGTGTGGAATTTCATTTAGTATTGGAAGCCTTTCTGGTCCATTTTTAGGTGGTCTTTTTATTCAACTTTTTGAAACTGTTAGCTTTTTAGTGTTAGTTGCGCTTCTGCTAGGAACGCTAACATGTATCCTCTTTTTTGCTAACCCGCAAAAGAGAAGAAAGCTTGATGAACCGACATTGTATTAAAATTAATAAAGCACTACAGAATCGTATTTCTTAAAGGAAAGCGGCCTCTGTAGTGTTTTTTACATAAAGCTGAATATTCAATTAGAAGGTGCAAATATATCCAGTTTTGTATATGATACTTGAAAGAGGATTATAGGAAAGGAGGATGAATATTGCGTGAAAAGTGGCTTCCGTATATTTGGAAATTATTGTGGACTGCCGGGTTAATTGCTTTATTAATTATTAGTTATAAACTTGAGCATAAGGTAAAATTTTATGCTGCAACTAATTTCGACATGCTCCATTTTATTTGGTTCCGTTTTATTGCGAACTTTGTATTAGGGGTTTATCTTTCTTTGCTTTTTATTAAAAAATGGTCCGTTAAGTGGAACTGGTCGTTTATACTTTGTGTGACTTTACCATTTTTAATCATTTCTATTTATCTCCCTATTGCTTTTACATTTGCACAACACCTAGCGTCTGACTCAAATAATTTTTCAGTGCCTTTTCCAAATTGGTTGATGACAATAACTACTTATGGGATTCCAACAATAGTAGCAGGATTAACGCTAATGTTAGGATTATTTAGTACAACAACTCGAACAAATAACGATGAATGAAATAGGCGTTGAATACCAGATTCAAATAACAATTTGGTATTCAACGCCCTTCTCGCTAAGGTTTTAAGACGAACTTAATACTTTCTTCCTCATGGTCATGGAAAATGCGATAAGCATCACTTGCTTTGTCCAAAGGAACACTATGTGTAATAATTTCCCTTGGATCAAATTCACCTTTATTAATCATGTCAAATAGCATTGGCATGTAGTGGATGACAGGTGCTTGCCCCATTTTGAGTGTTACATTTCGTTCGAAAATATTTCCAAGAGGGAACATATTGTATAAAGCACCGTAAACACCGGTTAACTGAATCGTTCCAAACTTTCTAACAGCGTTTAAGCCGATATCAATGGCACTCAACGTTCCACCTTGAAGCTTTAATTTTTGCTCGACCTTTTCCATGATATTCAGTTTGCCATCCATCCCTACACAATCGATGACCACATCTACACCACCATTTGTGATTTCTTTAATATGATTTCCCATATCATCAAAATTCTCAAAATTATATGCTTCTACTTTATTCATTTTAACTGCATGATTTAGCCGATAAGGGAGATGATCTACAGCAATCACTCGCTTGGCGCCTTTCATCCAAGCAAACTTTTGCACCATTAACCCAATTGGACCTGATCCAAGTACTGCAACTGTATCGCCAGATTTCATACCTGAATTTTCTATGCTCCAATAAGCGGTAGGAAGGACGTCCGATATAAATAACAATGACTCATCTTCTAACTCACAAGATTCGGGAATTACAAAAGGCATGAAATTCCCATATGGAACTCGTAAAAATTCGGCTTGTCCTCCTGGGTAGTTGCCATAACGCTCTGTATATCCAAGATATCCTCCTGAATCGACGTTTGGGTTATCATTTGAATTATCACACTGGCTCTCCAAATCATTTTGACAATAAAAACATTCTCCGCAAGATACGTTAAATGGAATAACGACTCGATCTCCTTTTTTAACTTTAGTTACACCTGGTCCGACTTCCTCGACGATTCCCATCGGTTCATGCCCAATGACAAAGTCTTTTTGAGTAGGAATAGAACCTCTATAAATATGGAGATCAGATCCACAAATTGCAGTTGTTGTAATTTTAACGATGATATCATCATTCTTCTCTAGTTTTGCATCTGGTACTTCTTTTACCTCGATATCCTTTGCCCCTTGGAATGTTACTGCTTTCAAAAAATCTCCTCCTCAAAATGCTTTCTAGTTAGTCTTTACCCATTTTGTGATAAAAAAACTTAAAAACCTTTTAATTTGATAGATTTATTTTTGAATGACAAGTCCAATGGATAAATAAAAACAAGGGCAATCAAGATATTAAAGTCTTGATTGTCCTTGTCGTCACTGTTGCTCTGCATATTTTTTAAAATTATCTAAGATTGCTTGCCAGCCTTGTTGCTGCATTTCGATTGGGTTTTCTGTTTCTGGATCAAATTTTTGAATGATTTTCGTGTTATCTTCTTGTTTAAGAAAAGTTATTTCAACCTTTCTCTCATCTCCAAGTGTATAAGAAATGAATTCGTGCAATTTCACTTCATCATATACACCAGCAAAATCAAATCCAAAGCTACCATCTTTTGCTTCCATTCTAGAAAGGAAGTTACCACCGACTCTTAAGTCATTTTCAGCAAATGTTGTGTGCCAATCTTCTGAAGGGCTATTCCATTTAGTTAAATGATTCGGTTCGGTCCAAAATTCCCAAACTTTATCCACTGGAGCATGTACAATAGCTTCGATTGTTAATTTTGAGTTGTTGTCGCTTCCCATTTTATAGCCACCATTCCGTAAGATATTTTCGAATATTTCGTAATTATGGAATCATAATAACATAATATGTCCCTTTTAATAAAGCAGAAACTGAAATTAGGTTAACGCGATTTATATTGCAAACTTTATACAAAATTATATAACATTGCGAATCATAGTTAAAGAAGTTGAGAGGGATTTTAAGCTTCTAAAAAAGTCTTGGTTTGTCATTATTCATCTGTTTTTTTAGTTTTTTTACTTCATTAGTTAAATCGTCAATCTGTTTCTGCAGATTATTATTGTCCGTTGCTACATTTCGTTCTTCCTCTAATGCAAGCACAGCGGAAATAGTAGATAACACATCACCAAATGTAGTGAATAGTGCACCAAGAACAGCAAGCTCAGCTGCACTAAGTATTTTATTGGAATCTTGATTATTTTGATTTGTACTATCGCCATTTGTCATGATCCAGATAACCTCCGATACTATATAAAATAACTCTATTTAATCATATGAGTAAAAAGAATTGCTTATGTAAAAAGACGAATAGAAGAACAAAAAAGGCTAACCAGATTTCTTGGTTAACCTGTAATACAAAATATAGATGTTTTATCTTGAAGTTTCTTGCATTTTAATATTAATGACTTCTTCCGTGTCAGTAGTAAACTCAATTCTTACAAAAACACCGAATTCGTGGTCACCGTCTTTTAACCAGAGCTTAAACTTTTCAATGGTGGAATCCTGTTTAGATTCGCGTCCTTCATGCAAATAATCAATAATACTCGCGTTGGGATATTTGGATTTTGTTTCGTTTATAGCGAGTTGTCCCCACTTAGCGTAGGCGGGAGCTTCCTGTTGTGCAGGAACAACAAGCGGAATATAGGACGGTGCTGAATTAGCTGTAAGAAAAATTCCGACTGCAATAAAGGCTTTTAGCATCATTAATCTCCCCTCCTTTAATATAGGATGAGTAATTTGTTTAATATCATTCCCCGAACTATTGAGAGAAGATTTGTCAGCAGTCATTACGTTTGGGATGTACTATTACTTCTGCAATTTCTACAGCGTAACAGCTACCACTTATCCACTGTGGAGGTGGCAACTTGGTGAGTTGCCATTCGTTTTATAAAGCTTTATACCGTTAAAAGAAGCAGATTTTTCATCTTCCTTTAAAGAAATAATTGTTGCACCTTTTGAATAAGCTAGATTTGGTAACTAGAAAACTATATTATAATTATTAGGATAATTGTAATAATTCAAAGGGGAAGGAGAGTTATCCATGACACAAGATATAGGTCTTAATTATTATAAAGAATTAATTGATTTACAGGATGTAGAAGGAGTCGAAGCTCAACTTAAAAATCTACTTGAGGTTCCTATTGAATCCATTTCTGACCTAGAAAAGTGGTTAAAAGATGAACAGGATGTAACGATTAAAATCACGGAGGCGATGACAGGTCACCAAGTTGACTTTTACCGAAACACAGAGGATGCGGATATAAAGGCAACCTATCTTCATGATCAGCAGGTAATTCAACCACTTTTAATGAAATATGAAGCAAAACTCAATGAGAAATTCTGTGCATCTCCTTATGTAAACCTATTAGATGAAAAGCGTTATGGCTTAATGCGTCGCGTTCGCGAGTCCAAAGTTAAACTGTTCAGAGAAGAAAATATCCCTTTAGCTGTAAAAGAACAAGAGCTCTGTACCAAGTATAGTGAAATTATGGGTGGACTAACAATTGAATGGGAGGGGGAGGAAAAACCTTTTCCGTTTATCCAATCCCAACTCGATCATCTAGATAGAGCCGTGCGAGAAAAGGCTTATAACTTAATAGGGTCAACCTATCGACAAATTAAACCCGATATGGATGCCATTATGGATGAGCTCGTTCAACTGCGCCATCAAATTGCTTTAAATGCAGGTTTTGAAAATTATCGTGATTATATGTTTGTGGCCAAAAATCGTGAGTATAGCATTCAGAATTGTTATGACTTTCATGAAAATGTAGAAAAGCATATTATTCCAGCTTGGAATCGACTGGCAGAGGTTTTTAAGTCCAAGCTAGGTGTGGATACTTATCGACCTTGGGATAACACCGCTAAGCTCTTAAAAAAACCACCATACTCCGAGGTGTCTACTCTTATGGATGGCGTCTCTGAGATGTTAGCGAAGACCGACCCATATTTTGCAGAACGATTTGAATATATGAGAGAGCATGGGTTGCTCGATCTTGGAGATCGGAAAGGAAAAAGCCCAGGTGGTTTCTGTACTTCCTTACCTGTATCAGGGGATACCTTTGTTTTTGCCAACTTTAGTCCATCCTTTTTCTCTCTTATTGCTTTAATTCATGAAATGGGCCATGCGGTGAATGCATACCTGGAGTTTTCAGAGCATGGTCCTCTTGAAGAATACCAAGGACGAGCGGAAATTGCTGAATTGTATTCTCATGGGATGGAATTGCTCTTATTGGATAAGCTGGATCAATTTTATCCAGAAGAAGAGGAATTTAAGAGCGCACAGCGTGAAGAGCTGAGACGGGCATTTACAATGTTATTCGGTCCATTGGCGGGTGATCTTTTCCAGCATTGGATGTATACGAATCCAGGGCATACGGCCAAAGAGCGAGATGAAAAATATTTTGAAATCTCCAAACGTTATGGCTTGAGTCCTGTAGATACTTCTGGGTTAGAGGAAGAAATTGGGATGAGCTGGGTAGGCACCCTTCATTATATTGAATATCCTTTCTATAATATTGAATACTCCATCTCAATGCTGGGAGCACTTCAATTACTCGAGAATTATCAGAAGGATCCAGAGTTAGCTGTCGAATCCTTTAAAAAAGGGGCAAGCGCTGACTACAATCAATCCATCGCAGCTATTTATAAAGAAACTGGTGTCAGTTTTGATTTTTCGGAGCCGGCGGTTAAGCGAATGGGTGAATTCCTAGAAAAAGTTATTCAAGAAATTCATTAACGAAGTGAGTGCACGGGAGTAGTTTTTAATCGTGGACAATCGGAAGTTTTTGTACAAAAAGGCACAACTAGCGAGCTTGTCTAGTTGTGCCTTTTGCTTTACAGTCAAAAGTTCTGTCTACAATACTTTATTTTTTAAGTTCTAACTTCGCGACACACTCCACGTGTGAAGTTTGCGGAAACATATCAACAGGTTGGATATATTTAACATCGTACACTTTAGTTAGTTGTTGTAAATCCTTGGCAAATGTAGACGGATTACAAGATGTGTAAATAAAACGTTTTGGCTTAATGTCTAAAATGGTTTTTAGTAATTCGTCATCAAGACCAGCTCGTGGCGGATCTACTGTCAGTACATCTGGAACGAAGCCTTCGTTTTTCCATTTTCCAAGCCATTGCTTAGCTGTACCGTGCACATATTTTGTATTACTAAAGCCATTTCGTTTAGCATTTTTCTTGGCGTCTTGGATAGATTCTTCTATAATATCCATACCGCGGACTTCTTTTGCATTTTTTGCAAGCCAAAGACCAATTGTTCCAACGCCGCAATAAGCGTCAACTACTGTTTCGTTCCCCGTTAAGGAAGCTGCTTTTTCAATTTCGTTATATAAATGTTCGGTTTGTTCTGGATTCAACTGGAAGAAGGCACGTGCAGATAAATCAAATGCCAGTTCTCCAAGTTTTTCATGGATTGTTTCTTTGCCGAACAGATTAAATGTCGTTTCACCAAAAACAAGGGATGTTTTTTCTGCATTAATATTTTGGCTGATGGACACAATATTAGAATCGATTGTTCGTATAAGTTGTACAAGCTCTTCTTTATGTGGCATTTTCTTTTTCGTTGTAACAAGAGTTACTTGAATTTGCCCTGTTTTCATACCTGTACGAACGACAATAGTACGAACAATTCCTTGTGGATTTTTTTCATCATAAATAGGGATATTCAGTTGTTGCAAAAATCCTTTAATTTCATTTGTAATATGCGTTGTTACTGGATGCTGAACGATACATTTATTAATATCGATTAGTTTGTTGGAGCTTTCTGCGTAAAGTCCTGCAATGACTTTATTGCCAAGTTGTCTAACTTGGAATTGGCTTTTGTTGCGATAGTTCCATGGATCTTCCATGCCAATTGTTTGTTTTACTTCAATTCCCTCAGCTAAATCTTTCACATAACGTTCCAGTGCTTGGATGACTAAATCTCTTTTTTCGATCAACTGTCTTTGGTACGTCATATGCTGTAGTTGGCAACCACCGCATGCATCATAGATGAGACAAGGTGGAGTTACTCGGTCTTTTGAGGCTTGACGGATTTTCTTAATCTTAGCTTCTGCGTATTTGTTTTTTGCTTCTGTAACTTGTGCTGTAATTACCTCGCCTGGAAGTGCACCTTTTACGAAAACGACATTTCGTTTAAAGAATCCGACACCTTCTCCGTTTATGCCGAGTCTTTTTATCGTTAGGGGAAATTCTTGTCCTACTTGTATTACTGTTTGTTCTTTCATTGCTTCACGTCCCTTTTGACAAAACCCTATTCAGTGGAATAAATCACTGAATAAAGTTTCGCCTTATAATCTTCCTTCTATTATAAGGGAGATTATCTAGGATTAAAAGAAAGCGGAATATCCTGATTATTCATATTCAGTTCATCAAGTGTTCCGAACGTATATCCCATTTTTCTAGCTTCCTCTATGAACATTGGGAGTCCTTCTGCATTGTCTGGAGAAACGGTATGCATCAAAATGATCGCGCCTGGATGAATTTGAGACATTAACTGATCATAAGCATATTTGCCGCCTTTTTTTTGGTCTTTATGCCAGTCGATAAAAGCAACGGACCAAAAAATATGCTGATAGCCAATTTCGTTTGCGGCTTCTAATACTTTTTCGTTAAAAATTCCTTCTGGTGGACGCGTGACCGTAGTTCTTTCGAGTGAAGTCAATTCACTTAGCTTCTTGTCAAACTGTATGAGTTCTTTTTGAATCCCATCTTTAGAAAGCCGTGCTAAATTGGGATGTCCGTATGAGTGATTTCCTATTTGATGTCCGTCTTTGATCATTCGTTCAACGAGCGGCGTGGCACTTTCTAAATAATGACCTGTTAAAAAGAAAGTAGCTTTAATTTTTTCTTTTTTAAGTGTATCTAAAATACTTTCCGTATAGCCATTCTCGTACCCATTATCGAATGTGAAATAAAGAATTTTTTCGTCCGGAGAACCTTTATAAATAGCGCCATGTTTTTCTAGCATTGCATCTAACTCCGCACCTGCTTCTGCTGGAATTTCCTTTGTCGCTTTTTTTAATCCCCAATGAATTTCTTGCGCTTGTGCGGAAAATGGCTGATAAACGAATCCCATACTCAATACAAAAGCTGCAATAACAAGCCCAAATAAATGATATTTCCACATGTAAAACACAACCTCCTTTTACAAGTAGATTGCGCTAGGGGACTTAATTTATTCACTGATAAATATTAGTTAAAGCATTAGGTAAATGTGGAAATTCAAAAGTAAATCCATTTTTCAACAATACTTCTGGAAGGACATGTTGACCTTCGATGACTAGCTGACTTTTTTCTCCAAGGGCCATTTTTAAAAGGAATGCAGGGACAGGGAAATAATGTGGACGTTTTAAGACAGCTGATAATATTTTTCCGAATTCCTTCATTATTATGGGTTCGGGAGCTGTTACATTAAAAGGACCATGGATTTCATGTTCTATTGCAAAAAGGAGAGCATTTGCCACGTCTTTCACATGAATCCATGACATCCAGTTTTGACCAGAGCCAATTGAACCACCGACGAACATTTTATAAGGAAGCGCCATAAGAGGGAGTGCACCATCACTTTTTCCAAGAATGATACCGAATCTTCCATATGCTACACGAACATCTAAGCTTTCAGCGAGTTTCGCTTTTTGTTCCCAATCATGAACCGTCTTAGCTAAAAAGTCTGTCCCAACTTCAAGTGATTGCTCGGTGTATATTTTTTCATTTGAGGCTGGATAAATCCCAATTGCACTGGCATTTACAAGAACTTTTGGCTTGTCTGTTAAAGCTTCCATAATACGAAGTACTTCCTCAGTTGCTTGCATACGACTATCGTAAATTTTCTGTTTTTGTGTTGTAGTCCAGCGACCATTATTAATGGATTCCCCAGCAAGATTGATGAATGCATCTATCCCATTTAACTCTTTTTCAGGAGCAGCATCTTCTGTTAGCCACTTGATATATGTTACTTTATTTGTTTGTTTATTGACCGAACGAGACAAAATAAAAACGTCATGCCCTTTTTCGATTAAAAGCTTCGTCACTTCTCTTCCAACAAATCCAGTGCCACCAGTTATTGCAATTTTCATATTCCATCCAACCTCCTTTATCTAACATCTTAGCATGCGAAACGTTCAACACCTATGAATATATACGTTATAATAGTAGAGAAATGAATGGAGAGGTTATTAAATGCCGGTTATTACAAAAATAGGACGACAAAAAAACAATAATGAACGGTATAATTTATACTTAGATGAAAAGTATGCTTTTAGTGTGGATGAGGCAGTGCTTATAAAGTATCAACTTACTAAAGGAAAAGTAATAGAAGACTTCACTATTGATGAAATGGTTTTTGATGATGAAGTAAGGAAGGCTTATAATAAAGCGATTAACTTTCTAAGCTACCGCATGCGGAGTGAGCATGAAGTAAAACAGAAGTTACTACAAAGTGAATATGGAGAAGCAGTCATTTTAGAAGCAGTTCGAAAATTGCATGAACATGGATTTTTAAATGATGAAAGCTTTACAAAAGCATTAGTAGCAACTCAAAAGAAAAATAGCAAAAAGGGTCCTGCTGCAATTCGCCAAGAGTTAAAGAAAAAAGGAATTGAAAAAGACCTACAAGAAGAAGTATTAGCTGCGTATTCAGAGGAAGAGCAACTTGCTATTGCACGTGCGTTAACCGAGAAAATTATCAATCAAAACGAAGCAAAAACACCAAGCCAAATTAAACAAAAAGTACAGAATGCTTTGCAAAGAAAAGGATATAATTTTACAATTATTTCCCAAGCAATAGACTCATTCGAACTCGACAAAAGCGAAGAAGAATGGGAAGAAATAATCGCAAGTCAAGGTGATAAAATTTGGAGAAAATACGCTTCTAAGTATAATGATTACGAGTTGAGGAGACGCGTTAAACAAGCGCTGTATCAAAAAGGATTTCCTGCTGAACATATTGACCTTTATATAGAAAAAAAGGAGCGAGAACAACAAGATGAGTGAAAAAAAATATAGTGATATGACGGAACAAGAACTTAGAACAGAAATTGCCAATTTAAAAGAGAAAGCTCGAAAAGCGGAGCAATTAGGCATTGTAAATGAGTATGCAGTATATGAAAGGAAAGCAACAATGGCTCAAAGTTTCTTAACGGATCCATCTTCGATTAAACCAGGTGAACTTTACCGTATTACAAGTGATCCAGGTGTATTCTTTCAAGTGGAGTATTTGAAAGGGAGATTT
This sequence comes from Psychrobacillus sp. NPDC096389, assembly GCF_044762855.1. Classification (NCBI taxonomy): domain Bacteria; kingdom Bacillati; phylum Bacillota; class Bacilli; order Caryophanales; family Bacillaceae; genus Psychrobacillus; species Psychrobacillus sp. NPDC096389. The sequence goes on along the minus strand of NZ_JBIWFB010000009.1, from coordinate 18,633 downwards.
GCCTGGGGATACCGATTAGGTGGCGATAAGTATGAAGAAGCATTACCTATTTCATTATTAGAGCCTTTAAAGGAAGGAAAATAATATGCAAACTAAAATAGATGAGTTAACTTATCAATTACTCGAAAAAAATGACCAACTATCTGCAGCTAAGGCACGTGCATGGATTGAATTACTTTGGTCAGATTTTGAATCATCCTATGCCCGTGCAGGCTATGACTATAAAGGGGCTACTGTAACAGAAATGGTTATTAAAAAATGGATTGAAAGCTACGGTGCACAATTACATGAATTTGCTAGCACGAATGAAAAGTACAAACATTTATTAGAAACAGATGATTTTTTACATTAATAAAAACGCTAGGGTATTTTAAATCCTAGCGTTTTAAACATTTTAGTTCGGCATGAAGTCGAGCTTTTTGCGGAGTTTGTCTTCGCTAAAAATCCAGCCTGTGTAAGAGTTGACAATTTCGAGCTCATCATTTAAATGAGCTACTGCAACGAATGGATAATAGTCATTACTTCTATAACGAAGATCGATTAAGCGGACTTCATATAATTTCTCGAATTTCGTTATCTCCCATCTGAAAATTGGGGAGAATGAGGTAAATGCACTAAGGTTTTTATCTTCTAGTGCAGCCTCTACTAAATCTGTTTCGGGTAACGGTACTTTTTCAAATTTATCGTAGATAGAAATGGATCTACCATAAGCACGTCCAACATAATGATGTGTTTCAGAAATAGCAGCCACTCGCCATTGGAAAAATTTCATCGTCGGAGCAACAATTATTTCGTCGGCATCGGGAATTGTATGTTTGACGGAATTTTTAACCGCACTTTGAACGGCAAATCTTAAAATGTAATAGACGAGTATAATCGCGTACATAATAAGAAACGTCGTTACTGGATTTGCACCAAACATCCAAAACAACAAACCGATTATGTGAATACCAAAAATAATCGGATCAAATGTATTAATAACGCCTAAAGCAACCCACTTTCTAGAAAATGGTCGCAAGGCTTGTGTTCCATAAGAATTAAAAATATCGACAAACACATGTAAAAAAACAGCTAGAAACGTCCATAACCATAAATGCAATAAGTTTGCTTCTGGCATGATAAGCCATAGTACACCTGAAATTAGAAGTGGCCATAACAGAACAGCTGGTATAGAATGTGTAATGCCACGGTGATGTCGAATGTACACGGCATTATTCCGCAATTTTAAAACAGTATCTATATCAGGTGCCTGAGATCCAATAATTGTACCTGCAATAACAGCAGTTGTAGTTAGGGTACTGCTTGCAACAACAGGATCCGCAAGTGCTAATCCTCCAAGTGCAATACCCATCACAATATGTGTACCTGTATCCATGCTTTACCAACTCCTTTTTGGATACTAAGTTATTACCATCATAAAATAAAAACGGTAAAATAACAAAGTACTTAATGTTGATATACCCTTTTTTTCATGTCACTAATCGTAAGGAATGATTTACATTGAACGAACTATATAAAACCCAAGTCAGAAATGCTTTAGTATCCTGGTTTTTAGAAGAAAAACGTGATTTGCCGTGGAGAAAGACGAAAGATCCATATAAAATTTGGGTGTCAGAAGTAATGCTCCAGCAAACAAAAGTAGATACTGTTATACCTTATTATGAAAGATTTATCACAAAATATCCTTCCCTAGAATCGCTTGCTCATGCAAAAGAAGAAGAATTACTGAAGGAATGGGAAGGGTTAGGCTATTATTCGCGTGCACGCAACTTACAAGCCGGTGTGAAAGAAGTCGTCGAGTCATATGGAAGCGTCGTTCCAAACACTCGAAAAGAAATTTCCACGTTAAAAGGAGTAGGACCATATACAGCAGGAGCAGTTCTTAGTATAGCGTACGGGGTTCCAGAGCATGCAGTAGACGGCAATGTCATGCGAGTTCTTTCTCGACTGTTATTGATAAAAGAAGATATCGCCAAACCAAAAACGAAGAAAATATTTGAAGAAGCGGTAATGGAGCTAATAGATGAAGACAATCCTTCTGCATTCAATCAAGGTTTAATGGAACTGGGAGCGGTCATTTGTACACCGACAAAACCAAAATGTTTACTTTGTCCCGTTAGAGAAAATTGCACAGCATTCTTTGAAGGAATGCAAGAACAATTACCGATTAAAACAATTAATAAAAAAACAAAAGTACATAAAATGAAAGCTGTTGTTATTGAGAATGATGATGGCCAAGTTTTACTTGAAAAACGACCTTCGAAAGGATTACTGGCGAATATGTGGCAATTTCCAATGGTAGAGCTGCCAACCGCAACACATACTACGGAAGAAGTAATCGAACATGATTACGGGATTGAAATTTTAAAAGGTAAAGAATTAATAGCGTTCAAGCATATTTTTTCTCATTTAGTCTGGGAAATGGAAAGCTTTGAGGGGAAATTACAAGCAGAAAAGGAACTTCAAACTTCATGTAAATGGTTTACAAAAGATGAAATCGAAACGCTCCCAATGCCTGTACCAGTGTTAAAGATATGGAGTGCATGGAAATCGATAAAAAATAAAAAAGAGTGAATACATTCTCATTAACTGTACATGATATAGATGTACGGGGGTGATATCCATGAAAAAGAATAACAGAAAACAGCAGAACCAAAATCAAAACCAAGAGTTTGCTTCTGAAACTGATATTCAACAAGTGAAAGAACAAAATCGTCAAGCAGAGTTGAAAAAACAACAAGCTAGCGGTAAGTATGGTTCTTCCAACCAAACAAAGTAATTAAATGGATTCACCAAAAATCAGCGGAGACATTATGTCTCCGCTGATTTTTTTACTGTCTGGGAATGAATAAGTATCTCATATATGTAACACTTTAGAAGCAGGTGGTTAAGGCTCATCCATCACCCGGATCCACTAATAGAACTTTATACTATGGACTATCTCTTTAGGGAACAAACTACTATTTATGGGAAGTTTCAGAAAACAATGTACACTTAATAGCCACTTATGATTTTTTTACTATAGTTTTTTGAAACGGATTGTTATAATGAGTAAATAAGTAAACAAACTTAACTTAATTCGGGAGGGCGCTGAAGTAAGTTAAAGCCTCCGGCGGATGTCACAGATTTTGTGAGGAACTTATCGAGCAAGCTCAGGCTAGCGTGATGCAGGTCGGTTAGTGTTGTCGCAAGGCACCTAAGCTAACTTCCTTACTTGATCTGGACGCCAATACGCCAAGGCGAATTTGAATCAAACGCTTGTCGAAAAGGTGGCTAAAAGATGGCGATTCCAACAGAAGGAGAAATGATACAAATACACAGCTACAAGCATAATGGTAGTATCCACCGTGTCTGGCAGGAAACAATGGTTTTAAAAGGCACTAAAAATATTGTGATTGGGGCAAATGAACGGACGCTGGTTATTGAGGCGGATGGTCGGACGTGGGTTACACGAGAACCTTCCATTTGCTACTTTCACGCCGAACATTGGTTTAACATTATTTGTATGTTACGAGAAGATGGTGTATACTATTACATCAATATGAGTTCGCCTTTTGTTTATAGTGATGGGCGGTTAAAGTATATTGATTATGATTTAGATGTAAAGGTCTTTCCAGACATGACCTATACGATTCTAGACGAAGATGAATACGAACAACATAAAAAAGAAATGAAGTATCCAGAAGAAATGGACGGTATTCTTGATCGTAATATAGAAAAACTTATTTCTTGGATAAAGCAAAGAAGGGGTCCATTTGCTCCAGATTTTATCGAAGCATGGACGAGTCGCTATCATTTTTATAAACAGTTAAACGAGTAGACGAAAAACCTGTTGAATACAAACAACAGGTTTTTTTAACTTCATTCAGTAAACAAAAACTGCTGAATGTCAAGGAACTCTGGCTAAGATCGCCGCGTAGTGCGGCAACGCCTGAGTGACCAACATCCTGTTGGCCTAAAGACTCCGGCGGATGCCGCAGATTTTTAGAGGAAGTTATCGAGCAAGCTCGATAAAATCTGGACGCACTGTTTTCTGCGACGAGCTTGCGCAGGAGCAAATACGCCAAGGCGAATTTGATTTTTGGAAGGGAAGTCATTACATGGGATCTATGAAAAGGTATATGCAATTTGTTAAACCATATAACTTTCAAATATTTTTAACACTAGTTATTGGGATTATCAAATTCGCCATACCATTATTTATACCGATTCTTATTAAAATCGTTATTGATGATATTATCGGGGAAGAAACTCTTACAGCAGACCAAAAAATTCAGCAATTAGTATATTGGCTTGGTGGAACTGCCTTAGTCTTCCTAATTGTTCGTCCGCCAATTGAGTACTACAGACAGTATTTAGCGCAGTTAGTGAGCAATAAAATACTGTATGATATTCGAGAAAAACTTTATATTCATCTACAAAAATTAGGGTTAAAATACTACTCTAATACACGTGCCGGTGAAGTTATTTCCAGGGTAATAAATGATGTAGAGCAAACAAAGAACTTTGTCATGATTGGACTCATGAATGTTTGGTTGGATTTAGCAACTATACTCATTGCAATTGGGATAATGCTTACAATGAATGTAAAGTTAACCCTTGTCACATTGCTCGCATTTCCATTCTATGCGTTTAGTGTCAAATACTTTTTCGGAAGACTTCGCGATTTAACGAGAAAACGTTCGCAAGCTCTAGCTGGTGTTCAAAGTTATTTACATGAACGTGTACAAGGTATGAGCATTATTAAAACATTTACATTAGAGAAGCATGAACAAAAATTATTTAACGAAGCAAATGAGGAATTTTTAGATAAAGCAGTCGATCAAACGATTTGGAATGCAAAAGCGTTTGCAGTTGTTAATACGATAACCGATATTGCCCCTTTACTAGTCATTGCATATGCGGGGTACGAAGCGATTAGCGGAAGACTATCGGTCGGAACGATGGCTGCCTTTGTTGCATATATTGAACGATTATATAGTCCACTTCGTCGTTTAGTTAATTCTTCCACAACATTAACACAGTCTTTTGCTTCGATGGATCGTGTTTTTGAATTGATGGATGAAAAGTATGATATTGTTGATAAAAAAGGGGCTTCTACATTAAAAAATGTTACAGGAGAAGTGACATTTTCGAATGTTTCCTTTCAATATGAAAAAGATGGAAGCACAATTTTGAACAACTTGGATTTCCATGTGAAAGCCGGTGAGACAATTGCATTTGTCGGAATGAGTGGCGGTGGTAAATCGACTATTATAAGCTTAATTCCAAGATTTTATGATGTAACAAGTGGTAGTGTCCGAATCGATGGACATGATATCCGTGATGTAACGATTGATTCATTAAGAAAGCAAATAGGAATCGTGTTACAAGATAATATTTTGTTTAGTGATTCAGTTAAAGCAAATATATTAATGGGGAAACCAGATGCAACAGATGAAGAAGTAATAGAAGCCGCAAAAGCGGCGAATGCGCATGATTTCATAATGGAATTACCGGAAGGATATGAAACAAAAGTAGGGGAGCGTGGCGTAAAGCTTTCTGGTGGTCAAAAGCAACGTGTAGCTATAGCACGCGTATTTTTGAAAAATCCAACTATCTTAGTTTTAGACGAAGCTACTTCAGCGTTAGATTTAGAGAGCGAAGCGTTGATTCAAGATTCGTTAGAGCGTCTAGCATCGAATCGTACAACCATTATTGTTGCACACAGACTTTCAACAATCACGCATGCGGATAATATATTCGTTATTGAAGATGGTCAAGTAGTCGAAAACGGAAGTCACGCGGAATTGATGAATCAACAAAATGTATATTATAATTTGTTCCAAATACAACAATTAGATAAATAATAATCATGTAAAAGCTCCCGAAGTTACGACTTCGGGAGCTTTGCTATTTAGTAAATTAATATAAAGTGTATTACTTTTTAGGGATAATGTGTCGTAGCGAGTTGTATGAAGTGTCCGCAGGGATTTTCGCAGCAGGGCGGACGCTTTCCGTGGGGTGAGTGATGAGCCTTCACCGCCGCGCCTACGCGCGTACGTTGTGAAGTCTCATCTTACTCACTTAATCCCTTCGGAGTCGCCGTCCTGATGCGAAAATCCATGAAAAAACACTAACTTATCAGTGTCCGAAATTAACAATAAATGGCTGAACGAGGCAATATACACTGCGAACTCGATGAACTAGTCGAGCCGATACCTGCCAGGCGAGTTAGACGGGTTTTTAGACATATTATTCCTATAATATGCCTAAATCATGGTCTTCTCCATCCGAGTAAAGAGCTATTGTAAGAAATTAGTTGCTCTCAATTGCTTTTTGATTGCCCTTAGCCATTCTTTGGAATTTTGCTCGGAGGTGTGAGACCCTGCAAGTGCGTTAGCCACGTAGCGGCTCGTCACTTGCCCAGCGGAAATATAGCGGCCTCCTTATTAAACTTGCTAAGACGCTTTATCCCTATAAGGTAAAATATCTCTTAAGAAGGGTCATTCTTTGGCATTTTTAAAAAAGTGTTGCATATAAGGTTAATTTGTGTAAAATATTAATATAACTAATAATTAATAGAAAATTATAAATTATTTAAAAACAAAAGGGGTGCGTTATGACAGAACGTGAAATCATATTAGAAGTCAAAGACCTCCAAACTTCCTTTTTCACAGATGACGGTGTCATTCCATCTGTGGACTATGTAGATTTTCACGTAAAAGAAGGAGAGATACTTGGAATCGTAGGGGAATCAGGCTGTGGTAAAAGTGTTACATCGCTTTCAATAATGGGTCTTGTGCCAAGCCCACCGGGGAAAATTACAAATGGGCAAATCTTATTTAAAGGGAAAGATTTAACGAAGTTCTCAGAGAAAGAGATGCGGAAAGTTCGTGGAAATGACGTAGCGATGATTTTCCAAGAACCTATGACGTCTTTAAATCCTTTATTTACAATAGGAAACCAACTAATGGAAGCGATTACACTGCATAAAAAAGACTGGAGTAAAAAACAATCAAAGGTAAGAGCTATTGAAATGTTGAAACTTGTTGGTTTACCTAGAGCGGAAGAATTGATGAAAGATTATCCTCATCAGCTCTCAGGAGGTATGCGGCAACGTGTAATGATAGCAATGGCACTTGTTTGTGATCCAAAGGTGCTTATTGCGGATGAACCGACGACTGCATTAGATGTAACAATTCAAGCACAAATTTTAAAACTAATGCGAGAGCTGAATGAAAGACTGAATACAGCTGTTATTTTAATAACTCATGATTTAGGTGTCGTAGCTGAAACATGCGAGCGCGTAGTTGTAATGTACGCTGGAAAAGTAGTAGAAGAAGGAACAGTAGATACGATTTTCCATGACCCGCAACATCCTTATACAAAAGGACTAATCGCTTCTGTACCTGATATGCGCTATAAAAAACAGCGTCTATATTCTATACCTGGAAATGTACCAAAGCCTGGTACGATAAAAACTGGTTGCCGATTTGCTGCTCGCTGTGAATCAGTTTTTGGAAGATGTACAGAAGAAACTCCTCCATTATATGAAACATCTGATAATCATAAAACGAGATGCTTCTTATACGATCAGAAGGAGGTAGAAGTTCATGACAAAACCGCTGCTACAAGTTGAAGGATTAAAAAAGTATTTTCCTATCCGTTCGGGAGTATTGGCCAAACAATCAGGTTATGTGAAAGCGGTAGATAATGTATCTTTCCATGTGAATGAAGGGGAGACACTAGGAATCGTGGGTGAGTCAGGTTGTGGTAAATCTACCACTGGTCGCATGCTTATGAGATTACTAGAACCGACAGAAGGTAGAGTAACCTTTGATGGAAAAGAATTAACGAGTATATCCAGTTCGGAAATGAGAAAAGCGCGAAGAGAAATTCAAATGGTGTTTCAAGATCCATATGCATCGTTAAATCCAAGACATACGGTTGAAAAAATATTAATGGAACCGCTAATTGTCCATAACATAGGAAATGCAAAAAGCAGAAAAAAGAAAGTACATGATTTTCTAGAAATTGTTGGACTAAGCAGTTATCATGCCAAAAGATATCCACATCAATTTAGCGGTGGGCAAAGACAACGTATTGGAATCGCAAGAGCATTGATGACAAATCCAAAGCTAATCATTGCGGATGAACCAGTTTCTGCGCTCGATGTTTCGATACAAGCCCAAGTGCTTAATCTTATGCAAGATTTACAAAAAGAATTAAAGCTAACTTATATATTTATTGCGCATGATTTAGGGGTGGTGCGTCATATAAGTGATCGCGTTGGTGTTATGTACCTAGGAAGAATGGCGGAACTTGCTACAAGTGAGTCTTTATATGCGGAGCCACTTCATCCATATACGAAAGCATTACTTTCCGCAGTCCCTGTTCCTGATCCTAAACATCAAAGGGAGCAGGTTGTACTAGAAGGAGATATTCCAAGTCCTTCAAATCCACCTACAGGTTGCACATTTCATACTAGATGTCCATTTAAAATGGATACTTGTGCGTCTGTGGTACCTACTTTAGATGAAGTAAAACCTGGTCATTTTGTTGCCTGCCATTTATATAATGAGCAAGTGCAGCATTGATAATATATTTACGGAGGGGTTAATTTGGGAAAAAAGAAAATTTGGTCATTCTTGCTTTTGATGCTAGTAGCACTAAGTGTAGTTCTTGCTGCATGTGGTTCTGATGATGCATCGGAAGGCAACACAGAAAAAGATAATGAAAATGAAGGTTCAACAGAAGGGGATACTGGCTCTACATCGACTGGGGATAAAGTGCTTGTCTTTGGGCGTGGAGGTGACTCCACTTCATTAGATCCATCTAGAGTAACAGAAGGTGAGTCTTTTAAAGTTACGAAAAACATCTATGAGACATTATTAGACTTTGGTGAGCAAGATACAACGATTCATGAAGGGTTAGCAACTAAATGGGAGCCTTCTGAAGACGGTCTTACTTATACATTTACCCTTCGCGAAGGAGTAAAATTCCATGATGGTACTGATTTTAACGCAGACGCTGTAGTGAAAAACTTTGAGCGTTGGGCAAATGGTACAGAGGATCAATTCCCATACTATGCTTCCATGTTTGGTGGATTCAAAGGGGATGAAGGTCATGTCATTGATTCAGTTACTGCAGACGGGGATTATACTGTCGTATTTAAACTAAAACGAGCACAAGCGCCTTTCTTAAAAAATATTGCCATGAGTCCTTTTGCAATCGCAAGTCCAACTGCATTTGAAAAAGACGGTGAAAAATTTGGCGATAATCCAGTTGGTACTGGTCCATTTAAATTTGTTGAATGGAAACGAAATGATTCCATCACAATTGAGAAATTTGATGGTTATTGGGATGCAGCTCTTCCAAAATTAGATAAAGTTATATTCCGTTCTATTCCAGATAATTCAGCCCGTTTAAATGATTTACTTACTGGTGCTATTGATTTAGCAGATGGCATTAACCCAGCAGATGGGCAAACGGTTGAAGCAGATTCAAACTTACAATTATTTGAACGTCCATCTATGAACGTTGGATATTTAGGTTTAACGACTACACGTCCACCTTTTGACAATGCAAAAGTAAGGCAAGCGATTAACTATGCGATTGATAAGGAAGCAATTGTGGAAGCATTCTTCGAAGGACGTGCAGAAGTAGCGAAAAATCCACTTCCGTCTTCTATTCCTGGATTCAACGAAGATATTGCAGGATATGAATATGATCCGGCAAAAGCAAAAGAATTATTAGCGGAAGCAGGATTTGCAGATGGCTTTGAAATGGAATTATGGGCAATGCCTGTTCCACGTCCATATATGCCAGATGGAAGAAAAGTAGCGGAAGCTATTCAGAAAAACCTAGGGGATATTGGGGTAAAAGCTGAAATCGTCTCTTATGAATGGGCAACATATTTAGACAAAGCTAGTAAGGGAGAAGCAGATGCATTCTTACTAGGTTGGACTGGGGATAACGGAGATGCAGACAACTTCATCTACGTATTACTAGATGGTGATAATATTGGAAGCAATAACTACACTTATTATGACAACCAAGACTTACACAAGATCCTAATTGAAGCTCAAACAGAAGTGGATGAAGATGTTCGTAATGAATTGTATAAGCAAGCCCAAGAAATTATTTTTGCAGATGCTCCTTGGGTACCACTTGCTCACTCAACTCCACTACTTGCAGGTAAGGCTGAGCTAGTAGATTTCTTACCTCATCCGACTGGATCCGATTTACTATCGCATGTCGACTTTAAGTAAAAAGTAAGATGGGGGAGAGGTCTTCATGATTTCTCCCCTTTCCGATTCAAACAAACGAAAGAGGTGAAGAGCATGCTTCACTATATTGGAAAACGATTATTGCAACTGATTCCTGTTTTACTTGGAATGACATTTGTTGTATTTATGATTATTCGAGCAATTCCTGGAGATCCTGCACAAGTTATTTTAGGACAACTTGCATCTGAAGAGGCGGTAGCTGCTTTACGAGCAAAGTTAGGACTAGATCAACCTTGGTATACACAGTATTTTGATTATTTAATTGGTCTTTTTCAAGGTGATTTAGGGGAGTCTATGCGAACAGTTCAACCTGTTGCTAACGAGATATGGCCATATTTAGCGGCTACTTTTGAATTAGCTTTGTTTGCAGTCATTATTGCAGTCATTATCGGCGTTAATGCTGGAATTATTTCTGCTTGGTTTCAAAATTCATGGTTCGACTACTTAGCAATGGTTATCGCATTAATCGGAGTATCCATGCCTATTTTCTGGTTAGGTTTGATGGAACAATGGTTATTTGGAATTGAACTTCAATGGCTGCCTACATCGGGTCGAGAAGAAGTGAGAAATCCTGTTTCCGCAATCACTAATTTTTATGTACTAGATACCATTATCAACGGAAGATTTGATCAACTTGGACAAGTGTTGAAACATTTAGTATTACCTGGTATTGCGCTTGCAACAATCCCAATGGCTATTATAGCAAGGATGACAAGATCTAGTATGCTAGAAGTGATGCGTGCCGATTATGTTCGTACTGCAAGAGCAAAAGGGCAAAAAATGTTTTGGGTTGTATACAAACATGCTTTAAAAAATGCGATCATTCCTGTATTAACTGTTATCGGGTTACAAATGGGATTATTGTTAGGCGGAGCGATACTAACAGAAACAATCTTCAGTTGGCCGGGAATTGGAAGATATATTTATGATGCAATTCAATTCCGTGATTATCCAGTTATACAATCAGGTATCCTTATCGTTGCATTTATCTTTGTTATGATTAATTTATTTGTTGATATTTTATACGGCCTAGTCGATCCAAGGATTAAATATGACTAAAAGGGGGAATTAGATATGACGCAGATGGTTCCGAATTCTACAGATGAACTAATTGTGAAAAAAGATACGTCCACCGGTCCTTGGAGAGATGCATGGCGAAGCTTTCGAAAGAATAAAATGGCACTTATAGGAGCGGGAATTGTTCTTTTCTTCATACTTTTAGCGATTTTTGGTCCTTTGTTCGCACCACAGGGCATTAATGAGCAGTCCATAAAAGATCATCGTTTACTCCCACCGTCTAGTGAGTTTTGGTTTGGTACAGATGATTTGGGGAGAGATATTTTTTCACGAGTCATACATGGTGCGAGAATTTCACTTTGGGTTGGATTTTTTTCAGTGGTTGGATCCGTTGTTGCGGGAAGTATTTTAGGTATTATTGCAGGTTACTACGGGAAGTGGATTGATACGATTATTTCTCGTATATTCGATATCATGCTTGCTTTTCCTAGTATTTTACTTGCGATTGCGGTTGTTTCTGTATTAGGTCCATCCTTACAAAATGCCTTAATTGCCATTGCGATTATTAATATTCCTAACTTTGGTCGACTCATTCGTTCAAAAGTCTTGAGTATTAAAGAAGAGGAATACATAACATCGGCAAAAGCGATCGGGATGAAAGATATACGAATCTTGTTTTCTCATATTCTCCCGAACTCAATGGCCCCTGTAATAGTTGCGGGTACACTTGCCATTGCTTCTGCTATTATTGAAGCTGCTGCTTTAGGGTTTCTTGGTTTAGGAGCTCAAGCACCACAGCCAGAATGGGGAAAAATGCTTGCAGATGCACGCGTCGTTTTGCGTAATGCACCGTGGGCGATGGTTTTCCCGGGGATCGCTATTATGTTGACCGTATTAGGATTTAACTTAATGGGCGATGGGCTAAGAGATGCTTTAGACCCGAGGATGAAGAATTAAAAAAAGTGTCACCTAGCTACTTAGGTGACACTTTTTTGGGTTAGTAAGGCGTTTCTTCTATTTGTACCGTAAGCTCTTCACTATGAAAATTCAAATAGGATGTGATTAATGTATCCATATGTTCTAGTTGTTCTTCATATTTTAAAATAGATGATAGCAGATGAAGTAAGTGATACGTCGAGAATTCTTCTTCAATTCGAGTTAATGCAATTTGTTGAACAAAAATGTCCATTACTTCTTGCCTTTGGATAAAAGCTTCTGAACTTTGCCATTCAATATGTTCAGGCTTTAGTTTTCCGGTGAATTTTAAATGTAGTTGTTCGTGATAAGCTAAAAGTGCATCTAATCGTTCTTTAATCATCATTCGGAAATGCTCCGGAAGTTCTGAAACCTCATTTTCATGGAGATGAAGTCTTTTCAATACATCTAAACTTTTATAAGAAGTGGAAATAAGTTCTCTATAAACAACTAGTTTTCTTCCTTTTGTATAAATTGCTTTTTTGGAATAACCACGTTCTTCTTTGAAAAATGAATACAGTTGATCTACGCGAGCCAGACGTTCTTTTAATTGATTGAGTGCTTGTTTTGTAGAGTTATGCTCAGATGCACTACGTACCGCAATCCGAGTCCAACGAATAATCTCGTCTTGCGTGTAGTGAATGGCATTAAATAATTTTGATTCAAATTTCGGTGGTAGAAAGATTAGATTCACAATAAATGCGGATATAACACCTACTAATACGGTAGAGAATCGTATTAAAGCATATGTGAAAAAGTTATCGCTTTGGATTTCCATAATGGCAATAACGGTAACAAGTGCTAAAGGAATCGTCTTTTCTAGCTTTAATTTTAACATGAGCATAATTGCAACGATTGCAGCAAATCCAACCACTATAAAGTGATTCCCGAACATAAGGGCGAAAACCACTGCAATTGCTGCTCCAATTAGATTAGATTGCACTTGCTCTATAACAGTCAAATAGGATCTATATATAGAAGGTTGAATGGCAAATATCGCAGCTATTCCTGCAAAAACAGGACTAGGAAGCTGGAGTAAATCGGCTATGAATAACGAGAAAACGATAGCTACTCCAGTTTTAAAAACGCGAGCTCCTAATTTCATTGAATCCTATCCTTTCAGTTCGTTCCGGTTTTAAATGTTTACTGCTTTAACTGGGCGAATGCATGTTGAACCGCAGTAATTGTTTCTTTTATATCTTCTTCCGTATGGGCAGACGTGATAAACCAAGCTTCGTATTTAGAAGGAGCGAGATTAATCCCCTGTGCTAGCATTAGTTTGAAGAACTTTGCAAATTGTTCTCCGTCGCTTGCTTCCGCCTGCTCATAATTTTCTACTTTAACATCTGTAAAGTAAACAGATAGAGCACCTTTTATACGGTTTACGGTAATTGTAATATCATTTTTCTTCGCAGCTTCAACGATTCCAGTTTCTAACATTTCTCCAAGTCTGTCTAATTCTTCATACAAACCGGGAGTTTGCAATACTTCTAGACAAGCGATACCTGCTTGCATAGACGCTGGATTTCCAGCCATTGTTCCCGCTTGGTAGGCAGGGCCTAATGGAGCGACTTGTTCCATAATTTCTTTTTTCCCGCCATACGCCCCGATTGGAAGACCTCCACCGATAATTTTTCCTAGAGCAGTTAAGTCAGGTGTTTCATTTAACATAGTAGAGGCAGCGCCGTAGTGAAAACGGAATGCAGTAATTACTTCATCATAAATTACTAACGCCCCTTTGTCTTTTGCTATTTTATGAACAAGTGGTAAGAAGCCTTCATTTGGTTCGACCATTCCAAAGTTTCCTACGATAGGTTCTACTAGAATACAAGCAAGTTCTTCTCCCCATTTTTCCATCGCATCCTCATATGCTTTTGGATCATTAAAAGGAATCGTAATCACTTCTTTTGCAATCGACTGAGGAACTCCCGCAGAATCAGGTGTACCTAGTGTAGCAGGTCCTGATCCGGCAGCTACTAATACTAAATCAGAATGCCCGTGATAACAACCTGCAAACTTCATGACTTTCGTTCTTCCTGTAAATGCACGTGCGACACGAATGGTTGTCATCACTGCTTCTGTACCTGAGTTTACGAAGCGTACTTTATCCATAGAAGGGATTGCTTCTTTTAACATTTTGGCAAAAGTCACTTCATGCTTTGTAGGTGTACCATACAGTAAACCTGTTTGTGCAGCCTTTGTGATAGCCTCTGTAATATGTGGGTGTGCATGACCAGTAATAATAGGTCCATATGCTGCTAAGTAATCAATGTATTTATTGCCATCTACATCGTAAAAATAAGCCCCTGCTGCTCGCTCCATGACGATTGGTGCTCCTCCACCAACTGCTTTATACGATCTAGATGGGCTATTCACTCCACCTACGATATGTTCTAGTGCTTCTATTTGTATTTGTTCAGATGTCGTTTGTTTCATTGTTTGTAACCTCCGCTATTTTCGTATGTTTCTATTGTAGACAATTATAGTGAAAAACGCTAAAGAAATTGAATCTCCTTCGCTAATTCGATACGATAGAATTAGAAATAAAGGAGGGAATAGGATGACAGTACTTGAAGGAATGATCGCACCAAAGTTTTCATTGAAAAATGAGCAAGGTAAAATTGTATCATTAGATGACTTTGCAGGAAAGCAGTATGTTGTTTTGTATTTTTATCCGAAAGATTCTACACCAGGTTGTACAACAGAAGCGTGTGATTTTCGGGATTCACACGAGAAGTTTGCCGAGTTAAATGCGGTTATTCTTGGTGTCAGTGCAGATGATGAACAGGCACATACAAAATTTATCGCAAAACATGGACTTCCATTTTCGTTGTTAATCGATGATACACATGAAGTATCCGAAGCATATGGGGTATGGAAGTTAAAAAAAATGTTCGGAAAAGAATTCATGGGAATTGAACGTTCTACATTTTTAATCGACCCAACAGGCACAATTGTAAAAGAATGGCGGAAAGTGAAAGTGGCCGGGCATGTAGAAGAGGCGTTAGAAATATTAAAGGAAATAGCTATAAATGGTGAGCAAAAGTGAAGATATTATTCTCCTTTTGCCCGAAGCAAGATCAACAAAGTAGTTTAAAAGAAAAGTTTCCACAAGTAGACTTCATCTTTCAAAAATCATTAGACGAAGAAGCTTTAAAAACGGCTGATATACTGGTGACGTATGGAGAAGATCTTTCTGCGTCACATATAGAAAAAGCGGTGCAACTAAAATGGATTATGGTCGCTTCTGCCGGACTTGAAAAAATGCCTTTAGAGGAAATAGCAAGTCGGAATATTCTGCTGACGAATGCTCGAGGGATTCATAAAACGCCAATGGCAGAGTCCATCATTGCCCATATACTTTCCATCAAAAAATCACTTCCAACTATGGCTGAAAATCAGCGAAATGGGGAGTGGGTACGAAAATTGAAGTCATCGGAGCTTTTTGGTTCTACTGCACTAATACTAGGTGCTGGTGCAATCGGTAGCGAGGTCGGTAGGATTCTACAAGCATTCGGCGTACGTACGATTGGGTGTAATCGAAGCGGCAACACAGCATCTTCTATGGACACAATGATTTCTTTTAATCAACTTAAAGAAACCCTGCCAGAAGCGGATATTGTTATCTCGCTCCTTCCTAGCACAGAAGAAACGAAATATTTGCTTACATACGAGCATTTTCAGTGTATGAAACCATCTTCCATCTTTATGAATTTTGGTCGTGGAGATGTTTTAAAAGAAGATGAATTACTCCAAGCACTAAAAGATGAAAATGTAGCATATGCTGTTTTAGATGTATTTGAAAAGGAGCCACTTCCAAGTGGACACCCATTTTGGAAGATGAACAATGTCATCGTTTCTCCCCATGCTTCAAGTCTTTCTTCACAATATGTTGTAAGAGCGCTAGAGATATTTTCTAGGAATTTGACGGAATGGTTGAATGGAAGCAAACAATTTGAAAATACAATTGATGCAAAAAGGGGTTATTAGAAGAACAACTAAAGTGTTGGTACTCTTAAAGTTTGACAGCTACTGCATTTCTTCTTTATACTTATTATAACGATTACAAATTAATAATGAATATGAAAAGAGGTGCATAGCGATGACGGAAGTACATTTAAGAGATGCTTTAGATACATTAAAATCAACTGGTGTACGAATTACGCCTCAACGCCATGCGATATTGGAATTTATAATTCAATCTATGGCCCATCCAACTGCGGACGATATATATAAAGCATTAGAAAGTAAATTTCCAAGCATGAGTGTTGCAACTGTTTATAATAACCTACGCGTTTTTAGAGAAGCGGGATTAGTAAAAGAGCTAACGTTCGGTGATTCTTCTAGTAGATTCGATTTTATTACGAATGATCATTACCATATGATTTGTAACACATGTGGAAAAATTGTTGATTTCCATTACCCAGGTTTGGATGAAGTCGAGCATTTAGCGTCCCATTTAACTGGTTTTGATGTAAGTTCGCATCGTATGGAAATATACGGAACATGTCCTACTTGTAAAGAACATGCAACGAAAGTGCAATAAAAAACGAGCGTATCGACTACGCTCGTTTTTTATTGCAATTGAACCCAATACGTTATTTCTTTCTGTTAAGTGATTGGTCGAATTCTTGTCCTTCTAGATTAGGGTCAAGTGTAAGAGGTTCTTTGCAGTACATGCACATATCCACTCTACCTAGAACCTTTGTATGTTTCCCACAGTTAGGACATACGACTTGAACTGCTCGAGTAGATAATAAGCCAATCCAACCGTATACAGCTGTACTACCTATGATGGATAATAATCCAAGTGTCATGAAAATGGTTACTAAAATTGCATTTTCTCTAAAGAAAATGGCGCCATACATAATGATGAATCCAAAGAATATGAGACCAAGTGCAAAGGAGCGTATTCGATTTATTTTGTTTTTATAAGGTTTCATTTTTCATCCTCCTAAATTCTAAATCCACTATATCATATTTTAGGAGTCAGTAATGTTTTAAGAAAGGTTAGAAGGAAAT
Organism: Psychrobacillus sp. NPDC096389; assembly: GCF_044762855.1. Taxonomy (NCBI): domain Bacteria; kingdom Bacillati; phylum Bacillota; class Bacilli; order Caryophanales; family Bacillaceae; genus Psychrobacillus; species Psychrobacillus sp. NPDC096389. Next base: position 1,348 of record NZ_JBIWFB010000009.1, on the reverse strand, counting down.
TTAAACTAATTGTCGAAAAGCTATATTAGAAGGAAACAAAGGAGGCTCCATTTTGGAAGCGTTATTGAGACCGATTTATCAAGAGAGAGCAAGTGATTCAAATACGATAGGTATCATATCGATAGAAAAGCGTGAGGAAGTCAGTCCTATTACGGATACTTTTGATTCTATTTTATTGATAGTAACTTTAGAAGCGGAACAACCAATTTTTACAAAACATTATTCCTATGATGAAAAGAAAGCCGCGATGCATATTATAACCGAAAAACAACTTAAAAAATGGTTGCTTGTAGGGACAAATCCAAAATTAGTTGACTGGATCCTTAACGGGCGAGTTGTTTTCGATCGCAATGAATATGTAGAAACGTTGAAAAAAGAGTTAGATGATTTTCCGATAAATAGCCGAAAAGTGAGAATGGGTATTGAATTCGCGAAGCTTAGTAGAAGGTATATGGAAGGTAAAGTATTTTTTGAACAGTTAAATTATCTAGATGCATATAACCATATAGTAGATTCTTTACATCATTTAGCGCGTCTTGCTGTGTTCGAAAATGGGATGCATCCAGAGGTGATGGTATGGAAGCAAGTCAAACAATTAGATCCTGCTATTTATAAATTATACGATGAACTTATTTCAAGTAAGGAATCATTAGAAAAACGATTAGAACTTTTATTTTTAGCTAGTGAGTTTTTGATTCATTCAAGAACAAAGGATGGGGCTCAACATATATTAGAAGTTTTGTCTTCAAAAGAATTTTGGACTATCCAAGAGATCCATGAACAAGAAGAACTAAAAAAGTATTCAGTGGATCTTGAAGTTTTTATTGAGTTCTTAGTAGATAAAGGATTTATTTTAATAGAAAAACAGACGACAAAAAGCAATGAGATCATGCATAGATGCTACAAAGTAATCCAATAATTGGCGCTTAATAAAAACGAACAAATAAATTGTTCGTTTTTATTGTTGACAATATAAAACTTTATGTTGTATTATAATAAGCGTCGTCAAAAACGAAACAACAAACTTACGACAAAAAAGTTTTTTAAAAAACTTCTTGACTCACTGGAACGAAGGTGATAAATTAGAGGAGTCGCAAAAAACGAAACGACAAAATGAACATTGAAAACTGAACATGCAAAACGTTAAGATATATAGCTTGAAAGATTAACTTCGGTTAACTTGACAGCAAAACAATTTTGACATCATTTAATGATGATGCCAGCAAAACAAAATGAGCTTTTTAAGTTCTCTTTTATGGAGAGTTTGATCCTGGCTCAGGACGAACGCTGGCGGCGTGCCTAATACATGCAAGTCGAGCGAATGATGAAGAAGCTTGCTTCTTCTGAT
>NZ_JBIWFB010000008.1:0-222775 GCF_044762855.1 Psychrobacillus sp. NPDC096389 | reverse complement strand
TGAGCCAGGATCAAACTCTCCATAATAGAGAACTTAAAAAGCTCATTTTGTTTTGCTGGCATCATCATTAAATGATGTCAAAATTGTTTTGCTATTAGACTAACAAAAGTTAGCTAACAAGCTATATATCTTAACGTTTTGCATGTTCAGTTTTCAATGTTCATGTTGTTTATTTTGTCGTTTTGTTTTAGCGACCTTTGTATCTTAACACCCTTTTCAACACTCCGTCAACACTTTATTCGACAAAATGTTGTAAAAAGATAATAACACTTTATTCAGATAAATGCAACTAATACCTTTAATTAGTTTAAATAGCACTTGAACCCTTGTTTTATGTACTATTTAACTAATATACATCGCCATATCCTTTCGCTAGCTTTCCTTTTTTATCTACATTTTTTTCATCAAAAAAAGAGAGACACTATGCCTCTCTTTTCAAGATGTTCTATTACAAGAAGACAAAATAGCAAACGAATATAACCCATAAGCCATACATAATAGGATGAATTTCTTTAATACGTCCCGCTACGATCATCGTAATTGGATAGAAGATAAATCCGATTGCGATACCAGTTGCAATAGAATAAGTTAACGGCATTGCAATTATTACGAAGAACGCTGGAACTGCAATTTCGAATTTGTTCCAATTAATTTTCCCTAAAGACGTTACCATTAATACCCCTACAATAATTAGAGCTGGAGCTGTAACACTAGAAGTAATAACACTTAGTACCGGGTAGAAGAATAATGATAGTAAAAATAAAACTCCAGTTACGATTGCTGCGAAACCTGTACGTGCACCTGCAGCAACACCTGCAGTAGATTCTACGTAAGAAGTAGTTGTAGAAGTTCCAGCGATTGCTCCACTTACTGTTGCGATTGAATCTGCAAGCAAGGCTTTTCCTGCACGAGGTAATTTATCTTCTTTCATTAATCCTGCTTGGTTAGCTACGGAAATTAATGTACCTGCAGTGTCAAAGAAATCAACAAACAAGAATGTAAGTACAACAACTAAAAATTGAGTAGTTAGTAAAGCTGCTGGATCATTGAGAATTGCATCAAAGGCCGCTCCGAATGTTGGAGCCATACTCGGGATACTTCCAACAACTGCGTCTGGCAGTTGAACTAAACTAAAAACCATACCTACAATCGCGGTAATTAACATACCATAGAAAATACCGCCCTTAATACCTCTTACCATCATTATAACAGTCAACACTAAACCGAAGATTGTTAATAGAACGTTTGGATCCGCTAAGTCTCCTAAACCAACAATAACTGCATCATTACTAACAATAATCTTTGAGTTTTGTAAACCAAGGAAAGTGATAAATAATCCGATACCTGCACCAACTGCATATTTTAACTCAGCTGGAATGGCATTAATAATCGTTTCGCGAATACCCGATAATGAAAGAACTATAAAAATAAGACCTGAAAATAAAACACCTGTTAAAGCGATTTGCCAAGGAATTTCGTATGTTAGTACTACAGTATAAGCAAAAAAAGCATTTAGTCCCATTCCCGGTGCTAATGCAATTGGATACCTCGCTACTGCCCCCATCAATATAGATCCGATCGCTGCTGCAATTGCTGTCGCTGTAAATATAGATCCTTTATCCATATACATGAAATCTGGTAGACCTGGTACTGTCTCTAAAGATAATGTTAAGGGGTTTACTACTAGAATATAAGCCATTGCTAAAAACGTTGTTAACCCTCCGATAATCTCGCGGCGATAGTTTGTACCTAGTTCCTCAAACCTGAAATACTTTTTCATAAGTTCCTCCATTTTTTGTCCGTACAACCAAAAAGAAAAGCATACGACCAGTTATAACACGGTCGTATGCTTTACATATCCCTAAATAAGCGAAAGATAAATAGTTCCACTCATCGTAGTCGAATCATTTACGGTGATTCGGTAGAGACTTTTGGGCCTTATTCCCAACGTTATACGACAACATAATTAAATTATATTAGTAATATAACATTGTACTTTTTGAAAATCAATACTAAATCCGAACGTTTTTTATCTTTTAGATAATAAAGTTCGCTTTCTGACTATTCCCACTCAATAGTTGCTGGTGGTTTACTCGTAATGTCATACAGTACGCGGTTGATGTGTGCTACTTCGTTTACTAAACGAACAGAGACTTTTTCAAGCACATCCCATGGGATACGTGCCCAGTCAGAAGTCATACCATCAATAGAAGTTACTGCACGGATACCGATTGCGTAGTCATACGTACGAGCGTCGCCCATTACACCTACGCTACGGATGTCAGGTAGCACTGTGAAGTATTGCCAAATATCGCGATCAAGACCTGCTTTTGCGATTTCTTCGCGAAGGATTGCATCTGATTCACGAACGATTTCTAATTTCTCTTCTGTTACTTCACCAAGAACGCGGATACCTAATCCTGGACCCGGGAAAGGTTGACGCCAAACGATTGCTTCATCAAGACCAAGTTCTAAACCAAGTGCACGCACTTCGTCTTTGAACAATGTTTTTAATGGCTCGATTAACTTGAACTGCATATCTTCAGGTAGTCCACCTACATTATGGTGAGATTTAATCGTTTGAGCTGTTGCAGTACCAGATTCAATGATATCTGTATAAAGAGTACCTTGAGCTAAGAAATCCATGCCATCTAATTTAGATGCTTCTTCATCAAATACGTAGATGAATTCATTACCAATAATTTTACGTTTTTGCTCTGGATCTGATACTCCAGCTAGCTTATTCATGAAACGTTCGCGTGCATCAATTTTAATGACTTTCATATGGAAACCTTCTGTGAAAGTCTTCATTACTTGCTCCACTTCACCTTTTCGGTTTAGGTTGTGGTCAACGAACATACAAGTTAGCTGATCGCCAATTGCTTTGTGGATTAGAACAGCAACTACTGAGGAATCTACTCCACCACTAAGTGCACAAAGAACCTTTTTGTCGCCCACTTCTGCTCGAATTTTTTCGATTTCCATTTCTACGAAGCTTTCCATTGTCCAGTCGCCTTTTGCATGACAAACATCGAATACGAATTGACGAAGTAAATCGATTCCGTAAATAGAATGTCTTACTTCTGGGTGGAATTGAACAGCGTATAAATTCTTCGCTACATTAGCCATTGCAGCAACTTCACAAGAAGGGCTCGTTGCAATTACTTCAAATCCTTCTGGTGCAACTGTTACATGGTCACCGTGGCTCATCCATACAACTTGGTTTGCGGGAAGTTGTCCAAATAAAGCTGTAGCATTTTTTATATCAATTTCCGCTTTACCGTATTCTCTATGAGAAGCTTTCTCTACTTTCCCACCGAAATGTTGAGACATTAATTGCATCCCGTAGCAAATACCTAAAATCGGAACTCCAATTTCATAAATCGCTGGATCAATATGAAATGCATTTTCATCATATACAGAGTTCGGGCCACCAGAGAAAATGATTCCTGTAGCATTCATTTTCTTTAAATCTTCCGCTGTTACTGTATGTGGGTGCAACTCACTGTACACTCCAAATTCACGAATACGACGCGTGATTAGTTGGTTGTATTGACTACCAAAATCTAATACGACAATTTTTTCTTGTTCTTGCAACAATGGAGTTGAAGACATTAGCATCCACCTTTTCTCTATTAGTGATCCAAGTGCGTTCACTAGAATAAAAAAACGCGTAAGAAAGTAAACCTCTTTCCACGCGTTTATGTTCTCTACTTCAAAAAGGTGAATGCAACTGTCTAAAAAAGACATGATTGCATTCACCTTCATAGTCAAGTTATTATCGGTAACTTGGTAGAGACATCCGAACCATATTATCGGACATATACGAGGGCAACTTGGTCAATTTAATTTGACTTTAGTTTACAGCTTGTAGCGTGTAAAATCAACTGCTTAGCTGATTGATTAAATTTTCCCAACTTTCTCGCATCAGCGGGTAGTCAATGTCTTTTTTACTGCCACCGTAAAATCCTTTTTCGTATGCAATTGTGAGCTTCCTCATATGGTCACCGTCAAAGTAGCCATCGATCTGTGCGGCGTAATCCGTTAATGTTTGGCCTGGCTCCTTTCCATAGCCGTAAGAATGAAGCTGTTTAAGTAATTGATAATACATTTTTTCAAACGTATCCCAATCATTTTTTCTCACGCGATATGCAGGAATCAGTACTTTTGATAACCATTTACGTCTATAGCGATAAGCAAGTAACCCGATAATGGCTAGTCCGATGATCGACCATATAAATAGAGCTTTTCTGTCCAATACCCAATTGACACTATTACTCATTGCTTCGGTGAACTTTTCAGAAACCTCTGCCCTTTCTGTTTCTGGCTTCGGTTTCTTAGGAGTTGGCGTTGGTGTTGGTTTCGGAGCTTCCAACTCATCCGTTTGAAGATCTAAGTCATAGTTTAAGTTTGCACTATTGGAAAATCCAATCGTAGGTTCGAAAATCATCCACCCGATATTCGGAAAGTACGCCTCAACCCATGAATGGGCGTTATTATTCGTTATTTCATAAATAGGAATGCTGTCTTCTCTTTGTACAATCTCTCCTGGTGCAAAACCTTTCACCCAACGCGCTGGAATTCCTTCTGAACGGAGCAAAACAACCATCGAAGTGGAGAAGTTATCGCAATAACCTATCTTTGTATCAAATAAAAACTGATCGACATAATCCGTGTTCCCTTCTGGAATCGCAGCTAATTGCTGATTATAGCGAAAGCCATTTTGCCGGAAGTATCTTTCAATAGATTTTGCCTTGTCATATAAACTCTCGTCCCCCTCTGTAATAGAGCTAGCTAACTCTCGCACTCTAGTTGGCAGAGTTTCTGGCAGTTGAAGATATCGATCAAACTCAGTTGTAAGGCTATCTAAGCTTTCGATTTTCGTATTTCGAAGTGCTTTTAAACTATAAACGGGTTCACTATAAGCAACATCATAATTCTGAATCGGCACAGTGCTACCACCGTTAAACGTAGAGATTTTTTGGTTTGTCTCGTTCCAAGATAGTGTGAACGGTTCTAAGGCATCTACTCGCTTAATGCCATAAGGTTGCATAACAAAAGGATATTCCTGCAACATGGAAATTCTTGCAATCGCCGTTCTCTCTTCTTCGCCCGGGGCAATATCAGATTGAATTATTTCCCCTATATTATAGCTACTAATTTGTGCTTCCGTATCAGATTGAATCCATCCTTTAGATGTATACGTGTCCTTCGTTTCAATTTTCCAATATTGTTTGGTCGGTACAGCGGCTGTAAATACAGGCGTGTCATCTGCGACAAATGCTCCGCCTAAGTTTTCATCATTTTCACCATAACCTACTTTACGATGCCCCCCACTTCCGCTACCGCCCTCTTCACCAGAAGTAGATTGTTTAGCAGCAGTAAAAAAAGGTACTGGATCAGGCCAGCTAGGACCAGCTTTCGGTAATATATATGCCAATGCTCCACTGATAATAAGTATTCCAAAGAGACTACCTATGCCACCAAGTAAAAAAGTGGCTTTTATTTGCTCTTTATTTTCACTTCCCATTTTCTCCGCATACAGTAATCCCATCGCGATAAAACCTGTTATCAATGCAATAATGATACTTTTCTCTCCATTATATGGACTGAAAGTATCTAAAATGGTGATGAATAAAATTGTTAGAATGAAAAATAGGAGTATATTTTTTCTAACACGAATCCAATAATTTAATAGATAAGTAGTCATCCACAATAGTAAGAAAAACAAAAAGGTTCGAAAAGGATTCGTTACTTCCAACCAATCACGTGTAATCAATGCAGTGAAATTCACACCAATTGCTTCTGTCAAATAAGAAAAAGCTTCTAATGAGAAAAACGAATAGTTAGTATAAATTGAAATAATTACCCAACAAATAAAAACTAGCTTTAATGGGGCTGCATAGTACCACTTTAACCTTACAAAATAAAATACAAAGGAGATGAATAAATACAAACTAAATAGTTGCAAATGATCGGTATCGGTTAGCTCAATCACCGGTTTTAACCATTCAACCATTAAAACAAATACAAAAAAATAAATGAAAAAAGATAACACTGTTTTTTTATTCATGAACGAGTCACCTCCAAAAACGCTTGGGCAAAACGATCTTTTGTAATAGTATGAATCCGTATCCCTCTGCTTGCAGCAAACTGATGCAGGATTTGTTCCTCTTTCAATAGCTTCGCATCTTTTTGTTTCACAACAAAGCATGTACAAACACGTAAGTTGCTTGCCGTTTTTTGAACACTATCTATCCATTCATATGTAAGATTACTTGTCACATATAGAAGAGAAGTTGCTTGTGCCAATGCTCCGTCATGTAAAATGACTTGTTCAATCGACTTCGTTAAATCCGGTTGCACTTTCGTTAAATGATAAAGCGCTCGTTGCAACTGACTTTCATTTTGAACAGATGGCAGAAAAAAACGATTTTCTCCTAGCGACAAAAATGCACTGGATGCTTGGTGACGTACGATTGCTTGTAAAATAGAGGCAGTTAAATCGACCATATCTTCAAAACTATCGGTCGGTGTCCGGTCCATTAAAACGAATAGATCTTGAGATTGACGGTCTTCAAACTCTTTCGTTTTGAGCGTTTGCGTCCTAGCAAAGGACTTCCAGTGAATCCAAGAAACCCGGTCTCCCGGTTGATAGGATCTTACACCCGTAGCCATTGAAGTGTCTTTCATCGTTTGAATTCTGGAAATAGCTGCTCCTTGGTCATACCGTGTTTCAATTGGGACATATACCATTTCCGTTACGCTTGGAAACACAAGGATTGTTTTAGGATTAGGAATAAAAGCCTCTGACTTCACCCAACCAAATAAATCACTCCCTTGCACTGTTAGTCCTTCTAGCACATGTTCCCCGCGAGGAATATGATCCATTTCATATGTCCACATAAACTCTTTTTTCATCCCCCAAAAAATCATTCGTTTCCAAGAAATGATATGTGCTAAAGTTGGACTAACTTTTTCTTCAAACTTTACATACACAAGCGGAAAGCGATTATTCCTTTTCACATGAATGGTTGCCGTAAATTTTCCACCGCTATACACATTCCGAGTATCGATTGTTCTAGTTACTTCCAACTTCTTAAGTGGATAAAAAAATAAAAGCATGGAATAGATAGAAAGCGGGATTAACGAATAAAATAAAAACCAACTAACAAATCCACCTTGGAACATTGCGTAAACGAACGTTACGATTAAAAGTAAAATAACACCAACAAAACCTTTTAACTGTCGTAATCGTTTTAATCGCTGCTTCATTGATTTACTGTCCTCTTATATGGGACAGGTGTTCGCTTAATAATTCGAGCTAACACTTCCTCTGTAGAAATGCCATCATATCTAGCTTCTGGTCTAAGAATGACCCGATGCCCGAAAACGAAAGGAGTTAAATATTGAATATCATCCGGTATGACGAAATCCCTTCCTTGAAGCATTGCATAACTTTGCGCTGCTCTCATTAGCGCGATTGAAGCTCTTGGACTAACTCCCAAATAAATATACGTATCTTGTCTCGTACGATTGGCAAGATCGACAATATACCCTTTCATCGTCTGATCGACTTTCACCATTTTCACTTGTTGTTGTAAATTGATTAATTGTTCCAAAGTAACAACTGACGTGATTTGTTCAATCGGCGTTAACTTTTCCACTCTATTGAGAATTTCTATTTCTTCACTTGGATGTGGATACCCCATTTTCAACTTCATCAAAAATCGGTCTAGCTGTGCTTCTGGTAATGGGTATGTCCCTTCATGCTCAATTGGATTTTGTGTGGCCATGACAAAAAAAGGTTTAGGTATTGGCATGGTAATTCCATCTATTGTAACGGAAGCCTCTTCCATTCCCTCGAGAAGTGCGGATTGTGTCTTAGGTGAGGTACGATTTATTTCATCGGCAAGTATAATATTCCCCATAATGGGACCAGCCCTAAATTCGAATTCCATTTCTTTTGGGTTATAAATAGAAACTCCTAATACATCGGACGGCAATAAATCCGGCGTAAATTGAATTCTTTTGAAATCGGCACCGATTGATTTGGCAAGTGCCCGTACCATCATCGTTTTCCCAACACCCGGTACATCTTCTAACAGTACATGCCCTTCAGCAAGAAGTGCAATCACTGCAAGCTCTGCAATATTTTTTTTACCAATCATCACTTTTTCTATATTTGTAATAATAGATTGAATTTGTAATTGTTCCGTCATTTGTTTTCCCCCGGTACATTCTATTGAAAGATTAGTTCGAAAATTAATATAATACTCATTTAGCATACCGAAAATTACAATATAAAACAAATAAGAAAAGCCGAGCCATCTTTTAGCAGACAGCTCGGCTTAGAATTATTATTTCCAAAAATCATCAAATACGGTGATTGGCATATGTCGCTTATGTAAAGAGCGATTATAGAAACCTTCTATTTTTTCTTGGGATTCCTTAGATACCATTTTTCCTTCTAAATAATCATCAATTTCATTATAGGTTACACCAAGTGCTACCTCGTCTGGAAGTGCTGGACGATTCTCTTCTAAATCTGCTGTCGGTACTTTCAAATATAAATGTTCCGGACATCCAAGTTGTTTAAGCAGTTGCTTACCTTGTCTTTTATTCAAACGGAAAATTGGCGTTAAATCGACACCGCCATCTCCGTACTTTGTATAAAATCCAGTGACTGCCTCTGCTGCATGATCCGTTCCAAGCACGACGCCATTATACATTGCAGCAATTGAATATTGAGCTTTCATACGTTCTCTTGCTTTTTCGTTTCCTTTTGCAAAATCAGATAAAGAAATACCTGCTTCACTAAGCGCTCGCGCACTTGCATCGACTGCCTCTTTAATATTGATCGTGACAGTTCTAGATGGTTGAATAAACTCTAATGCATCTTGACGCTCATGCTCATCGAATTGTACTCCGTATGGCAAACTTACCGCGATAAATGCATAAAGGTCCTCACCGGCTTCTTTATTTAACTCATTTACCGCTAGTTGTGCAAGCTTCCCTACTAATGTAGAGTCTTGGCCTCCTGAAATGCCTAGTACCATACTTTTCATAAAAGGATGTTTTTTTAAATACGCCTTCATAAAATCAATGCTAGTTCGAATTTCTTCTTCTACATTAATAATTGGTTTTACTTTTAATGCTTTAATAATCTCTTCTTGCATTGCAGTCATAATTATAGACCTCCATTTTGCTCAATAAGATTATGTTCCATTTCTTTTACTTCTTGTATATTACGCATTTTATTGTCCCAACATTTTTGGCTTAAATCAACTGGATACTCCTCTGGGTTTAGTGAACGTTTATATTCATCCCAAAGTAAATCTAAGTTATTATGCGCATACGCTCTAACTTCATGTAAGTCTGGAATTTGATAGGTAACTTCTCCGTTTTCAATGACTTGTACATGTAATTCTTTCGCTTCAAAGTTCGTCACAAATTTGGATACAAATGTGTGGACTGGATGGAACATTTTCAAGCGTTTTTCATGCGTTGGATCTTCATCATGCATTGTAATATAGTCGCCTTCTGCTTTCCCATTTTCTTTATCGATAATTCGGTAAAGCTTCTTTTCACCAGGGGTTGTTACTTTTTCTGTTGTGGAAGAGATTTTAATCGTATCTTGCATCTTTCCATCTTCATCCTCGATCGAGACGATTTTATATACCGCTCCCAGCGCAGGCTGATCATAACCCGTTATTAGCTTTGTTCCAATACCCCAACTATCTACTTTTGCACCTTGGGCCTTTAAATTTAAGATTGTATATTCATCTAAATCATTTGATACAATAATTTTCGTGTTCGTAAATCCAGCAGCATCCAGCATCTTTCTAGCTTCTTTCGAAAGAAATGAAATATCCCCTGAATCTAATCGTATTCCGATAAAGTTAATCTTGTCCCCAAGTTCTTTCGCTACTTTTATCGCAGTTGGTACACCCGTTTTTAACGTGTTATACGTATCCACTAAAAAAACACAGTCTTTATGACGTCTCGCATACGAATGGAAGGCTTCATATTCACTTTTATACGCTTGTACTAAAGAATGGGCATGCGTTCCAGCAACAGGAATACCGAACATTTTCCCTGCGCGCACATTGCTAGTAGATTCAATTCCACCAATATACGCAGCGCGAGTTCCCCAAATAGCCGCATCCATTTCTTGCGCACGTCTTGAGCCAAATTCCATGGCAACTTCATCTTTTACTACTTGTTTAATACGTGATCCTTTTGTAGCGATCAGCGTTTGATAATTCACGATATTTAATAATGCAGTTTCTACAAGTTGCGCTTCTACTAATGTCGATTCAATACGCATAATTGGCTCATTCGGAAACACAAGCTCTCCCTCGACCATCGAATATACATCACCAGTAAAACGAACTGTTCGCAAATAATCGATAAAGTCTTCTTTATAACCAACCTCATGTTGCAAATATTCTAAGTCACTTTCTGTAAAATGAAAATTCCGTAAATAATCAAGACATCTTTCTAGTCCCGCAAAAATAGCGTAGCCATTTCCAAATGGAAGCTTCCGGAAAAACAATTCAAATACCGCTTTTCTTTCATGCATATTATCTGCCCAATAAGATTCCGCCATATTAATTTGATATAAATCCGTATGTAAAGCTAATCCGTCGTCTGGATAATTCTTTTTCATAATGATCCCCTTCTCCATAACTTCTAACTTGTAACGATTGAATCTAGTATACACTATTTCCCCTTTTTCTTGGATAAATAAACAAACGTCCCTGTGCAGCAAACAATTCTGAATTGTTTGCTGCACAGGGACAAAAAACTAATTTCCTCCTAAAGGAGAAACGACTGTCACGATATAGTCTGCTATCGCTTCAATTTCTTCGGGAGTTAACGAGTCTTTGAATGATGGCATAGTAGATCCGCCATTTGTTATTCGATCGATGACATTTTCTCTACTTTCTGCGAATTTACTGTCTTGTAGGTTTGGTCCATTATGTCCATTCGCTCCTTGATTGCCATGACAAGCAATACAACTATTTGTATAAAGCGCTAGACCAGCATCTACACTGCTTACTGTTTCGCCTTCTGTTGCTTCTTCGGTAACAGACTCGGTCGAATTATTTTTTGCCGAAGCGTCAATCACCTGACCTTCAGGTAAAATTCCTCCCAATTTAAATGTGTAAACTTTATCGCCATGCTTCGTACCAGCAAGTGCATTACCTGCAGCATAAATAGAGATATATTGTTCTCCATCAATTTCATATGTGACAGATGGAGCATTGGCACCTGCATCCATCATGTATTCCCACAACTGGTCTCCTGTTTTAGCGTCAAAAGCGATTAAGCGACCATCGTTATGACCTGCAAAAACAAGATTCCCCGCAGTTGTTAGAACACCGCTGTATGCTTGAGCATCCCAATTTTGTTGCCATACAATTTTGTTTGTTTTCACGTCTAGAGCTGTAACTGTTCCACGTTGCGGCGCATTTGAAACTGGTTGCATAATACTACCGATATACATAGAACCTTCCTCAAATGCTTCGTCTTCTTGTCTAGCAAAAGAAAAATAGTTATCGTTTCCTAAAACATAAAATAGCTCCGTATCCGGGTTATAAGCAGACGGTGGCCAGTTCGCACCACCAGCAGGACCTGGCTTAAGTGTAATAGGTTCTTCCCAAAATGGAGTAAATATATCGCCTATTTGCCCTTCAAATGCATCCCCTAAATCACGGTCCACATCTTCTTGAAACACACCCTGCGGCACAAATGCATCTCCTATTGGGAATGGCTGGGTTGCTGCTGTTTTTTGCTCTGCTAATTGTGGTACCGGCTTTTCTTCAATCCCTACAAGTGGTGTCCCATCCGTACGATCTAAGAAATAAACCCATCCAGTTTTTCCAGCCTGCCCAAGACCCTTGCGCATTACTCCGTCTTTTTCTACATCAAATAAAACAACTGGGTTCGCTGGATCCATATCCCAAATATCATGATGTACTTCTTGGAAATGCCATACATAATCCCCGTTTTCCGCATTCACAGCAACTACAGAGTTTGCGTATAAATTGTCGCCTTCGCGATTACTACCATCTAAGTCAGGTGCTGTATTTCCAGTTGCAAAATAAATATACCCAAGCTCTGGATCAACTGCTGGTGTATTCCAAACAGGTCCCCCTCCAGTTAACCAAGCATCGTTATTTGCAGGCCAAGTATCCCCATCCATATCTGCTGGTCCAGGAATCGTATAGAAACGCCATACTTCATACCCTAAATCTGAATCATACGCCATCACTCGTCCACGAATACCATATTCTCCACCGGCTACCCCCGTGTAGACTTTACCATTATAGTAAAGTGGTGCGCTTGTAACAGTATATCCCTCCTCCCATTCCGCCACTTTTGTTTCCCATAATTCTTCCCCAGTTTTTTGGTCAAGGGCCACTAAGCGTGCATCAAGTAAACCTACATATACCTTTCCATCACCAACTGCTACTCCCCGTGTTGTCCAACCACAACAGACCGTGTCCATTTCTTGTGGTATGTCCGGCGTATATGCCCAAATCTGTTCACCTGTTTTAGCATCAATTGCAAATACGTCATTAGCACCAGTTGCAATATACATAATGCCATCTACTACGATTGGTGTAGCCTCTCCCGAATATTTATCTTCTGCTCCTGAGCCCAGACTACTAACCCAAGTTGGTTTTAAATCCCCTATATTTTCGGATGTGATTTGATTCAATGTAGAATAACGTCTGTTGTAATAATCACCACCATGAATCGCCCAATCTTTTGAAGCATACTCGACTTCACTCTCTTTAATAACTGGGCTAGGAGCTACCTCTTCTTCCTCATTAGATTCAACTGTTGGTTCTTCTTTCACAGTAATAGTAGCAAACTCTGATCCTTCCTCTTGTTTTTTATCAGCAAATAGATAAAAGACAACAATTGTAACTAAGGCAATGCTGATTCCAATAATAACTTTTGCCCAACCCGGTATACGTTCTCCTCTCATCTTTTCCCCCCTCCAACTATTAAAATGCCGTTTCACCAGTTTATGTTTCGGATTTTGAATAAATGTTAGCGTTTACATTTTAGAAACATAAAAAAACTGTTCATGAGCACTAACTCATGAACAGCTTTCATCTATAATTATTTAGTTAAATCTTGGCAGCCTTGATAAATCAAATCAAATAGCTCTGCAATATCTGATTCTTCTACACAAGAGAATGCGACACGGATATCTGTTTTATTGCTTGCAATAACCCCTACACCATATTGATCCAATAAGTGAAGGCGAAGCGTTTCTGCATCCAAGTCATGTAACTTCAAGCACATAAAGTACCCTGAGTTAAATGGATAGTATGACCAGTAAGGAGCAAATTTTTCGTTTGCAAGTACTTCCTTCGTTTTAATCGCACGGCCTTTCATAATTTGAAATTTCTCTTCTTTTTCTTTTTTAAACTCTTCTGATTGTAAAGACTCCAAAAGAATCGTTTGGGAAATATGAGAACCGCTCGATATCGTTCCGCGGATAATTCCTTTTGTTTTTTGTTCTAATGCATCTAATACATCAGGTGTTGCAGCGTAAGTAATAAATCCAACGCGTAATCCCCATACATAATTTTCTTTTGTAGCACCGTCGATTTTCACTGGTAAGATATTCGGATGGCTTTCTGCTAATAATCCGAATAAGGATTCTTTAATCGAATCTTCATAGAATAAGCCAAAATAAGCATCATCCAATACGACAACTAATTTAGTACCAGAAGCTGCAACGTCTTTTAATACTTGAACAATTGCTTGTGCTTCACTAATCGAAGGTGTATACCCAGTTGGATTATTCGGGAAGTTCAATAACACGATTGCTTTTTCTTGTTGTTTCGTTAATGTTTCACGGAATGCTTCTACATGAAAACCATTCTGTTCATTGAATAACGGGAATGTTTCAACGCGACCGCCTCTTCTAATTTGGAACACTGTATTATAGTTACCCCAATACTGCTCTGGTGTTATAAGTACATCACCTTGGTTCATAAACAAATCTGCTACAATACTTAAACCATGCGTTAATGCGCTAGTAACAATTGGCAAGCCGATTGATTTACCTTGCATAGAAGGGTTGTCAGCTAATAGTTTTTCTTTCCAAATGGAACGTAATAATTCTTTTCCTTGTGGTGCTGCATATGGATAAATATCTTTTGGAGCATACCCTAACTTCTCTTGTATGTGACGAAAATGCATCGGTTCTCCATTTTCCGTTGCAATTCCAATTGTTGCATTAAAGCGATGCGCTTTCTTCCCTGCTTCTGCACTTTGGCTTAATATGCCCTTAGGATAATATAAACTCTTTCCTAAGTCGGATAACATATCAAAAATGACAGGATTTTCTTGTTGCATTTTTTCATTTAATTGCACGGCTAAAGCATTCATCTATTGGTACCTCCAGAAAGTTGATATAGAAATATTGTACTCTATTTCGTTAAAGTATTGTAGTTTTTCTCATAATATATTGAATATTTTACGATTTATCTAATTCTAAAATGACCGGGCAATGATCACTTCCAAGTATATACGCATCAATGGAAGCATCCTTAAATATAGGTGACAGTCTTTCGGATGCTATAAAGTAATCAATTCTCCACCCAATATTCCGTTCGCGTACCTTATTCATGTACGACCACCAACTATAGGCACCTTCTCTATCCGGGTAAAAATAACGGAAAGTATCGACAAAACCAGCTGCTAGTAAATCGTTCATTTTCCCTCGTTCTTCTAGTGTAAAACCAGAGTTTCCTCTATTAGATTTAGCATTCTTCAAATCGATTTCTGCATGCGCAACATTTAAATCGCCACACAAAATAACCGGTTTTACTTCATCTAATGTTTTCAAATATGTACGCATCTCATCTTCCCATTCCAAACGATAGGGAAGTCGCGTTAAATCTCGTTTTGCATTTGGTGTATAGACATTCACTAAGAAAAAGTCTTGGAATTCCAATGTGATAATTCTTCCTTCATCTTCTGTCTCTAAATCGCCAACACCATATTTCACAGACAGTGGCTTCACTTTCGTAAACACAGCAGTACCAGAATAACCTTTTTTCACTGCGTAATTCCAATATTGCTCGTATCCCTCTAGCTGTAAATCTATTTGTCCTTGTTGCAATTTCGTCTCCTGCAAACAAAAAATATCTGCATCCACTTCATGAAAATAATCTAAAAAACCTTTTTGCACACAAGCGCGCAACCCATTCACATTCCAAGATACTAATTTCATATGTATTCCTCCTTACAAATAAAGCTGTCCGTTCCAAAAATGTTGTATTTACAACAAAATTAAATTCATTTACACTAATATGTACATACAAATAGATTATGACTTGAGTCTACCTACTTGTCTAATCAAAAGAAAAGGACTGAAAGTAAATGGATTCTATAAGAATAACAGTAGAAAGCGACTTAGAAAAAGCGTTTCATATTAGAAAAGAAGTATTTGTGAAAGAACAGGGTGTACCATTAGAAGAAGAATTTGATCAATTCGATACGCTTGATGGACAATGCGAGCATATTTTAGTTAATTATGAAGGACAACCTGTTGGGACAGGCCGATTAAGAGTAGTCGATGGAATAGGTAAATTAGAGCGTATTTGTATTTTAGAGTCTTATCGTAAATTTGGACTTGGAAAAGTAATTGTGAAGGCATTAGAAGAAATCGCAAATATAAAAGGATTGTCTAAAGTAAAATTACATGGACAAACCCACGCAGAAGGTTTTTATGAAAAACTGGGCTATCAAACTTCATCGGATGTATTTGACGAAGATGGCATTCCACATGTTTTAATGATTAAAACATTAGCTTAATAAAAAGAGACCACTGAAAAAGTCTAGATAGTTTTCTTAAACTTAACGCTCATGCGGAGTTAAAATTACTCCGCTCTCTGAGCAAAGTAAAAGCAGTCGCTCCTCCAAGTTAAAATTTCGGCAATAACATAGCCACGATAACATGAATCATCACGTAAAGTACTGATAGAACACCAAAAAATACAAGTATTTTTAAAAATTCGTGTATAGCTAGTGAAGTTGTCCATTCCATAACAAATGCGCCGCCACCAATTAGCAACATCATCCCCGTGCAATAAACCAAAGTAGTACGTACTTTTTCAACCGTTGTCAATTTCGCCAAGTCTTTACGTTGTAAAAAAATACGACCTACCCCAACAATTAAACCAATGATAAATATTTTTAATATGATTAATCACCTCACGAAAATTCAGTAGTAAATTCCTTATCTTTTAACTAGAAATTTCCCCAACCAAACTATAGGGCAAACCTGTTTTTATCGAGTGAATAACTCCATCCGCTATCTCAACATTTGTTAACCATCTTTGTCTATCATTTTCTCTAACAAACCCTAGTTGTATAAAATTATATTGTATGTCTTTTTGAGGTTGGTACTGTTTTCGTAAGTTTTCAACGTTTCCTTGACTACCTACTACTTGCCAGACCTTACTTTTCTCTCCTACTAATTCAAATAAAATGGAAAGTGCATGTAAACCATCAGAATGTAGCCAAACAACTGCCTCTTTTAAAGGACCATATACTTCTATATTTTTTCGTAGCGCATTGTACAATTCGGCAGTATCTCGGTAATCAAGAAAGATTGCTTTGATATTTTCTGGATTAGAACAAGAATCTTTCATTCTATTCATTTTTTCTTCATTCCGTGCAATAACTGAAACAATGTGGTTATTGTCGACATACCACCTTGTCACCTCCGCTAACATTCCGGTTCCACCAATTAAACAAATATGTTTCATTTGATATCAGCCCTCTCAAGAAAATAGATCAACACTTACTTCAAAATATTATAGCAAATATATTTTTTCAAATTAAAATATAGTATAAAATGCAATAAACAAATGCTGTGCATAGTTGAGAAAATGTGTTGTACAGCAAAGTATCAGCTCTATTTTTTTATGTAGTATACGCCAATTTATAAATGCGCAACGTAACGGCTGTTACTCGCAACGTTGAAGTGCATATGCGCAACAATCTCCTTCAAACGCGCAACGTTATGGGTCTTTGGCGCAACATTTCTAGAAATTGAGTCACAGTCTCGTCATCTCACTCCAAGTAAAGAGCTATTTTAAGATTTGGTTGCTTTCAAGGGCAATTTAGTTGCTCTTGCGCTGATTTGGTTGCTTTCGGAATAGAATTAGTTGCTTTCAATGACTAGTTGGTTGCCCTAAGCCATTTACTAGATGCACACATTGAAAAAACTGGATAAAATTTTGTTTTTAGCCAGTCGATACTGTGGACTCCTAATAAATCCACAATAAAAAGAAACAAGCCTATTTAAAGACTTGTTTCCTTTATATCACTTCGAATTTTCAGTAATCCACTTTTCAATATATGGATGAATTTCATTGACTGCTTTGCGACCTGTTACAACAGATACATGACCAGTTTCTACTATATGAAGTGTCTTGTTTTTACTAGACACTTTATCATTTAGCGGTGCAATCTGATGTGGTAAAACAATATTGTCTTTTGTTGCAGAGATATTCAATAAATTCGCTTTAATATTCGACAATGCTACTTTGCGTCCTCTTATTACTAATTGATCATTGATCAATTTGTTTTCCTGATAGAAATCTCTAATCCACTGTCTATAAGATTCGCCAGGGAAAGGCACACCGTCATTTAGCCACTTTTGCATTAGTTTCCAATTTAACACAAAGTCTTCGTTCTCCACACGGTCAGCTAAGCTAACATATGGCCCGACAACATTGGAAATTGGATTAAGTAACTTATTACCGAAGTCGATTAATTCGAAAGGAACATTCCCAAGCGTATCGACCAATTTATCTAGTTGGAAATAACGTTTATCCAGCCAGTTAGAATAATGCCCTGCATTACCAAAATCAATTGGACTCGTCATCAAAATAAGATTGCGAATCGGCAATTGTGGGTATAATGCAGTGAAAACTGCTGTCATTGTTCCACCCATGCAGTATCCTAAAAGTGTCACATCTTTTGCTTTAGAAGTCTTTAACACCTTATTAACTGCTCGCGGAATATAATCTACGATATAATCATCTAGTTTCATATGACGATCTTCGTGACCAGCAGTACCCCAGTCTAACAAGTAGACATCATGCCCTTTATCAGTAAGATGCTCTATCAAGCTATTACCTGGATAAAGATCTAATATATAAGGCTTATTGATTAAAGCATAAATCATTAGAATAGGTACTTTATTTGTTTTCTTTACTGCAGGTTGGTAGCGATATAATTTCGCTTTATTTTTCGTCCAAATAACCTCTTTTGGTGTCTGACCAACTTCTGGCTCGGCATCCGAAGAAATAACTTCTGTTAAACGTTTAATCTGTTGGATATTTTTATCTTCCGAAAGACGGTCGATCCAATTGTCGAATTGTTTCGTATCTAGCGTAACCATACTATCCCTCCTAAATTGTTTTTTTATCGATTGCTATTACATGTAAAGACCGCCATTTACATTGATCTCTTGACCAGTAATATAACTTGCTTGTGCTAAGAATAGGACAGCTTCTGCAATTTCACTAGTACGGCCTAATCTTTGTACAGGTACTTTAGCAACGATTGCATCTTTTACATTTTCCGGCATTGCTGCAACCATCTCTGTTTCGATGAATCCTGGGCAAATCGCATTTACTGTAATACCATTTCTAGCAGTTTCAAGAGCTAGCGACTTCGTAAAGCCTAGCAGTCCAGCTTTTGAAGCAGCGTAATTCGTCTGTCCAAAACCACCAGCTTGACCGATGATTGAACTAATATTAATAATCCGGCCAGACTTTTGTTCTAACATATGGTTGATAACAGCGGATGTTGTGTTGAAAACACTATTTAAATTGATATTGATCACTTGATCCCATTCTTGTTTGGACATTTTACGGAAAGTACGGTCTCTTGTGACACCAGCATTATTAACAAGGATGTCGATTTTCCCGTAACGTGCTAATACTTCCTCCACAAGCTTTTGTGAATCTTCTTCTATAGATACATCCGCTTGGATGGCAAACAAACTACCACCTTCTCGCTCGATTTCTTCCATAACATTTTCCATATCCAAAGTGCTACTTAGAAAATTACCTACAACTTGCGCACCGTTTTTTGCTAACGCTTTAGCTATTTCAGCACCAATTCCTCGCGAAGCACCTGTTACAACAGCCACTTTCCCTGCTAGAGGTTTTAATGGATTCGTTTGTTCCAATATTGTTGTCTGCAATTCTGTCATTTAAATACACTCCCAATATATATTTTATTTAAGAAATCATGTAGGTAGTAGAAAATTATTTCTTAGTAGTTGTAGCTGCTGGTGTTACTGGTCCAGCCGTTACTTTAGGGGTATTCTGCGATTCTAGTGATTTATCTAGTAGCTCAAGCACTCGATCCAATTTTTTATCTAAATTAGTTACAGCTTTTTTTAATTGATCAATTTCTCGTGAAGTATCTGCTTTATGCGCATCCATTTGATCTTCCAGATCATCCACTTTCGATTCTACGTTTATGATAAGGGATGCGACATTTGCAATTTCATCCCTAGAAGGCAAATTAACTTGTTTTAAATAGGACTCGGTCATTTTATTTACAATTCCTTGATACTGTAAATACTGACTTTGAATTTGTCCTAAACTTTCTGCAAAAGACTCTTTTCCAAGCGTATCTTGGATAGCATCTCGCCATGTACTTTCCGTTTTCTCATACACATTTTTCCACATTGTAAAAGCATCGAATGAAGTTGTCTGGGTCAATGGAAATCATCTCCTCTTCTTAATTTCCACATAACTTTAACACACTTTAGCACGGTGGTGTGTAATAAAATTGTAAAAATTATGACTATTCGATATATTTTTGTTGTATTCTTTTTCATTCGACAAACCTTGTCAAACTTTTTCAAAAAGTAATCCCTTGACTTAAAAATCATATAGGTGTAAATTACACTTATATGCAACAACTAAATAAGTAGGTGATTGATAATGGAATCAAAAAAAGAAGAAACAAAAAAAAATAAGACCACCAATATTGGTGCTCCGAAAAATTTCCTTATCCCAATCATGTTGCTGCATTTACGTGATTGGAATACGCATGGTTATGAGTTAATGGAGAAAATTTCACAGTTTGGTATGGAGTCCGTTGACCAAGGAAACTTTTACCGTCTCCTTAGACAGCTCGAAAAAGATGCATTGGTAACATCCGAATGGGATACGACATCAGGCGGTCCGGCTAAAAGAATTTATTCGATTACAGATGCAGGTAAACAATATTTGGATTTATGGGCTGGTTCATTGAGTCAGTATCAAAAAATGTTGAATCAATTTTTCAACATATACAACCCTTTTTTCACCCCACTCCACTCTTCCTCCGATAAGCAGGAAGATGAGGACTGAACCTAGGATGTAATGCAAAAATTGGCATTCATTATAAATAATAAACATGTTTTGCTAAATTAAAGGAGGAATTACAAATGGCTAGAGAACAATTAGGTAATGGTGTAGATTTGTTGTGGGACGGATGGTTAAACGGTTTTAAAACGTTACAAAGTTTGCAAGATGATGTTCAAAAAAAATCATTACAAGCATTTACGTATCAAAAAGAACTTCTAGATTCTACAGTAGCTACACTTTCTGCTATGGAAGTAGAAACAAAAAAAGCGACGCAAGAATGGCAAGACAAAGTTCAAACAAGCGTGAGAGGTATTAGTGGAAACGCACAATTAGAACAAGTGTCTAGTTGGCTGAACAATGTTCAAGAGATTAACGATAAAGCACAAGCATTATCATGGAAACCAAGCTATGCGGTTCTAGATCTCTTTGTTCAATCACAAAATCACTTAGAGTCAACTGTTAAAGCTGCAATTGAACAACAAAAATTAGAACGTGAAGAAACATTAAATAAAATCGAAGAATTGACTGAACTACTTAAAGGTGCGCATAAAAACTTACTAGCATCTGCAGGAGTATAATAATTTTTGAACTTATACTAAATGAAAAAAAGAGGGGTCATCACTTCAGGTGATACCTCTCTCTTTTTTACTTTTTAGCTAGCTTCAACAATACAAAAATGGCAAGCGCCAGTAACAACACACCAACTATTAATGCAAGCGAAATAGCTCCAAAAGCAACTAAACTCATTTCAAGAACTCTCCTTTACTTCTTCTTCATTTTAAAGGAGTGAAAAAGAGTGTCAACAAATACTAGTTAATCGACTTTAGAAAACAAATCATTGAGTGATTCACTCATTGTCGGGTGTGTGAATATAGTATCTCGTAAAAATGTGTATGGCAATTTCGCTTCTATTGCCACCCGTACTACATTTATCACTTCACTGGATTCCGCACAAAATAACGTGCATCCCAAAATTTCTTTTGTTCTTGGATTAACCAGTGCTTTTAAGTATCCTTCTGTTTGCTCCACTATACGTGCTCTCGGAATTCCTGCTGCTGGCATCGAAACTACTTGATACTCCAAGCCTTTTTCCTTTGCCATTTTTTCATTTAATCCGACATGGGATAATACAGGATCGATGAACACAGAGTATGGGACGTTCTTACGCTCTTTTTTCGTATAGGAACCATCTCCGAACAATTGGTTTTTCACAATGCGAAAATCATCTAGCGAAATATATGTAAACTGGGGACCTCCATTTACATCACCTATTGCCCAAATATTATTCGCAGTAGTTCTTAAAAAGTCATCTACTACCACAGCTCCTTTATCATTCACTTCTACAGAAGTATTTTCCAAACCTAAGCCTTCTGTATTCGGCTTTCTACCTGTTGCAAGTAAGATCGCATTTCCATGCACTTCTTTCATACTATTATTTGTTTTATATGTGACTACTACACCACCTGATTGATTTTTCACCGATTCCGCCTTGGCATTTACTTCGATTGTTATATTTTTTTCTTCTAGTACTTTTTTCACTTCGTCCGCCATATCCCGATCTTCCTTTGGCAAGAATTGTTCATTGCCGTCAATTATGGTAACTTCAGAGCCAAAGTTTGCATACATCGAAGCAAATTCAAGTCCAATATAGCCTCCACCAATAATAATCAGTTTTTCTGGAAGCTCTTTTCGTTGTTGTAAAGTCGTTGAATTATAGACGAATTCCGCATCTTTTAGACCTTCAATTGGGGGTATGATTGGTGTGGATCCAGTATTAATAAAGAAATGGTCCGCTGTTACTTCCAACTGGTCTTCCGCAGTTTTTATTTTCACTTTGTCATTACTAATAAAAGTTGCTTCTCCTGTAATGACTGTAATTTTCTCTTGGTCATCTAGCATATGAAAGTTTTTATTACGTAAAAAATCAGTTAACTCATCTTTTTGATGAATAGCTTTTGTATAAGATTCCTCTTTGGAAGTAGTTAAGTATTTTCTTTTTTCGGCTGAGTGAACAAGTGATTTCGTTGGGATACAAGCAATATTAATACATGTTCCCCCGTACATCTTGGCAGACTTTTCAATCACTGCAACTGTCTTACCGTTTTTAGCAAACTCCGAAGCAAGTGTTTTTCCGCCTTTACCAAAACCAATAATTACTGCATCAAACTTTTTCATCTAAAAACCTCCTTCCTCCACTATTTCCTTTTAAATAAGAAGATAAACTTAAAACCCCACTTCCAAAAAGCTTAGAAAGTGGGGTTCGGCTATTAATATGGTTCTGCTTCATTGCTTTTTTTGATTGCATCTTCAGGTGCCTGATCACCATCGCGATTTCCTAGTGGTTTTTGACTAGAACCACCTGACTTGACTTGTGCTAGACCTTCTTTTAATTGACGCCCATAGTCTTCATCTGCCTCTTCTGCTAGCACAATCATTTTTTCTTGAATCCGTTTATCGCAACTAGAAAGGTCATTGATAAGATTGGTAATAAGCTCATCTCTTTCCCATTGTTCGAAATTCCGGTATGTTTCGCCTGCTTGTTTTGTATTACTTTGTCTATCGATCGATTGTCGGACTAAATTACCTTTGATCATTGGGGTATATTCTTTGCCCATTTGCTTTGCTTCTTTTAGACCATCTAATATGGATGGCTCATAGTTAATATGCGGATTTTGAAAAGGTGCCCGGTCCAGCTTATATTGCATTTGCCCTCCACTTTGATTGGTCGCAACTCGTTTTTTAGGAGCATTAATTGGTAGCTGCAAATAATTTGCGCCTACACGATGACGTTGTGTATCCGAATAAGAAAATGTTCGTCCTTGGAGCATTTTATCGTCCGAGAAATCGAGTCCATCGACAAGTACCCCCGTCCCAAACGCCGCTTGCTCCACTTCCATGAAATAATCTTCTGGATTGCGATCTAATACCATTTTACCAACGGCCATCCAAGGGAATTTATCCTCTGGCCATAGTTTCGTGTCATCTAAAGGATCGAAATCTAGTTCGGGGTGTTCATCATCACTCATTATTTGCACGAGAAGCTCCCATTCTGGAAAATCTCCTTTTTCAATAGCATCATATAAGTCTTGTGTTGCATGGTTAAAGTTTTTGGCTTGTATTTCTTCTGCCTCTTTTTGCGTTAAATTTCGAATACCTTGCTTTGGCTCCCAATGGTATTTCACAAGAACTGCTTCGCCTTCGCTATTCACCCATTTGTACGTATTTACTCCCGAACCTTGCATCATTCGGTAATTTGCCGGAATCCCCCATGGTGAATAGACGAATGTAACCATATGAAATGTCTCTGGTGAGCTCGCACAAAAGTCAAAAAATCGCTCAGAATCTTGAGTATTCGTAATTGGATCTGGCTTAAATGCATGGATCATATCTGGGAATTTTATAGCATCTCGGATGAAGAAAATCTTTAAATTGTTCCCTACCAAATCCCAGTTACCATCCTCCGTATAAAACTTTACTGCAAATCCACGCGGATCACGCAACGTTTCTGGTGAATGACCGCCATGAATAACAGAAGAAAAACGAACAAAAACAGGAGTTCTTTTCCCTTTTTCCTGGAATAACTTTGCACGTGTATATTTGGAAACAGCTTCGTCGCCAACTGCTCCATACGCCTCAAAGTAACCATGGGCTCCTGCACCACGAGCGTGTACAACACGTTCTGGCACGCGTTCTCTGTCAAAGTGACTAATTTTCTCGATAAAATCATAGTTTTCAAGTGTGGCAGGACCACGGTTTCCAACTGTTCTCATATTTTGATTGTTTGTAATTGGATGGCCTTGTCTATTCGTTAACGTATCCTCATCCTCTATATTTGTTTCAAAATCTGGCTGTTCTTTTGTCACTTGTTGTCCTCCTAAACATCATATAGATTCTACTTCCTCTATATACTGTCCAGTTACAATCTTAAATAAACAAAAAGTGTATATAAAAAAACGCTAAAGCTTCTATATATAGCCCCAATTAGCAAATGAAAGAGAGAAATGGAATAACATACGTAATTGGGATAGTGTGTCGTAGTGAGTTGTAGAAAGAGGCCGCAGGGATTTCCGCTGCAGGACGGACGCTTTCCGTTGGGTGAGTGATAAGCCTTCACCGCCACGCCTACGCGCGTCCGTTGTGAAGTCTCATTTTACTCAAACAGAGGAGCAAAGGCTAGGAACGCCACATCGTGTGGCAACGCCTTCGTGACCAACATCCTGTTGGCCTCTACTGGAGTTGCCTCCCTGCTGCGAAAATCAATGAAAACACACTGACTTATCAGGATTCGAAATTAACACTAAGTCGTTGAACTAAACAATATACACTGCGAACTGACAAACTAGTCGAGCAGATGCCGGCTATGCGAGTTCAATGGGCTTTTAGGCATATTGTTCCTATAATTGCCTAAATTATCGTCGTCTCAGTCCAAGTTAACTTGTTATTGTAAGTAATTAGTTGCTTTCGCGGGCAATTTAGTTGCTCTCCTACTTATTTTAGTTGCTTTCGAACCTCAATTAGTTGCCTTCAATGGCTGTTTGATTGCCCTTAACCATTCTTTGGAATTTTGCTCAAAGGTTTGAAATCCTGCAAGAGCGTTAGCGTCGTAGTGGCTCGTCAATCGTCCTGCGGAAATATAGCCGACGCCTTATTCAGCATGTTAAGTAGCAGTATCCCTATAAGCGGATAATAAAAAGCCTCCCACTACATTGGAGCGGAAAGCTTTTCTCGTTACAATATGATTAGTTCTTTATTGGATTTCGTGATAATTTCGATGCCATCTTTTTTCAAAATAATATCATCTTCAATTCGAACTCCACCAAGATTTGGAATGTAAATACCCGGCTCTACTGTTAAAACCATTCCTTCTTCAATGAGCTGCTCACATTTTGGATTCATAAAAATATCTTCATGGATATACAAACCAATTCCATGACCCATGCCGTGTCCATAATATTCGCCATATCCTTTTTCACTAATATAATCGCGAGTTAATGCATCCGCCTCTTTTCCTGTCATGCCTGCTTTTATACCAGCAAGTGCATGTTCAAGGGCGCCGGATACAATCGTATATATTTCTTTCAATTTAAAATCCGGTTCACCGACGGCAATTGTTCTTGTCATATCAGAGCAATAGCCATTATAATACGCTCCAAAATCAAGGGTAATCATGTCTCCTTGCTCTACTACTTTTTCACTTGCTACTCCGTGCGGTAATGCAGAGCGAACGCCCGAAGCAACAATCATATCAAAGGAAGAAGAAGTTGCTCCTAGTTTTCGCATATGGAATTCTAGTTCGTTTGCTATTTCGATTTCTGTTATCCCTGGGCGAATAACCGTTAAAATATGTGAAAATGCTGCATCTGAAATTTCCGCTGCTTTTTTAAGAATAGCAATTTCTGATTCGCTTTTAAACATGCGTAACTTTTCCACGACTCCAGAAAGTGGTACTAAATCAGCTTTGGCATATTTGCTGAATTCGGAATAGTACTGATAGGATACATGTTGTTGCTCGAAACCTAGCTTATTAATCCCTAAACTTTCCGCAAGATTAGTAATTTCCTCAAAGATTATTGCTCTATCTATTTCTTTTACTGTAAAATCTTTTGTCTGGGCAATTGCTTGACTAGTATAACGAAAATCTACTAATAGATAGGCTTCTGTCTTTGAGATTAGCACTGTTCCCGCACTACCCGTAAAATCCGTTAAGTATCTTCGGTTAATACCATCTGTTACTAAAATACCGTCGACTCCTAATTCCTCAAACGATTGTCTTAATTTCATTAGCTTTTCCATTCCTAAACCCCCGCAATAGTAATTTTCCTATAATTAAATATAATACGAAATTATTGAATTTACTATAGAAAGCTTCATGTAGGAATTAACGGTATTTTATTGCATTTGAAAAGCTAAACCTTCCCAAGCATTTTCTTGCACTTGTTTTTCTAATCCTCTTTTTTCATATAAATATGTCTGTAAATCTCCTCTATACTGAAGGCTTGTCGCTCTAAGTTGTTCGAAATGATGAGGTTGTGCAAAACATGGAGCAATAGGAAGTCTCGTGGTGTCACATTCGTTCATGATCATTGCTACAAATTGGGAACAAAAAAATGCATACGGCCGCTCTATTTTAATGTTCATAGCTACACCAAACAATCCGATCAAATTGTATTTATATAACTCTTTTTGTTGTTCCATGCGACGAATTTTATACCGCATTCGATTATATTCTTCTATGGAAACTTGGCATTTATAGATGGCGCAAGTTGCATTAGTAAAAAGTCCTTCTGTAGGTTCCTCTCTAATGAACCCCCCATTAAAAGGATTATGCTTGTTTTTCCGTCCGAAACTATACATCTCATTCAGCTCTTCATCGAAAGCAATGGAAGCATGATTCATATCTTTTCTCGTATACATACCTATCGCTTTGGAAAACAGTGTACCTGTGTTACTCAAAACGATATAAATAGTTTTTTCCATCTTTCTCACCTCGTTCATATGAAGCATTTTGCCCCCTTATCTACTGTTCTAATCATCTCTTAATAACGTTTTTCTCTAAACGGACTCTAGGAGGAAAATTAGTAGGGCTTGAGGCGTAGATAAAAATAAGTTGCAAAAATAGAGGAGAAATACACTAATTACTCAACAAACGAATCAAAAGTGTTGTGTCAGTGGGCATTAGGATTGGTTTTAATGATTGTTCCGATACCTTAGGACTGTTAAAATTTCAATGGCGATATAGTTCATATAGATTATTTATTAATTATATATTAGGAGGTTTTCATAATGTCAGAACAAGAAAAGAACAATCCTATCTTAGATAAACGTACTTCTAGACGCTCATTTATCAAAAACTCTGGATTGACGGTTGGCGGTCTAGTAGTAGGTGGTGCCATTGGTAGTTTACTAGGCGGGAAATCAGAGACTACTACTCCAACAGTTGCTCACGATTCAAATCATGTTGCCATCGATTATAGCGAGACGCGTCAGTTTTTCGCACGTCAAAAAGATTTCGATGCAATGGCAGCTGCTACGGAAATGATTTATCCAGAAGACAAAAATGGTCCTGGTGCAATTGCATTAGGAGTTCCTTATTTTATCGATAAGCAACTAGCTAGTCCTTGGGGAAGCAATGCAGATGACTATAGGAAAGGTCCTTTTACTGCAGGAGATACTCCACTCAACAAAGCTGATATCGTATTACAGGGTTCTCGCAAGCTGAATGAAGTCAGTGAAAAAGAATATGACGGCACGCTTTTTAAAGACTTAACAGAAGTACAAAAAATTACGATATTAACTTCTTTCCAAGCAGGAGAAGTAGAAATGGAATTAGTAAATTCCACTGTATTCTTTAACTTACTAAGAACACTTACACTACAAGGATGCTTCGCTGATCCATTGTACGGAGGCAATAAAAATATGGCCGGTTGGAAAATGAAAGAGTTCCCAGGCGCACAAATGTCTTACACCGCTTACTTGGATGAAGAAGAATTTGTTCTAATCGAGCCTGTTAGTTTAGGCGGACATAAACATTAATAAGCAATTAACTTGAGGGGGTACATATAGTATGGTTACAAAATTACCGAAAGTAGATGTTGTTACAACTGGTATGGGTTGGACAGGCGGTATCGTCGCTGCCGAACTAACAAAAGCCGGCTATCACGTAGTTGGTTTAGAGCGCGGAGTAGAAAGAACGATTGAAGATTATTTACATGGTCATGATGAATTAAAATACAATACGCACAAAGAATTAATGCAAAAATTAACGAAAGATACGATTACTTTCCGAAATACGTTAGCAGACGATGCGAAACCAGTTCGTGATGAAGCTGCTCTTGTTCTAGGGACTGGTACGGGTGGCGGCGGTGCTCACTGGGGTGCGCAAACTTACCGTTACTTCCCTTATGATTTTGAAATTCGTAGTAAAACAATCGAAAAGTATGGTGAAAGCAAGATTCCAGATGGTGTAACAATCCAAGATTGGGGTATTACATATGATGAGCTTGAACCCTATTATTCTAAGTTCGAACAAATGGCTGGAGTTTCAGGAGAGGTTGACCCACTAGCAGGACCGCGTTCCATCGATTATCCTACTCCACCACTTAAAAAGTTACCACAAATGAAAATGTTCCATGAAGCAGCAGAAAAACTTGGCTATCATCCATTTGTTGTACCAACTGGAACTATATCAGAGGCTTATACAAATCCAGATGGAGAAACATTAAACGCTTGTCAATACTGTGCATTTTGTGGAAACTATGGTTGTGAATATGGGGCAAAAGCGGATCCAATCGTAACTGTTATCCCAACAGCTAAAAAAACAGGTAACTTTGAACTTCGCACAAATTCTATCGTAACTCGTGTTTTGTACGATGGAGACAAAGCGACGGGTGTACTTTATAAAGATACCCGGACAGGCGAAGAATTCGAGCAACCTGCGGATGTTGTTGCCTTGACTAGTTACACGTTTAATAATGTTCGTTTACTATTATTATCTGGAATCGGCGAACAGTATAATCCAAAGACTGGCACAGGAATGATCGGTAAAAACTATACAGATCATCATACGATCACTGGAGCAATTGCTTACTTTGAAGAAAAGAAATTTAATAGTTATATCGGGACTGGAGCTCTTGGTTCTGCGTATAATGACTTCAATGCGGATAATTTTGACCATAGTAATGTTGATTTTATCCATGGCGGGCAAATTGAAATGCATCTTATGGGGAACGAACCAATTGCAAATAATCCAGTTCCTTTTGGTACACCTACATGGGGGAAAGACTTTAAAGAAAACTCTTTACACTATTATCACCGTAATATGACTATTGTTTCGCAAAGAGCAATCTTGCCACATAAAGATCATTACTTAGATTTGGATCCAACTTACAAAGATGATTATGGTGATCCATTAATTCGTGTAACTTTCGATTATACAGAAATGGATCATAAGCGTAATGAATTTTTAGTCGAAAAATGTGCAGAAGTAGCGAAAGAAATGGGTGCCGATATTATTGATATCATTCCAATGGCAGAGCAGTTTGGCGGAAGATTTGCTTTCCAACACGATGCTGGTGGTGTAATTATGGGAAGTAGCCCTGAAAACTCTGCAGTTAATAACTACTTACAAATGTGGGATGTAGACAATCTATTTGTATGTGGGGCTTCAGCGTTCCCTCACTTCGGACCTACTAATCCAACACCAACAGTTGCCGCACTAACTTACCGCGCAGCTGAAGGAATGATCGAGTTTTTGAAAAATGGTGGCGGTCCGCTAGTCAACGCAAAATAACACTTTTTTAACGAAGTATGTTATATTTGTAGTGATTCTAAAAAGAAATGGAGGAAATACCATGCCAAATATAGGGATACCGGGATTAATCCTCGTATTAATCATAGCTTTAGTTATCTTTGGCCCATCAAAGCTTCCTCAACTAGGTAGAGCAGTTGGACAGACATTGAAAGAATTTAAAACCTCGACACGAGATATTATAAACGATGAAGAAAAAGAGGAAGTTAAATCAGAAGCGAAAGAAATCGAGCTTGAAAAGAAATAATTCCTAAGCAGAACCAGCTAATTATAGTTAATAGCTGGTTCTTTTATTTAAACCGAAAAGAACTAGTATTCGTCTTGAATATTTCGAGAAGATTCTCCGCTATTTCATCTGGCGATTGTCTATATCCACCCTTGATCCATTCCAATAATACCCCATAAGATCCATACATTTTATACGTGTTAAAATGTTTGATTTGAATCTCTTCATTTTCATTGTCTATATATGAGATAGCATCAAATATTTCTTTCATTTTTCCCAAAAAGCTTTGTTGTAAGCCTGGTATTGTATCTTCTATCGTTAAAAGGCTATAAAAATTTTTATAGTTATATAGATGTTGGAAAAAAGTGTTGGATGACGGCAGAATACGATTATATTTTATATCTTCTATGTCTTCAAAAGGTACATGAAATGAATAATGTAGCTCTTCTAAAATCTCACTTACCAATTCTTCTGTTAAATCTTCCTTATCTTTAAAATATAGATAAAAAGTACTTCTATTATAATCTGCACGTTCCACTATATCTGTAACAGTTACATTTTTATATCCTTTTTCCCGGATTAAACTAATAAAATGTAACTTAAATATTCGCTTTGTTCTCCGAATACTTCTATTTGTATCATGAGGTTTTCCTGGATTCATACCTATCGCCCTTTCTGTTGTAAATTATACAGCACTGGCCATTCTATCTCTAGTTAAATAGGCATTAGAAGTTCGCATAATAAAAACACCCTTTTTCCTATAATCATTATGAATGATTCAGTAATTGAAATCATTTAGTGGAAGCGAAGTTCGAAGAGCCAAAAGTTTAAAAAGCTCCGAATAAGGTAATAATAAAGTTACTGCTAAAAGGAGGTAATACCTTGCCAAATATCGGTGTACCAGGTTTAATTATCGTGCTTGCTTTAGCTTTAATTATTTTCGGACCATCAAAACTCCCACAATTAGGTAGAGCTGTCGGACAAACGTTGAAAGAATTTAAAACTTCCACGAAAGAAATAATGGATGATGTGACAGATGAGTTCAAATTAGAAGACGATGAGATTAATACTAAAAAGAAAAAATAACACATTAAGGGGCTATCCACAGTCAGTTTTGACTTTTGGATAGCCCTTTAGTGTGAATTAGCTATTCTGTTCACCCTATCCTTTATACTTTACAGGATATTTAACTCCGAATTGCTGTAAACGATAAATAAATTGGTCTTCATTTAACGGCATATCATAGAAAAAACCTTGCACTAACGTACAATTATTAGCTTTAAGAAAGTCCCTTTGTTCCTCAGTCTCTACGCCTTCAGCAAGGACCTCCATCTTCAAATTATTCGCTAGTACAATAATTGCTTGGAGAATAGCCTCTCCTTTTGGATTTTTTCCAATACAATTCGTAAAAAATTTATCAATTTTTATTTTTGAAATAGGTAAATTGTTTATATAAGATAAGTTTGAATATCCTACTCCAAAATCATCCATCGCTATACGAATACCTGCTTGTTGTATATCGTGCATGTGGTTGTTGATAATAGAAGAGGAAAAAATTTGTACATTTTCTGTAATCTCGATTTCTAATATACCACGTGGAATCGAATGCTTCTCTAATTGATACATAAGAAATGAAACAAACGATGGCTCGTTTAATAAAGAAGAAGAGACATTAACAGAAATTCCACCAGAGAATCCACTAATTTTTTTCCATTTATTATATGTTAACAATGAAGTGTCTATTATATGCTCTGTAAGCATTCGGATTTGACCAGTTTCCTCTGCGATAGAGATAAATTCATCTGGCGAGATAAATCCTAGCTCAGGATGTTTCCATCTTGATAATACTTCAATTCCTATAATTTCGTTTTTTAAAATATCTATTTGTGGCTGGAAAACAGTGTAATATGCATTTGATAAAACTGCTTCTTTCAAGCTTTTTTCAATTAGTAGACGTCTATTTAAAGACTTGGACATTACTTTTTCATATCTCTTCCACTGATCACCCTTTGCTTTTTTTGCCTCATACATGGCAATATCTGCAGCTGTTATTAAAGAGTCTACAGAATCCCCATTTTCAGGAAACAAACTAATTCCTATACTCGCTGTTATATTCAAAGGAGGTAATGCCGGATTATTCAACGGCTTTTCAATAGAAGATAGAATATGATACGCGTCACTTTGAACTTGAAAATCATCTATATATGCTGTATAAAGGACAAACTCATCTCCTCCATATCGAGAAATAAAGAACCTCTCCGGAAGATCTCTTTTTAACCGATTAGCTATTTCTAATAAAAGAATATCTCCTGTTTCATGACCATATGCATCGTTAACAAGTTTAAAATTGTTTAAATCTAAAAAATACAATACAAACGGTTTCTGTTCTGCTATTCTCTTATCTACTTTTTTATATAATAGCAAACGATTGGGCATTTCTGTTAGATGATCATGATGAGCTGTATTCCAAAGTTTATCTTCTTTTAACTTTTTTTCATTGATATTATTAAAGTATATGGAAATCCCACCGTTTTCTTTCGGATAGGAATGTATTTCAAACCATGTTTTTAAAGGATCATAATATGCTTCAAAACGAGTTTTGATACGATCATTCATTGTTTTGGAATAGTTTGCATAAAATATGGAATCTATTGCATCGGGATAAACTTCCCATATATCTAAACCTAATAATTCTTCCTTAGAAGCAGATAATAGATTTTCCGCCTCTTTGTTTATATAAGTTATTGTCCAGTCATTAGCAATCGTTAAAAATGCATCCGTCATATTTTCTAGATCATCATACATTTCTATTCGTTCTCTTTCATAATCGCTTATATCTTTACGTGTAATTGTTGCACCTGTAATCTTCCCCTCCTCAGTAAGAGGGCTTACCATTTTCGTATACCAATTCCGAGAAAGACATGGATAAGTGGTATGAAAGACAGGAATTTCTCCTTTTAATACTGCCAATATCCCATTATATTCTTCTAAATAATCTGAATTAGATAAAATATCCAAGTAGTTTATACCAGCATTTCCTGCGTCTTTAAGACACCCTTTAGTCTCCTTGCAAAAATCTTGCCATGACTTGTTTGTAACAATAATGTCGCCGTCCACATTTATAACTGCTATAGAGTCCTGCAAAGAATCAATTATTTTCTTATACATTCTTCTCACCTCATTTCTTTTTTGCACTACTCTATGAATGCGAACTATTTTAATTGTAGATTTCCTTCTGTATCCAAAAAAGCAGCAATATTTGCTGCACCTTGCCTAAAAACATGTATACGTCTACCTATTTCAATTACAGTTTCAGCATGGGCATAATCAATAAATATTTTTCCATTCAGCGGGACTGAAATAGTTGTTTTGCCTCCATTTTCAGACCCCACCTCATTAAGAACAATGTTATTACCTGCTGAAATCATTCCACCTCTACATACGCCTTTAATAGTCACATTATGGTCTGCATGCACTGAACAATGATATACCCCTTGGTCAAATACAAAAATATTGCCACTTGAATATAAAATAGAATTT
This sequence comes from Psychrobacillus sp. NPDC096389, assembly GCF_044762855.1. NCBI lineage: Bacteria > Bacillati > Bacillota > Bacilli > Caryophanales > Bacillaceae > Psychrobacillus > Psychrobacillus sp. NPDC096389. The sequence continues at coordinate 189,282 of NZ_JBIWFB010000008.1, read as the reverse complement.
ATTCCATACGGTATTTCTATTGTCACTTTAGGTTCCGGAGGCAAATAGTATATCTCATACATTTCTCTTACATTTGCTATAAGCGACTCCAAAGCTTGCAATTGAATATTTTGATCTCTCGCTACGTTTATAAAATATTCTTTCAGTTTTAAAGATAACGACTTCCACTCTACATCTAATTGCTGTTCATTTTGCTCTATTATGTCGCAAAACTTCGTTACTAAGTCTCGAAAATCACCATATTTTTTTTCTAACAATAAACGGATTAAATAGGAAATTTTCATAAATTCCTCTTTAGGATTTTTTTGACGACGAATCATTAGTATTTGATTAATTGCCCCAAGAATATGGTCTAAGTATGTCAATAGTTCAGACAAGATTTGAATAAGCGAAGCTATTACGTGATTTACTTTCCCAGCGGATAATTCAGAAGAGAATACATTTTGTTCTACTCTCACAGAATTACTTGCTTGTACAATCGCTCTATTGACCGTACCATTTATACAAACTCTTCCTTCTGCTTCCACAAACATAGAGTCTAGTACATTACCATTTACACGCACATCTCCTTGGAAGCGGATGTTTCCGCTTTCTAAGCTAACATCTCCTGTGTGAACATATTCTTTAATCACATCGATTTTCACTAATTTTCCCCTAGATTCAATAGAAGGTCTGCCTGACGAAAGGGAAATTATATGACTATCTTTTTCTTCGACATTTTTACCTAACTTTAAAACTACTTCATATACTGGTTTTGGCGGAACTATACCGCCAAATAAGTCTGTCCCATGTTTTCCTGGAATAGCTAGTATCTTTTTCGCAATAATTTGTCCCATTTCAACAGCTAAAATAGATTGTCCTTTTCTATAGTCAACTTTCTCCAAATGATGTAAATTCACTTCTTGTTGGCTATTGTCATTCCAGCCTTCTATTAAAACTTCGATATCTCCGTCCAACCCTTCTATCGGAGATATACCTTTAGCTATAATTGCTTCCCCTGTACCATCCTTTAGCATATCTTGAATAGCTGGATATATTATACCTTTGTCAATATTGAGCGATTTCAGTCTCTGTAATATGTCATCTAGTTTTATATCTATGAAGGAAGATTCTATTTCCTTTGCCTGAATAACTAGATGTTCTTGTGGAGCTGTATTTTCTAGCTCCCGAACGATATTCTTTCCGAGCTTGAGAGTAAGAGTAGCCATCATGTTATTATCTTTTATTTCAATCCAAAAATTACAGGGAACTACTTCATTCTCTAACATAACTTGCACTTTATCATTACTAGTAACAAGTGTAGGTTTTATTAATCTTTCACCATTTACTAAAACTTTTACTTTTTCATCTGCTTCGATGATCGGTAATCTTTGATCATTTTCTTGTATATACACCTTATTATTTTGTATCCAGGCACCAAAAGTATTCTCACTACTATCTATTAACTCTTTTTTCAGAAGGATTTGTGTAATAACTTTCTCTTGCTCCAAGTTCGGAATATCATCATCCATAACTTCCTCAATTAGTTTATCTAATTCCCTGTTCTGGAAAGCAATAGCTGACTTTTCTTGCCCACTTGTTGTTTCTATTAAGACAGCAGAAGAATTTACTTTTGTTATACTAACTTCAGCTAAACGTTTTCTTAAACCAAATAAGCTTCTTGAAGGTGGTTGTACGACTTGAACATTAATATCATCGGTACTACATTGCAAAATATTAAGAGCCGTTTGTACAGCTTCTTCAATTGTTTCTGCTTTTATAGTAATAGAATTTTGTACCATATTTATAAACCCCCTTCCCCTTAAGTCTATTTAGAATTAAAATGACCGAACAATAACAATATACCTATTCAATAAATTCACAAGTGAGTCTAAAGACTATTTAATTACAGATTAGCACATTGTTCTTTTAATATCGACATTTTTCATGATTTTTCACCCGAAAATATTTATAATTCTAAAAATTAAAAAAACTTAATATTATTTCGGCCATTTTCTTTCGCATCGTATAAAGCTTTATCTGCATGCGCCATCAATGTTTCCATATTTGTTCCGTCACGGGGATAAAGGGAGATACCTATACTGGAAGTCGTTTTAAAGGCATACCCGTCAATTGTCCATTCTTGTTGTAGACTTGCCAATACTCTTTTGGCAATAATTAGAGCGTCTTTCTCCTCCTTAATATCGAGTAATAGGGCAGTAAATTCATCTCCTCCTCGTCGAGCAATTATGTCTCTATTCCGTAAGCAGGCACTCACTCTCTCCCCAAACAACTTTAGTAATTTATCACCAATTGAATGTCCAAGATTGTCATTCACATTTTTAAATTTATCTATGTCCATGTACAATAATGCAAATTGCTCATTATTTCTTTCTGCTTTTTTAATAGCTTGCTGCATTTTTTGTCCGAATAATCTACGGTTTGGTAAACCTGTTAAACTATCATAGAATGCCATGAATTTTAGTTCTTCTTGTAATCTTCTTCTTTCTTCAATATCACGGGAAACAACAAGTAGGAAGGGTTTGCCATGTTCTTCGTCTATAAAATAGGTAGCTTTCGCTTCGACCCATAGCCACCCTTTTGTTGTATGCTTTATCCTAAACTCCACTTTTACCGAATCTATTGTATTTTTTGGTTTGTTAAAATAAGGAATAATTTGGTCATAGTCTTTCAGATGTATTTGATCACGTGCTTTTTTACCTTGCAACTCTTCCAATGGAAATCCTAAAACAGGTTGAAAAGAAGGGGATATATACTTTAACATGCCGCTTTCGTCGATGATTGCAACTAAATCGGTCATATTCTCTGCTATTAATCTGTATTTTTCTTCACTGCGGATCAAAGAGTCTAATAATACTTTTCTTTCCGTGATATCTCTGTATATTACTTGTATTGCTGGTTCATCTTCATATTCTATTCCTAGAATTGTCGCTTCTACTTCTACTTTTGAGCGATCTGACCTCAACATTGTCTGTTCTAACGTTTTTTTGGAGAAGTATTTATTCTCTTTAGACATTCGAATACTCTCACTGACTGTTTCCCAAGAGTTAATATCGGTAAAATCCAGAATGTGGCGATCCAGCAACTCACTAGGATGAGAGTACCCAAACAACTTAGCCCCAGCTTCGTTAATATAACGAATCACGCCTTGACTATGAACACAAATAGCTTCTGGGGATATATTTAATAAGGTTTTATAACGATTTTTACTATCTCTAAGATCGGACTCCATTTTTTTTCTTTCTGTGATGTCCCGAGAAATACCTAAAAATCCAACCACTTTTTCTTCTCCATTTAAGAGAGGTGATACGGTTATGCTAACATGGATAGAAGTACCGTCTTTTTTTAGACAATCCACCTCCAAACCACGAGTATATTCTCCTAGTATTGCTTTTTCTCGTCTTTCTTTTACCGCATCCAAGCGACTCTTAGGAATCGTTGGTAACTCTTTTCCGAGAAGCTCTTTTTTATTCCATCCATACATTTCTTCAAATGCAGGATTGACCATCATGACATTTCCATTAATATCTATAATGTCTATAGCCTCCGCTGAAGAGTTGAAGATTGAAGTAAATTTCTCGGTTGTCGCTTGTAATGTCAATTTCGTTTGAAAAAGTTCGGTTTCATCTTTTGCTACAACCATAACGCCAATAATCTTTCCCTCTTCCAGCATAGGCACATTTTTAACCCGTAAGTAAAGAATGCTTCCGTTTTTATGATATGCACTTGCTTCATAGGACAAAGATTCGCCTTTACATGATTTATCAATTAATGATTCCACATGATGGTCTGTACTTGGAAGTAATAAATTTGGATAATATATACCGAAAATTTCTTCAACCGAATAACCAAATATATTTACCACAGCATTATTGACATCCAATACTTTGCCATCTACATCTAATAAGAAAATAGCATCAGGGTTATTACTGATTAGAGATCGATACACTTCAATAGAAATACTATTAAACAATCTTTTCATATTTTTTCCCTTTCCAATTTGGTAATCGATAACTCTTAATTATTTGTCATCCGACTTAGATTTATTCTGTTTTTATAAAGGAAGGTTTTACCTTAATTAAAGTAAATATATAAATCTTTTTAGCTGTAGTTTACATGAAGAGGATTTCCTGCATGATTTATCTTCCGATAAGCAAGGATAAATTATTTGGGGTGGGAAATAGCACTCTTAGTAGTATTTACATTTCTCTATATAAATTAAAAATGTTATAATCCTGCCGAAATATTTAATCATTAAATTCTAATATTGTCCAACTTAAATTTACTCACTTGTGAATTAATAATAATTCTCTTAAAAAACTTTAGTTTTTTACACTCTTAATATCCCAAATTATAGGTCTCTAAACTTAATGTTTTTATCATTACACATATTTTTCGAGAGTAGTAGACTTTTGAATTCCTACTAAAGAAGCAACTTGCAATAGACTATTTCGTCCACATTCTAGAGATATTAATTTAGAAGAAAGTCGGGGTTATACTTACGATGAAGAACTTTCTAAAATTTGGATATTTACAAGCACTCTCTTGTATCTTTCCAGTTATCATTTTTGCAGCGCTTGCATTGTCGAAGTTGATAGCCATTCCGTATTTACCACGCTATGATTTTATATTAATCATTTGTATAGCTGCACAAATTTTTATGCTTGCATCCAAATTAGAAACATTAGATGAGTTAAAGGTTATTTGTTTATTTCATATAATCGGCTTGGCACTTGAAATATTCAAAGTGCATATGGGTTCATGGGCTTATCCAGAAGAAGCCTATAGTAAATTTTTCGGCGTCCCTTTATACAGCGGTTTCATGTATGCCAGTGTCGCGAGCTATATTTGTCAAAGTTGGAGACGGATGGACTTACATATGTATAACTGGCCAAAGCCATTTTTCGCTGTTAGTATTAGTGCTCTTATTTATCTGAACTTTTTTACGCATCATTTTAGTTATGATGTAAGATGGTTTTTAAAAGCCTTATTGGTCATTATTTTCTTCCGAACATTTGTAACTTTTCGGGTCAATGAGAAGATTTATAAAATGCCTATGATTCTCTCCTTTCTATTGATTGGTTTCTTTATATGGATCGCAGAAAATATAACTACGTTTTTAGGTGCTTGGCAATATCCTAATCAGGAAGCGACATGGTCGATTGTGCATATCGGGAAAATTAGTTCGTGGTTTTTACTTGTTATCATCAGTGTGATTATTGTGGCTCAGTTGAAGAGGGTGAAGAGTGGTACTACAAAAAACACAGCCAACAGATAACGAATCTGCTGGCTGTGCATTGTTTAATCCACTACAAAATATCTCGCATCTGGATGAGCAAATACAATCGCCGATACAGATGCTTCAGGCTCCATCATGAATTCTTCCGTTAACTCGACACCAATATCTCCCGGCTTGATAAGACCGAATAATTTGGATTGGTCTTCTAAATTAGGGCAAGCTGGGTAGCCGAACGAAAAACGTTGTCCTTGGTACTTTGCTGCGAATCGTTCACGCATAGTAAAGTCCGTTGCATCGGGGAAGCCCCACTGATCTCGGATTTCTTGGTGAATTCGTTCTGCAAATCCTTCTGCTAGCTCAAGAGCAGTTGCTTGCAAGGCATGGCTTTCTAGAAACTTTCCTTGTTCTTTTAACTTATTTGCTGCAGCACGTACTCCATGACCTGCCGTTACGAGCATAAATGCGACATAATCCATCTGCCCACTGTCGACTGATTTCAAATAGTCAGCAAGACAAAGATAAGGGTCTACCGATTGACGGGGGAACGTAAATCGCTCAATCTCCGTTTTGGCATCACTTGGATCATAGATAATGACGTCATCCCCATCCGATTGTGCCGGGAAAAACTGATACATGCCCGATGGTTTTAATATATCTGCTCCTAAAAACTCTGTTACAAGTTCATGTAATTCCACTGCACGTGTATCTTTTTGTTCAAGCAGCTTATCGCTATATCCTTTTAAGCCTAAATGGTGACCTATTAGTGTCCGCATATTGACGTATGGATATAGATGTGACACGGAATAGTCTTTTAAAACATGTCTACGTAAGTCTTTCGGTTGGTATACTTGCACATCTTCCCTTACTGTTTTCACAGGCTTTGTTAATACCGCAACTGCTTGTTTAGATGCTCGATTTGCTTCTGCCACTTTTCGTTTTTCTTGTTGAATCGTTAATTCTTCTAAAAGAGTTATTTTATCTCCTTCATTTTGCAGGCGATTTGCCAGCTCCAGCCCTTGCATGGCATCTTTTGCGTATAGTACTGGTCCTTCATACTCTGCAGAGATCTTTGTTTCCGTGAAGCGTCTCGAAAGTGCCGCTCCCCCTACGAGCATTGGGATATCAATTCCCGCTTCTTTAAAATCCTGTGCCGTGATGACCATTTGTTGGGCTGATTTAACGAGTAATCCGGAAAGTCCTACAATATCTGGTTTCTCTTTTCGAATCACTTCTATTAATTCTGCTGGAGTTACTTTTATGCCTATATCTAACACTTTGTAACCATTGTTACTTAAGATTATATCGACGAGGTTTTTGCCGATATCATGTACATCCCCTTTTACGGTTGCAAGCACGATTTTCCCTTTTCCAGAGTCATCTTCATTTTTTTCCATGAATTGTTCCAAATAAGATACCGATGCTTTCATCACGCCCGCACTTTGAAGTACTTCCGCAACGATTAATTGATTGTCATTGAAAAGACGCCCTACTTCTGACATGCCATCCATAAGAGGTCCGTTTATCACTTCAAGAGGTGAATCATACATATTCAGTGCCTGTTCTAAATCTGGAATAAGTCCTTCTTTTGTTCCTTCAATAATGTAATAAGCAAGGCGCTCAGGTACTGTTTTAGGGATATCCGCTTCTGTTTTTTCTTTCTTTTTGTCCCGATAAAAATCGGTGAAATCCGCAAGTGTTTTGTCGGTAGTCGTAAATAATAATTCATTGGCCATCTCAATTTCTTGTTCTGGAATAGATGCATATCGCTCTAGCTTCTCTGTGTTCACAATGGCATAATCAAGACCAGCTTGTGTACAATGGTATAGATATACTGCATTCAATACTTCGCGTCCAACAGGTGGCAGTCCGAATGATACATTACTTACACCTAAAATAGTTAAAGCGCGCGGCATTTTTTCTTTGATCAAACGGATTCCTTCAATTGTTTCGACTGCAGAGCCAATATATTGTTGATCTCCCGTCCCAACCGGGAAAACAAGTGGGTCAAAAATAATATCTTCTGGTGCAAGTCCCCATTTATTCACAAGTAGTTTATACGAACGCTCAGCAATTTCTAGTTTTCGTTCACGTGTAACCGCCATTCCTACTTCATCTATTGTTCCAACAACTACTGCTGCACCATATTTTTTTACAAGCGGCATTACAGCATCGAATCGTTCTTCTCCATCTTCTAAATTAATGGAGTTGATGATTGTTTTCCCTTGAGAATATTTCAATGCTTCCTCTATAACTTTTTCATCCGTAGAATCGATAACAAGTGGCACTTTTACTTTTTTCACTACTTCTTTCATAAATTTCGTCATATCCGACAGTTCGTCGCGGTCTGGATTTGCTAGACAAATATCAATTACATGGGCACCACCTTTTACTTGGGCACGTGCAATTTCAGAGGCTTCTTCAAATTTTTCATCTATAATAAGACGTTTAAACTTTCGTGATCCGATTACATTTGTTCGCTCACCGATTAACAGTGGGCGCATCGTGTCATCATAAAGGAGTGGTTCGATTCCAGAAACTACGTGGCCATGACTAGCTTCAGCAGGTTTTCTAGGTGCAATCCCTTCTACAGCTTCTCGCACGGCTCGAATATGTGCAGGGGTCGTACCGCAACATCCACCGACTAAATTCAACCATCCTTTCTCTGCAAAACCTTTTAACTTTTTGGACAATGAGTCTGGTGATTCATGATAATGCCCTTCTTCATCTGGCAATCCAGCATTTGGATAACAGCTTACGTACCCATCCGATAACTCAGAAAGTGAGCGAATATGATCCGTCATAAATTCAGGACCAGTTGCACAGTTAAGACCGACGGAAATCGGTTTTATATGTTCAATAGAAATATAAAAAGCCTCAATGCTTTGCCCTGCTAAAGTTGTTCCCATCGGTTCAATCGTGCCGGAAATCATTATAGGAAGCTCTTTTCCTGTTTCTGTGAATGCTTGTTTAATCCCGAGTGTTGCAGCTTTTACGTTAAGCATATCTTGACTTGTTTCAAGTAAAATCAAGTCAGAGCCGCCTTCCACTAATGCTTTTGCCTGCACATAAAAGTCTTGCTTTAGTTCATCAAAAGTAATCCCGCCAGTGACAGACAATGTTTTCGTCGTCGGCCCGATCGCTCCCGCTACAAAACGTGGCCATTTGGAAGTCGAAAATTCTTCTGCACATTTCTTTGCAAATTGAGCTGCATGAAAGTTTATATCATGTGCTTTGCTACCGAGATCATATTCATTCAATACAACCGGCGTTCCACCAAATGTGTTCGTGCAAATGATGTCTGCACCAGCTTCAAGATATTCACGGTGAATTTGCTCAATGACCCCTGGATTCACGATATTCAAATATTCATTACACCCGTCATATTGCTCTCCCCCAAAATCTTCTGGTTCAAGATTTGCATTTTGAATCATTGTCCCCATCGCACCATCAATGATGAGGATTCTATTTTGAAGTTGCTGCTCAATTAGATGTTTGGACATAGCTGCTCTCTCTCACTTTCTCACTATCAATTTCATTGATATGTTTGATTAATTCAAGCGACATATCGTATCTGAAAAACGGTGTAATTATATAAATACCATTGAATAATTCTGTTGCAGTGTCTATTAGTTCTTTAGCAATTTGTATTCCTTCCGCAGTGGCACGTTCTCTATCCTCGCCACATGCACGCATTCTTTCTAACACTTCATCGGATAATTTGATGCCAGGCACTTCATTATGCAAGAACTCGGAATTTCGTATATTGGTTAGCGGCATAATGCCAATGAAAATAGGAGTTGCTAAATGTTTCGTTGCTTCATAAATTTCTTGAATTTTTTCTTTCGTATAAACAGGTTGTGTGATGAAGTAATCGGCACCACACTCGATTTTCTTTTCTAGTCGTTTTACTGCTCGGTCTAGTACTCGAACGTTTGGATTGAAAGCCGCTGCCACAGAGAATTTCGCTTTCTTTCGGAGCGATTTCCCGGAGAATGAAATACCTTCATTTAGCTGCTTAATTAATTGAATCAATTCCAAACTTGAAACGTCATAAACGCTTGTAGCACCTGGGAAGTCCCCAATTTTTGTCGGATCTCCTGTTACTGCTAATATGTCATGAATACCTAGCGCATCAAGCCCCATTAGATGCGATTGAAGACCGATAAGATTGCGATCTCGGCACGTAATATGGGCAAGAGGACGGATATTATTTTGTAGCTTTAACATCGATCCCATCGCCATATTACTAATGCGCGGGGAAGCAAGTGAATTATCCGCCATCGTCACAGCGTCAACACCAGCATCATAGAGCTTTGTAGCACCTTCCATAAAAGTTGTCGTGTCTAAATGACGTGGAGTGTCCAGTTCCACAATAATAGTCCGTTCTTTTTGCACTTTTATGTGGAGGGGTTCGTTGATATTCGGCTCGGCATCTCGGATAATAATCGGCTTTTTAGGAGCCACGACTTTCGTTGTTAAAGGAGGTAAATGACCAATTCTTTTTTTGGCCGCTTCGATATGCTTAGGAGTCGTTCCACAACATCCACCGATCAATCGAACTCCTTCTTCCCGAAGTAGTAATGCAGCCTTACCAAAATAATCCGCTTCTGATTCGTACACGATTCGACCATCTTCCATATCCAGTAAGCTGGCATTCGGAAAAGCAGAAAGATATGCGTTTTTGGGCAGGGAAACCTCTTCCAATGCCTGTATCGTATGGAACGGACCTAGACGACAATTAACTCCAACGACATCTGCTCCTAATGCATCCAGCTGTTGCAATGCATCATTCAGTGATAATCCATTTTGCAAGATACCAGGTTCATGCATCGATACTTGCGCTATGATTGGCGTATCAGTTAACTTTCGTAAATGTGTAACGGTTGCAGATAATTCCTCAAAATCATAATACGTTTCAAGTAATAGTCCATCTGGATTGCCAGTAAGCAAATGATTCGCTTGCCCGTCAACCATTTGAATAATTTCCTCAAGTGTTGCATCGCTCTTACGTATGCCTCGTATTGCCCCGATTGTACCTAGCACAAATTGGCCTCCAGGCGCAGCAGCACGCTTCGCAATTTGAATCGCCGCTTCGTTGATTTCTTTCACATTGTTTTCTAGTCCATACCTCGCCAATTTAATCGCATTCGCGCCGTATGTATTTGTTTGTATAATATCTGCACCGGCTTCGATATAATCCTGATGTATTTTCTCGATGATTTCTGGCCTTTCGATGTTTAACTCTTCATTGCAATATTCAATTCCATATGAATAGAGTAGCGTTCCCATCGCTCCATCTGCTGTTAACATATTTGTTTGTAGTTTCTCTAACAATCCCATTTGCACTCATCCTCTCCCTGATCAAAAACTTTACAATAAAAAAAGCCTTCTCTAATTAAAAGAAGGCTTTACGAGTTTACAAAAATCGTTCCTTCTCATCTTTCAGACTATTAGGTGTCTGCTGGATTTAGCACCTAACCTAAACGGCAGGTTGCTGAAGCTTCACAGGGCCAGTCCCTCAGCTTCTCTTGATAAGAATTTAATATTCAGTTTTTTCATTAGACATATCGTACCTTTAATAGAGTAAGGCGTCAAGTAAAGTTTGGAATTTTCTTTTTATTGAAGATTGAATAGATGGAATTAAATACATGAAAAAAAGATGCCTCAAAAGTCATTTATTAAAAGACTTTTGAGGCACCATCATCATAATAGTTAAATACTTTCAGCAATAAGCTCAGCAGTTTCCTTACCATTCTTAATACAAGCACCGATACCTACTCCGTAATAAGAACATCCAGCAAGCACTACTTGGGGGTATTGAGCAGACAATTTTTCACTTAACGCTGTCACCGCTTGCCCATGCTCTAAGTGATAATTTGGCATGAAATCATTCCATTTTGTCACTTCTACAACTTGGGGCTTCCCAGTTAATTTCAAGCTCTTTTCTATATCTTGTAAAGCGACTTGAACCAACTCGTCTTCACTCATATGTTTCATTTCCTCAAATGTAGGATTCGTGCTTTTGTAGAACATGCGAACAAGCAAATGGCTCTTTTCAGATGTATGTTTCCATTTACGGCTTGTCCATGTGCACGCATTGCATTTCACATCGCTATTTTCAGAAACGATAAAGCCCGTACCTTCAGCAGGAAGCTGTTCATCCGGAATATCAAAGCCTAGATAAATACTAATAAGCGAGGAATTTTTCAGTCTATTAAAATCAGCGTCCAACTCTTCATTTTGCAATATACTTTGGGCAACATCATGAGGAGTTGTTAAGACAACATAATCTGCTTTGATTGGCTCTTTGTTAGAAAAGAATATTTCATACTTATCATCATTTTTGGTAATCTTTGTTGTGCGCACTCCTGTTAAAATAGTAGCGTCCTGGAGTTCTTCTTCCATTCGATCTATCAACGCCGAAAGTCCATTTTTAAAGGAGATAAATTTTTTATTTGCTGCCGCTAGGAATTGTTCCCTGTTTGCTTCCAACCCTTTTATAATACTGCCATACTCGTCTTTATAATCCACTAAATAAGGTAAAGTTGAAGCCATTGTTAGCTTATCTAAATCTCCAGAATATACACCTGATAAGACAGGTGCTATTTGTTTCTCGACTAACTCTTTACCTAAGAAATGTTCTAAAAAAGATCCAATTGAACTGTCTTTTGTAAAGCTTTCATTTGGCAACTCAAAATCTTTCAACGCTTCTTCTTTACCTTCATCGGAAACTAATGTGCTACTTTCTAACGATTCCTCACTTGTCGGTATACCAAATACTGTATCTGCTGGAATGGCGTGCAATTCGTTATTCGTATATATATAAGAAATACCTGTCGCATTGTAGACAAGCTCCTCTTGTAAATTTAGCTCTTCTACTAAAGGCAAAACGCCTGCATTTCGTGCAACAATGGAGTCTGCTCCCGTTTCCATTATAAATTCGCCATTACGTACAGAATGAATTTTCCCGCCTAAATAATCATTTGATTCCACTAATACTAACTCTATATCTAGTGCTTTTTCTTTTTTAAGTTTTTGCAAATAATGCATGGTTGAAAGTCCTGTAATTCCTCCGCCTATTACAACTATCTTTTTCAAAACGTTCACTCCTTGTCTTAAATCCGGTGTCATTCACTCCTTCTAGTATAAACGTTCTTAAAAATATCCGGTATGATTTACATCACTATTCTGCCCTTATTCAGTTGGAAATTCACATTAGTTTTCGATTTCGTCAAATTTGCAAAAAGCCTTCTATCAGCTAGCTCCGCTAATAGAAGGCTTTTCTCATAATTCACGCATTACTGCACGCACTGGACTACCATCTGCTCCTTGAATCTTAAGGGGCAAGGCTATTAGTTCATAATCACCTGGTGTGATATCTTGTAATAATAAATTTTCTAAAATGTGTACGCCATGGCGATAAAGTGCATGATGAGCAGGCAAATCTTTACTATCCAATGCATCAACGGATGGATGGTCGACTCCTATTAAAAAAATACCTTTTTCCTGCAAAAACGCGCCTATGTTTTCTCTTAATACTGGAATTTGTGTTGGAAATTGTTCCTCATTTACCGTTTTAGCAGTTTTCAATAGTAATCGTTCCACTCCATCCAGTTCTAATACTTCTAGCTCTTCCCTTCCAATTCCCTCTAATCCTGTGACATCTACCACTCTTGCACGCCCCACGTAAATATTAACATCTAGCTGTTCAATTGTAGGTGCGTCATTATCAAAGTGAAAAGGGGCATCTGCATGCGTCCCAGTATGCACACTTGTAGTAAATCGACCGATATTAACGGAGCCAGTCTCTTCTTTTGTATATGCTAACTCAAATTGAAAAGGCGTATCACCAGGCCAAGTACCGATTTTATTGGAAAAAGGTTGTGAAATATCGATCCACTTTTTGTTCATTGTTTGCCTCCATTATAAGCTTGTTCTCAAATCCCACAATTCCGGAAAGAAACGATGGTCTAGTACTTTCCGTAAATAGTTCACACCCGATGAACCACCTGTTCCAGTTTTAAAACCAATAATGCGTTCCACTGTTTTCATATGACGGAATCTCCACTGCTGTAGCCAATCTTCCACATCTACGAGTTTCTCAGCCAATTGATATAAGTTCCAGTATTTATCTACATTTCGATATACTTCTTTCCACGCATCCGCAACCGACTCATCCCCACTATAGGTCACCGAATAATCGCGATTCACAACTGCTGGGTTTATATGAAATCCTGCTTTTGCTAATGCCTGAACTGATACATCATAAATGCTTGGTGCTTGGAATGTTTTTTCTAGTTGCTCATACAACGCAGTATCTTGCTCGTAAATTTTAAGAATATGCTTCGTTTTATAGCCTAATGCAAATTCAATTTGTCGGTACTGATAAGATTGAAATCCAGATGCTTTTCCTAGTTTATCGCGAAACTCCAAATACTCAGCAGGAGTTAATGTAGAAAGTACATCCCAAGCTTGAATGATCTGTGTTTGGATTTTTGTCACACGTGCAAGCATCTTGAAGGCTGCTTGCATTTTATCTTCTTGAATCGCTCGAATTGCACTAGTTAATTCATGCAATATTAGCTTCATCCAAAGCTCACTCACTTGATGAATAATGATAAATAACATTTCATCGTGATGATCTGATAACCGTTGTTGACTAGATAAAATGCTATCTAGCTGCAAATAATCACTGTACGTCATATCATCGCGAAAATCAGTGTGTATTCCTTTTTCGCTCATCGTGTCCCTCCCTCTTATGCTATAACCTCTCGCTTATTTTCGAATTTTTTATAGGATTCTTCTTTCATTATCTTCTTTAGAATTTGCACAGTTCGCCATACATCTTCAAATGAATTATAAAGAGCGACAGGTGCTAAACGAATCCCATTCGGAGAACGAAAATCTGGAATAACTTGATATTCCTTTAGCGCCTTGCAAATGCGCGCTGCTTCTTCATGTACCAAATAATTATGACCACCGCGTCGGCTATGCTCTTTTGGACTGGCAATCTTAAATTGATACGCACTTAACTCTTCTTCTATTAGCAATGTCATATAATCGGTTAGTTTCAATGATTTATCACGAATGGCATCTATCCCAGCTTCTGTGAACATTTCTAGTGATCCATATAATGGGGCAGCACTTAAAATATTTGGCGTTCCTATTTGGTAAGCACTTGCATCAGTTGCTGGCGTCATTTGAATCGAAAGGTCAAACTGCTTTTCCTTATCAGAACCAAACCATCCTGCAAGCCCAGGCTTTTGTCCAAAATGTTTGCGATTCACATATAAGCCTCCAACAGCTCCAGGTCCCCCGTTTAAATGTTTGTAATTACACCAAAATGCAAAGTCCACATCCCAGTCATCTAACTGATGTGGGATGGAACCAACCGAATGACATAAGTCGAAGCCAATCAAAATATTTCGTTTATGCGCTTCTTTCGTCAACTCTTTCATTTGCAAGATCTGTCCACTTCTGTACAACACACTTGGCAATACAATAAGTGCTACATCCTCCGTCATCGCTTCTACTATATCCTCTTCGTTCAGCGTGTCCCCGTCACGACTTTTTACTAACTTCATATGCTCCGTGGGATTAAATCCATGAAGGGATAACTGGCTATTAATAGCATATAAGTCAGATGGGAAATTCAATTCATCTGCTAAAATTTTCGTACGTGTACCTCTTGGAAGATAGAAACTAGCGATTAACTGATGTAAATTAGAAGTGGTAGAACCAGTAATAATCACTTCTTCCTTCGAAGCCCCAACAAGTGGAGCACACATTTCGCTTAAAGTTTCAGAGAAATAAAACCATGGATGCTCTCCTTGCGTCCATCCATCGATTCCGTACTTCTTCCATGAATCTAGTAATGAGAGCAACGACTGCTCCGCCCGCTTTGATAACAATCCCAAAGAGTTTCCGTCCATATAAATAACATTTGGTTGCAAATAAAACTCATCTCGATAAATTTTCAGTGCATCTTGCTCATCTAGTTTTTTGGCATATTCCAATGTTGAATCTCTCTGCATCATCCTACCACCTCTCCTTTTTTATATTCCAAATATTCTTTCTTCTAAAATTAATGATATGTTTTTAGAGAGATAGTGTCAATGAAACGTTGCATAGACAATAGCAAACTTACGACCATATTTAATGTGCATTCTCGCTTCTTGGTGATTATCACGTACACCTTGGGTTAGTTGGAATTTTTTATGCTTTAGTTGGAAAAGTACCTTCCAGTAATAAAAAAAACATGTCTCGAAGAACTTGGAGACATGCTTTTTGTCCTATAAATTTGCAGGTTCACTTGAAGTACTATTAAAAGTCACTGAATTATCATAAGCAACTAGCGTAACGCCCAGTTTATCTTCCAATTCATTAAGTTCTTGCAGCTGATCACTATTAAGATCTGCGAATTTATTTTCTTTCATCTAATTACTCATCCTTTCTTTTAAGTTAGTCTGGTCATCAAAAAAGAGATTATACAAAAAAGGAAAAGCATAGTAAGTGCTTTTCCCAGTTTCTTATCTTAAAATGTTTTTAATACCATCATTATTAATAGTCGTTTGTTGATAAAGTACCATTAACGATAGAAACTCCGTTGCTTGTCCCAATTCTTGATACGCCCATAGATAGATATTTTTGAGTGTCCTCAGCTGTTCGAATTCCTCCGGATGCTTTTACCTTAACTTGGTCACCAGATACTTCATTCATAATTTGAACAGATTCTTCCGTTGCTCCACCACTTCCAAATCCTGTTGAAGTTTTCACATAATCAATACCACACTCTCTTGCAATCCACGATACTTTTGATATTTCATCATTTGTTAAATAACATACTTCTAAAATAATCTTAATAGTAAGATCTGGGTATTTTTCTTTTATTTTTAGAAATTGCTTCATTTCGTTTTTCACGCTTTGGAAATCGCCATTTTTAACATCACTAATATTAATAACATAATCGATTTCTTCTGCTCCATCCTGCACGGCCAGTTCCATTTCCAATAGTTTAACAGCTGTTTTGTTGGCACCTAATGGGAACCCAATCACCGTGCAAACCTTTACTTTTGTATTAGCTAACAATTCTGCCGAGCGTGATACGTAATGTGGATTTACGCAAACTGTAGCAAATTCATATTGTGCCGCCTCGTGACATAGCTTTTCAATCTGTTCATTTGTGGCATCTGCCTTTAATAGCGTATGATCGATCATAGATGCAATTGTCATAATTACTCCCTCCATTATTTTACTTCGGCAAATTTCTTCGAATCGTCAACATAATTATTAACATTCGATTCATCGATTAATCCTGTATCAGCATTCATAATTTTATCTACTTCTTCGCCATTTCCTGCTTTAATTGCTGTTTGAATTGCTAGAGATCCGAGTGAAATAGGATCATTAATCACAGTTGCTTGGAATGAACCATCCGCAATTTTTTTAACAGCTTCCATTAATCCATCAACTCCGACTACTTGGACCTCATCTATTTTATCCATTTGAGTTAATACTTGAACAGCACCTAGTGCCATATCATCATTATGTGCATATACAAGGTTTACATCTGGATGTGCTTGTAGTAAATCCTGCATTGATGAAACTGCTTTTGCACGAATGTAGTCATTGTATGGTCCTTCAATAATTTTAATTCCAGCTACTTTTCCTACCGCTTCGTGGAAACCATCATGGCGTGCCTTTGTTACTGTTCCACCTGCATCACCTTGTAACTCAATAATTTTTCCGGAAGCAGAGTCTCCACCTAAAAGTTCTATAGCTTTTTCTCCTGCAATACGACCCATTTCTTCATTATCACGACCAATATAAGAAACCACTTCTTCTTTTGTAGCTCGGTCAACAGTAATGACTGGAATACCCGCAGCTTCTGCAGCTTTTAAAGCTGGAGCAACTGCTGATGGATTTACGGGATTAATAAGAAGAACATCTATCCCTTTTGTAATAAGTGATTGTACATCCGTATTTTGTTTTTCAATATTATTTTGAGCATCCACAACAATCAATTCCACACCTTCTGCCTCAGCAGATTCTTTTGCTCCATCTACTAAAGATGTGTAAAAAGGCGATTCGAGTGTAACTTGAGAAAAACCTATTACTAGTGATTTATCATCCTTATCATTTGTTGAACCTGAATCTCCAGATTCATCTTCCCCACACGCTGCTAAAACAAGTACCATTGTTATCACAAGTAAACCTATTAGCCATTTCTTCATCATTCCGTTCCCCCTACTTTTTATTAGAAATATATTGATTCATAATTAAAGCTAAAACGATAATAATCCCCATAAATATTGACTGATAGTATGATGATAATCCTAGTAAATTAAAGATATTAATAATCATACTCATAATTAGCACACCTATGAACGTTCCTCCGACGCCACCCTTACCACCGAAAAGACTTGTTCCACCTAAAACAACAGCAGCGATAACATCTAATTCCAGTCCTGTTCCCGCCGTTGGTTGTCCAACTGTTAGCCAAGCACTCATCAAGATACCTGCAACTCCTGCTAATGCTCCAGATATTACAAAACACCACGTTACATATTTACCAACTCTAATACCTGAAAGTCGGGATGATTCTTCATTGCCTCCAACCGCATAAATTTTCCTTCCAAAAGTCGTGTATTTTAAAACGACAATTGCTACGATTGTTAATACAACCCAGATCACCGCAGTAAGAGGAATTCTACCAAATACATTGCCTCCAAGCATAGTGAAACTATCAGGCAAGTCATACACAGGCTCACCGTTCGTTGTTAAAAGAGCCAGCCCTCTTGCACTCACCATCATTGCAAGAGTCGCTATAAAAGCGGGAACCTTAAATTTAGTGGAAATGAATCCGTTTACGAAACCTAATCCAGCTCCGACTATTAGCGTGATGAATATAGCTAATACAGGATTCATGCCAGTGCTTAGTAAGATTGATACACACATACCTGTTAATGCTAAAATCGCTCCTACAGACAGGTCTATACCCGCAACTAAAATAACAAAAGTCATCCCAATACTAACAATTCCCACAAAAGACGATTGTTGAAGTAGATTTAGAATATTTTGTGTGGAGAGAAATTGATCTGATAATAAACTACCAATAAAAATAAACACTAAAAAGATAAAAAATAGATTATATTTCTTTAATATATATTTAAAAGATGGTAGTCTCTTTTCCGTCTCATGCAATTCTTCAACTTTTATAGTCATAATACATCCCCCTTGCCCTTAGCCTGACACGGCGAAGTTCATAATATCATTTTTATTTTCTGCCGGGCGTGTAAATTCTTTAATTACCTTACCTTCAAACATAATCAACACTCGATCGCAAACCGTTATCAATTCTTCAATTTCAGAGGTTGCCATAATAATGCTAGAACCTTGACCAGAGATTTCCTTCATAATGTTATAAATCTCATCTTTTGCACCTATATCAATTCCTTGAGTCGGTTCATCAAATAAAAGAAGTTTAGAGTTATGAATTAGCCATTTGGCAATAATCACTTTTTGTTGATTTCCTCCACTTAAGGTTCCCATTGGGACATGCATACTACTTGCCTTGATATTTAACTTCTGAATAGCATCCTTCATTGCTATCTTCATATCCTTTTGGTTCACAAAGCTTCCTTTAGAAAAGGAATGAAGGGATGGTAACATTGCATTTTCTAATATTGATAGTTCTAAGTTCGCCCCTTCTGTTTTTCTATTCTCCGGAACTAATCCGATTCCTAAATCTACTGCAAAACTCGGAGAAGGTATCGATTTCTTTTCTCCATTCATATATAGCTTGCCTGATTGAATAGCATCTGCTCCGTAAATCGCTCTTAGTAGTTCTGTTCTTCCCGAGCCAACTAAACCGTATAGGCCAAGAATTTCCCCTTTTCCGACAGTAAAAGATACATCCTTAATTTTTGTATTTGTGAACCCTTCTACTCGTAAAAATTCTTCTTTTGTCGAGGTTACATGCACCTTTTCTTCTTTTTCAATAGAACGTCCCGTAATATGATAGATTAATTCCGGTTGTTTAATATTCTTCAAACTATCTGTAATAATCCATTTACCATTTCTTAATACAGTTACTCGATCTCCAACAGCATATAGCTCATCTAGCTTATGAGAAATATAAACTATCGTATATCCTTGGTTCTTGAGTAATTCAATTACATCAAAAAGTTTCAATACTTCATCGCTAGAGAGAGCAGTTGAAGGCTCATCCATCACAATTATTTTACATTCAGACTTAATTGCTTTTGCAATTTCAGTCATTTGTTTTAGTCCCATACTTGCTTCTGAAGTTTGCAGATTTGGTGAGGCAGATATCCCCAATAGAGAGAAAATCTTTTTAGATTCTTCGTTAATCTTTCTCCAATTAATAAAACCACCACCCGGTTTTAAATAATCTCCAAGAAAAATGTTTTCTGCTAGACTCAATTCTTCTATTAATGAAAGTTCTTGATGTATAGTAGAAATACCTAATGCCATACTGTCAGAAGGTGTTTTAATACTTACATTTTTTCCTTCAAGCAATATTTCTCCTTCATCTTTTGTGTACACGCCTGCTAATATTTTCATCAGTGTAGATTTCCCAGCCCCATTTGCCCCTATTAAACAATGTACTTCACCTTTTTCTAGTGAAAAGTTTACGTTTTGAAGAGCCTTTACGCCCGGGAATGATTTAGATACATCTTTCATTTCAAGTATGTTACTCACTTTGTTCTGCCTCCTTTCTTCAACTTCTCCATGACTGGAAATAATAATTGATTTAATTCAAGATAGCTTTCAAAAAGTAAATCGTATTTTTCTTTCATCTTAGTATTAGGTGTATACGTTTTTTTCATCTCGACCATAGATGACGATGCCTCTACTAAACACGAATATTTCCCCAGACCAAATGAGGCAATAATAGCTGCTCCCTTAGATCCTGTTTCGATGTCTTTTGGAATCGAAATTGGCACTCCCGTCACATCACTAATAATCTGCATCCATGACTCATTTTGAGTACCACCGCCACCCGCAATAATTCGTTTAACAGGTATAGCTGATTCGTTAAACGTGCGTATAACATTTCTTGTACCAAATGCAATCGCTTCCAAAATTGCTCTATATATATGATATTTATTATGAGAAAGTGTCAGCCCAATAAAAGCACCTGTTGCGTATGGCGTTTTGTAAGGAGTTCGATTTCCCTTCCAACTATCCAGCATTAGAAGTCCGTCACTTCCTGGTTCAATATGTTGAATCTCTCTCTCTAGTTCCTTGTATACTTCCAACTTGTTAGGTTGATGCTCATAAAATTCCTTTAGAAACCAGGAGATGATAGAACCGCAGGAGAGTTGACCTCCTTCTAACAACCACATATCCTGTACGAGTGGTGAATCATATGGTCCCCATAAAGAATCATTAAATATTGGTTCTTCATGGTGCATTAAATGTACAAAACTAGTTCCAGTGGTCATATTAAGATTTCCTGGTTTAAGTGCTCCTGCTCCAATCATCCCTATATGGGCATCTATGCCCCCTTGAAATACTGGTATTCCAGCCTCTAATGATAAGAAGTCAGCGGCCTCCTGCGTAACAGTACCTACCAAGTCACCAACATGTATAATCTTAGATGGCCAATGTTTTGTAATGCCTTCAAGATCTATACCGTGTAAAAACTCTTCAGAGAAACCACCAAGTCGTTCAACATATCCCCATTTACAGGTAGCGTTGCACTGTGATCCTACTAATACACCAGTTAATTGATAGTTCATCCAATCTATTTGCTCTACAATCCTTTTACCAGTTAAATCATAATTCTTTTTTAACCACAATGACTTTGTCAACATCCACTCAATGGAGGTTTTTCCTCCAGAATAGCGTAATCGCTCTTTTACCTGAACATGTAAATTTTCATTGATTTCACCTTCCTCGTCTGTTGACCGTTGATCCATCCAACATTGAGCTAAATCGATTGGTTGTAAATTTTCATCTGTTAATAAAACAGTTGATGAGGTTGCGCAAAGTGCGATACCTTTAATCCGTTCACGATTTACCGCTTTGATAACAGACTGCATAGCTGTTTGTAAAGCAATCCACCAGTCATTTGCATCTTGCTCGGAATGACCGTTACTACCGTTATGCGTTGGATAAGCAGCACTTGCATTATAAAGCTGCTCACCTTCAGTTGTATAAACACCGACCTTCAAAGATTGAGTTCCTAAATCGATACCTAGTACATAATCTTTCATCATTTTATTCGCCCGGATAGATTAAAATTTTATTGAAAGCTAATTCTTTGTTTTTTAGTTTTTCAAATACTTGTGGTGTTTCTTCTAAATCAAAACGGTGAGAAATAATTTCCTCTGTTTTAATTTTCCCTTGTGCCATACATTCAATTGCATATGTCCATTCTTTTCCGGGAAATGGATCAGAGAAGGAATTCCAAGAACCCTTAAGCGCAATTTCATAGCGCATAAGTCTATCTACAGATTTAGCTGATAGATTAAGTGGCTGGTTAGAAATACCAAGGAATACTACTCGTCCCATTTTTCCTGTGATAGACACTGCTTGATCCTGCGCAATAGGTGAACCGGAAGTATCTAGTACTACATCTATACTTACATCTGCTAATACTTCTATTATGTTTTCTTCCATTGAATTAACAACACGGTCTGCACCTAAAACTTTTGCTATTTCTAGTTTTTCATCAAAGATGTCTATAGCAATAACTTCTTTTGCTCCCATTTCACATGCAAATTGAACTGCAAACATTCCAATTGCACCAAGTCCAATAACAACCACCGTGTCACCTTTTTTCAGATCGCCCCTCCAGAGACCATGAACGGCATTTGCTGCTGGATCGACCATTGCGCCTGCATCATAAGAAATTGTGTCATCTAGTTTCAAGATATTCTCTTTACCTACTTTGATGTAGTTAGCCATAGCTCCGTCAGTTCTTGAACCGTAATAATTATAGGAATCACACAATCCATATTTCCCTTGCTTGCAATATACACATTCTCCACAAGGCACTAATGGTGCAATTGTTACGCGATCTCCTACTTTCCATTCTGTTGCTTCTGAACCACATTCAATAATTTCACCCGCAAATTCATGACCAAGTGTTAAGCCTTTGTAATAAGCACCTTTAACTAATGCCCTTGGAATATCAGAACCGCAAATACCCACTGCTTTCACTTTAATCAATACTTCAGTTGCTGAAATCGTTGGTATTTCTATTTCCTCTACTTGTAAATTTCCAGGTTCATATAATTTGACTGCTTTCATCATCTAAATACATCTCCTTTATACATATCTCTTTAGCTAATTCTTCATCTATGAAAAGGGTATTAACATATCCTCCATTTAAGGCACCAATCACACTACTTGCCTTCTCTTTCCCAGCTGCAAGCGCAATTGAATACTCTTTATTTCTTAATTCTTCTAACTCAAGCCCTATCGTTCGCTCGTTTAAACTTCTATCAACGAGCTCACCTGTAATAGAAAAATACCTAGAACAAATATCCCCAACTGCATTTTTTTCAATCAACTCTTCGTATGTATCTCCTTTAAAATATCCACCTTTATAGAGAACCGAATCGTATGAAACATTTCCTATTCCAAATAAGGCAATATTACTTTTGTTCCCGAGTGTCAGTGCCTGCTCTATATTAGAATCTGTCATGATGGCTTCAGCAATTATGGAAGAATCTACAATGGATGGGACAGGTAAGTGATAATGCTCCGCACAAAAAGCTTGCGATAGTTTTTCAAGCAGTGCTCCTGATCCAGTAGAATATGAACTTTTTGCAACCCCGCCATTTAATTGGACAATCTTCATATTAGGCAATACTTTTTTCTTTAAATAAGGAACAACATGACTTAAACTAGTTCCCCAAGATAATCCTAAGATGGAATCGTCTTCGCAAATTTCATATAGATAAGCTGCAACAGCTTTTCCGACATCATTCAAAACAAGTTCTCTTTCATGCAAATACACAGGCAATACAAATACCTTTTTCAAGTTATATTTTTCTTTAATCTTACTTTCTAATTTTTGAACAGAACTAAGTGTATAATTTATTTCCACCTTTATAATACCGGCCTTAAACGCTGCATCTATTATTCTACTAATGGTCGCCCTTGAGTAATTGAGCTTTTCAGCTATCTCTTTTTGCGTTAATTTCATTTCGTAATAGAGCTTTGCAACTTTAATCATTTCTACTTTTGAGTACATATTTCCCCCTCCACGAAACTTTGTTCACTACGTAAAATTTTGTTCTAAATGTATTATAATCGAAAGATTCTAATATGTAAGCGTTTGCTCATATAATGAACATAATTTCAATTGTTTCTGAAATTAATACAATTAGTATCTTTACTACTAGTTTCAGATATAGAAGTACCCAGAAAAGTTTTCGTGACACTATATGGTATCCCTTCTTCTTAAAATGATTAGGAGACCTCCTTATTGGCATAATGAATTTTCTATAATAAACATGTCCCCCAAAAGTTAGGGAAAAAGGATGCAATTTTAGTGTGTTTACTAACTTGGTGTGCAATCGATGCTACTATTTATGTTTTAGTAAAAAGGGTGCAAAACGGTACTATTCAATAATTCTTTCAAAATATCCCGAACAAATTAAATGTACAGAACTTAGAGTAAATAACTCAATATTTGAAACAACTCACGCAGCCATTACAAAGAATGGCTGATAGCCCTTAAACCAAAATCCCCCAAAATAGCGAGGCTTTTTAATATAGTTCAAAAAGGCATAGAATCGTGTTGTATTTGCTAATAATTCTAATTTAGATCTTTAGACTATTCGTTTGTGCTTATTTCAAAATATCTTTTAATCAACTAACTACTATTTTTGAATAGCGGCCAACAGACTTTCTCTTACCTCTTTGGCAGCCTCTAACATCACTTTTAACCCTTGGATTGTTTCTTCTTCTTTTCTTGTTTTCAAACCACAGTCTGGATTAATCCAAAATTGTGTTGGTTTGATTGTTTGAAGCGCTCGATTAATATTTTGTTTCATCTCTTCTTTACTTGGAACACGTGGGCTATGAATGTCATATACTCCTAAACCAATTTCTTTATCATAGGTATTTTTTTCAAATGCTGAAATGATTTCTCCATGACTTCTTGATGTTTCAATCGATATTACATCTGCATCTAGGGCACTAATGGAATCGATTATACCGCTGAATTCTGAATAACACATATGTGTATGGATTTGCGTATCATTTTTTACTGAAGCAGTTGCCAGTTTAAATGCATATACGGCTGCATTTAAATAGTCGTCCCTTTTTTCAGGGTTTAATGGCAATCCTTCTCTTAATGCAGGTTCATCTACTTGAATCATGCCGATTCCATTCTTTTCAAGCTCCTCGATTTCCTGACGAAGTGCATATGCAATTTGGTTTAACACATCAAAACGAGGGATATCGTCACGTACAAATGACCAGTTCAAAATCGTTACAGGTCCTGTCAACATTCCTTTTACTGGCTTCGTCGTTAACGATTGGGCATAAACACTTTCCCTCACTGTAATTGGTTCACTGAACGCAACATCCCCCAAAATAAGTGGAGGTTTAACACAGCGCGAACCGTATGATTGAACCCAGCCAAATTGTGACACCGCAAAACCACCAAATTTTTCACCGAAGTATTCTACCATATCTGTTCTCTCAAATTCACCATGAACTAAAACGTCAATGCCAATTTCCTCTTGAATTTTAATCCATTTTTCAATCTGTTCATTAACAAATCGCTCATATGCTTGATCCGTTATTTCCCCTTTTCGCCATTTCGATCTAGTTTGTCTTACTTCAGGGGTTTGCGGCAAACTCCCGATTGTCGTTGTTGGGAGAAGAGGTAAGTTAAATCGTTGCTGTTGCTTTTTAATACGTTCAGCAAATGGTAATGCACGGTTCACATCTTGTTCTGTTAGTTTTTCAATACTTCCCTTCACTTTTGCGTTTTGTCTGTACTTGGAGTTATTTAAAATAGAAAGGGCATTTTTACTTTCTTCAAGTTCTGCTTCAATCACCTCAGTTCCTTCATGTACTCCTTTACTTAGCAGAACAATTTCAACAAGCTTTTCATCAGCGAATGCTAGCCCGCCTTTTATGATTGAATCTAGTCGCTCTTCTGATTTCGTACTGACCGGTACATGTAAAAGAGATGCAGAAGGTTGAACAATAAGCCGATCTTTTTCAACATATGCTTGAATTTCGTTTAGAAGTGCCACTTTTTTATCCAATTCTGCGCGCCATACATTTCGTCCATCAATGACACCTGCAAAAAGGATTTTGTCTTTAGGGAATCCATATTTCCGTAGCTGTTCAAGCGAATCTCCGTGCACAAAGTCCAGACCTAGTCCTTTCACTGGCAACTCAGCAACCGCTTCATAATCAGCAGCTTTTTCAAAATACGTTTGCAGGATAATATTGAGTCCTGGAACTGCCTCATGAATTGCAGTATAAACTTGTTTCACTTGCCCTATTTCTTCGCTAGACAATTTACTAGTCAAAATTGGCTCGTCAAGTTGCACCCACTTTGCTCCTGCCTCCGCAAGTTCTTTTAACACTTGAATATACAGTGGTGTAAGCTGTTGTAATAAAGAAGTGAAATTTTCTGTCCTTGCCAGTTTAATATAAGTAACTGGTCCCAAAATAACAGGTTTTCCATTAATACCTAGCTTCTCTTTTGCTTCTTTATAAAAAGTAAGTGGACGATTCTCTACTAATTGCGGTGTTACACCTTCAAGTTCTGGTACGATATAATGATAATTCGTATTGAACCATTTCGTCATTTCCGATGCTACTGCATCTTTATTTCCACGGGCAATTGCAAAATAAGTCTCCAAAGACACTTTTCCACCTGTATATGTAAAGCGCTTTGGAACAACTCCAAACATAACTGATGTATCGAGCACATGGTCATATAGTGAAAAGTCTCCTACCGGAATAAGATCGATTCCTAATTCTTTCTGTTTACGCAAATTCGCAAGACGTATTGCATCCGTCGTTGTTAACAGTTCCGCTTCTGAAATCTTACCGTTCCAAAAACTTTCTAACGCTCTTTTCCATTCACGCTTTTCACCAATTCTTGGATATCCAATATTTGAACTTTGTACGTTTACCATGCATATTCTCCCCTTTTAGTTTATGTTTTTAAATATGTAAACCTGTGAATCTCACTTTTTCAATCACCCCCTTTCCAGTTGGTAATGTAATGTAAACAAAAAAAGCGATGTCCCAGCCATCTTCGGCTGAGCCATCGCTCAAAATAAAAAGTAGGAAACAACAAGACTAATCCACCGATACGATGAAAATAGCCCCTCGCCCCCACCTCT
The DNA here is from genome assembly GCF_044762855.1 of Psychrobacillus sp. NPDC096389. Lineage (NCBI taxonomy): Bacteria > Bacillati > Bacillota > Bacilli > Caryophanales > Bacillaceae > Psychrobacillus > Psychrobacillus sp. NPDC096389. The sequence goes on along the minus strand of NZ_JBIWFB010000008.1, from coordinate 162,684 downwards.
CAACCCCCGAAGAAAGTGTTGCTTCATACGATAAAAGGCAGGTATACTGGCTCGTGTTTCATCCTTCTGCTGACCTTCCCACGATTGCTCGCAGTGGCTGTTTCAACAGTCGTCCACACTTACAGTTGCGGGGACAGCTTCGGTATTTCACCGAATTCCCTTTTAAACCGTAACGGTACCAATTTATCGTTAACATTTTATATACTGTGATTGTAAAGACAAAAAAGAGTCTGCTCCTGATAATTATTAAAGGAGCAGACTCTTCGTATGAATAAGTCTTTTCCTCATCTATCAAGTCTTTAATCGACTTGCTGGAATTAGCACCGTGCCATAACAGGCGGTTGCTGAGGTGTCATCGGGCCAGTCCCTAAACCTCTCTAGATAAGAAAAACTATTAAATTTTATTGTTGCTTACAACTCTACTTCATTATCTAATAATTTGCAATACTTTTTTCGAAAAGGATTTTTCCCTATTCGTATTTATGGATTAGTTGACCATAATCCAGCTGATTTAAGTAGGATTCTTGGATTCATTTTAAGCTGAGCGACCATAAAGTCTGCAAGATCTTCTGGCTGCATAACTTTTTCTGGATTGCCGTCTGTTAAGTTTAATTCGACCGCCATATCTGTTGCTACTGTACTTGGCGTTAATGTAACGACACGGACATTATGCTTTCTAACTTCTAGCATCAAGGATTCGCTCAAAGCAATTACTGCTGCTTTTGATGCACTATAAGCACTTGTTACTGGTGCTCCTTTTTGACCTGCTGTGGAGGAAATATTAATAATATCCCCTGTCTGTCTTTCAATCATTTCAGGTAATACAGCTCGCGTTACGTAATAAGTCCCCATGACATTTACTTGAATAATTTTTGCCCATTCTTCTGGATCTAGTTCAAGGAAATTACCAAATTTACTAATACCCGCACTGTTTACTAATATGTCGATAGAGCCAAGATCAGCTTTAATCTTGTCTACTGCTTCGTTTACAGATTCCATATCGGCAACGTCTGCAGTTGCGATGGAAACCTTCACTCCGAAATCTTTTAGTTCGGCTGCTACTTGTTCTAAATTTTCAATCGTACGAGCCAGTAGCCCAACATGAATTCCTTCTTTCGCAAATGCGATCGCTGTTGCTTTTCCAATACCACGACCTGCTCCTGTAATAAGGGCTGTTTTCCCAGTAATTTCTTGCATTTTTCTCTCTCCTTTTTCAATAAACGTTTATGTACAATCTCTATATAGATTACCGTCCTCTTACTTAAATGTATACTAATCTGCATTTTCAATTTTTCCAATAATTGGTCATATACAATCAAATCAGTTCGTACTTCCTATTTCCCGCTTATTCTTTGACAAATTACGGTATTTAGACTCATTTTTAACGAAGAATTCTAAAGTACCATTTTTACCAACTATATCCACATGTACTTGAAAGCTCCAAAAATAGCTGACTATAATAAAGAGAGTGAATATTATTAACGACAGGGAGATGTGTACGATGAAGAAAAGTATTGCAGTTTTATTAGCATCACTAACTATTATTTTAGCTGCTTGTAGTGACGATGGAGAAGTTGCTGTAGCGGAAAATGAAAATGATAAACATACAGAAGAGAAAAGTATTAAGTCTAATGCAGTACAAACAGAAACTGCTGATACCGAAAAAGTAGAGAATAAAACAGAAAAAGAAGAATCGAATACAACTAAGCAAATACCAGGTGAAAATATATTGAAAGAAGATATCGTATTCGAATATGAAGACGGTGACATTGTAATAACACTGAACCATGCTGAATTTACAAAAGAATTTACAACTTCAACAGGGGCAGATCCACACAGCATAATAGCAGATAGCGAAATCTATCTTCATGTAACAGGAAAAATTAGTAATGATACATTAAACTCATTTAGCTATGGCAACCCACTGGCTCCGGTGAAGTTTAAAGCGATTTATGATAACAAACATGAATTCGAATTCACTGCAACTACCGAATCATTGGATGGTTCAGAGTTCGGTGCCTCTAGTATTGATTCTTTACAAGAACAAACAATTCATTTGTATACAAAAGTTCCAGTACCAGTTTCAGAACGAGATAATTCACTAGTATTTGTCGTCACGGATAGTGAGGGCGAACACGAAATCGTTCTTCGTTAAAAGGAAAAAGCATCGATGCATATTTACGCTTCGGTGCTTTTTTACTTATTATTTATCTTTGTTTCTTTTTTCTTCGTACATTCCTCTGTCTGCAATTTGAATTAGCTTTTGAAGGTTATCCCCATCTGTTGGATAAATCGCAAACCCAATTGAAGCTCCAATAGAAGAGAACTCACTATCATTATGCTCTTTTAAACTTCGTAGTAAGGCCTGTATATAATCGTTATTAAACTCTTCTTTTAGATGAGATACGAGAATGACAAATTCATCGCCACCCCATCTTGCAACTAAATCTTTTTTATGCACGAAGTTGGTTAATTTGGTTGCAACTTGGTTGAGTAATTCATCGCCTTTTTGATGACCATATTGATCATTTACATCTTTAAAGTTATTAAGATCTACCATAATAACCCCAAGCGACTTTTTTTCCTTGTCACAGACTGCTGAAATCCTTTGAAATTTCTGTTCTATTGTTCGTCGATTAAAAGTATTAGTTAACGGGTCCCTTTCCGAATAATATTTTGCTGAGTCGTATTGTTTACCACACCACCAAGCTATCGTCAAAAAAATAAAAGTTAATATAAAAAAGTTCCATTTAAAAGGCAATCCTAAATACTGATGATAGTAATAATAACGAATTATATTAAAAAGTATCACTACAGCGATTGAAAATATTCTTCCCTGATATCCCATATAACTCACCTTCGATGTGTTTTTATCCGTAAAACCCATCTTACACTATGGACTAAGCTCCATCAACAGACTTTCATTTTCAATAAAATTGTACTATGTATTATTCCTCCAAATAATCAACCAATGCCAAAATCAAACCGACAATCAAATAAAATATTCCCAGACCTATTAATCCGCTACTTGAAGTTAGAATTGGCTTGAGTATCATTCCAATCCCAAATATACTCATGACAATTGCTATTCCCATCGGTCTAGCATATATTTTTCCTTTTTTGTTTTTTCTATGTTTTATAAGTATTAAACCTAATAGGATAAAAATTACTCCATAGGCATGGAAAACAATATCTTCTATCATGCTATGTGAATTAATAGTTATACTTGTCAATATTGCTCCAAATAAAGCAGAAAGAATGCCTACAATTATTCTCATATCATATTCACCTCAACAAAGTAAAGACTTCCACCACATACATAAATACACGGTGGAAGTCTTTTAAAACTTAACGCATTAAATTAATAATACACGCCATTTCTTTTATCGGACATTTCATGAGCCAAGCGAATCGTTGACACTGCTAGCTCCGCGTACGTTATTGCTTGATCAGGATTAAATTTATTTTGATTTGTTTCGAATAATCCCATTGAACTTGCTAAAGCAACATAGCCGGTGTATTCTTTTTTCACTTTATTTGCATCGGCAAAGCCAAGTTTATAAATATCGCTATGCTTTGCAGCTTGCTCTAGACCTAGAGTGCGTACATACCAAACCGCTATTTCTTCCCTAGTAACTTGGGAGTCTACATCAAAATTCTTAGTCGTTGGTTTGATAACGCCCATTTCAACAGCACGTTCTATCGTTTGATACAACGGATGTTTAGGATCTATATTATCAAAGGTTTGGTGCGAATTGTCTCTATCTCCGTAATAACCACCCGAATAAAAATAAGTAAGGGAATTCATTATAACTTTTAACGCTTCCCCTTTAGTGATAGAAGCATCTGCATTAAAGTCTTTCTTGTTTTTGATATCTAAGATTTTAGCACTAATAAGATAATTAAGTTCTTCTTCTGCCAAAGGATGTGAAATGACTGCCGCATTGCTTTCACCATATATGTTCTTCCATTCCCCTGTAGTAGCATCTAAATAACTTAATGAATCTTCGTTAAAAACTGGGGAATAGATCAAATCATAGTGATGATTTTCTTCATCTCTTCCTTGTTTCATATAATTCAATTTTAAGCTCAATGCCTCTTTTAATTTTGCGTTCGCGTCTTCTGCCGAAATAACTTTATCAATTGATGGCCAGTTTTCTACCTCTTGCTGACTCACATTCAAGCTATTTAAAGAACCATCTGCCGCTATGTGTATCCCAATTTGATCTCCCTGCACAACAATACCGTTCACTATTCTAGGAAAACTGAAATAGTACCCACCTGATCTATTTTCAAAATACGGCTCATCTACAGGCATAGCATAATTGTGCAGATAAGAAGGAGCCCATTCTTTTAAATATTTTACCGCTTGAGCAAGCGCCTCTTCTTGAGAAATTGGGTTTTCTGTTTTAGGTTTTTCTCCGATTTGTTCAAGAAGATGGTTTTTTATATCATTGTATTGAATGATCTCACCGGTATCTTTATTTATTTCTAAGTTCGTACCAGATCCACCATTCGCGTAGTTATACATATATTGAACACTAATAACAGCCTGTCCGTTATAGTTTTCTATTTCGTCGATGGATGAAATGGTAAGTTTAACTTTATCAGATTTAATGCTTAAAAGTTGTTCTGCTAGTTTTTTTGCAGACTCCACTGAAATACCTTTTTGTTTCGGAGGTAGTGGATTAGCTGCCAACTTTTCAATTTTCGTTATTTCTGGAATATCTTCTACGTATCCATTTGAAGTTAGCCACTTACCAGTAGATGCATGTACACCCTGCCATTTCATTGTTGGTTGGTAGACAAGCTGAACACTGCTTTCACCAGTTTGATAATCGGTATTCAGTTGGTATTGCAAACTTGTCGTTAGGTTTTCTTTTATCTTTTCCAATATCTCTTTTTTATCTTTTAGTTGTTTTGCATCGTCAAATGTAGCTTTTTCCGATTTAAGAGGATTCTTGTAAAAGTTAACGATTTCACCATTTCCAAGAACCGTTACTTCTATTCTTTGATCCGCAATGGGGACTTTATTTTCCGTACGTGTGAAAGAAAAGGAGTAGCGAATCGGTTCTGTTAAAATTTGTTGAGGATAATAGTTATAAACGTTTGGTTCTAGCTCATATTCCTCTCCGTTTAATAACTGTCCTACGAAATCAACTGCTAGTTTTTTTGCTTCTTCTTTTGTTACTTTTGCTGGAAATAACGATTCTTTATCAAGGGTTGGTTGGTAGTAAAATTGCTCAATTTCTAATTTCTCTCCAACAAATCCTACACTTCCATATAATCGTTTTCCATCAATCGTTTTATTGAAAGATAAATCATAACGTACCGTATCGTCATTTGGATACATGTGAGAGCCACCCATGTAAAAATCACTGCTCGTTAAAAAATCGAACTTCTTAGGAAATAACTCATGAAATTTTTTTATTAAATCATTCTTCGTAAAAACAGTTTCTGTTGAAGCAACTTGGATCTGAATCCTTTCCTGTTGTCCTTCCACATTGGGAGAAGCACTTGCACTAGTAGAAAATACACCAAAAGATAGAGCAGATGAAGCTAGTACAATACCAAATTTCTTTAATTTCGCCAAAATAATCCTCCTAAACTCGTAGTCTTTAAATTGTACATTATATTCTGTAAATTGTGAACAAGAGATTAGATATTTATGTTATTCTCTTCCTTTCTTGGTGCTCATGAACAATTCTTTAGATTCTATGTTAGTTAGGTAGAGAACATGCAAAAAAAAGAAGGAAGAGCTTTATTTAAGCCCTTCCTCCTGTTTGCATCTTCTATTCTTCTTCCGCTTGTGAAAATGCAAAAGATACTTTTTCAAATTCCTCATCTGTGTCGATAAAAGCTAATTCTTCATCTTCTAATCTAAAAAAGAACACATCAATATCTTCTTCCGAGTCTCCTTCAATATCTTCCACGAAACCGGCAGCAGCATATTGAACCTCATCTACTGTTAACAACCCGAGTACTTCCATTTCTTGCTCTTGGTCATCTTCATCAAGTACTGTAAAAATTTGACCTACTTCAATTTCAAGCGTATTTTCTTCCATTCTAATTTCCTCCTAATAACATTTTTCAAAGTTCCCTTTTTTAACTTACATAAGAATTATCTACTATTGAAGGTTTTTTAGCAAAAAATAAACAAAAGAAAAATCTTGGGAAGCTCCCTCGAATGTGTATAAAAAAGAAATGATTACTCATGGAGCTTTTTCCGAATATCTTTTGACACTTTTTTCAACGCTTTTTTAGAACCTCTCTGCATGTCGTGTTGGAATTTCCTTTCTTCATAACTAACAAATAATGAATTTAAATCATAACCTGCCGGATACAGGTCAGTTGCTTTTCCTTCGAGTTCTACCCTTTTTGCATTTACTTTTATTATTTCATCTTTATAGAACACTAACAGATTATTAAGGTTGTCTTTTTTCTCATACACAATGCAAAAATCATCGTGTTCTGTTAGTTTTACTCTGTCCCCTACCTCAAATTCATACGCTTCTGCTTCGGGGACAGTTTCGACAATTGGCCTTTTTATTTTATTGTCTCTTACACGCTCCAAATCATAGTTTTTATCTTCTATATAACGCTGTGCTTTTTGCAGTACTTTTTCACGCAAATTCATTTTCTTAGAAATCCACAGAGCATTGCTATCACCTGATTTGCCAATTAAAAGTTTATACATTGGCTCTAACGCTTCACTATTAAACTGCATCGCAGCATTCATGAAGTCACTATGCATTTCCGAGTAACGTTTAATCTCTCCGTAGTGAGTAGTCGCGACCGTTATGCAACCCATTTGATAAAATTCTTCTAGAATGGCAATAGCCAGTGCTGCTCCTTCGTTAGGCTCTGTTCCACTTCCGATTTCATCAAATAAAAGAAGTGTATTATTCGTCGATGCATTCATAATTTCAGAAATGTTTTTCATATGGGATGAAAACGTACTAAGGGAATTCTCTATGCTTTGATTGTCCCCGATATCTACGAAGAGTTGGTTAAAAACAGCAATTTCGGTTCCTTCATCCGCTTCAATATGAAAACCCGACATGACGGCCAGTGTTAGTATACCAATTGTTTTTAGTACGACAGTTTTACCACCAGCATTAGGCCCTGTAATGATTAGACTGCGATAGTCTTTTCCAATTTCAAAGTTTAACGGCACACTATTTCTAGGTAAGAGTGGATGTCTACTATTTTTCAACTTAATATACCCGTAATTATTTAGCTTCGGTTCTATTCCATCCATACTTTTACTGAACTTGGCCTTGGCAAAAATCATGTCATATTGACCGATTAGTTCAATATTGATTGTGATTTGTTTGATTTCCTCTAGAATACTTCCTGAAAGGGTTGCTAAAATTTGATACTCTTCTATTGACTCCTCCGCTTTTAAAATGGCTAGTTCTGCATTCAATTTTGAAATAGCAGCTGGTTCTATAAATACGGTAGACCCTTTGGAAGAAGCTTCAATAATCGTCCCATCGACTTGATTTTTATAAGAGGCTTTAATGGGAATCGTAAAACGATCGTCTTTTTTACTGATAAAAAATTCTTGAATATATTCTTTGTTGGCACTGCTTTTTAAAAATTTATTTAGACGTTCTTCTATTTTTTCTTCTGTCTTCGAGATTTGGTTTCGAATCCGCTTTAATTCTTTACTAGCTTGTGAATCAACTCTGTTCCCTCTAATAGAAAAGTTAATATCTTCTTCCATACTCGGAAATTCTGTCATCGAATAAGCATAGGCATGCAATACAGGAGCAAAAAATTCCTTCCCCAACATAAACTGCTTTATCATCCGACAGCCTCTTAAAAAGTCCGATATAGCTACTAACTCAGATGGACCTAGAATCATCCCTTTTTCAAGCTTTTCCATCAGATGATTGATATTGGAGATACCCTTTAATGGTAGATGGCTTTCCGCATCTAATAACTTCCGCGCCTCTGTCGTCTCGTTCAGTCTATTTTTTACAACTTTACTATTTGTGCTCGGCTCCAACTTATCCAACAACTCTTTTCCTAAACTGCTTACACAGTAGGATTTCACCATTTCTTTTAATTCGTTGTATTGTAATTTTTCAAATGTCATTGTATTCATTTTTAGTCCTCCTTAAAAAGTCAAAAAATGCCCGCAAGAATCTCTCCTACCTTCCATAGTTACGGTTTTAACCGAAAAATGGATAGAAAGCTCCTGCGGGCATCAGCTTTGTGATGGTCACAAAGCATTTTTATCGTCAACAAATAAGAAGGTAGGAACGAAAAAGAGCATGGCAGGACAAATCCCACCACGCTCTTCGTCTTAACATACCATTATGTTAAACGATTATATGGAAAAGGAAGCAGTCTTTAGGTAGGTATCCACAATATTACTTATACATTGTGGAACAAGGCATACTTAATAAACTAGTACAAAACCAGTCATTAAAAGCCTTATTAAACTAAATTAGTTTATACCTACAACCGACATACTTCACCACACCTTTAATTAGAATATTTTCAATATATCATCATTTCGTGTTAGAGTCAATTAGCTGGAGAGCAATAAACGCAACCTGTATGCATTCATAGCTGTTTCTCCCAGTTGATCTAACAGTTTGTAGTTGGCAAATGCCCCGACAACCGCTCCGATACCAGGCAGTAACTGAAACATTTTTACTAAATCAATATGATCCCTATATTCCTGTTGAAATTCTCGCCAATCCATATCGGCAATCACATGTTTTTGCTGTTCCCAGTTTTCAATAATATATAATGCATCTCTTCGTTTTTCCTCACTTGAAAAAGCTAACAGAAAAATATGTAGAATGAAAAGTCGTTCTTCATAATCATCCGTATCAAATCCGTAAATAACAGCAGCTTCAAATAGAAATTTCATTTTTATCGATAGTAGTAATGGGAAATCAGCAAGTCCAAGCAATATCCCTCCTGCACCAGTTCCTGCTCCTTCTACAACAGCGGTTTTTCTGAAGGTAGAAAGTTTTTCTTTCAGTAGTTCGTCTCGCTCATAAAGACTAAGCTCTAATGGCAGCCGTTTTTTCGTTGTCATATTGGAGCCTACAAGGGTTGCTTTTACCATGTTTTTAATACTTTCTGTCATCACTTGATGAAACTTTTCTGGAATAAGACCGTTAATCTTGTTCTGTACATTTTTAGACGTCCGGCCTAGGATGCCAGTTTTCTTTGTTATTCTATGCTTCCAAAAGTGAAGTTGTTGCTCTACTTCTTTTGTATAATCAACCATATGTCCCCTCTTTTCCCGTGCTTACTTTTACTTTCTAGTATAGACCATCTGCTATTTAAATAAATGTACTTCAGCAGTGTTTACTAATACATCTCAAGCCATAGTAGAAATATAGTCGTTTAAAGTATTGTACTCTTCTGGTCAAACTTATATAATAGCGGAAGAAACATATTACGATCTGATAGTTCAGCGGGAGAATACGTCCTTGACAGGGACGGGGTCGGGGGTTCGAATCCCTCTCAGATCATATGAAAAGGCGCATTCCAGAAATAGGAGTGTGCCTTTATTGATAGGAGGGAAATACAAATGCAAATTCGAAAATTGAACATCAACGAAGCACCTCCAATTGACTTGTTGTTATTGGCAGATCCTTCTCTACCATTAGTAAAGGAATATTTGAATACAGGAGATTGCTATGTCGCAGAAAACAACAAAGAAATCATAGGCGTTTATGTATTGCTTTCTAAAAGTCCAGAGACAATTGAACTTATAAATATTGCGGTTTCAGAGAGCGCACAAGGTAAAGGTATTGGAAAACAATTAATCATGGATGCGATTCAGAGATCCAAAGTAAAAGGCTATCAAACAATCGAAGTTGGAACGGGTAATTCCAGTATTGGTCAGCTCGCTTTGTACCAAAAATGTGGGTTTAGAATCACTAGTATTGATCGTGACTTTTTCACGAGACATTATAAAGAAGATATTTTTGAAAACGGTATTTGGTGTAGAGATATGATACGCCTTTCTCAACAATTGAATTGATTGAAAAGGACTTCCACCAATTTATTAATTGATGAAAGTCCTGTTTGTTTATGCCAATCGACCAGAATATTGTTTTTTTATGAAAATGACAAAAAAGCTTGCTATTAAACAGAAAACTCCTGCCATAAGAAAGGCCCCAGTATAAGAGTTAAAAAATTGATAAATAAGCCCGCCTCCATAAGCTGCAGCTGCTGCACCTACTTGGTGAGATGCAAAAATCCAGCCATAAATGACACCACTTTGCTTGATACCAAAAATTTGCCTAGAGATACTAATTGTTGGTGGCACGGTAGCAATCCAATCTAATCCATAAAATACGGAAAAAACAAATAGCAAAGTCATGTTCCCTTCCTTAAGTGCATAAGGAAGTAGTACTAGAGAAGTCCCTCTTAAAGCATAGTAGGTAAATAATAGCCAACGATTATCAAAGCGATCTGATAGCCAACCAGATAAAGTAGTCCCGATTAAATTGAATAATCCCATAAACGAAAGAAGCGAAGCCGCTGTAACTAAAGGAACGCCAAAACTAATACAATATGAAACGAAATGCGTACCAAATAACCCATTCGTAGAAAAACCACAAATAAAGAAGCTACCTGCTAATAACCAAAACTCCTTCATTTTTACCGCTTTCAGCAAACCTTTGAATGCAATGACAATAGGATTTTCTTTTGGTCCTTCATCACTTTCTTCTATTTCTTCTTTCAGTCCATATCGAAGAAGTCCAACATCTTTCGGACTGTTTTTCATAAATAATAAGATAATGATTAGCATAATCAAACTCAAAGTCACAATTAATCCCATCGCGGGACGCCACGAATAGTTCTCAATAATACTTGCTAAAACAGGAAGTAAAATAAGCTGTCCTGTCGCTGTACTCGCAGTTAAAATCCCTACTGCAAGACCTCTTCTTTTCTCAAACCAATGATTCGCCACATACGGACTTAATACTGTTAAAAAAAGACTAGATCCAAGCCCAATAATGATTCCCCAAATGATAATTAGCTGCCATGCTTGCTGCATAATGAAAGTAAGTAGGATACCGATTAGTAGAGTGGCCATTGACATCAGCATCATTTTCCTTAAGCCCATTACATTGAGTAATGCCGCCATAAACGGTCCAGAGATGCCATATAAAAACAAACTAATGGCAAAAGCAACCGCAATAACTGACCGATCCCAGCCAAACTCGCTTTCGAAAGGAGTTATAAAAACTCCCGATGATGACATCGTAATTCCAGCTACAATAATGGAGAAAAATGTTACAGCAAGGATAAACCAACTATAATGTATACGTTTCACCACATTCCCTCCACCTTTAAATACTTTACTTAACATTAACCCATTTCAAATTATCAGTAAAATTGAAATTTCTGAAGTTATCTATTGATTTCTCTGATACTATAATAGGAAGAATAAACTTAAAGTAGGTGAAATAATGGAAATACGGCATTTTGTTACATTTAATAAGGTCATTGAAAACGGAAGCTTTACACAGGCTGCAGAACAATTAGGATATACACAATCTACGGTAACTTCTCATATACAGGCACTGGAAGAACATTTAGGTGCGCCTCTATTTGACCGAATGGGTCGAAAACTAAAATTGACCGATGTCGGCAAAAAGTTATTGCCCTATACGAAAGAAATTTTAGAAACGTACGGAAAGATTGAAAGTATTGCTAGTGATGAAGAGGAGATGAGTGGAGAGTTAAAGATTTCGGCCCCGGAGTCCTTAACCGTTTATCGTTTAGAGCCAATATTAAGAGAGTATAGAAAGAAGTTTCCCCATGTGAGCATCAGTTTAAGTAACGCCACTTGTGGAGATAACAAAAGAGCAATACTTAGCGGTAGTGCAGATATCGCATTTCTTATGTTGCCACAATTACAGGATTCCGATTTAATCGTCCATTCCTTACTAGCTGAACCTGTAGTCCTTGTCGGAAGCCCTGACTGTTCACTGAATATACTAGATAAAAGCTACGATAATCAAAAACTAAGCGAATGTTTGATCGTGAACGAGGAAGAATGTAGTTATCGAAATATGTTTGAAGAATACCTTAGCGAACGAGGTATCTCACCTTCTCACACAATGAAGCTTTGGAGTGTAGAAGCGATGAAACGTTGTGTCATGAGTGGTCTAGGTATTGCTTGCTTACCTTTAATGGCAGTCAATGAAGAAATCAAAGAAGGAAAGTTAAAAGTAATTCCTTGCGAAGGAAACTTTTATCCTATTTACTCTCAATTTGCTTATCACAAAAACAAGTGGATTTCCCCCGCTCTAGCAATGTTTATCGATATTACATTGAAGCATGCAAAAGATTGGTCGAACATGGAGGCATTTTCGTTGAAGAAATAAAGGAATTATCAAAATAAGTAAACAGTGCAGAAATGTCTATAATAAAAAATCATAGGTGGTATGTAAATGTTTTATAGGAGAAAATTTTACACTGTAAAAAATGATTTTATAGAAGAATTTAATGAATATTTCAATAAAACCAATTTACCTAATCAACTAAAGTACGGAGCACGTTTAATAGGACGTTGGATGAAAGATAATAAAGATAATTCAACGGAAGTTTTCGCTATTTGGGAATATAACAGTTATGACGATTATATAGAAATTGAGAATAATGTAAAAGGTGACAGTGCTCACGTTAAACGAATTCAAGAGTGGTATGAGAAAAATGGCGGTAGGGAACATGTTTTTACAAAATATATATTGGAAGTGAAAAACGAAGCGTTAGTGTCCACTCTAAATAAAGATAACTAACATCGCAGTTTAGTAAAATAAGAAAAGAGTTAAAAGGTGAAAGTTTGAGGTGGAAAAATGAAGTTTCATCTTTTAGGTGAGAAAACTAAAGTAGAAATTGATATCTTAGGTCGTGAATATCCGAGTAGTTCTGATTATTGGGATGGGAACTGGGTTGTTTCCAATGTAAAAATTGAAATTCCAGGGTATTATGTTGATTTTAATGCAAATTTAAGAACAGATGAAATTAAAGATTTTGTTAATGACTTAAAGTTAATGGATAGGCATTTATCGGGAAAAGCTATATTGAAAAATTTAGATAGCTTCATACACATTGAAGGAAAAATGGATAAATTAGGACATATTGAATGGTCTGGAGAGACTTGCTATCCAGCAGGAATTGGTGCAGTACTAACCTTTGAATTTGTGTCAAATCAATCGTATTTAAAGGATCTGATTAAAGATTTAGAAGATATAACTTATGTATATCCTGTAATTGGTAAACCATAGTCGCTCAATTAACGAGGCCATTGCAGAATAAGTAGTAGTCGTTATTTTATTATCAGGGGTGATTAGATGAAATATACTTGTCCTTGTTGTGGCTATAAAACATTAGATGCAGAACCTCCTGGAACATATGACATATGCAGTATTTGTTTTTGGGAAGATGATAGAGTTCAATATGATGACCCTGATTATGAGGGTGGTGCAAATATTCCATCTTTAAGGCAAGCACAGAAAAACTATATCTTATTCGGGACTTGTGAGGAAAGGTGTATTGAGTGTGTAAAAAAACCAAATAAAAACGATGTGAAAGACCCTAATTGGAAACCGTTATAGCTTATTTAACTAAAGGTTTCTTTAGAAGAACAAGACCATCCTTTTGGGCTATTTATTTTTCTAAAACATCAAGAAGATTATAGAAATGCCTTGTGTGTTATTACACTTAAACTAACGGTGCTGTTTAATTCGATTTAATTAAGGGGTGTACTAAAAAGAAAATGACTGTATTGAAAAATAAGCATTTTACAGGTGTTTTATTGATATTAGTTATGGCTTTGTTCGGAGTCTCTTTTTTAATGATTACGTGTAGTTATTTCAATACGAAAGAAATAAATTTACTCATCACTGGCTGTTATGAAAATGGCGGAGAAGTCCTATTAGAAATCCATAATAATCTCACAAGTAATTATTCTTTTGAGTGTAAGCCGAAATAGATTTAATTGTAAATATTCATTGAAACAGAGGAAAAGAAATTGCATAAAGTATTCGCACGTTATTTCAAGTCCAACCCAGCTTCGGGAGAATTTATGTAAAAATTTAGAATAGTAAAAGAGGGGTTATTGAGAGACCAAGTAGTAAAAGGTGATGAATATGAAGACTTATTTTATTACGGAATAATAAATCCTGATGATACTAGTAAAAAAGATATTATATAGATGGCTCTTTATTGAACTATAAGGTTCCTTGATTCATTTAAAAAAACCATTATGAAAATAATAAAGCGTAGTATTATAATTAAAATATCAAGTGGTTCATAAAGAGGGTTAAAAATGAGTAAAGAAATAGCCAAAAACATAAGAAAAGGTTTAACTGCTGATTGTTCTAATTGCTTTGGGCTCTGCTGCACAGCACTAAATATTATGGCATCGAGTGATTTTCAGATTAATAAACCCGCAGGTACTCCCTGCATGAATTTACGATCTGACTATAGTTGCCAAATTCATAGCCAGTTAAGAGAAAAAGGGTTTAAAGGATGTACAGTATTTGATTGTTTAGGTGCTGGACAAGTCGTTTCTCAAGTTACTTTTAATGGTCAAAGTTGGCGAGATAATCCTGAAACAAGAGAAAAAATGTTCCAAGTGTTTCCTATAATGGAGCAAATCCATGAAATGATTGCATATGTAGCAGAAGTCCTTTCCCACGATATTCCAAATGTCTTGTCTGATAAGTTGAGTCATAAATTAAAGGAGTTACAGAATCTAACGACATTGGATGCTGATGAACTATTATCTCTCGATCTAGTGATGTACCGATTTTCCTTGAATGAATTGCTTACAGTAGCAAGTGAGTCTATTAGAGCAAATATTATTGCAAAGTTACCTGGAGCTAAAAAGGTGAAAGATTTTAACCATGCAAGAGCCGATTGGATGGGGAAAAAATTAAAGGATAAAGATTTAAGGGCAACTGATTTCAGGGGAGCATATTTAATTGCTGCCGAGATGCAAAATAGTGATTTAAGAGCGGCAAGTTTTATTGGTGCGGATTTGCGTGATGCTAATTTAAGCGGAGCAAACTTATCAACGAGTATGTTCTTAACTCAAATGCAAATAAATTCAGCTAAAGGTGATGGAAAGACAATATTACCTTCTCATATTCAACGCCCTTCACATTGGATTAACTAAGTTTGTATTTCGAGCAGATGTCAGCGAGGAGAAATCGGCTGTCTTTTAGGCATATTATTCCTATAATATACCTACATCATGATCGTCTCACTCCAAGTAAAGAGCTATTGTAATAAATTAGTTGCTTTCATCGGCAATTTAGTTGCTTTCATGCTGATTTTAGTTGCTTTCAGTTTAGAATTAGTTGCTTTCTACAGCTTTTTGGTTGCCCTTATCCATTCTTTGGAAATTTTCATGACAGCGTGAGACTCTGCAAGGGCGTTAGCGACGTAGGGGCTCGTCACTTGCCCAACGGAAATATTGCGGCTTCCTTATTGAACTCTCTGGGACATACTTTCTCTATACTGTATTCCATGAAAATACTTATCCATATGTCAAGAATTCTACAAAGCCAAAAAAAAAAGAAATCGTTCATTTATAATAGGAGTGGACGATTTCTACTATAGTATTTTCTATCTTTTATCAGATCTCTCTTAATTGATCACTAACTTTACTTTTAGTTAGCCGCCTCCTCCTCCCACACCCGATAGTAAATCGTCATTGATTGTGTTTTCATATCATCTGTTTGATCGTCAAAGGAGTGGACCATTTTGGAAATGTCGGAGCTGACAAGTTGAAGTGCCGCTTCGTTTTTTTGATGTTGCTCATTTGCATTTTGCTCGATGGCTTCTATAATTTTCCCTGCACTTGCATCGTCCGTCATAATGTCTTGCACTAATTTTAAGAAGTTCCGATCCTCTTCTCGTATAGCCTCTACATACTGTTGGAGTTTATCTTTTTTATCCAAATGACTCTCATAAGGTAAAATTCTTGCCGTTAGTTTAACTGAATAATAACTATACATCCCTTTTTAACCTCCTGGTACATAGTCGAATAGTGCTGCAACGAATTTATCTTTTTCAAAAAGGTTTTCGATTGCTGTTCTCGACGTAGTCAGAAATGTTTTGGCATTCGTAATTTCTGTTTGTAAAACAGATTGAATACCATCGAACTGAATATCCCGTAAAGGTGGCAAATATTCATGAACGTTAGCCCCTACAATCTCCGCTTTATCCCCAGAAGGTGCGACACATACATTCATATGATTCGCATAGGATGATGGGTTACTTTCAATCTCATCAATTCGTCTTACTACTTTCGTACGTTCCAATGCAAATCCTTCTACCAATTCAACATCCAATGCACTCAGAAGGGCTTCCACATGGCGGTTTTTCACTTCCAGCGATATGTTCCCTTGTTGGTACATACGAACCTCTGCCGAAATGTTTACTTTTATTTTATCTGCTCCGCTTCCTTTAAATAAAATCATATCGCGCCCTAAATAAGCACGACCAGATTGGAATCCGAGCGCATTTAGCATCTCGAGAATGGAATGACTATCCCCGATTTCGGTAAGCATAGGTCCCAATACATTTTTTAGCTTTTCGAAGCTCTCCGTAAACGAATCTTTTAATTGCAGCAGACGGATGAGCGAACCGATATCGGCGCCGAGTACCGTCAGGAATGGGTTACCACCGGAATAGTTCACATCGTATTGGGATTCCCGGATAGAATGATTTGTCCCGATAAGGGATTTCATTTCTTCCAGCAGGCTTTCTATATTCGTCAATTCTTGGACGACGATATTTTTTTCGGATTCCTTTAAATAACCTGCATCGACAAAGTGACTAAAAATGACATCACTATTACTCGTCAATTTTTTAATCGAATCAATTAGCGGAGGAACTTTCGTATTCATGTCTGCAATCATCGCATTGATTTCATCGCCTTTTGTCATATATAGTTTTGCATAATCCCAGTTCCCTTTTGCCCCTTCGAATATGGCTATGTCTAGTCCTGTCAATTCCTTCAGTCCATTTGCGCTACCTACTTTCTCGGCAACCGTATACGTAATGGCAAGCTGTTGCAAATGTGCTACTTCCGAATCGGGTAGCTGATCGAATATATCCCGAATTCCCGGTCTTTCTTTATTCGTATCGACCATCTCAACTGTGCCTACTGGGAAAAAACCTCTTGCCCCGCTAATACCATATAAAGGATCATCGGTTGAGATAAGCTGGTGGATACCTTTTGTATTCCCTTCTTTGTCGTAGTACTCTTCGGTAAATGTCCGTAATTTTAATGGATCAAGCTGATAAATGGCCAAATAATCATTCCGACTTAACGAAAATTGCTTATTCACTTCTTTGCGGAAAGTATCATCTGCTGAATAAAGCTGATAATAATTCGTCTGGGCTCCGTTTACACTATAGACTTTATCAAAAACATTGTAGATCAATTGTGCTGTTGCATTATTATTATGGGCAAGTGAATGGGACATTCCGATAATGTCTGCTTGATTTACTTTGTCATCAACATTAAAGTGCTCCTTCGCATCTTTGACGAAATTGTAGGTAGCATATGTCTGCGTTGCATCCTGCCCAGCTAACATCGCATTCATATTGTACTCCCAATCCTTCGCCTGCTGACTGCCTTGAGAAAGGATATATAATTGGTCACTTTCCTTACCTTCCGTCTTGAAATAAATCGCTGTGCCGTCATATCCTGATTGGTCACCTTTTAAACTTTTTGCATCACTCGATTTCAATATTTCAATCTCAGCTTTCAATTCGTGGCCAGTTTCCTCAAAATAAATCCTTTTGATTTCCATTTTAAATTCTTCATTTTTCAGACCTTTATACTCTAAATCAATTAAACGCAGCCGAAGATTATCGGAATTTAAAACCTCATTATCCATATGTCATCACCGCTTTCATTTGACTTCTTTATCTACGAACTCGATCGACCCGACCCAATGGATCATTTTGTCTACTTCTTCCTCTTTTATCTGCTGACACTCATTTTGATCTTTCTTGCACTCTGTGTCATATACGATTTGAATCACTCCGTTATCATTCAAACTTACGATCAATGCCGCTATACCGAATAAATCTGAATCGAATTGGATTGGCGCATAATATAAATCCGAAGTTTCAGAAGTTATTTTTTCAAACTCTAGCTTCTGATCGACACGCCCTTCTAACATTTCCAATCCACCGTCAGCGCTTTCTTTTGTTGCATAGGCATAGTAATTAATCTTAATTTGGGAATCAGTTCCATTATCATTTATAGTACTCATTAAAAAACCTTCAAATTGATCGTCTTTCACTCCATAACCTGGATGAATCACTCCTTCTTTTGGAAATAGCATACGGTAACGCTTTGTCCCTGAAAGAAATGAATAATATCCAGGTTCGACCTCTTCAGTGGACTCGATGAAACTGCGTGTAAATTCGTCCTGTAGTGCCCGGACATTTGGCAAATCCTCCGCCTTCATTTCTGAAGGTTTCATATCCTTTTCACTTTCCTTTCCCATTTGACACCCCCCCAGCACTAAACCAATGCTTACGATAAATACTAATAAACTATGATTTTTCCACATGACAGCACTCCTTAAAAAATAGACCTTGTTTAATCCATATTCTAATAATTAGCACAATTAACCAATGTCAACAATCGATATCTAGCCATTCCCTTAAAATTGCTTCATAAGTCATTTTTCCCCTTCCAAATAAAGGTCTTTTGAAACGCTTTGCAGAAGCCCTTTTTACTACCTTTATCCCTCTTAATCTATCTATGTGAGTAACCAACTTAATCGGAAACACTCTTTATTTCCTATATGAAAAATAACCACTTCTCTCATTATGAAAAGTGGTTAAATCCTTGTGATGTATACTATTTCTCTTATTATCTACTTACTTCTTTATAATTACTGTGCACATTATAGTAAGCCTGCTCCAAAATTTGTAGATAGTCAGCAGGCGTAATCGAACGGACATTACTCGGAGTCGAGTTATTCTTTACCGCTAACTCCACAATGCGTGGAAAATCTTCTTCTTTAATACCTGGTAAGTCTTTTAACTTAGGAATTTCGAGTGCCTCTGTGAAGGAGCTAATCCCTTCTATTAATTTTTCGACTGCGTTTTCGTCTGTGTCCGAGTCACTTGCAAATTTCATATATCTTGCAAGTGTTGCATGCATTTGTTTATTTTCTTCTGCATTGAATCTTAATACATGTGGTAAGAACACAGCGTTTGCAACACCATGAGGAGTGTCGTAAAGTCCTCCTAGTGCTTCTGCTAAACAATGGACTGCTGCTACATCAGTAGAACCAAAACACAAACCAGCGAGTAAGCTGCCTTCTAACATATCTTGACGAGCCTTCTCATTTTGCCCATCTTGGAAAGCAATAGGCAAGGCAGCAACAATTGTTTCCATCGCTTTTGCACCTAGAGCTTGTGAAATCGGATTCGTTACTTTACATGTATATCCTTCTATAGCATGAACCAATGCATCGACACCCGTTGCAGCGGTAACAGCTGATGGAACGCTGAATGTTAAGGAAGGATCAAGTATAGCCAAAATCGGTCGAAGTGCAGCATGTTTGAGCGTCATCTTTCGGTGTGTAGATTTCTCTGTAATGACGGCTGAGCGAGTCACTTCTGAGCCCGTGCCAGCTGTCGTTGGGATACAAATAATCGGTGCAATATTGGTGTATGAACGTAAACCGTCCGCATAATCAGATGGCGTCCCACCATTCGGTCCACAAAGTGCAATAGTTTTTCCTGTATCCATGGCACTGCCACCACCGATAGCAACTACGGCATCTGCTCCAAACTCTCGAAAACTTTTAGCACCTTCTAAACAATCCGTATCTCGCGGATTTTGTTCAATCGAATCAAATAATAATGTACGATAACCAGATGCTTCTAGAGCAGTCTTGATTGGTTCTACAAGTCCAGCGCGTACTACACCAGGATCACTCACTAATAGAATGGATGAGCCAATTTCGAGCGTTTGTAACATTTCCGGTAGTTGCTTTGCTTTTCCGATTCCCATTTCGATTTGAGTCGAGCAAAAATAGCTATAAGATTTCATGAATACTCCTCCTAATTTATAGAACTAACTTTATGATACAGGTAATAGAGTAATCATGATATATAAATATTCAGTCTTTTCTTCATTCAAATGATCGATCAAACTATTCTAAATTAGTGAAAAACAAGTATACTAATAGATGATTAGTCTTTCGATATCATGATATGGGGTGACAATTTGCTGCAAGAAAAACTAGCAGGAATAACTCAAGACTTACATACTACCGACATATTGGAGATCATTTTAAACAGTGCATACGAAGGTGTAGCAGTTGTTAATAAGGATGGAATTATCGTTGAGTTTAATGAAGCTTACAGTCGATTTATTGGGGTAGATAAAAAAGATGCTATTGGTCGTCCTGTTTCGGAAGTTATCGACAATACAAACCTTCATCAAACGGTAAAGACGGGAATTTCAGAACGGGGTGTCATTCAATATATTCAAGGCCAACCAATGGTCGTTCACCGCATCCCTTTGTGGAAGGAAGGAGAGTTGGTTGGAGCTGTTGGCATGCTGATTTTTGAAGGTGTGACAGAGCTTTATCGTATATATGAACGTTTTCTAGAAAAGACAGCACAGAACGGAAAGATTAACAGTCAGAAGCTTGTAGAAAATACAAAAGTAAGTACTTCAACTATAGAAAAAATAATTGGTAAAAGTGATGCCCTTGCACATCTCAAACGTATGACGAGAAAAGTGGCTAAAACAGAAGCGACAGTTTTAATTACAGGAGAAAGTGGAACCGGAAAGGAAATGTTTGCGCAAAGCATTCATGATCTTAGTCATTACAGCCAAGGTCCTTTTATAAGTGTAAACTGCGGTGCAATTCCAGAACATCTATTTGAATCAGAGTTATTTGGCTACGAAGAAGGTGCTTTTACTGGTGCCAAAAAAGGTGGAAAACCCGGTAAATTTGAATTGGCGGAATCTGGCACGATATTTTTAGATGAGATTGGTGAAATGCCGCAAATGATGCAAACAAAATTACTTCGCGTCTTACAAGAAAAGAAGTTTGAACGAGTTGGAGCTGTTGAACAAATCCAATTAAAAGCAAGGGTTGTCACAGCAACTAATCGGAATTTGAAGGAAATGGTTTTATCGGGTACTTTTCGAGAGGATTTGTATTATCGAATAAATGTGATTGAACTTACTATCCCACCACTCAGAAAGAGACCCGAGGATATTCCCATTTTAATAGCTCATTTCTTATCAGACATATGCAAGAAATATGATATGGCAGAAAAAGAAATTACAGATGATGCAATTTCATCTTTAATGAATTATGAATGGTATGGAAACATAAGAGAACTAGCAAATATCATTGAAAAGGTAGTTATCTTAACAGATGGTAATATAATTAATTCACATCATCTTCCTAATTATATTAAGCGTCAACATTTTTCTCCTATTCCTATTCAATCTCCAATTAATCAATTAAAAAAAGAAGAGGACAATAAAGAAAAAGAAATGATTATACAAACATTGGAGGAATCAGCAGGAAATAAATCAAAAGCAGCAGATAAATTGGGAATTCACCGTACGACCTTGTATAAAAAGATGAAAAAACATGGTTTGCAGTAATCCCTCAGTGTAGTTTAAAAGCAACATCTTCTACAAAAGTGTAGCTAATTGGCTACACTTTTTTTGTTTAAACAATAACCATACAAGAGTTTCTAACTTGGCATGGTTCTTGCATATTATTCTATGAAAAGAAAGGGAGGTAATTTAAATTGGATAAACCTGTTGTTTTTCGTACACCACAAACCATCCATTACGGTCGAAAAGCCTTTGAAAAAGTGGGTGAAGAAACGTTAGCTAAAGGGAAAAAAGCATTGATTATCAGTGATAAAGTAATGGAAAAACTAGGCTATATAGAGGAATGTAGAAATTTACTTTTGAAATTGAAAGTTGAAAGTGCTTTCTATACGGGAGTTGACTCTGAACCAACAGATGTTTATGTAGCGGAATCTCTTGAAATTTTTAAAAAGGAAAACTGCGATGTAATCATTTCTCTTGGCGGCGGGAGCTGTATAGACACGGCAAAGGCAATTTCAGTGTTAGCAACTAACGGTGGTTACATAGGAGATTACATGGGTGGCAAAAAAATAGCTGATAAGCAACCCATCCCCCATATTTCTATTCCAACAACTGCTGGAACGGGCTCAGAGGCAACAGATGCCACCATTATTACGAATACAACCAATGATGTAAAAATGATGATTAAGCAACCCGCATTTATGCCGGAAGTTGCCATTGTTGATCCATTGTTGACCCTTTCTTCTCCCAAGGGTGTTACAGCAGCTACAGGTGTGGATGCACTAAGTCATGCTATAGAGGCATATTTATCGAAAAAAGCACAGCCAATGACAGATATGCTTGCGCTATCTGCCGTAGAAAAAATAGTAAAAAACTTAAAAACTACCTTTGAAGATGGCAAAAACATCGATGCAAGAGAAGCAATGTCGCTAGGGTCTCTACAAGCTGGAATGGCTTTTAGCAACGCATCCGTTTGCCTTGTCCATGGAATGTCTAGACCAATCGGTGCATTATTTCATGTCCCGCATGGTATATCCAATGCTATGCTACTGCCTGCTGTTCTTGAATTTAGTATAGATGCCTGTATCGACCGCTTAGCTGATTTAGCAAGAATATTTAAACCTGATTGCGGTAATCTTTCCAATAAAGAGGCTGCTGAGCTTGCTGTATTCGAAGTCAAAAAACTTTGCCAGGAACTAGAGATTCCTAATTTAAAAGGTTGGGGTATTCAACCAGAGGCATTTAAAAATGCAACTAGCAAAATGGCAGAAGATGCATTGGCAAGTGGAAGTCCAAATAACAATCCAAAAGTACCTATCAAACAAGAAATCGAAGAACTTTATCAAGTCTGCTTCGACTATCAATTCAGCTCAGAAAGTATGGTAGCAAAATAAAGTGAAACTTCAATCAGTCGGGGGTTTTCTTCATCCCCCACTGATTGTTAGTTGAACCAATCGGGCTTTTACGGGCTGTTGATCTCCCACTTGTCTTTTCGCTTTTCTTAAATCTGGAAGTGGGAGTCTTACTGCCCGTTAATGCGGGATAAAATAAGAAATTCATCAGGAGGTTTTTTCAATGACACAAACAACATTAAAAACACTAAAAAACTATGTAGGTGGTAAATGGATAGAGTCAGATACAGATCAATCACTTGAAGTCTATAATCCAGCAACAGGCGAAGTCATTGCCCATGTCCCAATTTCAACGACGAAAGATACAGACCATGCTATTGAGGTTGCCGCAAAAGCTTTCGAAACTTGGAAAGATGTCCCGGTGCCAAAACGTGCCCGTATTCTATTTAAGTATCAGCAATTATTAGTAGACAATCATGACGAGCTGGCGAAATTGATCACGATAGAAAACGGTAAAAATTTCGCAGAAGCATACGGTGAAGTGCAACGCGGAATTGAAAACGTGGAATTCGCTGCAGGTGCCCCAACATTAATGATGGGTGAATCACTTCCATCGATTGCAACAGAATTGGAATCTGGAGTATATCGCTATCCAATTGGAGTGATTGCTGGGATTACACCATTTAACTTTCCAATGATGGTGCCTTGCTGGATGTTCCCAATGGCTATTGCTACTGGAAATACATTTGTTATGAAGCCATCAGAGCGCACACCATTACTTGCTAATCGCTTGGCAGAGCTACTAGAAGAAGCCGGATTACCAGCAGGCGTATTTAATATTGTGCATGGAGCACATGATGTAGTAAATAGTTTATTGGATCATAAGCAAACTGCAGCCATTTCTTTTGTTGGTTCTCAACCTGTTGCCGATTATGTCTACAAACGAGGCACAAGTAACCTAAAACGTGTTCAGGCCCTAGCAGGAGCGAAAAATCACTCCATCGTTTTAAGCGATGCGAATTTGGAAAATGCAACAACCCAAATTATGAATGCTGCATTTGGCTCTGCTGGAGAACGTTGTATGGCAGCTTCTGTAGTAGCCGTAGAAGATTCAATAGCGGATGAGTTTATAGAATTACTTACAGAAAAAGCGAACCAAATTCAGATTGGAAACGGATTGGATGAAGGAATATTCCTTGGACCTGTCATCCGTGATAATCATAAAGCACGTACACTGGACTTTATCGAAAGTGGCGAAACAGAAGGAGCGAAACTTATTCGTGATGGTCGTCTGGATGAAGCAGCAAAACAAGAAGGATATTTTGTAGGACCTACTATCTTTGATCATGTAACTTCAGAAATGAAAATATGGCAAGAAGAAATTTTCGCACCAGTATTGTCGATTTCTAGAGTAAAAAATCTAGAAGAGGCAATTGATTTAAGCAATCAATCACGTTTTGCCAATGGTGCTTGTATCTTCACAAATGATGGTGGAAGTGTTCGCAAGTTCCGCGAAACAATCGACGCAGGAATGTTAGGAGTAAATATTGGCGTTCCCGCTCCAATGGCTTTCTTCCCATTCTCTGGTTGGAAAGATTCTTTCTACGGAGATCTACATGCCAATGGAAAAGATGGATTACAATTTTACACAAGGAAAAAAGTAATCACTACAAAGTGGGTTTAATATTTTCATGAAAAGAAGTCACGACATTTAGTCATGACTTCTTTTTTATCTTATAGTACTCTACAAATATTACGTTAAAAAACTGTTGTTATTTGTCTATTATTACTTCTCATTTTCAGAAAAAATGCTAGATGTTCTTTTAGAAATCCAACATAACGGTCTACCTCTTCTATTGTGGAGTAAGGTGAAATCGCAAAAAATTTATGCGCGTATACGGATACCGGCTTGTTTGAGTTAGCGGCTTTTATGAGACGCTGCTTTTTTGTATTTCCAAAGAATACGGTATCTCGTTCTGCACCAATTACTTCTGCAAAATCGTCATTAAATTGATTGATTTCGGTTATTTCTTCTACCTTTAAAATTCCGTTCAATTCCTCATTCCATCTTGTCTTTTCCGGATAAAAACGGAATGTTGTAATAGGAGAAATCTCGTTCGTGATTACTACATTCGAAATTTCTTTTGTCAATGTCTCTCTAAAGGTAATATTGACACGAATATAGTTAGCTAAAATCTCTTGATAGCCTTCGATTCCAAATGCTAATAATGACGCATAAATCGTCAAAGCACTTCCCATTCGCGAGCATTCAAGCGTATAGCCTGTATGATAGCTTCCATAACCGCGATTTCCAACATATGGCGTTTCCGCTACATCTAAATCAACATACTTAAGATACTCTCTGTTTTTGATTAAAAATAAACTCGTAATATATGGAGTTTGGCCAAGCTTATGGAAATCAAAGACCATACTATCTGCAAGCTTGATATGTTCAAACTTCTGTTGATAGGATTTTAATACTTCCTTCACGTTGTCTTCCAATAGGAGAGGATTGCTTTCAAAGTCGTAATTATTAAAGAAAGTATACATGCCTCCCATAGCAGAGTCTGCATGGATGTAGATTGGATCTATGCCATATGTGCGCTCCAATTCTTCCACTATCCTCTTTATTCCTTTAATGTCATCAACCCCAAAAGTATCAGTAGTTCCCATTGTGGCAAGGACATACAGAGGAATGCCGCCTTTTTCAATAACATGCTCCATTTTTTCTTTTAAATCTTCTAGATTTATAGAATGATCAACATTAGTTTTCACACGAATCATGTTTTCTACGCCAATCCCTGTTGCTTCTATAGATTTATACAGACTGTAGTGTGAAAGCTCTGAACAGAAGCAATAGAGATTGCGTGGTACACCATTTTGATTAGACAACGGAGCGTAACGGGCAATGGCAAGACGTAAAGAGTTAAAAACAGCACCTTGTCCCCCCCAAGTTGTGTATCCTGCACTGATGCTTTCATCGTATCCGATAAGTTTGGATAGCATACTAGTTATTTCAATTTCTGCTGTTGCTGCTGCTGGACCTTCCACATCCCAAAGATTGTTCCCATTGACTAGCACCATTACTAAATTTCCGAGTATACTAGCAATATTCGGAAGGGGCGCTGCATTGGCTACATAGTTTCGATTGACGTATCGGTGCCCTTCTACTAACTTTAATAGTTCTTGGATTACTTCCTCCATCGGCACTCCCTTTTTCGGAACGTCCGCCTTTTGAATGACACGATTATAGTAATCCTCTGTGTATTCGGGCATTTCTCCTAGCGTTAATTTGTTAGGATCCTTTAATTCATCTATTTTCGTTAAAATCGTCCTAAAATAGGATAATATTTCTTCTCTTTGAAAGTCATTCCCATCCATACTAGGAAACAGCTTTTGTACTTTCTCCATTGTTTTACCTCCTTGATGTTTTTACTAGAAGTAGTTTAATGCATAAAAAAGATGCTTCCCACAAGTTGGATCAACCTATAAGAAGCACTCTTATATTTATCAGCCTAAGCCTTATTGTGCAGCACTTTGACCCTCTTTAGCTTCTGCTGTTTTTATACCATCATTCCATGCATATACCAATTTGTTAACATCATTTTTTAACTCCACAAGATTCTCTGCTTCTTGAACAAGCTTTTGCATTGTTTGCAGTTCATCATCACTAATCTCTATTAGTTCCTCAAACATTTCAACAGATTCTCGAGAGATAGAAGCTATCTCAACAATTGTTGTCATTATCTGGTGGGAAGCGGAAGATAGTTCTTCTGTACTCGCAGACGAGTTTTCATTGTTTTCCGCAATGATTTTTGTAGTAGATAGAATGGTATCAAACATAGTTCCAACTTCTACAATAGTCGAATTTGTATCTTTAAATTCTTCTGTTCCCTGTCGCATTGACTTAACAACTATATCTGTTTCTTCTTGTATGTTCTTTACAATATTTGATACTTCAGAAGAAGACTGGCGTGATTGTTCGGCCAATTTCCTTACCTCATCAGCAACAACCGCAAATCCTTTCCCATGTTCCCCTGCACGGGCAGCTTCAATTGCCGCATTCAATGCCAATAAATTAATTTGTTCAGATATCCCTGTAATCACTTTTACAATAGTACCGATTTCGTGAGACTTTTCTCCAAGTTTGTTTATTGCATCAAATGTGGTATTGATCGTTTGGTTAAACTGCTCCATTTTTTCTAAGGAATTCTTTAGCTTATCGTTTCCTTCTTCGGTCAATTCTAAAGTAGTGATCGATTGCTCTGAGATTTGATTGGATCTTACAGATAAATCTTCAATAGCTTGTGCCATTTCTTCCATTGATTCGGCACTTTCTTCGGTAGCTATTAATTGTTTTTGTAATCCTCTACCTACTTCATCAATTGCCGCTCTAACAATATCCGCTTTCTCAGAAGCATATTCACCGATCTCCGCTAGGTTTTCTCCCTTTTCTTGAACGTTTTTTGAAAATGAAAAAAACTTTTCCCTTACAAGGCTGAAAAACGCAATCAGCTGATTAAAAATAGCATAATCAGCACTTTTTTCGTCCACTGGGCTTGTGATATTACCTGCTGATAATTCTTTCATTCCATTTATTATTTCTTTATTAATATGAGGATGATGTTTTAGCGAATAATAACGGTAAGCAAAATACACCGAGACCCCTATTAAGACAACAATTATACCTAGCATAATAGCTTCCATGATAAATAAATCTCCTAACCCTTATTTAGTATTGAATTAGTAATGATGAACA
Source organism: Psychrobacillus sp. NPDC096389 (assembly GCF_044762855.1). Taxonomy (NCBI): domain Bacteria; kingdom Bacillati; phylum Bacillota; class Bacilli; order Caryophanales; family Bacillaceae; genus Psychrobacillus; species Psychrobacillus sp. NPDC096389. The sequence continues at coordinate 134,945 of NZ_JBIWFB010000008.1, read as the reverse complement.
GTTTAAAGCTCCTTCAAAAGGATATACGTTCCATCTGCTATATTTGCAGGAATACCATTTAACTTATTATTTTCCTGATATTTATGAACAATATAATTTCCTTCTAAATCTATATATTTTTTCATATTATGATATTTTTCCATTACACGTATCGACTTCGGGTTTGTTGCTTCCCCTAGAACAGCCTTCACCCCTTGCGACGATGCCTTTGTCATTAATCTACTTCCTAATTGCTGAATAATCTCGTGGCGGCCATGTTCAGCTGTCACTCCTAACATGAATAGGTGTAATAACTCTCCATCTTGAATATCTTTACCGTGTCGCTTTTTATAATCCTCCATAAAACGTTTATCTACATCTTCCAGTACACGTAGAATTACATTCATATCATAAAAAGAACCTTCAAATACATCTTCTCCGATAATCTCTGGTGCATTTGTATCTCCAGCAAGCACACCAACAACATTTTGATGAATATCTTGAGCGACTGCGCAATAACCTTGCTCTACAGTAGATTCTAAATAACCTAATGTAAAATGATAGAAGTCATCATAATCTAAATTTAATTGTCCTACCATTGGTTCCTGAACCCATTTTCCCGAAACATTTACTCCAATAAATGAACGAGCTAGACAGGCAGCTGCCTTCTGAATTACATCTGTTTGTTCCTTCGTTATAATCTCATAAGTATACAACTCTTGTGTTATTTGCACTTATTGATCTTCCTTCCAAATTATAAAATTAAAATCTCTTTCTATTGAACCTAACATTACATAGAGTGACGTACTTTATCGATAAATGTACCTGTGAATTCAATTCTTTCAAGTACATTTCTAATTTGCACTTGAGCAATTTTAGAAGCAGGCTTTACTACAAGGATATCTTTAAAACCTAAGCTAGAATAAAATTGCATCGTTTGCTCCAACTGTGGTACAACTTTTGATGGTACTGGAGTTTGGTGAGTCCCGTCGATAACAAATGTGTATTCTTGTCTTGATACTTTATTAATCGTATCCTGTAAATCAATCAAATACCCTTCTGCGTCTTCTGCTCTCATTAATCCATGTACTTGTACTTGAACTTCCTTCGCAACATCATTAATTGCCATCTTATATTTCCTTTTATCTACAACTATCATTTCTAATCTCCTTTTCCTATAGTCTGCTATACTGCAAAGGTGAATTTTGCTTATTTATTCGGGTGTCTAAAATAAAAGCTATCCCTATTCTAGATAGGGATAGCCAAAGAATCGTTCGTTATTACTCTTGGCAACCCGACTATCATTATCCAAGAGGATTTTAGACTCGTAGCTTTGCGTCCTTACCTTTCGATAAGTTTGCCTTTTTCAATTATAGGTATAATAGTACTAATATCATAACTACATACCACTATAACAGTATAAAGAACTTATCATTTTTTGTCGATACTAGTATTATTTGTTTAAAAAAACAGAAAATTATTATAGGACTATTATCACTATGTATTGAATTTTCCCAATATTATATCTTCTAAATTGATTGTAAATGCTTTAGATAAATGAAGACTACGAGAAGGATAGACAGATTTAGGAGTTGGATGATTAATATTAAGAGGATGTCGCATATTATAGGAGTAATATGCCTAAAAGCCCACTGAACTTGTCTAGCCAGCATCTGTACGACTATTTTGTCGAGTTCGCAGTTTATATTGTCTCGTTCAATCACTTATTTTTATCCAAAGCAAAAAATAACCACCTCTCTAATTTTGAGAAGTGGTTCTATCATTACTTATTTATTGAGGTGAGAACTATATACTCACTCACCTATTTCCCTAAATTTTCGAATCCATTTTAGCATAATGGATAACAACTTTCTCTAACACATCAATACCTATTAATATATCGTCATGATCGGTATATTCATCAGGGTGGTGACTAAGACCATCTACAGATGGAACAAAGATAAGTCCAGTAGGGCATAGCTTTACCATGTTCATCGCATCATGGCCCGCTCCACTTGGCATTGTTTTAAATGGTATATCCTGTTCCTTACAAATCATTTCCATTGTATTAGTAATTTCAGTAGACAGTAATACTGGTTCCTCGGAGATTATTTCTTGACTAAGGATTTCTAACTGCCTGTTTCTTTTTACTAATTCAATCGTTTGATTTAGATGATCTAACACGCGCTGTCGCGATTCTAATGAAGTCCCTCGGATATCCACTTTGATTTCTACTTCCCCAGGCACTACGTTCATTGCCGCCGCTGGGATATCTAATACTCCTACAGTAGCAACCGTTCCATAACTTTGTTCATTTAATGCAATTTTTTCAAGTTCCAATGCTATTTGTGACGCTCCAAGAAGCGCATCATTTCGCATATTCATCGGTGTTGTTCCGGAATGTGAAGGGGTTCCTACTATTCTTATCGAAAATCTAACCGGAGCCGCGATTCCAGTAACAATACCAATCTTTTTATTTTCATTTTCTAGTACTGGACCTTGCTCTACATGCAATTCAAAAAAAGCTTTTATATCCTCGTCTGTCCTACTTGCCTGTTCAATACTGTCAATTTCAAGTGCACATAAAGAAAGGGCCTCTTCCAATGTAACCCCATGTCGGTCTTTTAAATGCCTAACTTTCTCCTTATCAAATGTCCCGGCCATCGCCTTGCTTCCTAAAGTGGAAACACCGAATCTGGAAGACTCCTCACAGGCAAATGAAATAATTTCAATTGGATGATCTGTTTCAATTCCTTTTTCATTGAGTCGTTTAATAACTTCCAATGCAGCGGTAACTCCGACTACCCCGTCATACTTTCCGCCTTGATAAACAGTATCCAAATGCGATCCCATTAATATAGGTGGAAGTCCCTTTATTCTACCTTCTCTTCTCCCTATTGCGTTTCCACATGGATCTATTCGGATATCTAATCCTTCATCTTTACACATTCGCATAAACGCTTGTGTACACGCCTGTTCTTCATTTGTATAGGCAACTCTTGTCATTCCTTTAACGCCTGAATTATATTGATTGATTTTATTAAAAAGTATTTGATATCTTTCCTTACTATTCATATAGATATCTCCCATCTCCTCGTGGATTCTACTTATTATAAATTTTCAGAGTATTTAGGTCGCTAATCATGTAAGTATAAAAAACATGAACATAGTTAACTAATTTATTATTAATAAAACTTTATTATACTGCTAATTGCAGTTAAGTACTAGATGAAAAGATAATACGGGGACTTTATGTGCAAAAATAAAAATACTGCCTACCGCTACATTCTGTATAGAAAGTAGTGATAGACAGACAAAATATATCTTCATTCAGCAGAAGACTCTCACCACTATAGGTGGCGAGATGAATGCGGTTTTGTTTTCCTGTTCAGCGGGTTTTCAAAATCCGGCTGAACGAAGATAAAGCCTCCGGCGGATGTCACAGATTTTTTAGAGGAGCTTTTCGAGCGAGCTCGAAAAAAATCTGGACGCAATTACGCCGAGGCGTAATTGATATATTGAACTTACATTACGATACGTGTACCAGTTTTTCCTTCAATTGCATCTTCAAGTTTATCAATTGAAGTAATGATCACGTTCTTTCCGCCTTTTTGAAGGAATAGAATCGCAGCTTCAATTTTTGGTCCCATGCTTCCTTTAGGGAATTGACCTTCGTCTAAATAACGAAGTGCATCATCGATCGTCATTTCTAATAGATTTTCTTGGTTTGGTTTACCGAAATTAATCGCTACTTGTTCAACACCAGTTAAGATGAATAAATAATCAGCGCTAATATCAGCTGCAAGTAATGCACTCGCGAAGTCTTTATCGATTACAGCTTCAATACCTTCGATTTTCCCGTTATTTTCAATTACAGGAATTCCGCCGCCACCAGTGGAAATAACAGAAATACCGTTGTTAAGCAATGTTTCAATTGCTTCTTTTTCAACGATTCTAACTGGTTTTGGAGATGCAACAACACGTCTATATCCACGACCTGCATCTTCAACAAATGTTAAGTTACGCTCTGCAACAATTTTCTCCATATCTTCTTTAGAGTAGAATGGACCAATTGGTTTTGTTGGGCTTTGGAAAGCAGGATCATCACTTGAAACAACTGATTGAGTTACAACTGTAGCAATTGTTTTATTGATATTACGTTCCGTCATTTTATTTTTAAAAGTTTGTTGGATTAAATATCCTAAGTTACCTTGCGTTTCAGCACCATATACATCTAAAGGATACTCGGGAATAACTGATTTAGCCATTTCTCCTCTGATTAATGTATTACCAACTTGTGGGCCATTTCCGTGAGTAATCACAACTGTGTGACCTTGTTCCATTAATGCAAGAACTGGCTCAGAGCTTTCCATGATATTTTGTTGCTGTTCTTCAATAGTACCTACTTGACCTTCTTTAATGATTGCATTCCCGCCAATCGCTAGAACGACTTTACTCATATAAACACACTCCAACTTTTTAATTTATTTCAATGGTTATTTTGTTTCTTAAAAGTAAGCATTCCAAGAAGAATACCTAATATCGTATCCAAACCTGAACTGTGCCCAACTCCAATTAAGTCGTGAAAGACTTTCTTAAAATTAGTAGCATCCCCGTCAGCAAGTGCATTGACCATATTGGAAACAGTCGAGCTAAATTTCTGTTTAAGTGCATACCGTAAATATTCTCTTGCCACATCGGTTGTAATCGATTCGCCTTCAATCAGTTCGGAAACTTTTTCATAAAAGCTAGCGGAAAGAAAATGGGAAACAGCATCAAAGGCAAGTAGCCCGACAATCATATCATCTCCCGAAGGAGTTAAGCCTTGTCCTCTACCGAGAAAGTATCTAAGCACTTTCTCCATTAAACCTTTATCGCTCGACTCTGCTGCTTCCATTAACATGTTCAAATAGCTTTCTGCACCAAGCCAGTTTTGTTCGTCAGATGCATAATATTTCTTTAAAAATTCTTTAAAAGAAATATCCAATCCAGTTCGGTCTTCTATTTCAATTAACTGCAAAGAAAAACGTTGGAAACTATCTTTAAAAATAGTTTCACTTTTTAATGTAGTTAATTCATTTTTAAAGCTTTTGCTTTTTTCAATACTGATTGTTACACCTGGTAATTCGATGGAGTTTGTACTTCTATTCCAAGTAACTGAATCTCCATTGTTGACAGAGGAAACGGCAGTAAAAATATCTTCTTCTCTTAAATGAATTCCAAATGGCAGAAGACCGTTCTTCTTATTCCCTATAAATACAAGGGAATCGCCCATTTTAATGTTAAAGCCATTAGCAAAGCGGCTATGAACGTGTCCATTTTCATTTTGATAAAGAAGGAGAGGAACTAGATAACTATAGTCCTCTCCAAAAAGAGTGCAATTATACATTTATTGAGGGTCGATTAAACCAAGTTTTACAGCGTATGCATCAATTGCTTGTTCAAAGCAAGCTAATGGAGCACGAACTGTACCTGCACCGATTTGACCAACTCCAGCTTCTTTGTGTGCAATACCTGTGTTGATAATTGGTTCGATTCCAGTTTCAACAACTTTTCTTGCGTCAATTCCTAGGGCAGATCCTTTGAAGTCCCAAGTTGGAATAGAGAAGTTAGGGTTATGATCAATACAAATTTCCATCATATCGTTACTTGTAGTTACAGCGTCGTCCATACCACCAGCACCTACGAAGCGTGTAACACCAGGAGCAGCGATCATTGCAAAACCACCTACACCGTATGTTTCAGTAATAGCACTGTCACCCATATCAGGACAAGCCATATCTTGATCGTATCCTGTGAAGAATAACCCTTGAGGTGTATTAACTGGTGCTGTAAACCATTGGTCGCCCATACCAGCAATACGGATTCCGAATTCATGACCGTTACGGCACATTGCTGTTACAACAGTACCATGTTGGATTTCACGTGCTGTATCCATTACTGCTTTAGTAGTTGCCATCGCAATATTCAAGAAGAATTGGTCTGTATCAGCTAAGAATTGGATAACAGCTTGCTTGTCTTTATCATCTGCATCTGTTTGTAAAATGTATGGAACGATGTCTTTTAAGAAAATAAGTGACCCAGCAATATTACGTTGGTGGAATTCATCACCCATTGTAATTGCTTTTGCCATCGCAACGTTTACGTTTAAACCATCGCCTTTTACTTTAAGTGCTTTAGAAATAACAGGTCCAAGTACATCTCTGAACCATCCAAGACGGTTAATTACATCTTCAGAGTAGGCACCAAAACGTAGAACTGCACCAATACCTTCATTCATTGTGCAATATGCTCTATTTCCGCCATCACGGTTTTCTACAACAAGAACTGGCATGCTTCCAGATGTAATTCCACCCATTGGACCAACAGCGTTCACATGGTGACATGGAATGAATTTAATTTCTCCATTTTCAAGCATTTTAAATGCTTCATCAGCGTTAGCTGCCCAGCCTTCAAATAATGTAGCTCCTACACAAGATCCTTGCATTGGGCTTGTCATGTTTTCCCATTTAATCGGTGGTCCTGCATGAAGTAATACTTTCTCATTTAATTCTTTAATAACAGATTTAGCTGGAACAACATCCACTAAAAATGGTGCGCCTGATACAATTTTATCAATAACGGCTCTGTTTGCTTCATCAATTGTTTTAAATTGTCCGTACATTATGCTTCCTCCTAAAAATTCATAGGTCGTGTATTTCTATGACCTGAAGTTTAAATAAATTCTTTTGACTAACGAAGTACACTTAAAACTTGACGCAATCTTTGGTTGCCGCCAGCAACTGGACGCCAGTCATATTGAACAACTCTTCCGCCATTAGCAGTAATTGCTTCTGTGAATTTCTTTAATCCCACGTTAACTACGTTTGGTTTTTCAGTTAATAATTTTTGGATAGCTTCTGAAACAGAAATTTCAACTGTTGCAGTTTCTTTTGCAGGAACTACTTCTTTTTGTACTTCTTCGATTTGAATATCAAGCATAGCTAATGCAGTAAGAACCGCTTGGTTATTACTATCTCGTAAAATAACTCCAGCTTCTGCCAATTTTGCTTTTTGCTCATCAAGGCCTTGTGGATCTTGGTCAGTACCACATACAGATGCTACGAAGTAAATCTCTTTACCTTTTGCTTGTGAGTCTTTTTGGATTTTTTCGATGCCAGGGATAAGTGCACCCGCCATATCATCATGAGAACCATATCCAAGAACAAGGTCAAATAGGATAACTGCAGTTGACTCATCTTGTGCAGCTTTTTGGAAGTATTGAATTCTTGTATCTGGGTCGATCATTGGGTGTGGTTTACCTTGTGTATAAATATCATCACCAAGGTCGATCACTTCAAATCCATTTGCATTAAGAAGGTATCCTTCCTCGTGAGCACCACTATTATCATAGTTAATACCACTACTAATCAAAGTAGCAGCTTCGTAACCTAATGTACCGCCTGAGTATAGACCTTTGATTGTTTTTTGCTCTGGCTTTAAGTTTACAGCAGGTACTTCATCTTGTAACTTGTTGTAAGTAGGCTTAATAGCGTTACCTTTAACAAGATCAACAGCAATCGCAGCTGTTTCTTCAAGTGTGTTAGCATAATAAACATTGCCTTCATGGTTATGTGGCTCTTCACCAAGGAAAATTGCAACAACCGGTTTAGAAATGCTTTGAAGTAATTGAACAACCTCATCACGCACTTCTTTTGCAGGTGGTTTTGAGATTAATGTAATGACTTCTGTTTGGCTATGTTGTGCTAATGCTTTAATACCATCTAACATTGTAATCGCACCGATTTTTTCAGAAAGGTCACGACCACCAGTACCGATTGCATGACTAACTCCAGCACCTAAACGGTCGATTTCAGTTGTAACTTCTTGAATACCTGTTCCAGAAGCTCCGATTACACCAATTTTTCCAGTTTTCATAACGTTTGCAAATGCAAGAGGTACTCCTGAAATTACTGCTGTACCACAGTCAGGACCCATTACAAGTAGTCCTTTTTCATGTGCTTTTTCTTTAATGCGACGCTCATCTTCAACTGTTACGTTATCACTGAAAATAAGAACGTGCATATCTCTATCAATTGCTTTTTCAGCTTCTTCTGCTGCATATTGACCTGGTGTTGAAATAATTGCTAGATTCGCACCTGGTAATGCATTTGTCGCTTTATCCCAAGAACGAACAGTTTCGAAAGTTTCTTTACCTGCTGAGATTGCTTGGTTGCTTAAATAGCTGTCTGTTTCATCAAGAACCTCTTGGATTTTCTCTTCTGAGTCAGTATCAACAACGATACACATATCATTTGAAGCAGCACCTTCAAGTTCGTCTGTATATAGACCAGCTGCTTTTAAAATATCTTTATTAGCAGGAGTTCCCATCATAATTTGAACTTTATTAATGCCTTCCATAGTGGAGATTTTATTCGTAAGAAGCATTAAATTAACTGAATCCTGATAAGAATTCTGTTTAACAATTGTATAAAGCATGTTTGAATGCACCTCTTCTTCTTTTTTTACTTACCTAAGAATGACTTCTACAATTACTACATTCGTAAATAATTGTAATATTGCAATACACACAAATAAAAATCCCAAATATTATATTGGTATATTTATTGTATGCCATTCAAGAAGGGCGACCGTCTTTTAAGCCGCCCTTCTGTACAGCGTTTTACTATTTTGCAAATGGGCTTTTATGATCATAAGCATTATTATGAACAACATCTGAAATCAAATACTCATAAATATGATCAACAATTTCAATGCCGTCTTTTTCATATGCTTCTTCTCTTTCAGCACTTCTTTGTCCTGGATAGTATACTTGGTCATATCCTGGAGCTGGTTTAATCTCATTCAAGTCTTGCATTGTTTGAGATATAGCTTCTTTAAAAGAACCTAGTCCAGTGAAAAATTCCGGATTAATAACAATGTGAAGTTGGCCTAGATTTCGCCCTTCAGTTAAATCATGATACATAGAAGATACTTTGTTTCCAAATGGTAGACCTAACAGAATACCGGAAAGCACGTCAACCATCATCATTAGTCCATATCCCTTTGGTCCAGCAATCGGTAACAAAGCATTTACTTTAAATGGATCTGTCGTTGATTCCCCGTTGCTGTCAACTGCCCACGTATCAGGAATTGGTTCGTTCTTCGATCTTGCATGGAGAATTTTCCCCCAAGCCTGTACAGTAGTTGCCATATCGAAAGTAATATGTTTACCGTCTTTTCCTGGTGCAGCAAACGCAAGTGGATTCGTTCCATAATAAGGTTCTGCTCCACCAAATGGAACAACCATTGGGTCAGACTGACATACAGAAATACCAACTAAATCGGCATCTGCCGCTTGCTGAACAAAATAAGAAAGGGCACCACTATGACCAATTCTTCTTACCCCTACTACAGCAATTCCATTTTCCTTGGCCATTTTAATCGCTTCATCCATAGCCAATTTCGCCCCAACGTGTCCAACGCCATTATCACCGTCAAATATCGCTGAACAAGGACCTGTTTTTTCAAATTTAAAATCAGGGTTGTTATTAAGTCCACCTTTAGCAATACGTTCAGCATAATACTCAACACGCATTGCTCCATGAGAATGAACACCTCTTGCATCAGCATGGACAAGTACATCTGCAACTCCAGAAGCATGATCTTCCGTTAGTCCTGCCTTATGAAGCTTTTTAGAAATTAACTCATGCAATTGCTCTTTTGATAATCTCATTCCTCATCACCCTTTAAATTCGTCTTTACCCATTTTTACTGTAAAAAACTACTTAGCAAACGGATCTTTATGATCGTATTTGTTGTAATGAATAGTATCAGATACTAAATATTCATATATATCATCTACGATTTCAATTCCCTTTTGCTTATATTCCTCTATTACAACATCATTATTTTGACCAGGGTATAATACTTTTGAAAATCCTGGTGCAGGTTTGATTTGATTTAAATCATCCATTGTTTGAGAAATATCTTTCTTGAACTGGTTAATCGCACCGAAGAATTCCGGATTAATAACGATATGAAGTTGCCCTAATTTACGGTATTCTGTTAAATCTTCATACATAGAAGATACTTTGTTTCCGAATGGAAGCCCAAGTAAAATACCAGATAATACATCAACCATCATCATTAGGCCGTAACCTTTAGGTCCAGAAATCGGCAATAATGCATTCACATTAAAAGGATCTGTTGTTGGTTCGCCATTTTTATCTACTGCCCATGTATCAGGAATAGACTCATGCTTTGATCTTGCATGAAGAATTTTTCCCCAAGCCTGAACAGTTGTTGCCATATCTAAAGTTATATGTTTTCCTTCTTCAGAACTTGGTGCTGCAAAAGCAATTGGATTTGTACCATAGTAAGGCTCCGCTCCCCCAAATGGAACAACCATCGGATCGGATTGGCAAACTGTAAGCCCGATCAAATTTGCTTCTGCTGCTTGATGGGTAAAGTAAGAAATTGCACCACTGTGAGACATATTACTTACTCCAACGATAGCAATACCATTTTCCTTCGCCATTTTAATGGCCTCATCCATTGCTAACTTGGCAGCTGTATGTCCGTTTCCGCCATCCGCATGGAAAGTACCTGAACAAGGACCTGTTTTTTCAAATCTAAAATCAGGGTTTGTATTAATCCCGCCTTTAGCAATTCGCTCTGCATAATAATCTACACGCATCGCACCGTGGGAATGAATCCCTCTTTCGTCTGCAAATACAAGTACTTCTGCTGCTTGTTCTGCATGATCTTCTTTAAGTCCAGCCTTATTTAGCTTTGTTTTGATTAGACTTTTTAAGTCTTCTCTTGTGATTCTCATATTGACACCTCATAAATTCCAAATTATAGTTCTGGGTCACGATTACAGTCTTTTGAGTAAACATAAGTCAATGGTTCTCTTCCAACGGCGTAAGCTGCTTGATGCACATAAGGAGCCATAAAAATGTAATCATCTTTTTTGACTGGAATCCATTCATTATCAAGGTTATACATACCTTCACCTGATAATAGGTAAGCACCATGTCCTTGGTAATGTGTTTCAACAAATGGGTGGCTAGCTGCCGGGTCAAATGAAAGAATGTGGAAGTTCATGTCGAAAGCAAGATCTAATGGTAATAGATCTTTAAGATGTACATTATGCATATCGTCATAGTCAGCATACTCAATAGCATTCGCGTGACCTGAAACAACCCAAGGCTTGCGACCTTCTAATGGATTATGTTTTTGTTTGTAAAGGAATAGTTTAGAATCACCTGATTCCATATTTTCCAAGTACATTGTTACGCCAGGTGGGCAATATAAGTATCCACTTTCTTCTAAGACAAATTCTTGGTCATCCGCTTTTGCCTTCACTTTACCGCTTAGAACATAAACAAAGCATTGTACATCTTCTTCACCACAGTAACCTTCACTGTTTTTTCCACCTTCGTGCATGGTAACTACATAGTCAACAAAGCTTGCACCAAGTTTTGGTGAACCTAAAATCGAAATTCTGCAATTTTCAAATCCAGGAATCACGTTATTTACTAACCCCTCTGGAGCGATTAGTGCATATTGACCTGGCTTGATAATAGATCTGCTTGAAAGTAAGTCTTTTGGATAACCCATTGTTACATTCTCCTTTGTTTACCTTTATTTTTATAAGTACATCAAATACACAATGTTATTCTTTATAGCCCAATTCGTAAAGTGCACCAATAAGTGCTTTCACACCTTCAGCTAAATCTGCTGGCTCTGTAAATTCAGCTGGATTATGGCTGATCCCTTTCAAACTAGGAACAAACAGCATTGCTGTTGGTACGACAGGAGCAAATATTTGAGAATCATGTCCTGCACCGCTATGCATTACTTTATAATTAAGACCATTTTGTTTACATTGTTTTTCGATTAGTTCAACAACCTTTTGATCCATTGGAACTGGATCTTCATCCATCCACATATCGATATCCATTTCCACTTCATGTTCTTTAGAAATGTCTTGCATTCTTGCCGTCATTTGTTCTGTGAAAGAAATAATGGCTTCTTTATCAGTATGACGAACGTCAATTGTGAAAATAACTTTTCCTGGAACGACATTCACGATGTTAGGATAAGCTTCGAATTTACCAACTGTTGTCACAAGTGGATCTCCGGTTTTTCTCGCCATCGAAATAATTTCATGAATCATTTGGCTCGCCGCAAAAACAGCATCTTTACGATAACCCATTGGCGTTGTACCTGCATGATTAGCTTCACCTGTTATTTCTACCGTATACCGTCTTTGCCCAACAATGTTGTTTACTACACCAATTGCTATTTTTTCCGTTTCTAAAACGCTTCCTTGCTCTACATGAACTTCTACGAAAGCTTTTAAATCTTTGCGAGGACCTTTTGATTCTTCAGTGAAACCAAATCCTGCATTTTTCATCGCTTCCACAAATGGAATTCCGTCGAAGTCTTTGATGCTTTCCATCTCTTCACGTTTAGCTAAGCCAACAATGTTTTTGGAACCCCAAAATGAGTAAGGGAATCGGCTTCCTTCTTCTTCAGCCATCGATACGATTTCGATGTTTCTTACTGGTTGACCAAAATGTTTTTTCAAATATTTCAATGCAATAATTCCAGCGACAATTCCATATGCGCCGTCAAAACGGCCGCCATTTGTTACAGTATCCACATGGGAACCAGTCAAAACAGTTTCGTTAGTGTTTTTCCCTGTTAACGTCCCGTATAAATTTCCTATTTCATCAAATCTAGCTTCTAGACCTTCGTTTTCCATCCATTCTTTTAAAGCGTGCTGACCTTCAACCCACTCTTTTGTATAGAGTAAACGAGAAACTCCGCCTTCTGGATCTTTTCCAAATCCACCTAACCATTCAAGCTTGCCAGCTGTTTCTTCAGCTAAATTATCAAGCTGTTGTACTATATCTTTTACTTCGTTCACCTATTTCACCATCCTTTTCTGCGCTATGTAATTTCTATAATTAGTTTGGTAACGCTTCTATTGTTTGTAATACATGGGGATAGTATGCACCGAATTGTCTTTCATTAACTTATTGCTACACTCTACATTTTAAACCTTGCACTTAAAATAGTCTTTAGCACTTTTAGATAAATATAGATATTCTATTTATCCGTTTTAGCTATATTATATTTATGTTATAAATCATCGTATTCGTCACTTTGTTTGTAAATCAGTTGTATCAGTAACCGTGTTCGCTATATCCTTTTGTTCACCCTTGCCTTCATTACCATAAAGGTCCCATTTGAAAAGGTTCTCTAATATTAGAGCTATGATGATTCCCACTAGTAACCCACTGCTCAGCACTGGACGAATTACACTTGGAATAGTAACGAAATAAGTAGCAGGCAAGGTCATAATAACTACACCTACAAATAACGGAACAGCCGAACGATATACATTGACTGTATTAAATTCAACCTGTTTAAAGAAATTCAAGGAAGAATTTAATAGAAGTAAATAAGATACAAATAATGCTGCACTACCAATACTTAAAGGAAGCTGCGAGAAAAAGTGACCAATCGGTGGTATAAGACCCATCACCAAGAACATAAATCCTCCAAGAACAAATGGAATTCTTTTTATAATTCCTGTCTGACTTAAGAAACCAATAGAAGATACGTAAGGTGAATTTGGAACTAGCCCAAAAATTCCTGCGATAAAAGTGAAAATACCTGTAATTGTAAAGGAAGCTCTGTATTCCGATTTAGTCGTTTCCACCTGATACATGCTTTCCGTTCCTTTTAACGCACCAAATGTATTTGCAGAGTTTAACAATCCTGCGATCACTGTCGTCATAATAATTCCTATGTCCCATGCAGGTTTCCCTAATGGAAATAGCTCAAGACCAAACGATGTAGCTTCACTAACAGGATTTTCCGGTTTGAAGATAAGCGCATAAATAATCCAACCACCGATAATTCCTATAAGTAAACCATAACGTCGAACACTTGAAGGCGCCTTTACACTAATCACAATGACAATAATCGCTATAACGATCGATAACAAAGAAACGGCCACATCAATATGCGCATCCTTAGCTTGGTTACCAAATGGAATGCCTAGCATCCCTTTTAAAAAGATACCAATTAATTGACATCCAAATAAAAACATAAATACGCCCATTACGGCAGGTTTAAATAACTTGGCTATACGAGGTCCCAAACCTGTTATACCAATTAAAAAAGTCAAAATCGACGTTATGATAATTCCAACAGTTAAACTACCGCCTAAAATCGGTAAAGGCATTCCTTGCGCCACAGCTGTAGAACATAGCGTTAAAATTACACCCCACCATAGTCCGGATTGCCCTTCCATGATGGCCCGCTTATGCCCTAAAAACGCTTGAACGATACATGCCAATCCTGTCACGATAAAGGAAAGTTGAAGCATATTGACAATTGTACCCGGCGAAAGTTCAAAAGCCGATCCGACAGTTATCGGAATAACAACTATGTTTGTAAAAATAAAAAAGAGCCACTGTAACCCTGAAATCCAGTTGCTTGATTTTAATAACTCGTTAATAACAATCACCTTTTCTTTTATGAATAAACAGCAAGCTTGATATCTATTAGAACACCTACGAATGTAAGCAAAGCAGATGAATAATCAAATCCCTTCATCTCTTCACGGACTTCTTGCAAATTGCTGTTTGTCCACTACATACCGCATACCCGAAGAAGATATGAACGAAACTTGTTTTGTTTCTCTTAAAGAAGAAATTTCTACGCAATATCGTCTGGGCTCTTCAGTCATGTTCTGCCAAATATGTTTTAGCTGTTGTAAAAATGTTTAGTTCGTTCCACACTAACGCTAAAAAGACAGCACAAATCCTCTGTCGGCACAATACTCCAAGACTTTTTGTTTCTAAGCCTTCATGATTGCGGACAAAGTTTTTCAACCCTTCCAATTTATCTAGAACTGGTACATCTTCCTAGGATGACGATGAGTCTAAAAATACTGGTTGGCACTATCCTTTTACTTTTAACCTTTATCTATTCTAGTCTACAGCTATCGATTAAAATTGTCATTGTTTAATATGACTAATTTATGCTTTGATTTTTGTTTACTTTTAACGTAAAATAAACGGCATAGAAGCAAGAGAAATTTTTCTTATGGAAATCTTTAAATAGAGAGGGTATTCGCATGAAGACCATAAATGATTTATTTATATTGGAAGGCATGAAGGAATCTGTTGTACTAGCAGGCCATCGTGGTCTAACAAGAAATGTACAATCCGTAAATATATCCGATACGCCTGACGTGATCAATTTTTTAGCTGCAAACCATCTCCTTCTTTCAACTGGATATGCATTTAAGGATGATACAGAGAAATTCTGCGAGTTAATCCGACAAATGCATGCTATGAATTGCTCTGGCCTTGTTATCAAAATTAATCGCTTCTTTCATCAGTTGCCATCCGAAGTAAAATTATTAGCTGATGATCTTGCATTTCCAATTATTGATTTACCGACTAATCATACATTGGGGGAAGTTTCCCGCCATATTTTGAATTATTTGAATGATCATGAGGCAGAACAATTGTATTATGCTTTGCATGTGCAAAGAGAGTTTTCGAATATGCTTATCAAAGGATACAGTTTAAGTGCTCTAATAGAACAATTAGGCTATCTTTTGGCTCGCCCAGCCCTTTTATTGAATCATAGAGGGGAAAAGATTGCTCAAAGTCATGATTTTGCAAAAGGATCCATGCAAGAGATTAAACAAGAAATCCTTCAGAAAGTGAAGGAAGATTTATCTATTGCACGAGAAGGGACGACGTTTTCAATCCCATCAAGGGAACATCAAACCATTTCGACTTTTCCAGTCCAAACAAAACGTCAATACCCAAGTATGCTCGTCATTTTCGATTCACTCACCTTACCTTACCCTTCTTCCCAAATGGCAATTGAGCAAGCAGGCAATGTCATTTCGTTTACAATCATAAAAGAGCAAGCAATCGAAGAAAACTCGCGATTGTTAAAGAATAACTTCTTTGCTGATTTAATCGAAATGAAAATCCATTCCGACGAAGAAATTTTTAGCCGTTCGAATTATTACGGGCTTCAAAAGGGAATGGAGAACGTCTGTGTAGTATGCACAATCGATGCACAAGGGGAAATATATGAAACATTGCAACTTTACGAAAAAAAAGTTGGAGAGTTGCATAATAGTGTGTACGATCAGCTAGAAGATGAGATTATAAATGAAAATTTTAAAGCTACTTTATTTACTAAAGGAAAGTACTTTGCCATGATTTTACAATTCTCAAAATATACAGACGAAGAAATAAATACGATTACAAATTTTATAGAAAATGTTCAAGCAAATTTTCATGGAGACTTCACTCTATCTTTCGGAGTAAGTCATTCAGTTCCATCGCTTAAAGAAATACCTACTGCTTATTATGAAGCTGTAGAGGCGATATTAACAGGATATGAACAAAGCTTAAAAGGATTTATCAAGTATTACAAAACAAGAGACTTGGAAGAATTGCTAAAATCCCTTCCTCGTAAAGACTTAAAAGCCCTTTATGAAACTACACTAAAATCATTAGCCTATCCAAAAACAAAGGAAGATCAGGAACTAATCAAAACGATTCAAGTTTACTTAGATGCCCAATGTGAGTTTTCGGAAACAGCTAGAAAGTTATTCGTTCATCGCAATACTGTGAAATATCGAATAGCAAAAACGGAGGAAGTACTTAACTGTTCCCTCCGCGATCCGGTTGACTCTTTGCGAATTCGCGTAGCCCTTATCATCGGTTCCATACTAAAAGAAGACGATGAAACATTTAGCCAATGAGAAGTGCATGGCTAGTTCCATAGCGACAAAAAATCCCAAACCTAATTTGGTTTGGGATTTCTTTAATTATGCATTCACTTTTTTAGAAGCTGTAATTTCTCCATTTTCAAATACAACTTCACCAGCTACAATTGTTGATTTAACTTTCCCTTTAAACGTCATACCTACATAAGGTGAATGTTGGTGACGATAGAATAAGTCTTCATTTTTAAGTTCAAAGCTTTCTTCTAAATTTACAAGCGTTATATCAGCATCGAATCCTTTAGCAATTGTTCCTTTGCTATCAAGCCCAAATAATTTCGCTGGGTTTGTCGCAGTTAAAGCCACAATTTTTTCTAAAGGCAGGTTTCGTTTGAAATACCCTTCTGTTAACATAACGTTTAATGTTGATTGAGCACCGGAGATTCCGCCCCAACCTTCAAAATAGTTATCTGTTATTGTTTTCATAGAAGCCGGAGCTGGAGAATGGTCAGATGCAATTACATTAATCTCTCCATTTGCAACCGCAACCCATAAATCTTCTACTTCATCTTCATCACGTAACGGAGGACAGCATTTCGCCAATCCACCTTTTTCTTCTAAGTCTTTTACTGTTAAAGCTAAATAATGCGCGCAAGTTTCAACAGTAATATCAACGCCTCTATCTTTTGCAGCTTGAATAACTTCAACAACTTTTCTACTACTTGCATGGACAACATGGACTTTACAGCCAGTTGCTTCTGCATAAGAGATAATTCTTCTTACAGCTTCAATTTCAGAAATGATTGGTCTTGATTCAACGAAATCTCTTGCAGTCGTTTTACCTTGCTTTTGCTTTTCATCCGCAAGCTGATCACAAATAACTGTGCTTTCAGCGTGAACAGCAAGACGAGATCCAAGAGAAGCAATTTCTTTCATTCCTTTGAAAATCGTTTCGTCGTCCACATGATTGAAATCAGCGATACCGCTCGGTGACATAAACGCTTTAAATCCGATGACACCATTCTCATGTAGTTCTTTTAAATCTGCAATATTTTCAGGAACAAGTCCGCCCCAGTAACGAGGATTTACAATGGATTTTTCATCTGCACAAGCCTTTTTTAGATCCAGGTTTTCTTTGTTGATCGTTGGCGGTGTACTGTTTAATGGCATATCGAAGAACGTTGTAACTCCACCAGCAGCTAAGCTTCGGCTTCCTGTTTCAAGCCCTTCCCATTCAGTTCTTCCAGGCTCATTAAAATGGACATGCGTATCTATTAAACCAGGTAAAACATGAAGACCCTCTGCATCGATTACTCGATCAGCTGAACCTTGAAGTGATTGACCAACTTCTGTGATTTTGCCGTCTTTAATCGCAATATCCCCTTGAATAATAGATTCCGCTGTAACAATTTTTCCGTTTTTAATGATTAAATCGTATGTAGTCATCTTTCATTCCTCCAAGCATGTATTTCCCATCGCCATTGTCAAGCAAGACAATGACAACGGGACTAGACTAACTATTTAGTTAGCAGAAATTAACTTTCCAACCGGTTCTCCAACAATACCCTTTTCTAAATCGAATACGACGTTTCCACGAACGATTGTTTTAGTTACACGACAGTCAATTTTTCTACCTTCATATGCACTATGTTTGTTTTTATAATAAAGGTCTTCTCTTTTAACTGTATATGATTGGTTAGGGTCTACTAAAATAATATCTGCATCTTTTGAAACAGCAATTTCACCTTTATGTGGAATGTTAAAACGTTCAGATGGATTCGTTGCAATTAAGTCAACAAATTTATGAACAGCTAATCCACGTTGTTTAACAGCCAAGTCAAACATAAGATCTACGTTGTTTTGGGCACCGCTAATTCCGCCCCAAGCTTCCCACAGATTTCCTTGCTTTAGGTCCTCCGTACAAGGCGAATGGTCAGACGTTAACCAGTCGATATTCCCGTTTAGAAGCTCGTCCCATAATCTTGCTTGATCTTCTGCTTTTCTAATTGGAGGTTGACATTTTGCTCTAGGACCAATTTCATCAACTTGCTCAGCAGTAAAGGCAAAATAATGTGGGCATGATTCAACTGTTACATCTACACCTTCTGCACGTGCTTTCAAGATAGTCTGTATTGCCTCTGAAGTACTAATATGAACAAGATGCAATTTACAACCAGTTTCTCTAGCAAAAAGAATCGCACGCGACACAGCTTCTACTTCCGTAAAAATAGGACGTGATTCTGCATATTCTACTCCTGAATTTTTGCCTTCTCGCTCATATTCTTTAGCAAGTCCAGATGTAACAGATGCATTTTCTGCATGGATACATAGAATTTGATCTAACTCAGCTAACTTTTGCATTCCTTTGTATAGTGTGTAATCATCCACATTTACGAAGTCTTCCGGAATGTCACTTGTAATATCGGATAAGAAGCATTTGAAAGCAAGAACACCAGCGTCAGCCAATTCTTTTAGGTTATCTAGATTCTCAGGTACGAGCCCACCGTAAAATGCGTAGTCAACGTAGTTTTGGTTAACAGCGGCTTCCAATTTAAGATCTAATGCTTCTTTATTGATAGTTGCTGGTAGTGCATTTAGTGGCATTTCCACATAACTAGTCGTTCCTCCAGCAGCTAGAGATTTTGAACCTGTTTCAAAACCTTCCCACTCTGTACGTCCAGGTTCGCTAATGTGGACATGAGTATCGATCATTCCCGGCATAACATATTGTCCAGTTGCGTCAATAACCTCTTTCGCCTCATCCGTAATCTGTTCAGCAATACAAGAGATTTTTTCGTCTTTAATCCCGATATCCAATTTATAAACACCATCACGTAATACAACATTTCCACCTTTAATAACTAAATCAAAAATCATTTGAATTCCCCTCTCAACTACCATTTTTAACTTACTTTTTCCCAAAGATCAGATCGTTCACTTCTTAAGTTACCTATTCTCCTCATTTAATTCTGGAGTTTTTTCTAACAAATTCCCTTTTAAATGCACAGATTCAAGCACAGTATAAAGGATAAAAGCTGTAATGATCCCTACAAACCAAGACATATCATAAAGCGGTTTTAAAAAGGGTACGAAATTGCCAATTAAACAAACAACACCTGCAATAATTGTGGTGACAATCGCATTTATATTGAAACCCTTTGTATAATGGTACTTACCCTTTTTGGCATCATATAATGCATTTAAGTCAATTTTCCTTTTGGATAAGATGAAATATTGAGCTAACATAATTCCCGTAACCGGCGCTAATATCCCACCAACAATATTCAAGAAAGTGAATACACTCGTTGCACTTTCCATCAATTTCCACGGCATAGTCAGAATCCCAATGATTGCTGCAAGGATTGCACCTGACTTGAAAGTGAGTTTTTTAGGGAATAGAGACGCCAATTGATATCCAGCAGGTACAATGTTTCCCGTAACGTTAACTGATAACGTTGTTAAACATAATGTAAGAACGGAAATAGCGATTGCAAATGTCCCGTCAAATCGTGCCACAACATCAAGTACATTCCATATCGGTGTTCCAAAAGCGATTTCTGAACCAACAATAATTGCGATACTCGCAACCGCAAATAAAATATATGCCACAACTACTCCGACAGTTTGTCCAATTGCTTGAGCTTTCGTAGATTTCGCTAACTTCGTGAAATCTGAAACGTTTACAATCGGTGCTGCCCATGCTGCAATCACTGCTGTTATAGCAGCGACAAAGATAATGAATTTATTTCCCGCGACTCCCGTGCTGGTATGCGCTAAAATAGGGCCAATCCCACCAGCCAAGTTAATGGCCCAAATTGCCATTCCTCCAAAAACAATGTAAACAAGCGGTGAAAGGATATTCGTAAATTTCCCTAAGAATCCCATTCCCCCATATATTAAAGCAACATTAAATAACCAAAAAATTAAAAATGAAAGTAACGCCGGTAATGATAACCCTAATAGGTTCCAATCTCCACCTAACGTTAAATACGTTGGCCACAGCTTTCCAATTAAAATTGATAACGCTTGGCTTCCTGCGTACGTTTGAAAACCGAACCACATAATTGCCGAAATAACCCCTCTTAAAACCCCAGGAATCATCGCTCCTTTTGGTCCATACGATAAACGTAGCAACATCGCAAATGGTAATCCATATTTCGACCCTGCATGACCATTCAGAACTAGCATTAATGCTATGATTACAGAAGCAACCATTATAGCCCCGAAGACTTGCCCCACTGACATCCCTAAAGCGAAAAGACCACCAATAGCAACATAGTTTGGAATGTTATGAACAGAACCCATCCATACTGTGAAAAAATTCCCTATGCCCCAATTTCGATCCACTTCGGTCGTTGGCAAAACATCATTACTATAACCCGCCGCCGTTGCTTTCTCTCTATTGAAATGTTTCAAAATATACCCTCCTATAATGATGCCAATAACTACCCGAGAATTTTGGTTTCCTTCATTGAAGTAACTCTTGTCCTCAATTTAACAATAGGATTCATCGGCAATATGTGATATATTGCTGTTGTCACCCTTAGTAGCGTTATTACCATAATTGTTGACATCATTATTATACAAAATAAAAAGCTAATCTTCTTTAGTATAGTTAACTAAAAGAATCAACTTTTATTATATATATTGAATAACGGAGGGTATCATTTTGTACACTTCAAATAACCTCTTGTTCAAAACAAACAACAAGAATACCTCATTGAGACATATTCTCGATGAGGTATTTTTGAAATATTTTTACTTCTCAAAAATTGTTCCTTTTTTGAAACTTGAGCCCTTAAAGGCATATTTCGATAGAAGGTAATAAGCTACTCCCGCTACAATTACACCAATTATCCATGCCAGCTCTACCTCGATAAATGCAGCGCCTGCTCCGATAAACATCGCAAGTAAACCTGCTGGATTATATCCGGCATAAGAACCTTCTTCATTGTATAATTCAGTAGTTTCTACTCTCTGTTTTCTTAAAATATAATATTCAACTAAAAGTATTGAAATAACTGGTCCTAAGAATGCAGAATAGATCAGAACGAACATATTAAGACCTGCAGCTGATGACTCCTGTACAAGCAACCAAGGGAATGCACATAGAGCAAGTAATCCCGTAATCGTAACAGAAATTTTATATTTTAATTTTGTTAGTAATGTAATAACATACGCTGGTGGAACCACGTTCGCAACCA
The DNA here is from genome assembly GCF_044762855.1 of Psychrobacillus sp. NPDC096389. Lineage (NCBI taxonomy): Bacteria > Bacillati > Bacillota > Bacilli > Caryophanales > Bacillaceae > Psychrobacillus > Psychrobacillus sp. NPDC096389. The sequence continues at coordinate 113,000 of NZ_JBIWFB010000008.1, read as the reverse complement.
TGTTTGTCGCAATTACTGTAATAACGATAAATAGTGATACACCTGCAGAAATATAAGGATTATCGATTACAACTGGAAGTGCTATTGCAGGATTCGTTATACCTGTTGCAGCAGCTAACATTGCACCAATGACAATAACAAAACCATATGAGATAGTAATCGGGACAAAGTATAATGCTCCGCGTTTCTTATCACTTATACCTGTTTTCAGCTCTCTAGAATAGTCTGCAGCACTTACAAAGATCCCTGCATAATTCCCTAAAAAGACCATAATAAGCCCGAAGAACGGTAGTCCCCATGAACCTTTTGCTTGTACCCATGTTTGAGTAATTTCCGTGCTATATGAAGATACTAGTATTCCAAAAACATAAATAAGTCCTACCATAAACACAATAGATGCAACCGTTTCGACCCATTTAATCGCATGGAAGCCGAATAGTGATATAACAATCTGAAGTACTTGAAGTGCTACAAAACATACAAAAACATTATCAAAGGATCCACCTGTAATAATCTTTACAAACTCATTTAATGCAGTACCACCAATCCAACTTTGAATACCGTACCAAACAATAGCAGGTATACCGCGTAGTAATGATGAAATAACTGTTCCTTTTGTTCCGAAAGACATTCTAAGCTGTACAACGTATGGAATACCTGATTTATAGCCTAGACGATCATTTAATGCAAAGATAGTTGAAATAATCGCAATAGAGATTAGAGCTGCCAACATTGTTTGAAAGATATTTAACGTTGCCACTCCCGCAATAATTACACTTGCTCCTAATGTCATATTCCCGATGTTAACCCCATCGCCAATCCACATGAAAACATAATCTCTTGGTTTGACGGTTCTATCCTGATCGGATTTTGGATGTAGTGATGCATCCAATGCCGTAGTATGCTCAATCTGCGACGCTTTTATATCGTAACTTTCATTTGTTGTAGACATATGTCATACTCCTTTTTTATCGTGTAATGTATTTAAAGCTACGTTTATTTTGGACGATAAATAAAATTTTAATCTGTTACTATTTAATCATCCCACTACATTTTCACTTTAATTAGTAAGATAATTTTTAGTACAAAAGATTATGTTATTATCATCCGAAAACGTTTTCTTTAAGAACAATACTTATTATACATAGCTACATTAGGAAGGTCTTTATATCTATTAAACAAAATGTACAAGCCTTCGCTATATACAGTGCATAACATTTGTTACAATAACAGCTTATTTGGACAATCAATTGTCCATATTGAACAACATTTTTTCATAAAAATATCGAGAACCAAATACAAATCTTCCAATATAGTTAACAAAATCTACAAAGAGTCTTGTGAAAGTTTACCGACATTTTTTCGACCTACTGGATTTTGCAGCATATAATGAGTGGGCTTCCTCACCTCAAAAACGGCTCCATAAAAAACTAGAGCGACAATACAGTTAGTTTTCACTACCCTCTATTTATAAATATCAAACCAATATTTTTGGTGTCTACTTAAATAAAGAAGAAAAGCACTCGAGCACCTTTTCCTTCCCCGATATTGTAAATTGGAATTTTGAATAGAATGAAACGCATTATAGAGATAATGCATCGTAGTGTGTTGTACAAAGTGTCGGCAGGGATTTACGCAGCAGGGCGGACGCTTTCCGTAGGGTGAGCGATGAGCCTTCTGCGTAAATCCAATGGAGTTTGCTTACTTACTCCGTATTGACTTGCAAAAAATAAAACCAACTCCAATTTTTCGGTTACTTTAACCCAATAAATAGCTTAGGGCAACAAATCGTTCATTGAAAGCAACTAATTTCTTACAATAGCGAGTTTACTTAGATTGAGACGACTATGATTTCGACATATTATAGGGATAATAAGCCTAAAAGCCCGCCGAACTCGCCTGGCCGGCATCTGCTCGACTAGTTTGTCGTGTTCAGCTGACTTATTGTCACGTTCGGGGTGTACATTGTCGTGTTCAAAGACTAGTTTATCTCGTTGGCGGTGGGTATTGTCTCGTTCAACCATATATTGTAAGATTCGAAGCTGATTAGCAAGCAAATATTGAATAAGCAAGTGATTTCCATTGATTTTCGCTGCAAGCGTCGACTCCAGCCGGATAAGTGAGCAAAATGAGACATCCCAACGTACGCCTAAGCGGCGGGGATGGCTCATCGCTTACCCGGCGGAAAGCGTACGATTGCAGCGAAAATCTTAGCGGCCACCTAATAGGGCTTTAAGACGCATTATCCCTATACCAAGCTCAAAACTATAAATCTCAATCCAATGCTTTATTAAAAGTTGTTACCCACATGTCTAAACTTTTATAGTTTCCTAGGCAACAAAAAAGCACTGGCATATTTACCAGTGCTTGCACATAAAGATGTTTACTTATGCTTTTCGCTTAGCGATCATTTCAATCTCCACTTCCGCTCCTAGCGGCAATGCTAATACTGCCACACAAGTTCTAGCTGGGAATGGTTCATTAAAGTACGTTTTATATTCCTCGTTCATAGCAGTAAAATTATTCATATCCGTTAGATATACATTTACTTTCACCACATCATCAAATGTTAGATCTGCCGCTTCTAATACTTCAGATAAATTAGTAAAGCAACGTTTTGTTTGTTCTGCTATATTACCTTGTAAATTTTCTACTGTTTCCGCGTTCATTGCCGTCTGACCAGATAAAAACAGAAAATTATCTGCTTCTACTGCATGTGAATATGGTCCTGATGCTGTTACATTTTTTGCGCTGTATGTTTTTCTCATAATTTTGTGACACTCCTAATCTTTTCTTTTTAAAACTTAATACTTATGGATTTTTTCCCGTTCAAGAAGTTCAGTAATCTTTAGTCCAATTTGCACTAATAGCATTTCTTCTGCGTCATCAAAATCCATCCCTGTAATTTCCTTGATTCGTTCGATACGATAGACAACTGTTTTATGGTGGATAAAAAGAAGTTGAGATGTTTTCGTTGCATTTTGATTGGACTGTAAAAAAACTTTTAATGTCGTTAACAAATCGGCTTTGTTTGCTTGTTGATAGTTTAGCAACATTTGTAAAGTCGGCGGAATAAAAGTCCTTAACTCTTCAGAATTAGTGAATTGACCGAGCATCCGAAAGACCCCTAATTCAGAATAAGATGTAATAGATTCTCTCCCATTTATAACCTCACCGAATTCCAACGCATCTTGAGCCTTTATGTAACTATCCGAAATATTACTTATATGTTCCGATAGCGTCCCTATTCCGACTTGAATACTCATTTTGTTATCTTGTTTTTTCACCACATCTAATATAGTAGATACTCTTTCTTTTATTTTGGTCAACCATTTCGTGTCTTCTATATCGGCTTTCCAAAGTACTACTTTTAAACCGCCTTTACTGCCGATAAGCCCATTTGATGCATGCTGATGAATGGCATCGTGAAGCAATGTTTCTTCATTACCATTGGAGATTCCTCGTTTCACTTGTTTCGAGTAGATCCGCTCATTATTTTTGCTTATTTTGAATAAAACAACTGCAAATGCACCTTCTATATCCCAACCAATTAAATTAGCATCTTGATAAAGAATATTAGAAGGTAATTTTCCTTCTATTAACTGTTCCAGTAAATCATTTTTAAATCGTTTATCCACTTCGGCCACAGCAAATCTTTTAACTAATTCAAGTGAAAGCGAAGTTGCAGCATTTTCCACTGCAATAAAATCAAGTTCTTCCAAAGGTTTATTCATTTCACCAATCAATAGATAAGTTTTAATATGGTTAATCGTTTCAATTGGAACAACTATTTGATGTCCAATTTTCTCTTTTTGTTCCATATACTTAACGATTTGACGGTAATGTGGAAATTTCATCTTTTCCGTTTCATCATAGTAATAATTCTTTTCTACAATGTCAAAATTAGTTAAACGAGGGAGTGTGGAAGCTATGCAAAAGAAATTTCGGTCAAATAAGGCAACAGGATTTCCAATTAACTTTTCTAATGTCTCAATAATTTTTTCTGGACTTTCATCTGCTAATGAGAGGGCTGTAAATTGGTCATGGATTTCTTTATAATACTGGAGTTTTTTTACTTGAAGATTCAAAATTTCTTCCATCACAGGATACAAAATATCCACATAAGGTACTTCTTTAGGTATTTGAATAATCGGTAATTTACACTTTTCCCCTTCTTCGATGATGGACTTGGGAATCTCATTTACAAACCGATGATTTTTAATCACTAATGCACTAACTTCTTTTTCAGCTAACTTTGCGATAAACTGTTTTTGCTCCTCCTCATTAAAAAAACGAATCGGATATAAACTTGTTAAAATTAGCTCTCCACCTTTTAACCAGTCTGTTATGTCTGGAGCTTCCATAATGGTTGAACCTTTAACAACTTTATGCAAATACTGGGCACCACTTAATACAACTGCCTGCTTGAGCGAAGCTAATTTCAACACATCTTCCACACGAATTTCCACATAGCTCTCCTCCTCTCTACTAGGAAAAGAGCTGAGAAATACCTCAGCCCTCTGTAGTCCATTATTTCTTATTATTCACAGTATATCAACTGTTATATGCTTTTAGTAAAATGACCATTTTCATAAACGACTTCGCCATTTACAATAGTTGTCTTTACTTTTCCTTTAAATGTCATACCTACGTATGGAGAATGTTGGTGACGATAGAATAGATCCTCGTTTTCTAATCTAAAGCTTTCATCTAGATTAACGATTGCGATATCTGCATCATACCCAACAGCAATATCTCCTTTATTGGATAAACCAAAGATCTTCGCAGGATTTGTTCCCATTAACTCAACAATTTTTTCTAAAGGTAGATTACGTTTTGCATAGCCTTCTGTCAGCATAATATTCAATGTAGATTGTGCCCCAGAAATACCGCCCCAACCTTCGAAATAATTGTCTGTAATTGTCTTCATCGAAGCTGGCGCTGGTGAATGATCGGAGGAAATCACATCGATTTCACCATTAGCAACTGCTACCCATAAATCTTCTACCTCATCTTCATCTCGTAAAGGAGGTGCACATTTTGCCAATCCGCCTTTTTCTTCCAAGTCTTTTACAGTTAAAGATAAATAGTGTCCACATGTTTCGACTGTTATATCTACGCCTCTGCGTTTTGCTTCCTCTACTACTTGAACAACTTTTCTGCTGCTCGCATGGACGATATGCAATTTACATCCTGTTGCTTCCGCATAAGAAATAATTCTTCGAACAGCTTCTATCTCAGAAATAATCGGTCGCGATTCCACAAAATCACGGGCAGATGTTTTCCCTTCTTGCAACTTCTTCGTTGCAAGCTGTTCACAAATTACCGTGCTTTCCGCATGAACACCAAGTAATGAACCTATAGAAGCTATTTCTTTCATTCCTCTATAAAGCGTTTCATCGTCAGCATGATGAAAATCCTCTATACCACTGGGCGACATAAATGCTTTAAAGGCGACAACACCATTATCGTAAAGTTCCTTTAAATTATCAATGTTTTCCGGTACTAGTCCGCCCCAATAATTCGGATTTACGACTGATTTCTCTTCGGAAAGTTTTCTTTTTAACGCTAAATTTTCTTTATTTATCGTTGGAGGTGTGCTATTTAATGGCATATCACAATAAGTCGTTACTCCGCCCGCGGCCAAACTTTTACTGCCTGTTTCGACGCCTTCCCATTCGGTTCTTCCAGGTTCATTAAAATGTACGTGAGAATCTATGAGCCCCGGGAAAACATGAAGACCTTCTGCGTTTATTTCATTAGTACCTGTTGCACTAATTTCTTTATTAATGGATACTTCGGCAATCTTACCATCTTTAACAGCAATATCTCCTTTGGCAACTGACTGTGAAGTTACAATGTGACCATTTCTTATGATTAAATCATAATTTGTCATAATAATCGCTCTCCCTTTTTTTAAAATATCTCACCACTTATAGAAGTAGGAGACTTCTATTGAATGCAGTTAAAAAAGTTAGAATTCCTATTTTACAGCTGATAACAGCTTGCCTACTGGTTCTCCTACAATGCCTTTTTGCAAATCAAAAACGATATTTCCACGAACAATTGTTTTCGTTACACGACAGTCGATTTTTCTACCTTCATAGGCACTATGCTTGTTTTTGTAATAAAGATCTTCTCTTCTCAAAACATAGGATTGATTTGGATCTAATAATATAATATCTGCATCTTTAGATACAGCTATTTCCCCTTTATAAGGTAAGTTAAACCGCCCTGCAGGATTAAATGCAATTAAATCAACGAACTTTTCAATTGCCAAGCCGCGCTGCTTTACAGCCAAATCAAACATCAAATCCACGTTATTTTGAACCCCACTGATTCCGCCCCATGCTTCAAATATGTTTCCTTGTTTCAAGTCTTCCGTACATGGTGAATGGTCAGAAGTTAACCAATCAATATTGCCATTCAATAACTCGTCCCATAATTTCGCTTGGTCTTTTGCTTTTCGAATCGGCGGCTGACATTTAGCTCTTGGACCAATTTCCGCTACTTGCTCAGCAGTCATTGCAAAATAGTGTGGGCAAGATTCAACTGTGACATCTACCCCTTCCAAACGCGCTTTTAAAATTACTTGAACGGCTTCTGACGAACTAATGTGTACTAAGTGTAATTTACAACCTGTTTCCTTTGCAAACAAAATGGAGCGCGAAACAGCATCTACTTCAGTGAAAATAGGACGTGAATCCACATACTCTCCTGCAGATGTACGACCTTCTCTGATCATTTCTTCCGTAAGCTTAGAAGTCACGGATGGATTCTCAGCATGGATACACAAAATTCCACCTAGCTCTGCTATTTTCTGCATTCCTTTATACATGGTATAATCATCAACATTGGTAAAATCCCCAGGAATATCACTCGTAATATCAGAAAGGAAACATTTAAACGCTAGTACGCCAGCATCTGCTAATTCTTCCAGTTTATCTAGATTTTCAGGCACAAGCCCGCCATAAAAACCATAGTCGACATAGTTTTGTTTAACCGCGGCATCCAGTTTGAGGTCGAGCGCTTCTTTATTAATTGTTGCCGGTAACGCATTGAGCGGCATTTCGACATAACTTGTCGTACCTCCAGCAGCCATTGCTTTTGATCCTGTTTCAAACCCTTCCCACTCAGTTCGACCAGGCTCACTAATATGAACATGCGTATCAACCATTCCAGGCATCACATATTGCCCACTTGCATCAATCACTTCTTTTGCTTCATCCGTTATCTCCTCGGCTATGCAAGTAATTTTTTCATGTTTCACTCCGATATCTACTTTACGAACACCATCGCGAAATACTACATTTCCATTTTTAATTATTAAATCATACATCCTTCTTGTTCCTCCTCAACGAATATAATTTTAGGATATTTCATCCTCTACTGGATTAGCTGTCCGTTTTTTAGCGATCAATGAATATAAAATAAAAGCTATAATTGTCCCCGTAAAGAAGGACATATCATAAAGCGGCTTAAAGACGGCAACAAATTGACCAATTAAACTAATAACTCCAGCAATGACTAGTGCGATAATCGCCTTGAAGTTAAAGCCGTTTCGATAACTATAAGTGTTGCTTGAACTATATAATCCTTTCAAATCAATGCGCTTATTTGACACAACAAAATAATGAGAAAGCATAATGCCAAGTACCGGGCTTAACAAACCTCCAATGACTCCTAAAAAAACAAAAATACTAGTGGAGTTCTCCATGAGCTTCCACGGCATTATTATTATTCCTACTACCGCTGCAATAAATGCCCCCGTCTTGAATGTTAACCTTTTCGGAAAAAGCGATGCCAATTGATAACCTGCTGGAATGATATTTCCTATAATATTCACCGATAATGTTGTTAAACAAATGGTTAACACTGATACAGCAATCGCAAATTTGCTATCAAATTTTTCAACGACATCAAGTACGTTCCATATAGGGGTACCAAATGCAATCTCAGAACCGATGATTACAGCAATACTTGCAAAGGCAAACAATATGTAGGAAAGGATAATCCCTGCAATTTGTCCAATTGTTTGAGCTTTTTGGGAAAATGCTTCCCTTGTAAAATCTGAAATACTAACTGCCGGAGCCGCCCATGTTGCCAAGAGCGCACTTACGCATCCTAGGAAAACGAATAGTACATTTCCTTCCATTTCTTTCGGTATATATTGCAATATTGGGGTGATGCCCCCCGCCAAATTAATAGCCCAAATAGCCATTCCACCAAATACAATATAAATAATGGGAGAAAGTATATTTGTCAATTTCCCCAAAATTCCCATTCCTCCATAAACAAATACAACGTTTACTGCCCAAAATAATAGGAATGAAAGGAGGCCGGGTAAACTTAAACCAAAGAAATTCCAATCGCCACCTAATGTTAAATATACCGGCCAAAGTTTTCCGATTAAAATCGTTACCGCAAGACTACCTGCATACGTTTGGAAACCAAACCACATAATTGCTGCAATGACTCCTCTTATTACACCTGGAACAATCGAACCTCTAATACCAAAGGATGTTTTAAGTAACATAGAAGTAGGAATACCATACTTTGTTCCTGCGTGTCCGCCTATAGATAAAATTGCTCCTAAAATGATGGCCGCAATTATAATTGTCCAAAATACTTGCATGACGGATAATCCAAGTGCAAAAAAACCCCCGATTGTAATATAGGCTGGTATGTTATGTACAGATCCCATCCAAAGGGTAAAGTAGTTTCCGATACCCCACTTTCTATCCTTTAACTCAATTGGCATTAAATCCTTACTAATAGTTGGTTCTGATGGAGTCGTTTGCTGTTCCATGGGACTGTTCCCCCTTAAAGATATTTTTTCCGCTAGCTTCCCCCTGTACCAGTTTTTTATTGATAACCTCATCTAACCTGTCTTTCCCGCATGTTTAAATTTTAAGAAAGATTGTTCTTCTGAAATTAATAAGTCACCAGGAAATACATGCTTTTCTACTAACAAGTCTTATCCCAGTTGCGGAATTTCCCCTGTAACAATAATTTTGGTCATTCTACAAAAACCACTTCCATTTTTAAGTAATTTGAGAATCATTTCTTAACCATTAGTCATTCCCAAAAACTACTCTTTTATAGATGACAAAACTTTTCGTAAATGCTTTATCTAATACTTATTGTTTGGTGTTTTACTAATCATTTATTAATTTTCTTCCATTTTTCATGTACATTTTTCCTGATTTACCGCTTCGTTTAAAGGAAATATATTTTTATGATATAATATAACATGATTGATTCATAATAAAAAAATGTTAAATATTATATATAAGGTGTGTGTCACAACAAATGAAAACAACTGTCGTTTATAAAAAAAGTGAACAATTTGAAATAAAAGCAGATTTTTATCCTACCTCTACCCAGTTTGCTCCTGTCATTGTTTATATTCATGGTGGAGGCCTATTTTGGGGATCTAGAGAAGATATGAAAGTTGAACAGGTGGAATTTTACTTGGAGGCAGGATTTAATGTATTTTCAATTGATTATCGCCTTGCACCAGAAACAAAAATTCCTGACATAATTACCGATATTGCAGATGCACTCTCTTGGTTAAAACATGAAGGTACTCAACAGTTTGACTTTAACCCAGAAAAAGTAGCCGTAATTGGTGGCTCTGCTGGTGGCTATCTTGCCCTTTCATCTGGAACATTCGATTTAAAACCTCAAGCCATCGTATCATTTTATGGATACGGGGATATTACTGGAGAGTGGGCATTAAAACCAAGCCCTCACTATCAAAAAATGACAAAAGTTCCAAAAGAACTTGCCGACATGCTCATATCTAATGAAGTAATTACCGTTGGACCGATTCAAAAACGTTATGCCATCTATATGTATGCAAGACAAAATGGTGCTTGGATTGAAAAAATAAGCGATATGGATATAAAAGAGCTTCAGTCTTATTGCCCTCTATATTCTGTAAATGCAGATTATCCACCTACACTTTTGTTACATGGAACTGAAGATGAAGACGTCCCATACGAGCAATCCGTACTCATGTCTGAAGCATTGACGAAAGCTGAAGTGGAAAATCATTTAATAACTATTCCAAATGGCAAACACGTATTTGACGAAGACTGGCAAAGTGAGACAGTGCAAAATGCATTTAATGATGTCATTCAGTTTTTAAAAGAACATCTTCAAAAAGATAATTAATCCAAAACTAAAGAGGGCGTCCACTTAGCTTAAGTGGACACCCTTTTTCATTACTCAGTTATACTACATGCTTTAAATAGTTACTTTATCTGCTTCTACAGCTTCAAAATCCTGCTGTTTATATTCATCATATACATTTAATGCCGCTTGTATGCTTTCGCCTCTATTAACATGGAAGCCTTTTCGAATAAGTGTCCCTTCTAATGCCGAAAGAACATGAAGAATATTTTTCTTGCGAGAACTATACCCCATTGTACCGATTCTCCAAATCTTCCCGTGAAGTGGTCCAAAAGAGCTGGCAATTTCAACCTCAAAATCTTCTAACATCATTGAACGTACCTCATCACCATCAATCCCTTCAGGTATCTCAATTGCAGTAACAACAGGGAGCTTGTGCTTTTCATCACCAAATAATTTCAAGCCCATTGCTTTAATACCTGCAACTAATGCTTTTTCATTCAACTTATGTCGGGCAAATCGGTTTTCAAGTCCTTCTTCCAGAATAATACGAAGCCCTTCTCTTAAAGCATATTGCATACTTGTTGCTTCCGTATGATGATTTAGACGGACAGGACTCCAGTAATCCTTAAGCTGTGCCAAATCAAAATAATTACTCATAATTCGATCGTTCGAAAACTCACTCTGAGATGTTTTTAAACCTAATTCGATACTTTTTCTTTTATTTAACACCGCTTCAATCCGATCGTTAAAAGTAATCGGGGCTAATCCGGATGGAACTGATAAACATTTTTGTGTACCTCCAATAACTGCATCAAACTTGTTTTCATCCACCTTAAGGTCGACTCCACCCAATGATGCTACAGCATCGACAACTAACAGAACATCTGCATTGCGGCAAGCTTCTCCAATTTCCTTTAATGGCTGCATGCAACTAGTTGAAGTTTCAGCATGAACAACGGCAACAATTTTCGGAGAAACCTCGTGAATCTTATCAATAACTACTTGTTGGTCAAAAACCTCTCCCCAAGGAACTTCCATTGTCGTAACTTCTGCTCCATAACGCTCGCAGATCTCCGTTAAAAGATAGCCAAATCGACCGTATATCGGAACCAAAACCTTATCTCCAGGTTCAATTATACTGCACAGGACAGCTTCGATTCCTGCTCTAGAAGTTCCATCAACCGGGAATGCCCAGTGATTATCTGTTTGAAATACGGCTCTTAGCATTTCCATTGTTTCATTCATAATATTCGTAAATGCAGGATCAAATTGTCCTAATATCGGAGTAGTCATCGCTCTCAATACTCGTGGATCGACTTCCACTGGACCAGGTGTCATAATCGTTCTAAGTGGGACATTTAAATCTGTATACTTTGTCATATATCTTAACTCCTATTTTAAATTTTTTATATTAAATGAATAATTATAAATCCACTTTCTATTAACCAATATGTTTATAAAAAAGAATAATTAATTTTAACAGGATAAAACGCTATAATCAACAGATAATTCGAAATGTTAATTTAAAAGCGCTTCCATTGTTACCTTGATATTTATACAAAAGTCGTTATTAATATACTTTTTAGATTAACTATTTCCCTTTCTAAAGCAAAGTTGATTTATTATTATTGATAAATATAACCAAAATATACATACTATGAATTTTTAGGGCAGTACACAGCATTTAAGAATAAAAGAATCTGAGCCCCTTTCCAACGCTTACGCGAAAATTGAGAAATCTCTTCACGAAGATGGACGATCTATCCAGATAGTTGGACAATCTCCCCAAATAGTTGGACAATCACTCCTCCAAACACTGCACATATATGAAATTATGCATATAAGCTAAAACTAATAGAGCTTTCTTACGAAGCACTTTCTCTATACCACACTCAAAACTATAAGTCTCGATCTTATTTTTTTAAAAGTTATCATCATGCCATTTTTTTATAGTTTCCTAGACAATGAAAAAATCACCCTAAGCTATGACAGCCATTAGGGTGATTGACCGCTCTTCAGCAATCCAAAATGTTTAAGTTTTATCGTAATATTAATCAGTATATTAACGATATTCTTCAAGTGGAACCCAGCTCTCTTTTTGATGAAGGTTAAGTTAATGATAGAAATTAGAATAAGAATTACTAGTTACTCAACTTTCACGCCTTTGATTCCGTCGGCTACTTTCAGCTTTGCTCCGTCCATACCGTCGACTACATTTTTCAACAAGTTAAGGTCCTCTCCCGCATCAATCCTAATGCCGTTCGTAGCCTGTCGAATAACGTTGGACTCAATCCTGATACCTGAAGGGATTCCTTTCCCACGCCCGTCAGTACCGCGATCCTCAGCAAGTCGAATGGCCCAAAACCCGTCATTCCCTCCAGTGATGTGGTTACCATGCAACTCCGTGCCCGGCCCATTGCGAACCTCAATGCCGACCTCGGATTCCTCCCCAGCAGTGATCCAGTTGTCCTCTATAAGGGTGTCCGGAGTTCCTAGGATGACGATGACTCCCTGACTGTTTCCAATCAGGTCGTTGGAGTGCACCCAGTTTCCATGTCCTGAGGCGTCGTGTTTGTTCTTCGCCCCGCCGGAATTGCCCAGCGCGATACCCGCCCGTTGTCCCCCAACGACCGTGTTATCGCGTATCTCGTTCAGGTATTCACCTTCGCCATGCAAATCAATTGCGTCGAGCTGGCTGCCAACAATGGTGTTGTCCGCCACGAGATTGTTGTGCGTGGGGAACTGCAGCAGAATAGCGTGCCGCAAATGCTTGCCATCAAAGGTATTACCAATGACGGCGTTATGTCGGGAATCGTTGGCTGCATCCGGATCGCGTTGGTCCGCTGAGCCCTCGATAGCGATGCCATAGCCCTGTCCGCCGGGACCTACGGCAGTTGCCTCACTTATGTAATTTCCAGAGAGAGTCACTTCACGGCTTGCCTTAACGGAGATGCCGTGACGCTCAAACCTGCGGATGCCCAGGTTCTCCACCAGAATTTGGTAGCTTGCTTGCCCTTCGTGTGCTCCGAGGTGAATTCCATACATCGGACCGCCACCCGCGTCGTCGTCGTCAGGATCGTCACCAAGTCCTCCCTCATATCTCGAGGTGATGGTGAAATCAGCGACGATAACGTCGTGGACCCCCGAGCCGCGGATCACCCTGCTGTCATCCTCGCCGTCCAGGGAGGTCAGCAGCACAGTGCGCTCCTGACCTACGCCACGCAGATCTACTCCACTGTGCAAAACGATGTTCGTCGACTCGTCGTCCGGGTCAGTGGAGCGCAGGTCATACGTGCCGGCTGGCAGCAGGACTTCGTCACCCGGTTTTGCCGCATCTAAGGCCGCCCGGATGGCTGCTGCGTCGTCGTCTGAGTCTGGATTAGGATTTGCACCATAGTCCGTAACATCCAGCGTCTTACCCGTGGCCGGACCCGGTGTTGGTACCTCAATCTGTGCGCCGGACCGGTCCACCAAGCCGGGGAGCTTCCAGTCGCCTTGATAGGGCCGAGCGGGTCTCGCGGCTTTATCACTTTCGGACGGTGCGGGTTCTACAGCTTTATCGCTCTCGACTGGCCCGTTGGATTCCTCGACGGTGCATGCGGTCAAGAGGACCACTAGACTAAGGACCACCCACCATGTATGCACCAGGCATCGCCGGCTGTTCTGAACAAATTCCTTCATCAGACATCTCACTTCCCTTCTGCACTCTTTTCGTCCCTCTTGTCGCACATGAGGTGACGAGAAAAGCGGTGAGCCCAATCGCTCACCGCTTTCGAGATGCCTCGACGCCCCCTACTAGGTCGTCGACTTCATCCCACGGCTAGGAACAACTGATTAGAGTTACCCTCGCCATTGTAGTTGCCATTTTTGGTGCCATTTTTGTAGCAATTGGTGTAACCATTGGTGTAGCCATTGGTTCTGACCATAGTTGTTGTCTTTGTTGTTGTCTTTGTTGTTGCCATTGTTACCACTGTTATTATCTTTGTTGTTGCCATTGTTACCACTGTTATTATCTTTGTTGTCGTCTTTGTTACCATTGTTGTTGTCTTTATTTTCGCCATTGTTGCCATTGTTGTTGTCTTTATTTTCGCCATTGTTACCGTTGTTGTTGTCTTTATTTTCGCCATTGTTACCATTGTTGTTGTCTTTATTTTCACCATTGTTACCACTGTTGTTGTCTTTATTTTCACCATTGTTACCATTGTTGTTGTCTTTGTTATCGCCATTGTTACCATTGTTGTTGTCTATATTTTCGCCATTGTTACCTTTGCCGTTGTCCTTGTTAAGTTTGAAGTTCAACGGGATGTCTTTTTCCAATGGAGTGTCTGCTGAGGAACCTCCGACATGTACGCGGTATTTTCCATCAACAGTAGCCCACTGCCCATCAGCCCAGTTCGCTAGGTTGTCCGGTTCTTCCGGAATGAAATAAGAGAACGGGTGGTTGGAGTCTGCCTGATTAATCCGCACAGTCATGAGTTTGCTCTCACCTGGCTCAAGGTTAATCTTCTCGAAGTTGACAAGTCGCTTAGTCGGTTGCCCCGCCTCGTCCGGCAATGTCATGTATACCTGTGCTACTTCTTTGCCGGCAACGTCACCAGTGTTCGTGATTTTGAAGGACACGTCAATACCGGATAAAGAACCGTTATTGCCTTTACCATCATCGCGGACCTCTTTCACATTAAGATCATCATACTCGAAAGTCGTATATGATAGACCGTATCCAAATGGGAAGACTGGCTTCACATCGTTCGCTTCATACCAGCGGTAGCCCATCTCTAGACCTTCCGTGTACTTGGCGATTAGCTGGTCAGAACCGTCACCATATGCGCCTGGTCCGCCTACCTTGCCAGTATCTTGACGCGTTCCCGGGAACTGCTCCTCAGTCGCGAAGGCAGCTTCTCGCTCGGTCACCCCGAATGTCATAGGTAGCTTTCCGGAAGGATTTACTTTACCATAAAGCAAGTTTGCCACAGCATTACCATCTTCCATGCCTGGGAACCAAGCTTCAAGCACAGCAGGTACTTTATCCAACCACGGCATTAGCACCGTACCAGAAGTCTTTAATACCACAGCTGTGTGCTCCGCGTTTGCCTCCAAGACTGCATCAATTAGCGGATCCTGCTCCACCCAATCCTCTCGGTCCTGGTTAGTATCAAGGTCGATAGCTGGGAATTCTAGAGTATCACGGTCCACAGTCTCATGTGGGTTGTCGCCTAACATTAGAAGTACAACGTCAGAATCAGCAGCAAGCTTAGCGGCAGCCTTCGGGTCACGGCCATCATTGTATGTTACTTCAGTGTCATAGCCTAGCTCCTCTATAACGTTCTCTAGTCCTTCTTGCGGAGTGACCGTGTAAGGAGCATTTACGTTCTCATTATTGTCTCGAATGGAGCGCGGGGACATCTTTGCCTCACCAGCAAACCATTCAACACCAATTAGTGCGATAGACTCCGGTTCATCGTCAAGTGGCAGGAAGTTATTTTCATTCTTAAGTAGTACTGCTCCTTCTTCAGCCATCTTTCTTGCACTGTCACCATTAGCAATCGGATCGACGATTTCTGGTAGGAACTGATCGTAAGGCTCATCCATATGACCATACTCGATCATCTTAATGTAGCGCGGGCGAAGAAGATTGTCGATATCGTCCTCCGTCACCTCACCTGAATCAAGGGCATCCTGGATTATCTCTTCCGTGTAGTACTGTGGTGCCCAGTCGAGCTCGACATTCGTGCCTGCCTTGATGGCAGCGACTGTGTCGTGAATTGCTCGACGGTCACTCATAACGTACCCGTCAAAGCCCCAGTTGTCCCGCAGGGCATCTTGTAGCAATTCAGAGCTATCACAAGCATATGTACCGTTAACATCTGGGAATGAACACATCACTGAGGCTGGGTCTGCATCCTTGACAGTCATCTCGAAAGGCAGCATGTACAGTTCGTTCATAGCCTTTGAAGGAACCTGAACACCCATCGTCCATCGCTCGGTCTCTTGCTCATTGCCGGCTAAGTGTTTAAGTTGTGCCTGAACTCCTTGGTCTTGGATACCTTTGACCTGCTCGGTCGCCAGAATACCAGTTAAGTATGGGTCCTCACTGAAATATTCATAGTTACGCCCACCGTATGGGTGACGAATGAGGTTCATACCCGGTCCAAGCAACACGTGATGCGCGAAGGCGCGTGTCTCCTCGCCGAGAATTCTGCCTGCCTCATAGTTCAACTCACGGTCGAAAGTAGCAGCCAGCGCTGGAGTAGAAGGTAGTCCCGTTGCCTCCGGATCATTGCCACAAGATCCACCTTTTACACCCGTACCACCGTTAGTCATACGGACCGTGGGAATGCCTAGTTCCTCAATCCCATGAATCTGACGGCCAGTATCCTGCCACTCACACCCTGGCAAGGTACCCTCTGGCGCAAATTCACCGTTCTGATACTTACTAGTACCACCCTTGTTGATGACAACTGTTTCACCAGTGTCATTCTCATTGAAGCGTGAAATGGCGATTTGCTGGATTTTCTGCTCCATCGTCATTTCATCTAAAAGCAGTTCGGTGCGCTCCTCGGCAGACAGCTTGGTGTTCATCCATGGATTGGTTACTTCCTTTCCATCGTTCATCGCATATGTAGGGTTTACTAACGAAGACATGGAGATTGTTGCGGTTAAAAAAATTGCACTAATTCGTTTTATCATCTTAATTCTCCCTTGCTATCTACTTGTCAATTAGTATCTTAATATAATTTTATCAATAACTTTTTCTCTCCCTTGCTAACTATTCCGTGTATCAGTATAGAGGAAAAATATTTCACTAGTATGAACGTCAAATTACAAATAGATAACAAAAAACACGATATTAGTAACACTTCTAAAGTCCTTAAACTGGTATTAAAACACAGCAACAAGCCATGTTTTGCAAAATAAACGATTAAAATGAATCTAAATCATTATTATTATAAATATAATAAAATCAGATGAGGAACTTCAATTTATCAAGTAAGAGGATTTTCTATAGACAATTGCAAGTCCAATCGAAAGGGACATGTAATGAATGAAATAAATGTTGACCCTTATTTGTATGTAGGTTGGTATGAGACTTTGAATTATGTTAGCATTTTATTTTTACTTTGCCTCCCTCCTTATATATTAAGGCCCAGAAATAGTGGCGCTCCAATTAAAGATCTACATTCCATCGCCAAGTCCAAGTAGCTAAAATACTGTTGGTCCGACTTCAAAGTGAGAGTGAGTTATATCTATACTCAAAAAAGGGGAATGAATATCTTCCTTTATTCATTCCCCTCCCTATTTATTCAGTTCAAAGCCTTTAGACTACGATCAATAATGCTAAAGAATTACGCTTATTTTAAGAAATTCATAAAGTTAGCAAATGAAGCTACTAGATCTTGATAGTATCCTACCATTTTATCCTTTATAGAAATTTGGTCAGATTCCTTTTCTACTTCATTTTGATTAGCTTGTTCTGTTTCAGTAGCCAAACTTACTTCCTCATTTACTGTTTGTTCAAGATCAGATACTGTATTTTCTACTGATTCTACAGTTTCTTGCTCTAGACTTTCTACATCAGAAGGTTGTTCTTCATTTTCTACAACCACTGGGCTTTCTAAGCTAACATCAGTATCATTTGTTAGATCTGTATTTTCTTTATCAATAGAGATATCTTGAGATGTATCTACCTCTAAAGTAGTTGTATCATCTGTTTCACCAACCTCAGCAGATACATCAGACACTACATCAATAACTTCTACATTTTTAGGTTCTTCACTTGATTGGGCTAAATTTTGTTCAATAAGGGTTTGATAATACCCAACAATGCTTTCATAGCCATTACCAATAAATTGATAAGCTTTATCTACCCATACATTAGAGTTGTCTTCTACTTGACCATCCTCTGCTGTTGGAACTTCGGATTCTTCTGCTGTTCCTTCTTCAACCGTTGAGGATTCGGATTCTTCTGTTTCTCCTTCTTCAACTGCTTCTGAACCGTCTTCTACTTGACCATCCTCTGCTGTTGGGGCTTCGGATTCTTCTGCTGTTCCTTCTTCAACTGTCGGGGATTCGGATTCTTCTGTTCCTCCTTCTTCAGCAGTTTCTGTACCTTCTTCTGCTTGCGCATCTTCAGCAGCTGGGGCTTCTAGTTCTTCCGATGTTCCCTCTTCTGGAGCTTCTTCTCCTTCTTCGGCAGCTGGAGCTTCTGGTTCCTCTGATGTTCCATCTTCCTCTACTGCTTCTGTTCCTTCTTCTCCTTGCACATCTTCAATCGCTGGTGTCTCTGTTTCTTCCACTGTTCCTTCTTCTACTTGTCCATCCTCAGTTGTTGGAACTTCTGCTTCTTCCAATGCTCCTTCTTGTTCAGCTGCTTCTGTTCCTTCTTCTACTTGCACATTTTCAGCTGTTGGGGCTTCTGCTTCTTCAGCTTGCACATCTTCAGTAGCTGGTGCCTCTGTTTCTTCCACTATCCCTTCTTCTACTTGACCGTCCTCAGTTTTTAGCTCTTCTGGTACTTCTGTTGTTACATCTACTTCATCTGCAGCTGGGACTTCTGCTTCCTCCGCTGCTGTTTCATCAGCTGCTGTAACGTCACTAATTTCGACTTCTTGCAGCACATCGTTAGTTGTTTCATCTATATTATCCTCATTATCTGGAGCATCATTAGTTATGCCGGAATTAACTTGAGCTAGCTCACTAACTAGTTTACCTTTTTCAGGAGAGCCCGGTAGACTTTTTGCTAATGTAGATACTTCCTGACCATGATTTTTTACTTGTTCAATAACTTCTGGGTTAACGCCCTTTGTGTCTAGCTCTGCTGCAGAAATAGGAGCACCAGCTACCAAAAAGGTTGCCGCCATCATGGATGTTGACATTACTAGTGGTGCTACTTTCTTCGATAAGTTTTTATTTGCTTTCTTAGAGTCCATTTGTTTTTTATTCATTACTTGATCTCTCCTAGTTCGTATTTTTTTCTACTGATAGGATGGATTTTTCATAAATTCCTTTATTTATCGTTTCACCTCGTATCAGCCTGAGTAACACTCTTACTCAAATTTTCCGGCAGTACCATCATCTGCCTGCATAGAATATACCAAAGCTTTGTTACCAACTTGTTTTAGTCTGATTAAAAAAAATGACGCTTCCATTACATATTTATCGAATTTTGCAATATATGAAATAATATATATCTTTCAAACAACCCTAACCTAATTAAATAAAAACGCTTTCATATTTATCTCCTCTAATAACTCAATTGCTTGCCCAATTGAAAAACTATCCAATTTTATTTTACAAATAAAACTTGAAAGTAATATTTTCAAAATAATATAACAGTTATTTAACAAACACTATTTTCCAATTAATTTTATATAAATCGATAAAAGTACAAATAAAAAACTCCACCATTAAAGAAAAGTTAATGATGGAGTTTATCTAAATTATTAAGTCTTGTCTTCTGTAAGCTGAAGGTATTTTTTTATAATTCAAGTAGAGAACTTAGAAAACTATCCGTCAAGCTAATTTTTATAGCTTAAAATGTCTGACTAAATCATTTAGCTCTTCAGCTAATTTTGCTAGTTGACCTGATCCACCAGCCACTTCTTCCATAATACTGCTTATTTGTTGAGAAGATGCAGATGTTTGTTCAACACCAGCTGCCGATTCTTCCGAAACGGAAGCAATTTCTTCAATTGCTCCATTCATCTCTTGGGCATTGGCTGCGATTTCCGTTAAGTTTTCCGCAATAGTTGTAATACTAGAAACCATTTCAGTTACAGCTTCACTAATTCCATGGAAAGTCTCGCCAGTAGATTCCACTTGTGCTTTTCCTTTTTCCACTTCCTCATATCCACCTTGTAACGATTCCGATACAAGGCCAGATTCTTTTTGAATATTACCTACTATATCTGTTATATTCGTTACAGAATCAGATACTTGTTCAGCAAGTTTTCTTACTTCATCTGCTACTACAGCAAATCCTTTTCCATGTTCTCCAGCCCTTGCTGCTTCGATTGCAGCATTTAAAGCTAGAAGATTAGTCTGATTAGAAACGTCCTTAATAACGGTTACTAAATTGGAAATTTCTTGTGATTGCTTGTCTAGCCCCTGAACTTTATGGACTGAGTCCCGCACTATTTTATCTATTTTATCCATTTGAGCAATTGAATTCTTCATTAACTCAGAGCCATCTTTGGTCATATTTAAAACTACTTTTGAATTTGTTTCGATACGGTAACCATTTTCATTCGCTTCTTGAACTTTTTCTGCAAAATTATTCATACCAAATGATAAATCACTCGCACTATTGGCTTGCGTTTCAGAACCAGACGCTAATTCCTGCATAGTAATTGCCACTTGTTCTGCTCCCATTTTTACTTCGTTTGCCGATTGAGTCAACTCTTCACTTTGATTACTTACTGTTTCAGAAACTGTATTGATTTGACTTACTATTTCTCGCAAGTTGCGATTCAATTGGTTTGTAGATGTTACTAATTGACCTATTTCATCTTTAGATTTTGATTGTAATTCTTCCTTACTTAAATTACCTAAAGCTAGTTGCTCCATTACATTTGTAACATGAGGAATTTCTCTTAACATACGTTTTAATAGCAAGAATACTAAAATAATGAGGATGAGACAAGCAATACCAAAATATAGAACCATCATCAATGTGAAAGTATTAAGACTGCTTAATGCTTCCTCTTGTGGTATAGATGTTCCAACTGACCAATTGGTTGTTGGGACTGGTGAATACCCGATATATTCTAAGCCATCATTTACTTGCGTCAGTTCAAGTCCCTTTTCACCGTCCACCATTTTCTTGCCGACATTTCCTATCTCACCGGAAAGTGATTGAAGTTTTTGTTCTAGTATTAACTCACTGTCTGGATGATATAGTATGGTTCCATCGTTGGAAAGTAAAAACGCATATCCATTTTCACCCATCTTATAAGATTGCATTAATTGGGGTAAATCATCTAAAAATATGTCTATTGCAACGATACCAACCGTATTTCCGCCTTCTTTAATTGGTTTCATAGCACTTAATATCATTTTCCCAAAAACTTCATCCATATATGGCTCCGTAAAATATACCTTATCTTCCGCTACGGCTTGTTCGTACCAAGGTCTGCTTTTTATATCAAAGCTTGGATCCGACACTACATTATTACTTCCAACTAAAAAATTGGATTTATTGCTGGCAATCCAAGCCATTGCAACACCATCATCTATTTTAACAATCTCATCAAGTGATTTCAAAACCCCATCGTAATAAGCATTTGTCGTTGCTTCATCTCTTGATAAAGTTGTATTCAAGTATTTTAGTATCTCCTGATTTGTCGCAATTTGCCTTACAATCGTTCCTTTATCTGCAAACATACTATTAACTTGATCAGCAATTGCCTCGCTTTTCGTTGATACATTTTCTTCTACACTTTGAACTAATATTGATTTCGTATAGGAGTTTATCAGAAACCCCGTAATCGAAAATACAATGATGATAGCTATAAAAAGAACAAAAGCTACTTTTGTTGAAATACTATTTCTTATCCAAGAAAACAAGTTTAACTTCGTTTCATTATCTTTTTTACGCATTAATATATTCCTTCCTATCCTTCTAGACTATAGCCAGCTTATATAGTTTCCAAAATGATGCCCCGTTTGAGCACATAATAACTTTACCTTTAGAATTTATCCTTTAATTTTTTACTGCATCGTTACCATTTTCCCCTTCCCTATAGACAAGAGATACTTAGATAAATCACCTTGTGCTTTGTTATCCTCCGTTGAAAGATGATTAATATCCATAATTATGTTGAAAATAAGCATATCTCATCCATTTCTTCGGATAATCCAAGTTGTTTGAATCGATTCCAATGTTAGTGATTTTTACCTTTAGGAAGACTCATTCCGTATATTAACTTATATTTTGTAGTAAATCTTTCTTATTAATTATAATTGATTTACCAAGTCTTAAGAATCACTATTTTATAGTACTTTAAGATTAAATTTTAGTGATTCTCAAAAAAAATTATTAAAAATACCAATTCCCCCTTAATTTAAATAGAAAATTGGTTAAATTCTTATAATTTATAACATGTTTTTTGATAAACTTTTGCAATTCTAGAAAGGGAATAACCACTTAACGGAACGTTAAAAGAAAGAAAAAAAGGCTCCTCAAAAGTTTGGGACTTATGAGAAACCTCTATTATTTAAGTGTTTTTTAAATTTCGCAATCATTTGGTTTTGAATTACTATATTGATACCTATAAAGCATTGATGTAACAAACTTTTAAGTAACTGATTACATCAATGAAAAAAAGAAGCTGTCTCCATTTTCATTGGAGACAGCCTCTTTTTATGAATAGGATACGCTATTTCGCATTCATCATCAGCATTATCGATGAACTTCGATCGTTCCTTTATTTACAAACAAATACTAATTATGCTTTTGGAGGTGTTCCTTCAGCATTTGATACAATTGCATCGATTTGGATTAGAGCATCTTCAGGTAAAGCTGATACACCAACTGTTCTTCGTGCAGGAACACCGCCTGGGAAGAATGTTTTGTAAGCTTCATCTACAGCATCCATATCTGCAATATTTTTAACGAAGATATTTACTTTAACTATATCTTCCATAACGTGGTCGATACTTTCTACAATTGCCTTGATATTTGTCAAGCACTGTTCAGCTTGCTCTTTTACACCACCAGCTACTAATTTACCCGTTTTTGGATCCAAAGGTAATTGAGCTGAAAGATGATTGTAATGAGAGAACGCTACAGTTTGTGTAGATAGAGAATTCTTTGGTGCATTTTCAGTGTTGTTTGCCCATATAACAATACCATGTCTGTCTTCAATAGCTTGTGGAGGTGTACCATCTCCGTGTGAAACTACTGCTTCAATTTGTACTAAAGCATCCATTGGTAAAGCTGAAGCTGCAACTACTGTACGTGCAGGGACGTAGGCTACGGCTCTAGCGATAGCTGAATCTGGGAAAAATGTTGAATAAACTTCATTTACAGCTTCAGTATCTGAAAGGTCTTTAAGGAAGATATTAATTTTAACAATATCATCAAAAGGAACGTCGATACTTTCTAAAATTGCCTTGATATTTTTTAAGCACTGTCCAGCCTGCTCTTTTACACCGCCAATTACCAATCTGCCAGTTTTTGGATCGATAGGTAATTGAGCTGAAAGATTATTGTAATGAGAGAAAGATACAGTTTGTGTAGATAGAGAACTTGTTGGTGCATTTGACGTGTTATTTGTAAGTTTTATGAGGTCGCCTGCTTGAGGTGCATTTGGAATTGTACCTTCTCCGTGTGAAACAAGTGCTTCAACTTGAACCAAAGCATCCATAGGTAGAGCTGCAACTGCAACTGTTGTTCGTGATGGAACATAAGTTGGGAAGAATGTTTTATAAACCTCGTCTACAGCGTCCACATCTTGGATATCCTTAACGAATACTGTGATTCTAACAATGTCACTCATAACATGATCGATGCTGTCTACAATTGCTTTGATATTTTTAAAGCATTGTTCAGCTTGCTCTTTTATGCCACCAGCTACCAATTTACCCGTTTGAGGTTCGATAGGTAATTGCGCTGAAAGATTATTGTAATGAGAGAATGCTACACTTTGTGAATATAGACCGTTTCCAGTTGGAGCATTTTCCGTATTTTTTGCTGTTACTGCGTTATAGTTGCTCATGATACGATTTCCCTTCTTGATAAAAATTTACTAATCTAAGTATGCACCGAAAAACACGGTCTTAACCGCTCAGAATGCACTACAAAATTATAGCAGGATTTGTTCATTTCGTCTAACGTTTTGTGAGAATTGAACAACAAAATAAATAAAAAAAAACTTCCCACAAGTTCAATGAACTTGTGGGAAGCTTCTTTTTCACATAAATCCGTATCTAAGATTGTTGAGGAACAACCAGTATCAAGCAAGACATTACAAAATATCTTATCTTCCCATTTGTACTCAAGCCCCACTGAAACTAGAGGAAGAAGATCGTCCATTTCAAATTTCATCCTCTACTTCGCGCTCCTATATACAAAGTGTTGACCGCATTATCGCATCGTTAACTGGAGGATAAAAGAGCGGTAAATCAACATTTTGATTATTTTTTACTGTCACATCTTTAACGGGACTTTACTATTTTTATAAGATTGTGTTGGCAAAATGTTAACATTTTTTAAGGTTTCATATCTAAAACTTTAAAAAAGAAATCAAAGCAGCTATACCTAGAGGACTACTGCTTTGATTTTTTATTGGAAAATCAATTCATTTTTAAATGCTTTAAACTTATTGACATAGTTTTTCTGCTTATTTATAATTTAAAACGGTAATTTGAAATTAGCTAAGCTTGGCAGAGCATTAGCATAGAGGACTATTTGTTGCAGTAGATATTAGTAATAACCCATTAAACTTCAACTGCACTAATATCCTCTTCCTCTTCTGTTACTTTCATAAAGTCAATCATCACTATAGCTTCTTCATCCTCATGGTTAATTGTAAAGTTACTATAAACATTTTTAAGATCCGCAATTCTTTCAGTATGACCTATTTCAAAATCAGTGATGTCAATTTCAATACTATCAGGGATATCATTTGCTTTAGCAGTTATATTCAATTCATGAAGAAATTGTTTGAAGATTCCCCCTGCTTTCTCGCCGTTTGATGTTCCCCTTACAACTACACTAACTTTTGTATCAATTTCGGTGTGCTTATCAACCTGAAGAAAATCTACATGCAGTACTTCCCTAGTTAATGCTTGATCTTGGTAATCTCTTAAAATAACATTTTTTGATTCTCCAGCAAGATTTAGAGATATAATACCATTTCTACCAACAACTTTTATCACGTTACGTAAGTCTGCATTTTTTAAATAAATAGATTTGGTACTAATCCCCCTCCCATAAACAACTGCAGGGATTTCCCCATCATTTCTCAATTCCTTCAAAGAGGATTTTTTAAAGTCCTTTCTTTCTTGAGCTATTAACGTATTCATTTTACTTCCACCTTTCTTTTTGAATCTTAGACTTTCATTTTTATAGAAGAGTCTAAGAATTACCTTACTATTCAAGTATACCCAATTCATTCTATTATTTCATTGAAAAGGCCTATTCAAAATAATTAGTTCAATCAACCTAAAAGAAAAGGCTTCCCCCAGTTGTATTAAACTGGTGAAAACCTTTCCTTAATTTAGCCACTATTTAATTTAAGGCTCTCATAATGCTTATTACATCATGCCGCCCATGCCACCCATATCAGGCATACCCATGCCGCCTGCTCCTGCTGGTTCTGGAATGTCTGCCACTACTGCTTCTGTAGTTAAGAATAATGCAGCTACAGATGCAGCGTTTTGAAGCGCTGAACGAGTTACTTTTGTTGGATCTACGATACCTGCGTCGATCATGTTTACCCATTCACCGTTAGCTGCGTTGAAACCTGTGCCGATTTCTTCGCGTTTTAGACGGTCTACTACGATTGAACCTTCTAAACCAGCGTTGTTAGCGATTTGACGAACTGGTTCTTCTAATGCACGAAGGACAATTTTCAGACCTGTTGCTACGTCGCCTTCTTGAGCTGCTGCAACTTCAGCCACCTTGTTGTATACGTTTACTAGTGCAGTACCACCACCAGATACGATACCTTCTTCCACAGCTGCGCGAGTTGCGTTTAGTGCATCTTCAATGCGAAGTTTGCGTTCTTTTAGTTCTGTTTCTGTTGCTGCTCCGACTTTAACTACTGCTACGCCACCAGCAAGTTTAGCTAGACGCTCTTGTAGTTTTTCTTTATCGAATTCAGAAGTTGTTTCTTCTAATTGTGCACGGATTTGACCTACACGGCTAGCGATGCGATCAGATTCTCCGTTACCTTCTACAACTGTTGTGTTGTCTTTTGTTACAACAACTTTAGAAGCTCGTCCAAGTTGTGTAATGTCTGTAGATTTTAAATCTAGTCCTAAATCTTCTGTAATTACTTCAGCGCCAGTTAGGATAGCGATATCTTCTAACATTGCTTTACGACGGTCTCCGAATCCTGGAGCTTTAACAGCTACAGCATTGAATGTTCCGCGTAATTTGTTAACAACTAGAGTAGCTAATGCTTCCCCTTCTACGTCTTCTGCGATTAGTAAAAGTGGTTTGCCTTGTTGTACAACTTGCTCAAGTACAGGAAGGATTTCTTGAATGCTAGAGATCTTTTTATCTGTAATTAAAATATATGGATTGTCCAAAATTGCTTCCATTTTATCTGAGTCTGTTACCATATAAGGAGATGCATATCCACGGTCGAATTGCATACCTTCTACTACGTCAAGTTCTGTAGTGAATCCTTTAGACTCTTCGATAGTGATAACTCCGTCGTTTCCAACGCGTTCCATAGCTTCAGCAATTAGTTCGCCAACTTCTGAATCTCCAGAAGAGATCGCAGCAACTTGAGCGATAGACTCTTTGCCTTCGATTTGTTTAGAAATTGTTTTTAACTCAGTAACTGCTACAGCAACTGCTAGGTCAATACCTTTACGGATACCAACTGGGTTTGCTCCAGCTGTTACGTTTTTCAATCCTTCACGGATCATTGATTGAGCTAAAACTGTTGCAGTTGTAGTACCGTCACCAGCGATATCATTTGTTTTAGAAGCAACTTCTGCAACTAGTTTTGCACCCATGTTTTCAAATGCATCATCTAATTCGATATCTTTAGCAATTGTTACACCATCATTTGTAATAAGTGGTGAACCGAATTTTTTTTCAAGTACGACGTTACGTCCTTTTGGTCCAAGCGTTACTTTTACAGCGTCTGCTAGTTTATCTACCCCACGTAGCATTGCACTACGAGCGTCTTCACTGAACTTAATTTCTTTTGCCATGATTTAGTTACCTCCTAATTTTTGTTTCAATTTTTTATTAGCCAATTACTGCTAGAACATCGCTTTCGCGTAATATTAAATATTCAGTGCCTTCATATTTTACTTCTGTACCTGCATATTTAGAGAAGATAATGCGGTCTCCTTCTTTTACGTCCAATTCTACACGAGTGCCGTTATCAAGTACTCGTCCAGAACTTACAGCAACAACTTTCCCTTCCTGTGGTTTCTCTTTAGCAGAGTCTGGAAGAACGATGCCGAATGCTGTTTTTTCTTCTACTTCGATTAATTCGATTACGATACGATCACCTAATGGTCTTAACAAGTGAAACAACCTCCCTAAATTTGTCGAATTTTATATTATTAGCACTCTTACTCTTTGAGTGCTAACACACTTATAATAATAATTAATAACAGAACATTTTGCAAGTAAGAAGGCTAACTTTTTCTTTTATCTCTTTTTTCCTTTACAATAAAGAAGATTGTTAATATAGAGAGGAATTATTTTAAATGAAACAACAAAAAACTGGACTTTATATTTTAATTACCTACTGCGTGATGCAACTTTCAGGAGCAGTTTTTGTACCCCTCTTTTATAAATTAATCCAAACGATGGAAGTAAAAGATCCAGAGCTTACCACTTACGGTTGGTGGGTATTTATCAGCATGGGGATTGCCACCCTCGTTACACTGCTCATTATTCGTAAAGATAATACATTTTTGCGTCCATTAAAAGGACAGCAAGCTACTTTAGGTGGGGTAATTGGCTTTGGAATACTTGGATTTTTCCTTGTTTTTTTTGGTCAAATTATTGCTGCGAATTTGGAGCAAGCTTTTGGAATAGAAGCAGGGTCCGCAAATACAGAGCAATTTATTGAGATTGCGCATAGTGTCCCTTTTGCCATTTTTTCTATCGTTATTTTCGCTCCTATATTAGAAGAATTGATTTTCCGTCGTATCATTTTCGGTTCTTTATTACCTAAAACGAACTTTTTTGTGGCGGCGCTTGTTAGTGCAATTGCTTTTGCAGTCATACACTTCGAGTTCACGCACATCCTACTATATGCCGTGTCTGGGTTTATATTCGCTTTTATTTATTACAAAACAAAACGCATTACAGCATCGATTATTTCCCATATGTTACTGAATGGTTTTGTAGTACTTGTTCAGTTTTACGGCGAAACGATCCAAAAGTTTCTAGAAACCTATTCACAAATGCCATAATGAAGAGCAGCTCATACATGTGTGAGCTGCTCTTCATCATTGTGCGGAGTCTATGTTTTGTTAAAGCGCGGATATCGCTTCCTTATGCTCGGTTACACTGACTTTATGCTCGCATACCTCTTCTCTTTGCTCGGAGGACTTTTCATTGCGCGGCTACCACTTCGTTATGCTCGGATACCCCCTCCCTTTTACAAAAAACACCATAGATAAAAGCCTTCCAACAGTCGGAAGGCTTTTTTCATTCTTCAGTATGTTCATTTCGTATTAAGTAAATTAGCGTTTGCACTTCGACAGACAAATCGATCGTATGCACGCGAATTGTATCTGGTACCGCTAACCTTACCGGCGTAAAGTTTAAAATGCCTTTAATTTCTGTTTTCGCCAAACGATCGGCAACTTCTTGTGCAGAGCGACTTGGAACAGTAACAATTACCAATTCAATGCCGTACTCTGCAAGTTTCGTTTCCATCACACTTGGATGAAAAACGGGAATATCACTTTTCATCATTCCTTCTACTGGTGCCTTCGTGTCAAATGCAACAACAATTTTTGTATTATGATTCTTCTGAAAATTATATTTAAGAAATGCAGTTCCTAAGCTACCTACCCCAACTAATGCCACATGAGCAGCTTCGTCTTGGTCTAGCGTTTTTCGAAAAAATTCTAGAAGCGTTGGAACATCATAACCATATCCTTTTTTTCCAAGTGCGCCAAAATGAGAGAAATCTCTTCTGATTGTAGCGGAATCTATTTTCATCGCTTCACTTAGCTCTTGGGAAGAAACTCGTTTATGTCCCGCATTATGAAAGCTTTGTAAAAATCTATAATATAACGGAAGTCTTTTCGTTGTTGCTTGAGGAATTCTTGGAAGTTCAGGTTTCATAAAAAACCCTCCTATTTCTTTGGTACAAATCGTTATTATATTACTAGACATTTCCTTCCTTGTAAAGCTAGGGCGTTGCAACGTTCGTCCCTATCTATTACACTAAGGAGAGAATTGAGGTGCGAATAATCGTGATTGTTTTACAAGTCAATCAAGTAACCAAATCCTTTAACGGAGAAGATATATTAACAAATGTAAAGTTAGAAGTACAAGACCGAGATCGTGTCGCACTCGTCGGACGAAATGGTGCTGGAAAGTCTACTTTACTTAAAATAATTGCCGGTGAAATGTCCTATGATTCCGGTGATATCATCATGCCAAAAACAGTTCGCCTTGGCTATTTAGAGCAACATGCTGGACTTGAATCGAAGCTATCCATATGGGATGAAATGAAATCTATTTTTAGTCATTTAATCGATTCCGAAAAAGAGCTACGTTCACTAGAAGCACAAATGGCTGATCCTTCTATTTATGAGGATACAGAAGCTTACGCACGCGTCACTGCAGCGTACGATGAATTACAACTTGCTTTCAATGAAGCTGGCGGTTATCGATTCGAATCAGATATCCGTTCCATTTTACATGGTATGCAGTTTTTCCCAGAAGATTATGATAAGCCCGTACAAGCATTATCTGGTGGGCAAAAAACGAGACTGGCACTTGCAAAAATGTTACTTAGCAAACCAGACTTACTCATCCTAGATGAGCCAACAAACCATTTAGATATCCAAACACTTAGCTTTTTAGAAAATTATTTAAAAAACTATAATGGAGCCGTTTTAATCGTTTCCCATGATCGATACTTTTTAGACCAAGTCGTGAACTTTGTATATGAAGTTTCTCGACATAACGTGACTAGATATGTTGGGAATTATAGCGCTTATTTAGATGAAAAAGCGAAAAACTATGAGCTCGATAAAAAGAAATATGAAAAACAACAAGAGGAAAAAGCTAAATTAGAAGACTTTGTGAGCAAAAATCTAGCACGTGCTTCTACCACAAAAATGGCGCAGTCTAGACGAAAAGTGCTTGAAAAAACAGACTGGATGGATGCCCCAGATGGCGACGAAAAATCTGCTACTTTTGGATTTACGATCGATCGACCAAGTGGAAATGATGTATTACGACTTGAGGAAGTTTCTGTAGGATATCCAAATAAAACAGTCTCATCGAATATTTCATTTTCCGTATATAAGCAAGATCGTATTGCACTTGTTGGCCCAAATGGTGTTGGAAAATCTACTCTACTAAAAACATTGATGAAACAATTGAATAGTAATGCTGGGAAAATCCAATACGGGACAAACGTTCAATTTGGTTACTATGACCAAGAACAAGCCGCACTCACTGGCAATAAAACCGCCTTGCAAGAACTATGGGATGAATGGCCACTGATGAATGAAAGAGATGTCCGGACTGTGTTAGGACGCTTTCTATTTAGTGGAGATGATGTACAAAAAACAATTGCTACGTTATCTGGTGGAGAGAAAGCAAGACTTGCATTAGCCAAATTAATGCTGCTAAAAGCAAATACACTTGTACTTGATGAACCTACCAACCATTTAGATTTAGATAGTAAAGAAGTACTTGAAAATGCATTACTCGATTTTCCAGGTACTATAATTTTTGTATCACATGACCGGTACTTTATTAACCGAATTGCAACCAAAGTGATTGAGTTGTCTAGCGATCAAGCGACCCTTTTCTTAGGAGATTACGATTACTACTTGGAAAAGAAAGAGGAATTAGAAGAGCTTGCAGAAGAAAATGCCGTTATTGAGAAAACGGTTGTTGTGAAGGCAAACACATCTACCATTGATAAAGAAGCCAAAAAGAAGGAACGTCAATTACGTCGTCAGTTGGAAGAGCTAGAAGCTCAAATGCCGACAGTGGATTCTGACATAGCTTCTATAGAAGAGAAGCTTTGTGATCCAGCAATATTCCAAGACCATGAAGCAGTACAAAAATTGCAATTAGAACTGGATGCATTAAAAGAAACACAAGATTCATTGTCAAATGAATGGCTGGAGCTACAAGAATTATTAGAAGAAATAGCTTCAAACTAAAGGGATTCCTATACGGGAATCTTTTTCTTTTTTCTGGGAAGAAATTGTTTTTCATGCTTAGCTAATGTTATATCGCATTCATCTCTTCGTTCCTCTCGTTCAGCCATTTATCGCAAAATCTAATGTCGAATTTCGTCTATATATGTTGGTCAAGTACTTTTTTTCTCGATTTCATTTTCCACAATTTTATTCACATGAAAAAACTAGTAATACCAACATATCAACAGACTTATACACATTATCCACAGATTTCAAACTATACTATCCACATAGTTGTGTGTAAATGAGACACAATATATAGAAAATACAAAACTTATGCACATCTTATCCCCAAACTGTGCATAAGTACGAATGTTCTCTATTGACAAGTTGAATAATACCTGTTAAAAAATCCCCTTTTCTTGTCGAAGAAAAGGGGATTTGCGTTAGTTCCAACTATTTAATTCCATTCCAGGTCGACCATTCATCGACATATCACTTGTTTTTCCTGCAGAAAATTTGGAATTTCCTGCAGCAGCAATCATTGCTGCATTATCTGTACATAATGAAATCGAGGGCACGTAAAATGGAATATCCTCTTTTTCAAATGTTTCTTCTAAAGATTTACGGAGCCCTTTATTTGCAGCAACCCCACCTGCGGCGATTACTTGTTTCACGTTAAATTGTCGTGCTGCTCTTAACGTTTTGGTCGTCAATACTTCAATCACACTTGCCTGAAAACCTGCTGCTAAATGATTAGGATTAATCTCTTCGCCGCGTTGCTCTGCATTATGTTGATAGTTAATCACTGCAGATTTCAGACCACTGAAGCTAAAGTCGTAAGATCCTTCTTCTAACCACGCTCTAGGAAAAGGCACAGCTCCATCACTTTCATTTGCAAGTCGGTCAATATGTGGACCACCCGGATACGGCAAGTTTAATACTCGAGCTACCTTATCATACGCTTCACCGGCAGCGTCGTCCCGTGTTTCTCCGATTAGTTCGAATTGGCCATCTTTCTTCATCAATACTAATTCCGTATGACCGCCCGACACGACTAACGCTAATAGCGGAAACTCCATCGGTTGCACAAGTGCATTTGCATATATATGACCTGCGATGTGATGTACCCCTACTAAAGGAAGGCTGTTAGCAAATGCAAATGCTTTTGCAGCATTTATACCGATTAATAGCGCACCTACTAATCCTGGTCCTTCTGTAACCGCAACGGCATCTAAATCCTTTGGTGTCATATTTGCTTGTTTTAGTGCTTCTTCCATTACAATTGTAATTTGCTCTACATGATGTCTCGACGCAATTTCTGGCACAACTCCACCGAAACGCTTATGACTTTCGATTTGAGAAGCTACTACGTTGGAGATAATTTCATGTCCATTTTTTACGATAGAAGCGGCCGTTTCATCACAGCTCGTTTCTATACCTAATATATACTGATCTTTTATCATTTGAACTCCACCCACATGACAAGAGCATCCTCTTGTGTATCTGTATAATAATTTTTTCGTATGCCACCATCTTGGAAACCTAGTTTATAATACAAGTTTTTGGCGATATCATTTGTCACACGTACTTCTAGCGTCATTAGCACTACGTCTTGTTCAAGTACTACACGAATTGCTTCACGCATTAAGCCTTCGCCAATTTTCAGTCCGCGCATACGCTCTGAAACGGCCACATTTGTTATATGACTTTCATCCATGACAATCCACATACCACAATATCCAACGATTTCTTCCGTTTCTGTCTCCGCCACTATATAGTGCGAATACAAATTCGTCGTCATTTCATGTTCGAATGCTTCTCTTGTCCATGGTGTCGCAAAAGCTTCTTCTTCTATTAAAAGTATTTGATCTATATCTTCCAATGTCATTTTTCGATACGTAATGGTTTGATTAGTTATCATTTTTCTTCTGCTCTTTCATCCAGTTTGCTTCTGCCTCTGTTATACGTAAGTATTCGGGAACGGTCGTATGCGCTTCTGTTGGTTGTTGCTTTTTGGCTAGTTCGATTAACACTGCTGCACTTGGTAAAGAGAATGCCGCATTCGCATGTTGCACTTTATCCCCAAGCACTTCTTTTATTTGTTCCCAATGTATGTTAACGTCCATTCCGACAAATAAAACTGGTTGTCCCATTTCATCCACTTTTTTTAACAATTCCGTAAGCGCCATATGTGCTTCTTTCACTACTTCCCCGTCCACATAAATTCCCGCAAAAACATTGCCGCGCCTAGCATCCATAATAGCACAAACAATTCCAGGGAAATAAGGTGCATTCCCAGCCAACGCTTGCAAGCTTGATACCGAAACAATTGGCACATTCAGCGTCCATGCAAGTGTTTTCCCTATTGTCACACCGATTCGAACGCCTGTATAAGAACCTGGTCCTTCCGCAACAGCAATGGAGTCAATATCACTGGGCTTAATATCCGCTTTTTTTAATAACTCCTCAATTGCAGGCATTGCCCCTATCGAGTGCGTAATTTTAAGGGATGACTTATACTCTGCAAGTACTTGGTCATCCTTTACAATAGCTACCGCAAGCGGTGTATGGGATGTATCTATTCCTAACCAAATCATTCAAAAAGCTCCTCACATAATCGTTCATATCGTGTACCAAACGGAGTAAACGTAAATTTTCGCTTATCGTCTTCTAGCCGATGGATTTGAATTGCTAAACGCTCTTCAGGTAAATCTTCTTTTATCAAATGCGCCCACTCAATAATGCTTACGGCATCTCCGTAAAACAACTCATCCCATCCTAAATCTTCATCACTATCTGCTAGGCGATATACATCTAAATGGTTTAAAGGAAGTCTACCCTCATATTGCTTTAAGATAGTAAAGGTCGGGCTATTTACATTCCTAGTTATTCCAAGACCTTTAGCTATACTTTTTGTAAATGTTGTCTTGCCAGCTCCTAAATCGCCTTCTAACGTTAGTACGTCACCAGGTCCCAGTTTGTCGGCAAACTGATAGGCAAGTTTTTCTGTCTCTTGCTCCGAATTAATTATACGTTCATATATCATCAGTCGCTATCCTTTCAAGTACTTATCTGTTTGCTTCTATTATAAAGAAATAGTAGAAGGAATGTAAGTAGACAGCCTTTAAGCCAAAAAAATCACTTCGCGAAATGGCGAAATGATTTTACTTTCATTAGTGCACGAGACGTACGATTTCTTGTACGGCTTGTTCTCCAGCATGCACCCATCTATTTTTGTCCTCAATTTTTCCGTCTTTATCGAGAGGTTCTTGGAACTGATTGAACCCACTAGAAGTTAATAATGAATTTTCATCCCTATCTAAGCCAACGTTTACGACGTGTTTAATAACATAAGGAGTTTGAAATCTTATATATGCGTGTTGATGATCCAAGTCACCTTCTAGTACTTCAAATGGAAGCCTTAAATAGATTGTCTCTCCTGCTTCCCTCCATAAAACATTATCGAAGCTTCCTTTATGATAATCCCAGTTCCCTCCAATACTATACCCCAAGCGCTGAATGCTATCTCGCAATTGTCCAAAGTACGCTTGCTTTCCTTCTAAATCTGTTTCTAGCTGTAACAAAGCTATTCACTCCTTCTAATATACTCTCTCCTATCTTCTCCCAAAAGAAAACTTTACAAACAGACTGAATGTAAAAAAGA
This sequence comes from Psychrobacillus sp. NPDC096389, assembly GCF_044762855.1. Taxonomy (NCBI): domain Bacteria; kingdom Bacillati; phylum Bacillota; class Bacilli; order Caryophanales; family Bacillaceae; genus Psychrobacillus; species Psychrobacillus sp. NPDC096389. The sequence goes on along the minus strand of NZ_JBIWFB010000008.1, from coordinate 78,154 downwards.
CTAATAAAAAGGAGTCGTAACTCTCTTTTTACTAGTCTTTTAAATAACAATTTAATACTTTCTTAATGACAAAGGTTTTTTAGAAAACCATTCCCGGCGAATAAAAGCAGTGCATAATGCCAGTAATTCTTCAATTCGTTGCGTAGATGAAGCTAGAATTCGGATCGTAAATCCCGACTCATGAAGCATGGACATTCCTATTTTACAATCTCCGATATGACTTTCCAACTCTTCATACAATTGATTAAGAAAACTGGTTGTACTTCGCTCATCCACTACAATCATGGAACCTAAATGCGTGAAGTTTTCCATAAACCCTATATCTTCTACTTGTGAATCACTAGGTTGTAATTTTAAATGATCGAAAGCAATCAATTGGTCTTCCAAATATATTTCATTCTTCAAGCGAAGCTGTTCATACTTAAACCATTCACCATCCGGAGACCAGCCCGGCGTTAGTATATCCGTATAAACAAGTGTGGATCCTTTTTCCATTCTAATTACTGTGTTTTGGTTATACCTTGCATCCCGATAAGCAATCAGTGGATCTGGAATGTATTCGAGAACACTACCTTTTTTTAAAATAAATTCCGTTTCCTGAAGTACTGGTGCTGTCGGAGTTCGGTATACTTTCGTAGCAGATTGGGTTGTTAATATTAACTCAGCCTGTTCTTCCAGTGTCACTTCTATTCGATAAGTGTCACCACCGACATAACCACCACCAGGATTCACGATAAAAAAGCACGCCTGTCCCGTATTATCCAGATAGTTCGGGCGAAGTACCTTCAATGCACCTTGGAAGTACACCGTTTTTGTGACGGTTTTTTCTTTCTTTTTTTCCATCACAAGTTGTAGAATCCCCGTCCAATTTTCCATCTTATTTCAATCCTGAAAGTAAGGCATTTTTACGAATCCAATCCATTACTTCCTCTAGGCCAGTATTGTCCTTAAGATTTGTAAAGATGAATGGTTTGTTTCCTCGAAACACTCTTGTATCCGAAGCCATTACGTCTAAGTTTGCACCTACATATGGAGCAAGATCAGTCTTATTGATAATGAACAAATCGGATTTAATCATCCCTTGTCCACCTTTACGAGGAATTTTTTCTCCTTGTGCAACATCAATAATATAAATGGAGAAATCAACAAGCTCCGGACTAAATGTCGCAGCTAAGTTATCTCCACCACTTTCAACAAAGATTAAATCTAGATCAGGGTGACGTTTTTTCAAATCTTCAATTGCAGCGGAGTTCATCGATGTATCCTCACGAATAGCAGTATGTGGACACCCTCCTGTTTCAACCCCAATAATACGATCTTCTGGAAGAATACCATTTGTCATTAAAAACTTTGCATCTTCTTTTGTATAAATATCATTCGTAATAGCAGCCATACTGATTTCATCTGCCATATGGCGAGTTAATTTTTCTACTAACATTGTTTTCCCAGCACCTACTGGGCCACCTATTCCTATTTTAATTGGTTCCATTTTTAAATTATCTTCCCTTCATCAAGACATGAATATGCGAATATTCACACGTTCATGTTTCATCTGCGATATTTCTAATCCTGGCGCCACAGCACCAAAATCGTCTTCTTCGAGAAGCGCTATCCTGTCTGCAGCTTCCCCGATATATGTTTGAAACTCTCTTAATAATTGTTGTCCGGCCGTTTGACCTAATGGTATTCCACGAACTGCATTTTGAACTAATCCTGAAATAGAGGAATAAAGAAACGCTGATATCGCTAAATTTTGTGGAACTTCCAACTGAAAAGCGATAATGGAGAATACAATAGCAGGGTGTGCAAAAGACACTCCTTCAGTTACACGTTGCTTATATGTTTGCAGGAGAGGGCTTGGGTATAAATCTAAGCCCAAGGTGAGCATTCTCTCTCCCATTTTGTTTGTGCCTTCCCGCGTTTCACGAGCTAAGTTTTGAACCGTAATACGTCGGTCCAATTCCCATATTTTCTCCAAATTATTCGTCGCCAAAGCCTCGTAAACAAGTCTACTGGCAAGCCCATCTGAATAGAGAAGTTGCTCATCTAAATACATTTTGAGCCACTTAGAAAAGCTGGTTTTATCATGTACTTTGTTTTCTTGAATATACGTTTCCAAGCCAAACGAATGACTAAATCCCCCGGTCGGCAAATTGGAGTCGCATAATTGAAACAAAGACAACAAGTAATTAGTCATGACTATGCCCAATATGGCGGAAGGCTTGTCTCACTTTACGTTTCTCTCGCGCAAATGGAATTTTAAGCTGTTCTAATAATTCCTCTACCAAATAATCATATTGCACAAGCATTTGGTCTTCTTCAAACTGAGCAGGTAAATGTCTATTCCCTAATTGGTGAGCGATTGTCCCCATTTCATGCATGCTTCGCGGCGAAATGATTAATAAATCATCCGGAAAAACTTCAATGATAATCATATTTTTCTCGTCCATGTACAGCACGTCTCCAGCTTGTAAATCCTTTGCTTCCTTTAAGCGAATCCCAATTTCTTTGCCATGGTCTGTTGTGACTCTTTGAATACGCTTAACAAGGTCACTACTTTCCAAATATATTTTTTCTTTATGTGTACTTTCCAAAACCTTTGGATCTATTAGATCGATATGTGTTACTACTTCTTCAATTATCATTTCGTCACCTCAGAATAAGAAATATCGTTGCCCCATTGGAACTGTATCCACTGGATCACATGTTAGGAGTTCTCCATTTACACGCACTTCATATGTTTCTGGATCTACGTCGATTTCCGGCGTTTCTCCATTTAGTTTCATATCTTTTTTCGTTAAATTACGAATACCATGTACAGGAAGAACTGTTTTTTGTAAGCCAAGTTTTTCATGTACACCCGCTTCATATGCCGCAGTCGAGATAAATGTAATAGATGCTTTATATTTCGCTTTCCCCATCGTTCCGTACATAGGACGATAAAGAATAGGTTGTGGAGTTGGAATAGATGCATTTGCATCTCCCATTAAGCTCTGTACCGCAATTCCACCTTTAAGAATCATGCTTGGTTTTACACCAAAAAATCTCGGTTCCCATAAAACTAAATCTGCGAATTTTCCTACTTCAATAGATCCTACATAATCGGAAATACCGTGTGCGATTGCAGGATTAATCGTATATTTTGCAACGTATCGTTTTACACGATTGTTGTCACCGATGCCTTCGTCTCCTTCAAGCTTTCCACGTTGTTTTTTCATTTTATCCGCTGTTTGCCATGTACGAATTAGCACTTCTCCGATACGTCCCATTGCTTGAGAGTCTGAACTAGTTATACTAAATACTCCTAAGTCTTGTAGAATATCTTCCGCAGCAATTGTTTCCGCACGAATACGGGAATCCGCAAAAGCTACATCTTCCGGAATGTCAGGGCTTAAATGATGACAAACCATTAACATATCTAAATGCTCGTCTATTGTATTTACAGTAAAAGGTAGCGTTGGGTTAGTAGATGCCGGAAGTACATTCATCTGACTTGCCACTTTTATAATATCAGGGGCATGTCCACCACCCGCTCCTTCTGTATGGAACGTATGAATCACTCGATCTTTGAACGCAGAAACTGTATTTTCAACAAATCCACCTTCGTTTAGTGTATCTGTATGAATCGCCACTTGAACATCGTATTCGTCGGCAACTTTTAACGACATGTCGATAGAAGAGTAAGTTGCACCCCAATCTTCATGTACTTTTAAGCCAATTGCACCTGCACGAATTTGCTCAGCAAGTGGTTCTTCTGCCGCCGCATGACCTTTACCTAAGAAGCCAACATTAATCGGCATATCTTCTGCTGCTTCTAACATACGATGCATATGCCATTCACCTGGAGTTACCGTTGTTGCTTTTGAACCTTCTGCAGGGCCAGTTCCTCCTCCGATTAAGGTCGTAAGTCCAGCTGTAAGCGCCGTCTCAATTTGTGCCGGGTTGATAAAATGCACATGTGTATCAATACCACCAGCTGTCAAAATTTTATGTTCACCAGCTATTATTTCTGTAGATGCTCCAATAACGATATCCACATTATCCATTAATAATGGATTTCCCGCTTTTCCTATCGCAACAATTTTACTGTCACGTATTGCAACATCTGCTTTGTAAATACCTGTATAGTCTAAAACAATTACATTCGTAATTACTAAATCCGGAATATTTTCATCACGTGTTGCAAGAGGATGACTCCCCATTCCATCACGAATTACTTTACCTCCACCGAACACAACTTCTTCACCATAAGTTGTGTAGTCTTTCTCAATTTCGATAAAAAGTTCAGTATCCGCTAGACGAACAGCATCCCCGGTTGTTGGACCGTACATAGAAGCATACTGTTGTCTTGTCATTTTGAAACTCATCGTATTACCCCCGATCTAATGATCCTTCAGTTTTATTGTTCAGCCCATAAACGCGTCGTTCTCCACCAAAAGCTACAAGTTCAATTTCTTTTGGATCCCCTGGTTCAAAGCGAACAGCCGAACCTGCTGGAATATTCAAGCGAAAACCAAAAGCCTCTTTTCGATCAAATTCAATCCAGCTGTTAATCTCAAAGAAGTGAAAATGCGAACCAACTTGTATAGGGCGATCTCCATTATTTACAACTGAAATTATTTTCGTTTCTTTTCCTTCATTACAAACAATGTCGTCCTCTTTTAAAACGTATTCTCCCGGTATCATATCGAAATCCTCCTTCTTAACGAATTGGTGAATGTACGGTAACAAGCTTTACGCCATCTGGGAATGTGGCCTCCACTTGCACATCGTCGATCATCTCTGGAACACCGTCCATTACATCTTCCGCTGATAAAATAGTGGCACCAAAAGCCATTAGTTCAGCTACCGTTTTTCCATCACGAGCACCCTCTAATATTTCATACGTAATTAGTGATACTGCTTCCGGATGGTTCAGCTTTAAGCCTCTTTCTTTTCGGCGTCTTGCTAAGTCTGCTGCAACGACGATTAATAATTTTTCTTGTTCGCGCGGTAACAAATGCACGGCATTTCCTCCAATCGTAAAATGAAATAGTTTTATCTCATTTTTAAGTCTATATAGTAGATTGAAAACAGTATTTTCCGATAATATAAATACAATTTCATAACCTGAAAGTTCTCCTTTTCGTATGAAAAGTACTAGTAAAAATTCCTATAAATAGGAAGCGTCTTTCAGAGGTAAGTTTAGGTTAATAAATAATAATTTATACAACAAAAAGAACCTATATTAGAACGCACCAAAAATTGGCATTCCTATAGTTTATCTATAAAATAACTATTCAGAGAATTTTGTGATGTTGCATTTTGCTGTAAGCTATGGGCTTATGCATTGCGTTCAATTCTCTTTAATTGTATGCAGCAACTAGTGCTTTCGTAAGTTAAAGTTCTTTCTGATAGATTTAGTGGATTTAGAAGAAGCCTGCCTAAAATAAGCAAGCGGGGGAAGGTAATGTTACTTTTCATCTTTACAGATTATCTACTCATGTACATATCTGAAAACAAATTTCAATCACTATTTTTTATTATAGTTACAGTTGATAAATATGTCTATTTAATAATTCAATATTAGAAAGAAAGACAGCACATCGGCTGTCTTACGATAAATATGGTCCTAATTTTTTTAGCACTGCAGCTTCCACTTCATCCGAAAGGATTTCTTCCGTATGATGGGTAGATTTAGGATCAAACCAACTAATTTCTCCATCTTTAAAATGACCTTTGAAGGTCCTATCATCCATATTGAAACTAAATTCAATGACCTCGTGAGGCAAACCTTCGAAGATTCTTTCCACTTGAAAATTATCCATTAGTATAAATATTCCTAGCTCTTGTTCTATTTTCTTCAGTACTTCCTCTTCTATCTCATGAGGAAGCGTATCCTCTACAAGCCGCTCAGGTTTTGGATGAAACCAATTAATTTCTCCATCTTTATAATGCCCTTTGAATGTGTTGTCTTGAAAAGAGAAACTAAATTGTATTATATTATGAGGCAAGCCTCCAAAAATTTCTTTTTCATATTGAAAATTTTCTATCATAAAAACACTCCTTTCGACACTCTCATAAATTACTTAATTTAATTATACCCCTTTTTTATATATCGAACCCTCCTTATCATATTTTATCAGTTAATTCACCCAAAAAAGTTTCCAGGTTTTGTTAAGTGACTTTACAATTATTAAAACTCGCTTATAATTTAGTTTTGCTTCTAACAATTTGCCCAACTTTATTTTAGTATTAGTCAAGGGAAGGAGCAGTGTTTTCTTATCCTTTCACTTTAGGCATGAAAGAAGATTTCTAGTTATAGAAATGGTTTGAATCAAATTATCAATCTTTTTTTGTGGACTGTTTTCCCTGGCTTACTCAGTGTTTTTTAAGATAGTGAAACATAGCTAATCACTTTGTTTCATTCTAATTTTTTCGCCTTTAAAAGGATTTTTTATCCATATTAACATGTTATTTTTACTGTAAAAATGGATTTTAATAAAAATGTAATCAAAATGAAATGTACTATATGTTTATATTCCCTTATTATCGGTTACATAAACATATAGAAATGATGCTTTGGAGGAAGTTGTATGGCACAAAAAAGATTAACATGGGTGGATGTTACGAAAGGGTTCTTGATGATTCTTGTTGTCATCGGTCATTACCCTGGCGAACTAAATTTCCCATTCATCAAATATATATACTGGTTTCATATGCCGGCTTTTTTCTTGTTAAGTGGCATATTTTTCAAAGAAATAAAAGATAATCAAGACACTAAAGTGACGATTAAGAAGAGATTTATGCAACTTATGGTACCATATCTATTCTTCTTATTTATTATTACTGCAGTTCGTTATAGTATGGAACTAGCATTAGGAAACTTTGAACTCTCTTGGTATTTCCAAGACCTATGGAAGCTAGTCATCGGAGGGCGTTTTGTACGAGGTGCCTACGGAGTTTTTTGGTTTGTAACGACATTATTTTTTACCTATTTATTGTTCATATGGATGACCAAATATTTAAGTCGTGTAAAACAAATTATGCTGCTTGTTATTTTCTATATAGTAGCGCATTTAGAAAGTATTCTTGCCATGCATGTTATTAATGGAACGCCAGCAGAAGCTGCACAAACGATTCCAATGCTATGGAATTTAGATGTAGTGTTTATGGCAATCGTCTATTTTTCTCTTGGTTATTATGCCAAATCTATTTGGATGAATATAAAGCTTTCGTGGATTTTTGGTGCTCTCTTAGTAGTATTCGGTGCAATTGCTGCAGATTATATAGGATTGATCGATTATCACCTGAGTATGAAGTTTTTGCGCTATGACCATTTGGTGCTCGATTTAGTAATTCCAATGGCCTTTATTATTGTCATTCTTGGTATCTTCCAAAGACTAACAACTATTCTCCCGCTAGAATGGTTGGCGAAAGTGGAAAAACACTCGATTGCCATAATGTATTTGCATATTTTTACAGATATCATTATGAACGACTATTTCCAATATGGATTAATAGGATTTACAACATTAGGTTTGGCAATTCCAATTATTGCTTCCGTTGTTATTCAAAAATTGATCCCTTATGGAAAGTTCTTTCTTGGAGATATTCGTGCAAAAAAACCAATTCATTTATAAAAATGACCTCTTCCTTTCATGGGAAGAGGTTATCTTTTTACAAAGAATGAAATTTCTTTATCCGCTTGTCGAATCCCACAAGCTTTTGAACACCTAAACACTTCAACATATCTGCATTTACAACCGTAAATTTCCCTAAGTCATCCGGATAATGGGAATCCGAGGACACAGTAAAATCTACACCACGTTCCACTAATACCTTTACAAAATCGGGCCCTGGGCACATTTCTTTCACTGGATAACGATAATAGAGCCCAGCATTTACTTCCGTTGCAGTCCCGGTATCAACGAGTGCATCCGCAATTCGTTTATACCAAGTCATTAAAAAGTCTGTATCATCTACTTGAAAATTAAACACTTTTAAATTATCCAAATGCGCTACAAAATCAAACAGCCCCGAGAGAATTGCTTTTTCCACCGTCGTAAAAAATTGCTCATACAATGCTTTCAAATCCATGCTATCAAACTTATCGATGGTTTGTGGATTATCGAATCCCCAGCCATCTACGAAATGAACTGAACCAATCACATAATCCCATGGATACTCATTTAATAGCTCCATAAGCTCCGACTCGCATCCAACAAAATAATCCGCTTCAATTCCTAATTTTAACTCGACACCTTGACGATGCCATTTTTCTTTCGCTTTCAAAATGGTATCTACAAAATCATGCATATCTTCCGTCATCACGCTATCCAACCAATATCGTTGCATTCTTCCTAAATCTGATTCATCTAAAATAATATTTTTTTCAAAATACGCTTTTGTCTCGTGAAAACGATATAAGTGATCGACAATACCGACTTCCTTCAATCCGAGCTGTTTTGCTCGCATTAAGTAAAAGTCTAGCCACTCTTCACTATAACAACCTTGATCTAATCTATTTTTCAACGCATTTATTTGCCAAGTTATAAATTCCTTCGAGCCTTTTTTAGGTCCCTCTGGTTCATTTAAAGCAGCAATAGCTTGAGAAGTTCGCTCCAACCAACCAAACGAGTAAGGGCCTTCTTCCAAATGTACATGATAATCCATTTTCATTTACACTTACCTCCATCTATTACTGTCCATTTTCCTTCAAACTTTGTCCAATTAACAGGACGTTCTTCATTACAAATAACTTCCGAAATGTCATTCAAATTACATATCGTGTAAAAAGACTTTCTATTTACCTTCATCGTATCCGCTAATAATATGCGACAAAAACTATTTTCTATCATCTTTGCAGAAACCAGTGATTCATCCAAATCATAATCATAAACAATCCCTTGATCTATTCCTCCGCATGATAAAAAGGCTTTATCCAAATTCATGCGACTTAGCCATTCTAATGTCATGGCTCCAGAAACAGAGGATTGTTCTGGATTCGTCGTCCCTCCGAGTAAGATTACTTTCCCGGTCATCCTTTTGTCCTCTAAAGCGACGTTAAATCTTATCGCAGCAGAAATAGAGTTTGTCACGACCGTTAGATTATTCACTTCCACGAGAAAATCTGCAATATGGACAGTAGTTGTCCCGACATCTATCGCTACCGTATCTCCGTCTTTAATATGCGTTGCTGCGACACGAGCTATTTCGCGCTTTGCCTCTTTTTGCATATCCATTTTCCGCAAATACTCCGGCTCTTTTCGTAAATTAATAAACTTCACAGCTCCACCATGCACTCTTGTTAACAAATGTTGTTCCTCTAACTCATCAAAATCACGACGAATCGTTTCAGGTGCCACATTTAACTCTTCTGCAATAACGGAGACAACAATCTTTCGATTGAACTCTAGCTTACTTAAAATATGTTCAAAACGTTCTAATTTGGAATAAGTCATATTAATGCAACCACATCTTCTTGTGACACATAGCATTCATACGTATTGCCAAGCATTACTGAAGCTTCTCTATCATGTAACTGCTCCACAGAAAAAGTACATTCCCCTACTTGAAAAAAAGTTCGAATAACATTTCCACTCATCACAGTCTCTTTCGCAATACCTGAGAAACTAAAATCTCCTTCGTTTGCTTTAAAGTGAATAGCTTCCGGGCGAATTGCAAACTTCTCTCTTTCAGTAGGTAACTTTTCTCCAATCATTTGCTCCAATTCTTTTTTCGTAAATACATTATAATGCCCGATGAAATTCGCAACGAATTCACTTTCTGGTTTCGTATATATCTCTGTTGGAGATCCTGCTTGCGCAATTTCTCCTTTATTCATCACGAATATTTTATCCGATACCGCCATCGCTTCTTCTTGGTCATGCGTCACTAAAACCATCGTCATGCCAAGCTCCGTTTGAATCGAACGTAGATCTGCTTGTAACTTTTTACGAATTTGCGCATCTAATGCACTTAATGGTTCATCTAAAAGCAACACTTTTGGGCGTACAATCAATGCTCTTGCTAATGCAACCCTTTGTTGCTGCCCTCCAGATAATTCATGTGGAAAAGCATTTTCTTTATCAGATAGATGCACGAGTGCTAATGCATCTTTCACTTTTTGCTCTATTTCAATCAGGTTCATTTTTTTCATTTTCAAACCGAATGCGACGTTTTCTTTTACCGTCATATTCGGAAATAATGCGTAAGACTGAAACACCATTCCTACTTCCCGATTTTTCGGTTGGATATTGTTCATATTTATTCCTTCAATTTTCACGTTGCCTGAAGTCGCATCGGTTAAACCAGCGACAATACGTAAAATGGTACTTTTCCCACAACCACTTGGGCCAAGTAACGTTACAAACTCGCCTTCTTCGATTGTCATATTAATATTGGATAACACCGCATTCGTGCCATACGTTTTATGAAGACCTTCAATTACAACATAACTCATACTTTTGCCGCCCCTTTTGATCGTTTCGTTAACATAGATATGATAAATGTTAAAATACCCATTAATACTAAGTAAACAAACACCACGCTACTCGCAATATGACCACTTGTACTTAGCTTTTTCATCAAATAAATTTGGACCGTTTCAAATCGTGAACCAACTACTAAGTTAATCAAAACAAATTCGCCGAACAACACGGAAAATGATAGTAACGCACCAGCAAACAGCCCCGGATATACAGCTGGTAATAACACCTTCGTAAAAGCTTGAGCTTTAGATGCACCTAACAACTCAGCAGCATCCAATAACTGTTTTGCATTCACACTGCGTAAACTATTACGAGTCCCTTGATAAATGTAAGGCAATATACTAATCACATATACCCCGAGTACTGCTAATATCATCGGTACTCCAATATGAGCATACGCACGGATTAACCCAACCGCCAATATGACACCTGGAAATGCATAAACCATCACAACTGCCGCTTGAATCCATTTCTCATACTTTGGAAAATAAAGGACGATAACAAAAATCGCAGGAACTATAAACAATAAAGCAAGTATTACCGCCCCTCCAGAAAGCAGCACCGATCGTCCAAACGCCTCGATAAAACTAGAATCCTGGAATAACGTAGATATCCATTTAAAAGTTAGTCCTTCTGGTAACACCGTTTTGTTCCAATTAGTTGCAAACGCATAAAGCATGGTTGCTAAAATGGGGAGGAATAAATATAAAAGAAGAAAGACAAAGAATAGATCCGCAAAACCTCTTTTTTTCACTATAAATTCCTCCTTGTTTTCTTAATACTCCACTCACTTAATAGCATCGCGATAACCATCGTCACCCCGAGCAGCACCGCTATCGCACTTGCGAGCTCAGGTTGCGCAAAAATATCGCCACTTAATAAGGCCCCAATTCGAATAGCAACCAAATTATAATTACTGCCTGTCAGTGCATAGGCGGATGCATAGGCACCCATTGCATTGGCAAACAACACACTAAATGTCCCAACAATCCCTGGTAACATAATAGGAATTCCGATTTTTCTCCAAAACTGAAAGGTCGATGCTCCAAGTAATGCCGCTGCATCCTTCCATTGCTGCTGAATTCCATAGTAAATTGGATATAAAAGCATTAAGGAAAGAGGTAACTGGAAGTAAATATAAACGATTAGTAATCCACCCCAGCTATATAAAGAGAACGACGATAATGAATCGATTCCCCATTTTTCAAATAATAGCGTAAACAAACCACTGTTCCCTAACAACACGATAAAAGCAAAGGCCAGTGGTATACCGGAGAAATTCGATGTTAAATTCGAAACCATTAAAACACGCTCACGTACTGGCTCTGAAAAGCGCATGATCGCATACACTGCAAACAACGTTACAATTAGTGCAATAATGGCTGACACAGCAGACAAGGTAATACTATTTTTAAATCCTTGTAAAATATAACTACTCGTCAATGCCTCTTGATAATGTCCGAGCGAAAAACCATTACCACTACTAAAACTTGAAATAACCATATATAGCAATGGTACGATGAAAAATAACAAGATAAGGATTAAAAACGGCAATATCCAAACGAGCAATTGCTTTTTAGAAGTCAAAACAAAATCACTACTTCCTTTATGAAATTCGACTCGGCGTATTTGCGTCCAGATTTTTCTCGAACTAACTAGAGAAAAATCTGTGACATCCACCGGAGGCTTTAACTTCATTCTTCTGGATTTCACAAAATTCTGAGGAATGAAGTTAAATAGAAAAGAGGCACTAGGCCTCTTTTTTCATACTTGCACCATCCAGAAGAAGAGGAACCATTTCTTCTGAAGGCTCTATATCTAGTAATTGACAAACTAATGGTGCCACTTGAAGCTGTGAAACAATTCCTTCATAAATACCCGGTTTCAATTGCCTTGACAATACAAACATCGGAACATGTCGATCCTCTATCGTATTACCACCATGATTTCCATCGCTCGTCATTCCATGATCCGCAGTCACCACAACCTCATATCCTTGCTCTAAACAGTAAGGAATGAACATGGAAAGAATTGCATCGACCGCTAATACACGATTACGATATTCCTTGGAATCTGCCGTAAACTTATGTCCATCATCATCCACATTCATCGGATGAATATATAGAAAGTCAGGCTGCTTCTCATTCATTAGCCAAGCTGCTTCTGCGAATAAATGACTATCTGGATAATGATCCTCGAAATAAAATAAGCCATTTTCAATCGGAAGATCGGTATCCAATTGAATCCGATCGGTAAAATGATTAAAAGGAGCACGATTATACAGTTCACTTACCCAATGATAAGCAGCAGCAGCGGTTGTTTTCCCACTCTCTTTTGCTAAGTGGAATAAGCTTGTTTGATTGGACAAACGTACAGTAACATTACTTGTGACACCATGAATAATGGGTGGTGTACCCGTTAATATCGTCTCATATAATGGGCGAGATAGTGACGGGACTTCTGAGCGCACTTCATAGCGCGCAGCAGCCCCCCTTTCCACTAAATGTTGCATAAATCCCATATGTGTACATGCGGTATCATATCTAAGGGCATCTACCACGATAAGAACTACACGATTATTTGACATGAATTAACACCTGTTCTTGGTACATTTGCGGAATTTGTTTCGTTGTTTCTTCCCATGCTTTTTGATCGCCTACTGGCTTTGCATTTGTATACATTTCCGCTGGTAATAATAAAGCTTCTACTTCTGCAGAAAGCTCTACATTTTCACGAATAGGACGAGCATAACCTTTTGCTAAATTCTCTTGTCCAGCATCCGATAAAATATATTCACGAGCTAACATCGCAGCATGTGGATTTTTTGCGTATTTATTAATAACCGTTGCATATCCGGAAATAACTGAACCTTCTTCTGGAATGACTACTTCAAAACGTGACTCATCAATTTGATTGCGGTATCCTAACGAATTGAAATCCCACATAATAGCGACATCAATTTCTCCTTTTTCCAAGTTCGCAACAGATGGATCCCCTTGTAAACGCCCCTGTTTCGCAAGCTCTGCAAAGAAATCAATACCCGGTTGTAGGTTTTTCTCATCTCCGCCATAGGCCATTGCCGCTGCTAAAATAGCAAACTGCGCTTGGTTAGCAGTTAATGCATCTCCAATACTTACATTGAAATCACCATTTTTAATATCGTCCCAAGATTTAGGTGGATTTTTCACATTGTTTGTATCTGTTAAAAAGGACATTGTTCCTGTATATCCAACAACCCAGTGGCCTTCATCGTCTTTTGCCCAATCCGGAATATCATCCCAGTAAGAAGTTTTATAAGCCAATGTTAAATCTTTGTCTTTGGCAATCGGTCCAAACGCAATACCAACATCTCCGATATCAGCCGTTGCATCTTCCTTCTCTGCTTCAAACTTTGCCAGTTCTTCTGCACTAGACATATCAGTATCTGAATGTTTCAAGTTATATTCCGTTCCGAGCTCTTCCCAAGTTTCCACCCAGTTCGCCCAAGTATCTGGCATCCCTACTGAATTTACTGTACCTTCCTCTTTTGCTTTTGTAATAATTTCATCTACTGATAAATCGTTGCCATTCACAGTTGATTTCGCCGAACTGTCTGAACAAGCCGCTAAAATAGATACTGCAAGTACACCGATTAGACTTTTCTTCCAAACTCGCTTAAAAGACATGAATGAATACCTCCGTTTGTTTGTGTTTGTTTTGATTTGCTTACAAGATTTATGTTACGAAACAAACATTAAGGTAGTATGGAGGAGTTAATAATGTTGAGTAAAAATTGTTGAGGTTTTGTTAAGATTAGTTTGTGATATATAGAGATAGTGTGGCGGCGTTTTACTTTCTATGGGCGAGTAACGAGCCGATACGTCGCTAACGCTCCTGCAGGGTATGACACAAAGTTCCAGAGAATGGCTAAGGGCAATCAAATAGCTATTAGAAGCAACCAGTTCTAGACTGAAAGCAACCAAATCAGCGCGAGAGCAACTGAATTGCCGCTGAAAGCATCTAATTCTTATAACAACAAGTTCACTTAGAGTGAGACGACGATGATGGTGACTCTTTTTTTGGAAACATTACGTATTTACAAGTTGGCGTTATTCTTCAAGTATCAAGAACCGATACTTGGCCGTAAGACGCAGTATCTTTAAAAAATCCATATTATATTTTCGGTAGAAAGCACATATATTTAACGACTTCTTACTAAATACAAAAAAATCCAGATTAGAAACGAATAACGATAGTCTCTAACCTGGATCTATTTATTATTAATGAAACACAATTGTTTTATTTCCTTCTACAATTATGCGATTCTCTAAATGCCATTTTACTGCTTTAGCAAGTACCCGGCGCTCAATTTGGCGTCCAATTTTCTTTAAATTAACAACATCATCTCGATGATCCACTCGTTCCACGTCCTGCTCGATGATTGGTCCTTCGTCTAAATTATTCGTCACATAATGGGAAGTAGCCCCGATTAATTTCACACCTCGTTCATATGCACGCTCATATGGTCCAGCTCCTATAAACGCCGGCAAAAAGGAATGGTGAATATTAATAATTCGACTCTCAAAATGACCAACAAAGTCTGGAGTCAAAATTTGCATATATCTCGCCAAAATTAATAAGTCAACCTCATACTTGTCCATCAAGCGAATCTGTTCTTCTTCCACCTGTTTCCGAATATCTTTATTTGCCGGAATGTAATGAAAAGGAATTCCTAATGATTCTACGATTGGGCGAGCATCTTCGTGATTGCTAATAACAACGACGATATCCGTATCAAGATCTCCATTTTGCCATTCCCACAAAAGCTCCATCAAGCAGTGTATTTCTTTTGATACAAATATCGCAGAGCGCTTTCGTTCGTTGCGGTAAGAAAAATCGTAATCCATTTCATGAATCGCCGCAATATCAAGAAAGTCACTTTCCATTTTTTCTTTCTCGTTTAGCAAGTTTTCACGGTGATACTCGATACGTATAAAAAACATACCGTTTTCCGGGTCGCTAGAATATTGGCTAGACTCGATAATATTAGACTCGTGATTATGTAAAAATGTAGATAGGATAGATACTATACCTGGTTTATCAGGACACTTCACTAGCAAACAACCTCTATTTTCTAATTGCTTATGTTGTTGCTTCGAATTCACTTTAACTTGTGTATTAATAGTCATATAAGCACATCTCCTCAACTAACTTATCAGTTTTCTCATTATGCACTATTATTAAAATATTCTCAACACTACTTTTCATATAAAAAACCTATGCAAACATTTTGCATAGGTTCTCCTTTATTAATTGAGTACTTTAAGTTTAACCTTTTTGACTCCCCATTCCATCGCACTATCATAAGAAGGAATGAATACATCAATTTTATGCCCTTTAATAGCTCCACCTGTATCACCAGCAATGGCCTCTCCATAACCTTCCACCCAAACTTTCGTACCGAGTGGAATAATTCTTGGATCTACGGCGATTACTTTCTGATTTGGATTGGAACGCAAGTCAATTCCATATGCTGTCGTTCCGGAACAGCCTGTACAGTATGCAGTATAAGCAGTTGCTGTAACTGTTAATTCGTTTACTACTTGTGCCTCTACCACTTCTACTTTTTCTTCCTTCACCACCGGTTCTTCAATCGGTGGTGATGTTACAATTGGGGTGGAAACTGCCGCCACCTTCCGATCCGGCTTTTTGTGAACTGGCTCTACTTCCAAACCTGTATCACTCACAATCAGTTCATCTCCAGGATGTATAATATCTCCCGTTAAATTATTCCACTCAATCAACGACTCTAGTGAAATATTGTGTTTTAGCGCGATGCGAAACAAATTATCCCCTTCCATCACTCTGTATCCTTGAGGCTCCTCCTCCAGTTCCACTGGTGGATAATTAACTAATCCTAAATCTAGAGCATATTGGAATGGTAAATCATTTTCTTTTGGAAACCCATTAAATGATTCAAAATCGCCTCCACCCATTCCCATAGGGGCCAGATTCGCTGCTTCTGTTACAGTGTTTGTTGAGAATGCTATAAGCACAATGAACAAAAATGTTCTAAACTTCAAAATAATACTCCTCCTTTACAAGTAAACTGTGAAACATTTTTATTACGACACAGTCTTGCCCAAAAACTTTGAAAAACAAACATTCTAATAAAATAAAAAGAAGCCTCCCTCTAAAACACCTAAAATCTGTTTTAGAAAATGGCTTTATTTTTGAAACAATTCTAATGTAAGAAAATAGAAATTTAATAGAACAACTTGGTTCTATGGCATCCCTGCATAGTTAGTTTAAAAAGAAGTACTGTATGATGATTTCTAGCTGCTTTTATAAGAAACCGGTGAAAATTATAGTCGTGCCATGACCATTACGAATAATTCTAGGTATGTATAAAATCTTTATATTACTTTACATACAAAAAACCAGGTTAGCCCAATTGCTAACCTGGTTTCCTTATATTCAAATACTTTATTCTTTTACAGTGCTATTTAAAGTTAATGAATCTACAAGGTTAGATGAAGCATCTTGTTGGACTTCTAGTTCTTCCAAGTCTTCATACTGCGTTACTTTTCTAGTATCAGCGGTAAACAAGGCAATAATTAGTGAAATCGCAAGACCACCCATCATAAAACCGCCGAATACCCAGGAATTTGCTCCGTATTTGGCAGCCATTGCAGTCCATATCATCGGTCCAAACCCAACGATTGCAGCAGCAAATTGGTATCCGAATGATAAACCTGTATACCGAATGTTAGCTGGAAATAGCTCCGAGAAAAATGTCCCTTGTGTGGCAAAAATTGCAGCCCAAATTACACCTAGAAGCGCAACTTGCATAATAAAGAACAATGTAACGCTTTGTCCAACCAAGACGAAATATGGAACAGACAATAATAACATTAGTACCACTCCACTAATATAAATTACTTTTCTTCCTATAAAGTCTGAAAGATAACCCATAATTGGAATAGTTAAAAGCATCGTCGCACAGCTAATAGTTAATGCTAGTAAGGCGGTATCTCGTGAATATCCTAAATAAGTCGTTGCAAAAACAAGAACATAGGACATAAGGAATACATTAAAGAAGCCATCTCCTATTTTCAATCCGATTATTTGCAATAAACTTCTCCAATTCGTTTTAAACGTTTGCACAATTGGAATCTTCACAATTTCACCGCTATCCTTTTGCTTTTGGAAAGCAGGTGTTTCATCTATACCACTACGAATCCAAAGAGCCAATCCGATTAGTACAATACTGAATAGGAAAGGAATTCTCCAGCCCCATGCTAAAAACTGTGCATTCGTTGTAAGTGAACTAATTATCGTAAAACTGAATGTACCTGCAACTAAACCAAGCGGCACACCTAATTGTGGGATAGATCCGTAAAGTCCCCTAACTCCTTTAGGTGCACTTTCTGTTGCCAAAAGGACTGCTCCTCCCCACTCTCCTCCAAGCGCAATTCCTTGTAGGAGTCTAAGTACAACGAGAACAACAGGTGCCCAAATCCCGATTTGCGCATACGTAGGCAACAAACCGATTAAGAAGGAACTTCCTCCCATCCCAATTAGCGTGATCATTAAGGTGGCCTTTCGACCAATCTTATCTCCCATATGTCCAAAAATAATACTTCCTATTGGTCTAGCTGCATACCCCGCTCCAAACGTAGCGAATGCAATTAGAACGGAAACGGTTGGGTCATGATTCGGAAAAAAGAGAGTAGAAAATACTAAAGCAGTTGCGGTACCATACAAATAGAAGTCATACCATTCAATAACCGATCCTGCCAAACTTGCAAATAGAACGCGATTTTTCTTCATTAATTCTCCTCCTCTTACTTAAATATTCACTTTTGATGTCCCTAGTCTAAGAATATGTTTTTGAATCTTTCCTACCGATGTTCGCGGAAACTCATTCGTAAATTCAATTACATCCGGAACTTTAAACTTCGCTAAACGCACACGGCAAAATTCAAGTAGCTCTTCCTCTGTAACGTATTTATCATCGTGTAAAATAACGTAAGCCTTAATTGCTTCATCACGCATATCATCTGGAATTCCAATTACTGCCGTTTCATATACACTTGGATGCATTGCAAGAACGCTTTCTACTTCATTTGCCGCAACATTTTCTCCAGATCTTTTGATCATATCTTTTATTCGGTCTACAAAATAGAAATAGCCGTCTTCTCCAATTCTTGCATTGTCCCCAGTATGCAACCACCCATTTTGAAGCGTCTCTTTTGTGGCCTCTTCGTTTTTAAAATAGCCTTTCATAAGCGTACGCCCAGGAACCCCTTTTACAATAATCTGACCTGCTTGACCAATCGGTACTTCATTGCCATTCTCATCAACAACCAATACTTCATACCCGATTGTTGGCTTACCAATACTCAAGTTTTTACGAATACCATCCAGTGGATTCATAAGCGGCACACCGACTGTTTCCGTCATTCCATACATTTGAAGCAAAGAAACGCCATATTTTTCTTCAAATTGCTCCAACTGATTTTCAGATACCATCTGTGCAAACCAAATAATGCGGATACTATGATCTTTGTCAGTAGGATCATAGTTTTGTGCAAGAATCATGCGAATTGGTGCGGCAAATAATGAACCTACCGTGACACCGAGTCTTTTCGCTTGTTTAAAATATCTTGAAGCACTAAATTTTTCCGTTAATGCAACACTCGCCCCTACCACTAAAGCCGACATGGTGGAGTAGTACTGCGCATTCCCATGAAATAAAGGTAGGACAAGAAATTGACGATCCTCAGGACTTAAACGTATCGATTTGGACATTACTTCCCCAGTAAAAATATAGTTTGCATGAGTAATTTGAACACCTTTAGGTTTTGAGGTAGTGCCGGATGTATAAAGCATTGCTGCAATATCCTCTGACTCTAATGGAATAGTTGGAACTTCCTCTTTTGCAGCTGCTATTAGCCCGCTTAAGTCTTGTTCTTTATGCGCTTCTCCTTTATATCTTGCGAGCAATATTTGCTGTAAATAAGGCAACTGCTCGCGGATTCTTTCAAATTTTTCTACGTATTCTTCTTCTGTTATGAGTAATAGAGATTCTGAATGATTTAATATATATTCCATTTCATCGGAAGTAGATAATATATTAGTCGGTACCATAATTGCTCCAATATTAGCTAATGCGAACCATGAAACGATGAACTCTAGATTATTGGGAAGATGCAATGTGACATGGGTACCCTTCTTTACACCAAATTTAAGGAAAACTTGACTTAATCGGTTAACTTTCGAAGCAAACTCCCCGTATGTTAACTCCGACCTTCTCTCCTCTTTATCTTCAAATAATAGAAAGGTCTTATCGCGATGCATAGCTACTTTTTCGGCCAATAAATCACGCAATGTTTTCTTTCCGATAATATCCAACAGACTCCACTTCCTTTATATATTCGTTTGTAAAGCGCTTACATTTAGTTATAATAGAAATAAATGACTACAGTCATTGACTATAGTCATTATATTAAATTAACCTTTTTCTTATGTCAATAAATTTTCTGTCTTTTAAGAATATTATGTTTATTTTATACTATTAACTAAGGATGTGAAGAATCAATTGTTAACGGAACAATTAACCCCCAGACAAAAACAAGCATTACAAACGAAGAAAAAAATACTGGAAACCGCTTTGGAACTATTCAGCAAAGAAGGATTTGACCGTGTCACAGTAGATGAAATTGTAAAAAAATCTGGCGTATCCAAAGGAGCTTTTTATGTATACTTCCCCTCTAAATATGATGTTTTTCTAGAGAAATTCAAAGAAATAGACGATTTCTATGCAGATTTTTTTGAAGCACTCTCTAAAGAGTTAAATTTTCAAGAGAAAATTCTCCGTCTAATTGAATCTCAAATGATTTACTTACGAGATGAACTAGGAAAAGATCTTATGCGGACAGTCTACATGAGTGGTCTCATGCAAGCTGAAAACAACTTTTTCACGAATACCGATCGAAAGCTATACAAGATTATTCAATCATTAGTTACAGAAGCACAAGAAAACAAGGAAGTAACGATGGATCTTACTTCGAATGAAGTGACAATGCTCATCACCCGCTGTATGAGAGGAACATTATATGACTGGCAATTATTCGAAGGTGGCTATGATCTTTTAGAAGAGAGTAGAAAATTTACGAAGGCTATACTTAGGGGGATACAAAAATAAAAACTGCTCCCAACTAAAATGGGAAGCAGCTTTTATTTTTAATTATTTCACAATGCTTTTTAAAATGTTATCGATCATTTGACTATTTGCAATAGCACCAGTGTATAACCAACTTTCATCTGGTGAAAACTCATATACATTGCCCGCTTTTACAGCAGGAACACTATTCCATAATGCCTCGCTCAAAGCTGCCGAACCACTTTCCTTATCACTATCGATTAGGAATAAATACTCCGCATCCAACTCTACCAGTTTCTCTAAAGAAATTTCACTCCAGTTTCCAGTAGCACTTGCTGATATTTCTTTCACTACATCAGGTACTTTTAATCCTAAATCACCATACATTACGGCTCCACTAGAAAGAGTTTCACTTACGATAAAGAACTTGCCTCCTACTAACCAAATAGCAGCTACGGAAGGATTACCAACTTCCTTTTCAATCGTTTCTTTTGCTGCTGCAGCTTTTGCATCGTAGTTATCTAGTGCTTTTTGTGCTTCCTCTTTTTTATCAAATACTTCTCCAACACGAAGTAATTCGTCACGCCAATCATTATTCATTTCTGTACCAATTACGTAGGTCGGTGCGATCTTGCTATACTGCTCGTATTTTCCACCTTCCACCATGGTTGCAGAATCCATAATGATCAAATCTGGTGCTACTTCTTGAACAGCTTCAAATGGTAAATCATGCGGAATTGTAGGGATACCTTCTAATTCTTTTTGTAAATACCCTTGTATACTAGCTCCATCTTTTACACTCCACTGTGCCACTGGTTTAATACCAAGTGCAACTAAGTTATCTTCCAAATATGTAGCAAGTACACGTTCAGGATTAGTTGGTATATCTACTTCGTTACCCATTGCATCTGTGACTGTACGCGTAGATACTTCTGCTTCCCCTGTGTCAGTTGACTGTTGTTCAGTTTGCTCTGTTGAAGTCGGTTCTTCACTTGTTTTTTCTTCTCCACAAGCAGCAAGTGTTAGCGCTAACATTCCTACTCCCACTAATTGTAATGATTTCTTTTTATTTAATATACTGAACATATAAATCCTCCTAAAAATATGCTATACTATTTGCGTTGATAATGATTCTCGGTTTCAATTAAAATACACAAAGCCGAAATTGTCAACTAATATTTTTAATATTGGAGATTAACATACATATGAAGACAAATGTAGAGAAGGAACCTTTTCAGAACAATAAACATCCTTTCATGAGCATGACAATCATTATTGTTGGCATTATTCTATTAATATTAAGTGTCGTCCTATCTATAAATCTTGGCGCAACAAATCAAAGTGCTCAAATTGTTTGGGATGCACTTTTTCATTTTGACAAGGAAAACTCATCACATATTATCATTCGAGAATTGAGGTTGCCTCGAGCAATTGCAGCTATTTTCGTAGGGGCAGCGCTCGCTATATCTGGTGCTATTATGCAAGGAATGACAAGAAATCCACTTGCATCCCCTTCTATCATGGGAGTAACAGCAGGATCTTCATTCTTAATTGCGATTGCTTTAGCAGTTGTACCAAGTGTTACGTATTTAGGATTAATGATGTTTTCTTTTGTCGGTGCAGGCTTGGGTGCTGCTTTAGTATTTGGGATCACTGCAATGGCCAAAGGCGGAATGACGACTGTTAAGCTGGCGCTAGCAGGTTCTGCTATTACATCACTGCTTAGTTCATTGTCTACTGCTATTGGGATTAAATTTAATGTGTCAAAAGATATTAGTTATTGGTATGCAGGCGGAGTATCTAGTGTACAGCCGCAACATATTATCTTTGCACTACCCTTTATCATTGCAGGGATTATTTTAGCTTTAGTTCTTTCTCGATCTATTTCCGTACTAAGTTTAGGGGAAGAAATTGCTAGAGGACTTGGTCAACGGACAGGAGTTATTCGGTTTTTAGGTACGATTGTTGTATTACTTCTAACAGGTGCCGCAGTGTCTATAGCTGGGATGATTGGATTTGTCGGGTTAGTAGTACCTCATATTACGAGGTTTATCGTCGGCGTCGATTATAGATGGATTATTCCTTGTTCTGCAGTTTTAGGGGGGCTTTTACTGATCGTAGCGGATATGATTGGTCGGATGATCAATGCTCCTTTCGAAACACCAGTAGGGGCTGTCACTGCGATCATCGGGGTACCGTTCTTCCTCTACCTAGCACGTAAAGAAGGGAGAGGATTATAATGCAGAACTTATTATCAACAAACGAGAAAAAATATAAATCACTTCTTATAACTCTATTCGTCTTAATTATAGTCTCTATTCTCATAAGTATAAATGCAGGTTATATTAAGATCCCTTTAAGTGAGGTTGTTGCAACATTATTAGGAAATGGAACGCCTTCAAATGAACTAACTATTTTTGACTTTCGCTTACCAAGAATTTTTATGGCTTTACTAGTAGGGATGGGAATTGCAATATCAGGAGCCATTTTACAAGGTATTTCACAAAACCCACTAGCAGATCCCGGAATTCTGGGTATCAATGCTGGTGCAGGATTTGCCATTGTACTGTATATGTTTTTCTTTCAAGGCACAGCATTTTTCGCAGGATGGTTGTCTATATTTGTTATGCCGCTTGCTGCATTATGCGGTGCATTTTTAGCTGCTTTTCTTATTTATACATTATCTTGGAAGCATGGACGAGTAACACCAACCCGTTTACTGCTCGTCGGTATTGGTATCAATGCGGCATTTGGAGCTGGGCTCATCATATTCCAGATGAAGATGGAGCCTATCAATTTTATGAAAGCAATCATCTGGCTTTCCGGAACTATTTGGGGTACGAACTGGACTTTTGTGTGGACTTTACTATTATGGCTCGTCGTTCTTATACCTATAGCTATTTATAAATCTCGCGTGCTAGACGTATTGAAATTAGGAGATTCTATTGCTATAGCAGTTGGAGCGAATATTGAAAGAGAAAGACGATTTCTTTTATTTATTTCTGTAGCATTGGCTGGTGCCTGTGTATCAGTAGGAGGAGGCATCACTTTCTTAGGATTGATTGCCCCGCATATCGCTAGACGCTTAGTTGGTGCCAGACATGCGAAGTTATTGCCGTTGACTGCTTTACTTGGTGCTCTGCTATTGCTATTAGCAGATACATTAGGTCGCGTCATTTTTGCTCCAATGGAATTACCAGTAGGGATTGTCGTTTCGATTTTAGGAGCACCTTATTTTATCTATTTGCTTTTGAAAAGTGTATAACAAAAAGGAGAGCGCTAGGCACTCTCCTTTTTTCGCTGTTGCGTTTGTAAGTTTATGTCAACAAAGTCATCACTGCAAAGAAATGCAAGATGGATGCTGCAAGTACAAAAATATGCCAAACCGCATGATGATACGTAAATCCGCGCCATACATAAAAAACGGCACCTACTGTATAGAGTACACCACCCACAGCTAGATAAATTAGACCTTGAGTTGGTACATTTGCTAGAAGTGGTTTCCATGCAAATACCATCATCCAACCCATCACCACATATAATAACGTTGACGTATGTAAAAAGCGCTTCACAAAATATGCTTTAAATACCGTACCAGCAAACGCAAGCCCCCACACAATTCCAAACAAAGCCCAACCAAGTGCCCCTTTTACTGCAAGGAACAA
Organism: Psychrobacillus sp. NPDC096389; assembly: GCF_044762855.1. Lineage (NCBI taxonomy): Bacteria > Bacillati > Bacillota > Bacilli > Caryophanales > Bacillaceae > Psychrobacillus > Psychrobacillus sp. NPDC096389. Next base: position 53,870 of record NZ_JBIWFB010000008.1, on the reverse strand, counting down.
AAACGGAGTATATGTACCCGCGATAAAAAAGTATATGGCCGAGTGATCCATTATCTCAAATACATCTTTCGCTCGCCCCGCTGGAAACCCATGAACGAGTGTGGAAGATGTATATAACAACACCATCGTCACTCCAAACAAGGTAAAACTCACTACATGCCACGCTGTTCCTTGTGTCACAGAAGACACAATCAAAATAACAAGGGCTGCAATACTTAAAAGAGCTCCAATTCCGTGAATAATTGCATTGGCAATCTCTTCACGCTTGGAAAATATATGTGTATTACTCATCTTGGTTCATCCCTATCTGATGATTTTTATATGCTTATGTTACCATGTTTAAAAACAAATCAAAAAAGAGACACCCATAAAGAGTATCTCCCATTTACTTCATTCTTTAGAATTAAAGTTTTACGATATTAGCTGCTTGTGGTCCACGTTGACCGTCTTCGATATCAAATTCCACTTTTTGACCTTCGTCAAGTGATTTGAAACCTTCGCCTTGAATTGCTGAGAAGTGAGCGAATACATCGTTTCCGCCTTCAACTTCGATAAATCCAAAACCTTTTTCTGCGTTAAACCATTTTACTGTACCTTGTGTCATTTAAAAGACCTCCAAAATTGTGATGAATAAAAAATTCACATATTACAAAAAGTAGCGAATAATCACGATTACTTTTTGTAATATGTGAATTCATTGTTTCTGTTAAGCAATTTAATTATTATTCTAAATATACATTATTTTTCAACACTTGTCCAATAGAATATTTTACAATACTTTTAAATTATAGAGCTAGGATTTAACCAATAATAAGGAAAATATTATTACCACCTATATAGGTAGAATGTAAAAAAAACAAGCACTAAACGATACTGTGCCTGTTTGCTTATTTCATATTATTTTCCACTTAAACAATCACTTTTCCATCTTGATATATCCATTGCTGTAAAGATTTTTGATAGCGCAATATCATCCACCCTAAAATTTTCCCAATAAAATAAGCCGCTACTAGCGTCCCGACTCCAATCGATCCAAAAGACTGTATGAAAACCAAACCGAGTGTCGCTGCGATACAAACATTTAGTAAATCGCTCGTAATTTTTGCTTTACTAAATTTTAGTTTAAATCTTTCGCTCACAACATACGTTAAGGCATCATATGGCATTAGTGGAAGTTTTGCTGTGAAATAACCGATTAATCCAACTGATACAACGAACAAGCTAATCACTAAATACATACAGCGTAATACGATAGATTCAGGTGCCGGTAATAACCGTACGAGCATTAGAGTAGCGTTCATAAAGAATCCAAATAGAAACGATATAATTAATTGAAGTATAAAATCTTTTAAATCAATACGTCTATTTAATATGGCTTGAACGATAATAAAAAAAACATTTGCAATTACTGTAGTAATACCAATTGATAAGCCTGATGTTAACAGCAGGGCATATGCCAAAGAAGAAACTGGCGATACACCAAGTCCAGCTTGAATGGACAAACTAATACCAAGCGTCAAAAAAAATAAGCCACCCACGTATAAGGCGAGGCGCTTCATTGTAACATTTTTATGATTCATAAATACTTCGCTTCCTTTTTTTAATTTCTTAATAATCATAACATCGTATTTGAGATATGAAAAATATATATATGATAAACTATTCATATGAAAAAACATATAATGGAGCTGCATAAATGGATATCCGTCAATTACATTACTTTAGAGAAATAGTTAAACAGTCCAGTATTTCTAAAGCTGCAGAAGCACTTCATATCGCACAGCCACCTCTCAGTCAGCTTTTAAAAAAACTAGAGACAGAGCTTGGCACGACTTTAATCCATCGGTATCGTAAAAAATGGGAACTGACGGAAACAGGTGAGATATTGTATCAATATGCGGAGCAAATGATTTTGCAAATGCAGGATGTGAAGCAAAGAATTCAGGAAATCGAACAAGGTAAAGCAGGAACTATACGTATTGGTGTTTCTTCTGCATGCTCCAATATGCTGATCGACTACATTAGTATTTATCGAACACAATTTCCAAACGTCAAAATCAATATTATTAACGGCAACTCAGAAGAATTGTTAAAAAGACTCGAACAAAGAGAAATAGATTTAGCATTTCTTTTACGTCTAAGTAGTAGCGAACACTATGAGATGAAACTATTAAAAAAACAACCGTATGTCGTTATAGTTCCGACTAGCTGGTCCATGCCATTTTCAAACCCATACGTAACATTTAAACAAATCGCCAAATTACCTTTTATCCTGTTGGCTGCAATGGAAGGACATTCTTTCCACGAAGAAATACAGAGTGCGTTTGAAAAACATCATATAGAACCAAATATTATCATTGAATGCAAGGATATATCTATGGTGACATCCCTTGTCAGTAAAGGTTTAGGAGTATCCATTATTCCCAGAATGGATTACGCATCGTCCTTTTTAGAAAATCTAACGCTATTCGAATTGAAACAGTTTAGCCATAATGTGGAGCCTGTCATCTTAAAATTAAAAGATGCCCCTACCTCAAAAGTAGTGGCTCAATTTTGGGATATTGTAGATTAGTGCCCAATAGAGCAGAGAAAAGTAATCTGCCATCCAAAAAATCCCAATGCTACACACTATTCAACGATAGTATGCTGCATAGGGTTTGACTTATTGCTCTGCTCTAATTTTTTCTATTTCTTGCGCCCAAGCGTCAATGTTTTGATGGATCCGCTCATACTCATCATCGACCTCTTTGTTTTTCTCATCTCTTAGTTGTGTATTGATAGCTTTTAGTTGTCCTTTATGTTGATCGACCTTCTCGGTAAGTTCTTCTTCCTGTTCAGAGGTAATCAGCTCTTCTGAAACTAAAACTTTAATCATTTCTCTAAAGCGGCTACTTTCTATATTGACTGCATTACTAAGTTTCATGGACAGTTGCCCTATTGAATATTTTGCGTTTGAAACCGCAAAACCATTTGGTCCTGATAGTCGGATATGAAGTGTATCTATCAAACTTGGGATTACCCACTTTTCTGCAATACTATTATTTAGCTCTTCGCTGTTGTCAGCAGAAATGTACTCCCCATTCCCTGCTTCGGCTACTGCTTTTAACTGGTCTTCTCCTTTTTGATCCACATTAAATCCAATAATATTCACTTTACGATTTTCGTTATTCTGTGCAAATTCTTCTGCTGCTTTAACTGGGTCTCCATCACAGGTTTCTGCTCCATCACTAACGATATAAACTGTTATTGGTCCTTCCACGTCCTTGCTAGCTTCATGAGCCGTCTCAATAGCAGCGGCAAGTGGTGTCCATCCTTTAGCAGCTACTTCATCTACCGTAGTATCAAACTCTTTTTCGTTATAATTTTGTAATGGATATACTTCATCTATTTTCGTACATGACAGTTCTTTGTCCTTATTTTCCTGGGTTCCAGCGTGTCCATACACATAGAGCGATACTTCATTTTCCTCTCCAAGTGTTTTCGCAAATCGCTTAACTGCAATTTTAGCAATACCCATTTTTTGCTTACCATCTACCGAGAGCAACATACTCGAACTGGCATCCAACAATAGAAAAGCTTTTGTCGGAACAACCTCTTCGCCGTTACCATTTGCTCCAAACTCCTTCGTCGGTTTTGGCAAATATGGCTCGTTCATAACTGCCGCATAATTAATCTGCTGATCTAACAAATCCGTATATACTTTACTTCCAAAGTAATACCTTAAAGCCTTAAACATTGTATCTGTATCACCCGTTGCTGCTATCACACTTTCTAGCTCTTTCTTTTCCTCTTCGCTTAGCTCCCTAGTTTCCTGTGGCCAACTAGAAGTTTCATGCTCTAAAGTGTAATCAAGCGCAAATAATCCCGGCTCCACATCCTTCCACTCTTCTAACGTTGTAGGAATTACCGCTTGGATGATTTCACTAAGATCAACTTCTTTTGTGTCAGTTTTCTCCACCGTCTGTTTTTCTTCTACCGCATTCTCCTCGGCTTGCTTTGTTACCTCTGCTTCTTCGTTCCCACTACAGCCTGAAACTAGCAATGTGAGTAACGTTATTGGAATAATATACCTAAACATAGATAGACCTCCTTTAATGCCATTAGTTTCTATACGTATGTAAGTAATATATGTTTCAATGAAAATGAACATAATTTTTCCTCTTGTTATGATAGAGAAAGCATCTGAGGTGTAAGAAAGCACATGCAAGGCATATTGTTTACCTATATGTCTAAAATTCACTTCCCTTACTGAAAAACAACAATCCCTTGCAGATGAAATAAACATCGACGATTACGTCAACGTTTAATATACCGATCTAATTTATTATTTCTACTTTGAATAGTAAAATGGATAAGATCATTATGAGAAGCGATAGCAGATTTTCGCAAGTTTATGTGGTTCTTTTATTGGCAAATATTGAAATAATCCCTTATTATGCATTTAATTTTGTTGTAATAGGAAAGTTAAGATGATTCATTGACTAAATCAAGACTGGAAATTGTTATGAACAGGAGAGGATTTTTTTGCGTTTATGGCACCAAAGTTTACTCAGCGTTTTGCCGAAATCACAGCTCTTAGCACAGTGGCGTGAGTTAAATAGTATTTTCGCGAAGGACGACCGCCATATTTTGATTAATTATATTTATGACTATCCGAAAGATGATTTGTTTGCCTACACGAAACTTGTTCTGCGTGAAATGCGTGCACGTAATATTAATATTCGAACATTAGATAAAATGGAGAGATATTTTGCAGATGGACCTTTTGAAAAGGTGACCCATCCGTTCATTCATCATCATAACGAGGAATATATCGAGATATGTTATTTTAATCTAAAAGAAAAATTTATGCGCGGGCAGAAAGATTTTGATGCAGCGCGTTATGAGACTTTAACTAAAATGTATGAAGTGGAGAAAGGAAAATAACATTTAAGGGAAAGAAACCATTCATATACGCGTGTTTCTTTATATAATCTATTCTTCTTGTATGAATTTCACCTTCTCATATCCACAATTCTTACAAACCATTAAATGAGGACAAATCTTATTTTTAGCTGTATTTTGATAACCATCACCCATTTTCACCGTTTCTTCATCATTGTAATGTCCATAAGGATCTAAGTAATCAGATACCTTTCCCGTATCCTCTAATCGTGTATTACATGTTGGGCAAGAGATATCTAATTCTTTTAATGAGTTACATAAAGGACAAATTGCCATAAGTATCACTCCTTTTTCGACTAATTTTATATTTTTTTATCACATGCTTAGGTTACAGTAGGTTTTCCCAAAAAGAGAATTTTATTGAAAAAAATCGTAACCCCATATGGAATCACGATTTTCATCCTTAAGTTTCTAATCTTAATTTCCACCACGTTCATCCACATGGTGATTATTTTGACCATCTTTCACCTGAAGTTCTTCTTTCTGTTTGTCACTTAACTCATTGGGCTTGCCTTGTTCAACTGTTTCATCTTTTGGATTGGAGGATTCCTTTTTATGATTCGGTTCTTTTGTCATTACATTCACCTCCCTAATATTTGTTTCAACATTACTTTTCCCTAAAATATTCATTTCTAACATTTTTCTTTAGAAACTGAAAGACTCGAGCGGGGGTTATTACAAATAGCTAGTATTTTACCTTCTTACACAGGGACGATAATAATCCCTTGTTCAACAATATGAACAAGGGATTATTATCGTTTATTGGAATAAGTTAATTGTCGTAATAATAATAGGCATTGCAAACACATCAATGAGGAATGCTCCGACAATTGGTACTACTAGATATGCTTTTTTGGATGGACCGAATCTTTCTGTTACAGCAGCCATATTCGCCATGGCATTAGGTGTTGCCCCTAAACCATGACCAGTGAAACCAGCTACCATTACAGCAGCATCGTAATTTTTTCCTAATAGACGGAACAGAACAAAGATGCCAAAAAGAATGATAAAAATAACTTGGACGATAACAATTGCAATTAATGGAAGCGCCAAGTCCGCTATTTCCCAAAGTTTAATGCTCATTAGTGCCATGGATAAGAAGATCCCCAAAGAAATATCACTTACTAAGCCGATACTTTTCATATCTACTGTTTTAGGATTAAATTTATCTACAATATTTCTCACGATAACTGCTACAAACATAGCCCCAACGTATCCTGGAAGAACAAATCCTGTTGCAGAGGAGAACAAACCTCCTAAGTAAGTTCCAAGAGCCATACAGAAAGTTATGAGGAATAGTTGAGTAAAAAAGGTATTCGTATTAATTGTTTTGCCTTCCTCTTCAATTTCAACCTCTGTAACTTCATCCGTTTCCGTTGATTTCAAATCATACTTTGTAACAAGATATTTAACAACTGGTCCTCCAACAAGTCCCCCTGCAACAAGGCCGAACGTAGCAGCTGCTACACCGATAGATAGTGCCGAATTAATCCCCAAATCTTCAACTGTTTGTCCAAATGCAGTTGCAGCACCATGTCCACCTTCCATTGAAACAGCGCCAGCCATCATCCCTATTAAAGGATGAAGATCAAATAAATACGCCATAGACACACCAATCGTGTTTTGTGCAAGCGCTAAAAATCCACAAGCTAGCCAGTAAATGACGAGTAGCTTACCACCTAATTTTACAAGCTTAAAACTTGCTCCCAAGCCAACTGTAGTAAAAAAGGTAAGCATGAACAATCCCTGTAAGGATGTATCTAAGGTTATTTCAAACAAACCAAGAGATTTTGCTAATGTAGCGAGCAATGCAAATAGTAATCCCCCTACAACTGGAGCGGGTATACAGAACTTATTTAAGAATCCAATCTTCTTTACTAGGTATGTACCTAAAACTAATAGCGCTATGGAAAGAAAGATTGTTGTCGTTTGATCAAGTGCTAGTGTCATACTTTCTTCCTCCTAAAAATGATGTAATTGCTTCATTCGTCAAATATGCTCCGAGTTTAACGGTACGATTATTTTCATCCATACTTGGATTTACTTCCGAAATATCAAAAGACAAGGCTTTTTCATGAGAAGTTACTGTCTTGATAATTGCACGAACAATGGAGGGATCCAAGCCAAATGGTGATGGAGCACTTACACCAGGTGCAAATGCAGCATTGAGTACATCCGTACATAGTGTAAGCATGATCCAATCATGCTCTTGGATAAACTTCTCTATCTCTGTTTTCACTTGGGTCATCTGACCATCGTGCATATCCTCTTCTAAAATATATTGGACATTTAGTTCATCAGCCCTGTTGAATAATTCTTGCGTATTTCCGAAACGTTGGATTCCAAGCACGAAGTAACTACTGTTCTCATCTTGTTCAAGTATTTGTCTGAACATCGTACCCGAGGAAGTCTGTTCATCGTATGGTCGCAAATCGAAGTGTGCGTCAATGTTGATAATTCCTAGCTTCGCTTCTTTCCCAATATTTTCTCGAACTCCTAGGTAATGTCCGTAAGCGGTTTCATGTCCGCCCCCAAGAATAATCGGGATCATTTTTTTACTCAGCACACTATTTACTACTTCCCCTAGCTGTTGTTGCGCTTTTTCTAAATCATTTCCAACACACTCAATTGTCCCTATATCAGCAAGATGTTTTCCAGTTGCTAACTTCCATGGGAGCTTTGCCAATTCGGATCGTAATGCATCAGGTGCTTTTGCCGCTCCTAGCTGACCTTTGTTTCTACGAACTCCTTCTTCACTTTCAAAACCTATAATTACACAAGTCTCCTTTATAGAATGAAGCGCTTCCATTTTTTCTAATTCAACGATTTGGTGATACCGGAAACTTGTTCGATCTTCCAGATGATCCGTACGTCCCGACCAAATATCCTTCTTCACTTTTTTCAGCAAGTCTATTCATCCTTTCTTAAATTGAAGAAATTACATTTTTATCAATTATAAATTAACCTATTTATAAATTCTAATATATAATTACTATAAATATATAGTTTTAAACTATAAGTAATAGAGGTGTTATGGATGGATTTAAAACAACTTAATTATTTTGTGACAATTGTCGACCATAAGAGCTTTTCCAAAGCAGCACAAATACTGCATATTTCTCAACCTTCATTAAGTAATGCAGTAAAAAGTCTAGAGAATGAATTAGGTTTTCAAATTCTTGACCGTAATACGAGGAATATTGAATTAACGGAAGCTGGAACTATTTTATATAAAAAGGCATCTCGTCTTTTATTGGAGATGGATATCGTAAAAAAAGAGATGGAGGATGTAAAGAACATCGGAAGCGGAGAGATACAGCTCGGCATGATTGAATCGGTAAAGCATTGGATTCCAAAGGTGATTCTTCAATACAATGATGATTTCCCTAATATACGCATCAAACTAACCGAAGTATTAAGTGGAGATGATGTAAAAAATTCGTTACGAAATTACAAGACACATGCCATCATCACTAACCAATTTATACAAGAGGATGATATTGAAACAATCCCTTTGTATAATGAAAAACTAGTATTAGTTCTTCATGAAAGCAATCAGTTGATGAATCATGCAAACCTTACTTTAAAGGACCTAGTAGGAGAACCTTTTATTATTAGCAGTGAGGGGTTTCAAACAAGAGAAGATGTGTTAAATGCTTTTGCAATGGAAGACGCGATTCCAACTACAAAGTATGAGATAGAGCGTTTTGAAACGGCATTAAGCCTAGTACGAGAAGGTATTGGCATCTCGCTAATTCCCGAGAACTATCTACAAGCCCTACCTGATAATACACTTGTAAAAAAGTGTATCGATTCTCCTGCCCTGGATAGAACTGTCTATTTGACTTATCTAAAAAACCGCTATGTATCACCGGCCATCCATGCATTTATAAATAAAACAAAGCTGTTTTTTAGTTAAACCAGGTACAAAAAGCTGATAGAAAAAATACTCCAAAGAGCATTCATTCTATCAGCTTTTATATTTCTATTAACATGCCGGGCTCTGCTAATTCAATGTTTGGATTCCCTAGCTTTTTCGCACTAACTACTAAATCGGTTAAATTCCCGTAGTGTGGAAGATGTGTTAATAACACCTTTTTGGCATTTGATTGATGTGCGAGTATGCCTGCTTGCTCGGATGTCATATGCCCAGAAGCTGCTCCGTCCATCCCTTCATACAAACTGCATTCTGTAATGAGGAGATCGGCGTTTGCTGCAAACGGGATTAAGTCATGCGTGAAGCTAGTATCGGATGTAAATACTACACTTTTACAGTCACATTCAATTTTTATACTATATGTTTCTACCGGATGGATATTTCGCTTAAATGTACAAGTGAACGGTCCAATTTCCAACTGACTCTTTTCATTAAATGAACTGAATCGAGAATAAGCAACATCCTCTACCTGCTTTTTCACCACATCATCCTCAGGTCCGTAAACACTTAATTCTTTCTTCGTTTTACCTAAATGTGTATTCACCAGTCTAGAAAACAAATACGCACCAATATCACTAAAATGATCATAATGATAATGAGTTAAAATGACATGATCAATCTCATTTAAATCAATATAATTTTGTAAGGCCGTTAAAACACCACTTCCACAATCAATTAATAAAGAAAACCCATCATGCTGAATTAAATATCCTGAACAAGGACCATTCTTTTTAGGAAATCCTCCCCACATACCAATCACCCTACACTCCATAAGTTTTCGCCTCTTTCTTTGAATGATTCTGATGAACTAATTTCTCCAACATCTCCCTAGAACCCTCCTTTCAAATATTACTACCTTTCTCAATAATAAAAAAAGAGCCGTTTAATGCCGGTTTACCCCTAACTCGTCCCGATTTCCCACCGGATCTATCCGGTTACAACAAAGAAACACTAAAGCAAGTCGCTCTAGTGTTTCTTTGAATTTAGTGATTGGCGTCTGGATAACGCCAAAAGTTCATCAAAGTCAGTAAATATAGAAGTGACCGTTTACCCAATCGTAAAATCATAATAGCCCTACGAATTGCTCCTGTACGGCAGACACTCCTTTCCTTGTCTTATGGTTGCTGCCCCCCCTTTTGTTGTATAAGGCGGTCTTTCCGGCAAAACGTTCATGACCAGGAGCCGGATTGTATGATCTTTATAAAATATTTCATCAAATGAAGGGGTTATGGGTGGATCCGTAGTTTCAAATATCCTTTTTTGTAATTCTTCTATATCTACATCAAATGGAATCCCTACTAAAACATTGTCTATTCCCCGCACTTTGTCGGCCACGCCGAAAACAACGCTGCCCCCGCCGCCATTCGCCATACAAACAGCGTACTTAATCATTTTATTGACATTTTCCTCCACAGCACTAAAATTCCATTGTTTAAAGTCTAAGTCCTGCGCCTCAAAATCATCTGCAATATGATGATCCAATTGCTGAATGATCCTCATGATTTCACTTTTATTCTTCATAAGCATATCCTCCTTTCCAGCAAAATTGATCTATATACCAGGCAAATTGGGCAACCAATGCTTAAACAAATAGGAGTACCTTATCACATATATACTCATGGGAACTACTTATTATTATTTATATGTTTGTTTCATCATCGCTGTTTTATTAGTTTTTGGAATTTACGCGTTACTTAACAGCAATTACTGAGACATCTGATAAGACAACTTCCCTATGATTCTTCTTTCAAATAATTCTAACTTTCCCTATAATAAAAGAAAAAGGGGGATGTCCAATGCCAATTTACAATAAACTAGTACGCGACCTAATACCACAAGTCATTGAAAACGCAGGCAGCAAATTCACTACACGCACACTTGATCCTTCCGAACACTTAACGGAGATAAAGAAAAAGCTATATGAAGAAGTACAGGAATTCCAAGAAGCGACCAACCATCAAGATGCTCTAGAGGAACTAGCCGACATTTTAGAGTTAATCCACGCAGCACTTCCAATTCATAATGCAACTTATGAAGATTTAGAGAAAATCCGCATCGCTAAGAAAGAAAAACATGGTGGATTTGAGGAAGGAATATATTTAATAGAGGTTGAGGATGAATAAGTTACTTTTTACTATGTCGAATTTCTTTTAGGATTTAACAAAACTTTCCCCCTCTCTATCTAGCATATATTAGCTAACTGCATTCGCCATACAATCTGGAGTTAAGCTAGCGCTTCCTCCATAGTTCTTTTTTGCATCACTTTCCCTCTTAAGAAATTAATATTTTTCTAATCCATGTATCCTTTCCTCCAGAATCGTTCTATTTAGTTAATGACAAGCGACTTATTATTAGCGAAATTGGAGGACAGTAGAGATGACTACTTATCTTACGGCATACCAAACATTTAAAACGGTTCAAGAAATGGATATGCATGTTGAAAAACATATAATGAAACATTATGCAGAGATGAATGAGAGCGATCGTGCTTTGGTATCTTTGCTAGCTCAATATGCATGTAAGTTCCCTGGTGCCGCTCATTTAAAAGTAGAGACAATTTGTAATGAGGCGAATAAATCAGAGGCGACCGTTAGAAGAACTTTACGTAAATTAGAAAAGCTATCTATCATTCAAAAGATTCCTACCATCCGCAAAGTTTCCAAAGATTATGGTGCTAATATTTTAGTTATTTTACCTTTCGATGACCACTCGAGTTTGACAGCTCGGGGAGAAGAGACACATCCAGTAATACCAATGGATGAGACGACTTCCCCGCAAAAAGAAACCGAGATTTCTTTAATCTCTAATAAAGAATTATTTCATAGTTCGTATTCTACCGATAACGTTTGCTCTGTAAATTCTGTGGATAACTTTTCTGAAAAGAAAGAGCCCACTTTCTATCAACAATTTAAATCAGCTGTTTTTGCTGTATTGGGACAAGAACAGAAATTGGTAAGCCAATTGTATGGGGTTTACAGAAGCCTCACTTATCGTAGTATTCAGCTATTGCCACAAGAGCAGAAATTTTATGAGAATGTTGGTTATCAAGCACTGATGATTTCTTTACACGCAATGAAAAAGAAAAAAATTCGCAACCTTTCAGGATATTTTGTTGGAGTCTTTGAAAAGATTTGCAAACAGGAGTTATTTGAATTCTTTCAGGAACATGAGGAATGAAGGACAACATTTAGTGGTAGTTCGCTACGTCACAAACAAGCAGGAAAATTAAAATAATCACGATTGTTTGAATTAACGGGAATGTTGCTGACACATGATCACTAACAAATAGAAAAGCTTGCGAAAGTGACATGATCACTCCCACAAGCTCTTTTCTTTTATTTCGCTGTAACGCCACCATCTACCGGTAACTCGATACCTGTAATATGGCTTGCTTCGTCTGATGCTAAGAACAATACAGCTGTAGCTACTTCTTCTGCTTTTCCTAGGTTCGGCAGTGCAATTTGAGACAAGAAGAAGTTTTTGTATTCCGGGCTTTCCATATGTGGTGCGCTCATTGGTGTGACGATATAGCCAGGGTATACGGCGTTCACACGAATGTTGTTCTTACCGTAGTCAACAGCTGCTGCTTTTGTGATTGAACGGACAGCACCTTTAGAAGCTGTGTAAGCTCCTGCTCCAGCCATCCCAGTTAAGGCAGAGATCGAAGAAATGTTGACGATAGAACCACCTTCATTTTTCTCCATATGCGGAATTGCGAGTTGCATTCCGAGCATCGTACCGTTGATGTTGATGGCATATGTACGTGCCCATTCTTCTTCGGTTTGATCTAGGAATGGCGTAGCCAACGAAATTCCTGCATTGTTTACTAAAATATCTAATTTGCCAAATGCTTCGATTGTTTTGTTATAAACGTTTTCCCAATCTTCTTTTGAAGCAACATTATGTTTGATAGCAATCGCTTCTCCACCATTTTCTTTGATTTTTGCAACTACTGCTTCTGTTGCTTCAAAATTGATGTCTGTTACGATAACTTTCGCACCCTCTTTTGCAAATAAAAGTGCTTCAGCTTCTCCCATACCGCTTCCTGCTCCTGTAATTACAGCTACTTTTCCTGCTAATCTCATTTCCTTCACCTCATAATCAAATTTTGATAGTCTAACTATCATTTATTTTACTCCTAAAAATGGACAGGTGCAAACTTAAACGGTGTATAATCAAAATAAAGGAGGTTATTCGATGCCACTAAGTGTTCGCGAACAAAATAAATCTACACGTTACCAACATATAGTTTCCGCAGCTGAGCGCTTGTTTCTGCAGCGTGGATTAGATAGCGTCCAAATGCAAGATGTAGCCAAAGAAGCAGAAGTTGGAATCGCCACCGTTTTTCGGTACTTCCCCAAAAAAGATAAACTAATTGTTGCAGTTGCTATTCAAAACCTCGAAAGAATACTTCCTGCATTTGAACAGATTGCCTCTTCCCCTAAAACGGCATATGAACGGTTAGAAGACGTGTTAAATTACTTGCTCGAAGAAGATCAAAACACTCCTAAAGGGAGCTCTTCGAAATTTAGGGAAGCTTTTGAAAGCTATGCTTCCTTTACAAAAGAGCCATTACCAGACATTGATGACTATATCGAGATTCAGAAACAAATAAGTAATAGCCTTATACCGATTATGGAAGATGGGAAAACAGATGGCTCCATTCGAACTGATCTAGCTATAAAAGAAACGCTTATAACAATCATTAATACTTTCGGTACTTTCGTAAATAATGTCGTATTGAAAGCACCTATTTCTTTTTTGGAAGAAGATATAGATCCACATATTCAGCAACGTTTATTAAAAAACATTCTCTTATCTTATGTACGACCTGTTTGAGGCTGGAATCTTTAGAAACTAACTAAAGGAGATACTTATGACGAATCAAAGAAAAATCATGTTGTTCATTGCAACGAGTTTAGATGGTTATATCGCAACAGAGGATGACTCTTTGGAGTGGTTGTTTAAAGTCGAAGGTGAAGGTGATAATGGATATTCCGATTTCTACGATACAGTAGATACAGTAATAATGGGTAGACGTACTTACGACTGGCTGCTAGAACAGGAATTGGAAAGCTTCCCCTATGAGGGTAAGGAATGCTATGTTTTCTCCAGAAACATCAGTCAAGATAATGAAAACGTTCAATTCTTCAGTGGTGATGTAGTGGACTTTACCAATCAATTGAAGAACAAAGAAGGGAACAATATTTGGGTAATGGGTGGTGGAGATCTAATACACTCGTTTATCAAAGAAAAATTAGTGGATGAGCTGATTATAACCGTATCTCCTGTGCTACTCGGAAAAGGAATCCCTTTGTTCAAAGAAACGGAATTTGAAACAGAACTTATCTTAAAGAGCATCAATCGTTTTAACCAATTTGCAGAGCTGCATTACGAAGTAAAAAAGTAACAAGAAGGACAAGACAGTGAAGAGACTCTTTCACATGTCTTGTCCTCTTTATATTTGGGAATCTGCTCCCCTTTTATATCAGACTTTTCACAACTTTGGACATAGTCGACCCATCTGCTTTTCCAGTAAGTAATGGTTTTGCGATTTTCATTGCATCGCCCATATTCATACCTTTTACAAGTCCAGCTTCTGTTAATATCGCTACAATTTCTTCTTCGCTTAGTTGTTTTGGTAAGAAGCTTTTTAGTAGTACTAGTTTGGCTTCTTCTTTTTCTATAAGATCGTCTCGATTTGCATTTTGAGCCCCTTCTAATGCTTGGTTCGTTTGTTTAACTTCACGATTCACAATAGCAATTTCTTCTTCTGGTGAAAGGCTTGAACCTTTTTCTTTTTCCGCACTATCTAGGGCAGATTTTAAAAGGGTTAGTACTCCTTTTGCGAGTACGTCCTTCTCTTTCATCGCACGTTTTAATTGTTCAAATACCGCTGTTTTTATCATATTAATATCTCTCCTTCCACTGTATAACGGTTCAAAGACCATCCTGATAATAAATATAATAGTAATTTTACGCCTTTAAAGTCATTACTGCAAAGAAATACAATGGGAACAGCCCTATTTAAAAGAATTCAAAAAGAGACACCCATAAGGAGTGTCTCTGATTTATTTAATTCTTAGGAATTAAAGTTTTACGATATTAACTGCTTGTGGTCCACGTTGACCGTCTTCGATATCAAATTCCACTTTTTGACCTTCGTCAAGTGATTTGAAACCTTCGCCTTGAATTGCTGAGAAGTGAGCGAATACGTCGTTTCCGCCTTCAACTTCGATAAATCCAAAACCTTTTTCTGCGTTAAACCATTTTACTGTACCTTGTGTCATGTAGATGACCTCCAATAATTGTAGTGAATAAAAAATTCACATATTACAAAAAGTACCGAACAAACACGATTACTTTTTGTAATATGTGAATTCATTGTTTCTGTTAAGCAATTTAATTATTGTTGTAAGTATATAACAGATTTATACATTTGTCCAACAAAACCTTGGATGTTTTTAAGTAAGTATTCACCACTGCTGATCACCTCACATAAATTAATAACAAGGGAAACAGAAAGGAAGATAAATGGATGGTAAATTTTCGATCTTTTCAAGGCACCGTCACCATGATTAATGATTTTGTAATAGGACAAAATGGCGAAGGTGAAGATTGTTATTCATTAATGTCTGTAGCTAACAGAAACGGAGATGTCGTAAACTTCGTGATATCCCCTACTACTTTCTTTGTAGACCATGTCATGGTAGCAGTAGGTGACCAGATTACCGGATATTACGATGCAAATGCCCCTGTTCCTCTTATTTTCCCACCACAATATCGGGCACTTATTATGGTAAAAGATAATTATTATCAAAATGTAAAAGTAGACTATTTTAATAACCAATTAGAGAGTAGTGACGGTCAATTAAAATTAAATATTTCACCATATACGCAAATATTATTAACAAATGGGCAAGCCTTTACAAGAAACCCGGCAAATCGGAATCTGATTGTTATATATGGACCTACCACAAGAAGTATACCAGCCCAAACTACCCCCAATAAAATAATCGTTTGGTGTTAGTGTCTTTTTCCTGTGTCAGAAACATTCAAACAAGCTGGAATGTTTCTGGCACAGGGTCAAATTCCATTCAATACTTCCAATGTTTCTAACACATGATCGAGAAAATCGGCGATATCTTCCATATGCTCTTCGTTAATTTTTTGGACAAACTCCACTTCTATCTTATTTAAATAGCTGGAATCTTTCTTGTTATACACAAAGCTCAATGTTTGTGTTACTTGGATTTCATTTTCCCAAATATCGTTTAGTGCTTGCTCAATCTTTTCACACTGGACAGGCACATTTTGAACACGTTTATTGAAGCGTAATATCAAGGAACATCCTGCATTCCCCCCCAAAATTTCTAATATCTCCCCTGCCAAATCTTCTAAAGATGCTTTTAAAATTATTTCTGCTGTAACAGCTTGTTGATCGACAAGTATAAATTGAACCGCGAATTTTCTTGTGAGGATAGATAAATCTATTTGGTCTACCCTATTTTGGATATTTATCTTACGGTCTAAATTATCTAAATCATATACCTGATTTTCAAAGGCTACTTTCAAATTTTCAAAAACGGTTGGATCATACATATTAATACCCCCAATTAAAAGTCCTGCCTGCTTCCCATTTACAGGATAGCCACTACGTAACGGAATTATAGCATAGTTGGTGACAAACACTGTTGTTTATATAGAGATCAAGATGCAAGAATCACATCTTTTTATGAAGGAATTTCGTATGGATTATTCCACTGTTTATGGTATGATTCATCTATTATTTTAAGATTATAAATACTATTTTAAGGGGGTATACAGATGAAACTTCGTGTATCTGCTGTGCAATATCATCTTCATACAATTAATAGTTTCGAGGAATTTGAAGTACAAGTGACACATTATGTGAAAACTGCAGCCGAGTTCAATACTGATTTTATTTTGTTTCCAGAATTTATAACAACTCAGTTGCTGTCTATT
Organism: Psychrobacillus sp. NPDC096389; assembly: GCF_044762855.1. Lineage (NCBI taxonomy): Bacteria > Bacillati > Bacillota > Bacilli > Caryophanales > Bacillaceae > Psychrobacillus > Psychrobacillus sp. NPDC096389. The sequence continues at coordinate 37,003 of NZ_JBIWFB010000008.1, read as the reverse complement.
TCAGATAATGGTCAAGGTCAACCAATCCAAAACTTACCGAATTACACGGAAAGCTATTATCGGCTCTTTTCCTCTCTAGCTATGGAACATGGGGTTTATATTATTGGCGGTACCCATGTCATTCGGAAAGAGGAAGGTCTATATAACGTAGCACATCTATTTTCACCGGATGGTCATATTGGTGAACAGGCGAAGCTTCACTTAACGCCGACTGAAGTTTCCGAATGGGGAATTTCGCCTGGTGAATCTTTAAGAATCTTCGAAACATCGAAAGGTAAAATAGCACTCTTGACATGTTACGATATCGAATTCCCAGAAATAGTTCGAATGGTTCGTGGTATGGGTGCCGATGTAATTTTTTCTCCTTCTTGTACAGATGACCGTCATGGATTTAATCGTGTTCGCTATACAAGTCACGCACGCACCATTGAAAACCAAGTATATGTTGTAACAACCGGAACTGTTGGATCTCTTCCGACAGTAGACTTTATGCGTGGAAACTTTGGTCAAGCAGCTGTCATCACACCAAATGATGTGCCTTTCCCGCAAGACGGTATTTTGGTAAAAGGAGAAATTAATAACGATATGGTTATTACTGCCGATCTTGACTTGTCATTATTGCATGAAGTTCGTGAACAAGGCTCCGTTACAACATGGAGAGACCGTCGATTCGATTTATATCCGGACCTTGGTACAATGTCAGTAGAAACATCGATGACAAAGGAAATGGTCTTACAAAAGACAACTTTAGGAAATTAACAAAGAGGAGTGAATGTAATGGAATACGTTCAAATAAAAAATATCGAAGACCCGTTGTTTCCGAAAATGCATAAATTAATGCAAGAAGTATTTCCTGCTGAGGAAGTGCTTGAGTATGAATTGTGGAAAGAACCTTTACTTGATCCTACGATTCGGATGTTTGTCGCAGTAGAAAATGGAGAAGTTGTAGGTGCTACGGAATATCGCTTCTATGCAGACAAGAAGTTATCCATGACAGACTTTACAATGATTGGAAAAGAAGGTTTAGGTGTTGGACCTTTCCTTGCTAAAAAAAGACATGAAGATTTAATGCAGCTATCTAAAGAGCATAACGTTGAGCTGATTGGTGTGTTCGCCGAGATTTACGATCCTTACCGAATAGGGGATCATGAGTTTGGTGGTATTAAAGCAATGAATCCGTTTGTACGTCGCGAAGTGCTCGCTCATCTCGGTTTCAAACGATTGGATTTCACGTATGTGCATCCTTCTTGGACGAATGAAGGCAATGCCGTAACTGATTTGGATTTCTGCTTCCTGCCATATCAAGATATCCAAACGCTAAATGCTCAGTTTATCGCTGATTTTTTGAAATCCTATTATGCAATTCTGTCGCATAAACCGGAAGCTTGGCACGCCATGATTGCAGAATTGGAAACAAAAGACGAGATTGAATTGTATCCCTTATAATTCATCTTTTGACAAACGCCTCTCTATTGATATAGAGAGGCGTTTTCCATTATAGTTATAGGAACGAACAAAAGCGAAGAGAGGCGGGTATGACGAGTTGAAAGATATACTTGAAGTTTTAAAAAAAGAGAACGATGTGGTAATTGATAGTATCTCATTTTCCTATTATCAAAACAAAACAAGTTCTGAATTCAAGTCATCAGAACCCGGAATCCTTTTCGTTTTGGAAGGTAGTTTGACTTATCAAATCGGTGAAGACGAATCTCGCCTGCTCAATTCTAGCGAGTATTTATTTTATCCACAAGGCGTAAATGTTCAGTTTGATATAGACAAGAGAAGTAGTACACTTCTCTTTCCCTTAACTATTTCTATAACAGAGCAATTTGTACATCTTTTGCAGCAGCACAATCGCTTTTCACCCTCGCTACTCGAGAATCCGAATCGAGTTTGTATATTACAGGAATCATGGACGATCGAGATTAATAACTTACTCGAAAAAATTCTTGTTCATATCTCTAAAAATCAACCTTATTTTGTCCACCTTGCCTTATTAGAGATCATGGCTTACATCTTTCCAAATGAGCATATGTTGTCGAAAATCACGTATGTCCTTGATCACTATTTATTGCCCGACCCTATTCGAAAAGCAGAAAGCTATATTTTAGAAAATTATTACCAACCGATTCGCATGAAGCAGTTAACGGAAGTAACAAATGTCAGTGAGTCACAGTTGAATCGCATGTACCAAAAAGCCTTCCAATTAACACCAATGGAACGTGTGGCAACTATTCGTATGGAACAAGCAGCACAATTACTTCGTAACCCCTCGCAGAGTGTAACAAATGTGGCACTTCAAGTTGGATATCAAAGCATGTCGGCTTTCTTGCAACAGTTCAAGAAGAAATACGGAGTCTCTCCGAAAGATTATCGGGCAAAAACAACTGTGAAAAAATACAGTCATGAATGAAATAAAAAGCGTTAAATGGGAGAACACGCTTATTAGTTGTTAATTGAAAGGATTTTTCCATTCCATTAATAACGCATTATTATATGACTCCTCATCCTCCAAATAATTTGGAACAACACAGACTGGAGTTCGCCCACATCTAAGCAAAAACGAAATTACCGGATCTTTCAAGTCTCCAGATAGGATGCTATCCACATACTGCTCAGGAGTCAGCTGCTCCGCATACTGGTGATACCCAGGCATCCTACCTCCACCGAGTACTCGATCCAAATCATCATGGACGACCCGTTCATATACGGACTGCATCAGCAACTTCCCTAAATCTAGTTTTCGAAATGCGGGTTTGACGGAAATATCAACAATATACAATGTTTTCTCCTGAGGATTATGATTTCGAATATAACCATGATCCGTTACTTCCTCCCAAGTATGTACAGGATTTTCTGGATCAAAATGAACTAATAATCCTGTAATGGAACCTACAATCTCGCCATTTATCTCTACACATAATGCACCTTCGGGATAAAGCTTTACATGATTTTCAAGTTGCTCCTCATTCCACCACAAATCAGACGGAAAAGGAGGTGGAAAACATTCTTGCTGAATGGCAATCAAGTCTTTAAAATCGTCTTTCACATAGTTTCTTACAATCGCTCGAATTGGCCTTCCTTCTTGGAACACAAATAATTCTTTTCGATACATTATCCTGCCTCCTTAGCGTCATTATTTCCCAAGCACACCTATACAAATCTCCACACTTCTTTTCAAATCTGCATGAGACCAACTTGGAATTTTTCCATGCTGGATGGCTAATTCATGGGATGCTGGAATATGGATAAATCCAGCTTTCATATTAGGCTTATTTGTTTTTGCGTAATGCAGCGCTTCATACATGACATTATTGCATAAATAGGTTCCTGCTGTATTGGATATTTCCGCAGGCAATCCTTCTTCCATAAGTCTATTGACCATTTGGCGAATAGGCAATGTGGAAAAGTAGCCTGGTTCTCCTTCTAGATGAATCGTTTCATCGATTGGGATATGCCCTTCATTGTCAGCTGCTCCATCTTTTACGTTAATTGCAATGCGTTCTGGTGTGATTTTGTATCTTCCTCCAGCTAATCCTAATGAAATAACCGCATCCGGGTCTATTTCTTTCAAATAGTCTAAAAGTTTGGTACCAGATGATGCAAAGTCGACAGGTAATACTTTTCCTACTATTTCATAACCCGCCAGCTCTAATCCATTTAGTTCCTCTACGATACGCATAGTAGGATTTACTGTGTAAGATAGAAATGGTTCAAATCCTGTTAGCAATAATTTCTTCATCATGTCGCCCCTTTGTTCATTCTTATCCTAAGTTTGTGTTTCTTTCCTATTGTATGTCAACAAAAGTACAGCCCCCCTATTCTGAGCCTGCACTTTTGTTATTAGTCTTCTACTTACTTCATCGTCTCCACAAAATGTTTTAATATCCTAGCGGTTAAACCCCATATTGTATAATTGCCGTAATCATAAAACCACTCCTCGATCGCACGTGGTCGCCATTGGTATTTATCACCATTCACGATCTTTTCAAATGGGAAATCGGTTAAAGGCATCGGTTGAATGGACACTGTGTGCATATAGGGTTGATAGTTCAACAACCAGTCCACAGGTATGGTGAATACTTCCTCTACCTCTTGCTTGTTAAAAGAATGTATTTCTTTTTGATCAATTGTAGCCACAAATGGATACACGACGAAAGAGGGCGATGAAATATACGCACTCATTTGTCCCAAAACATTGATATTTGCTGGATCAATACCTAATTCTTCATGGGTTTCCCTTATGGCCGCATCCATAGGCGATGCATCGGTTGGATCGATACGACCACCTGGAAAACTAATATCCCCTGGTTGACTCCTCATAGTTAGCGAACGTACTTCAAACAGGACATGCCATTCTTGATCTATTTGAACAAGAGGAATCATTATAGCTGAACGTAATGCTGTGTCCTCTCCGATAAATAGAGGTTGATTTTCGTTTAGTTTATTTTTTAGCTTATCTAGGAACACGTAATCTCCCTCCTTATCTAGCTTTTTATACTTCTATCGTACCATTTTAAGGTCGCTCAAGAAATGAAATCGACTGTCTAATGACAAAAATGCAGACCCACACTTACAGGGTCTGCATTTCTATCTTTGATTAACGGTCCCAAGTATCTTTGGACAGAAACTGTTCTACCAGTTTGTTAAATTTCTTACTATGCTCACAGAACATCAAGTGCCCACCGAGTACTTCTATAGAGGATTTTGGAGAAATCTTTTGTGTGAACTTAACTGCTGTAGCTGCCCAATGCTCTGCCACAACCGTCAAGGTAGGTACTGTTTCACTAGCTATTTTCGCCTCTTCACGGTAATCAGAAAACATTCCCGAAGCAAATAGATTGGTTGCAATATAATACGGTGTTTTTAAAGATTGTTCCACCAGCCAGTTCAACTCATCTTCTGTAACATCTCGTTGCACCATGACACTCGTTGTATATGCTTTGATGAATTCCCGCTGGCCCGCTGGATTACGTAAATAAGTATTGTAAATTGCCCCGATGTCACCTAGAGGACCTTCCACCCAATCCTCATCATTTGTCGATAATGCCTTTGGAGACATATCTATGAAAATAAGTGATTTTACATTGTCATAACCATTCTGCTTTAGATATTCCCAAACAGTTAAGCAACCGAATGACCACCCAGCTAATGTTACGTTCTTTAGTTGTAATGCATCCACTACCTTTGCCAAATCCGTTCCGTGTGTTACATAGTCATTCCCATGTAATGTAATCGTTGAACGACCATGACTTCGAGGATCGATCACCACTACTCGATTAGTTTTAGAAAAGTGATCGACTTGATAGTTAAATACTTCTGTTGTAAATGTAAAGCCAGGGATGAAAATTATTGGATCTCCACTTCCTGCCTCTCGAACAAATATTTCTACACCAGGATCCACTTCCACATATTTTCCTTCCAACATTGCCATCAACAAACCTCCTTGTTGTAAGAGCAACAATAAACGATTCTTGTCCACTCTTCGTCCTATACACAATATTCGAAATCACACAAAAAAATGCAGACCCACAACTCGGAGTCTGCCTTTCTCTTATTCTTCTTCATTTACAATAACTTGACGTCCCTTCATTTTTAACAGTAACGGAACTAACAACCATGCTAGAGCCGCTATGATAAATACTAAGGACAATGGCTTCGTAAAGAAAATACTGAAGTCCCCATTAGAAATTGTTAAAGCGCGTCGCATATTATTTTCAATCATTGGGCCTAGTACTAGTGCTAACACTAGCGGTGCTACAGGATAATCATTTTTGGATAATAAATACCCTAAAATCCCACAGCCTAGCAATAAAAATAAATCAAACGTTGTGTATTGCACCGCATACACTCCGAAGAAAGAAATCGCCACAATCATTGGCAATAAATACTTTTTAGGTGTTTGAATAATTTTTGCAAAAACGCGTACTAATGGCATATTTAACACTAGTAACATTAAATTTCCGATGAACATACTTGCGATTAGTCCCCATGCAACTTCGGGGTGCTCGTCAAACAATAGTGGTCCTGGCTGGATATTGTACATGATCAACGCACCCATCAATATTGCAGTTGTACCTGAACCAGGAATTCCTAAAGTTAACAGTGGAATCATTGCGCCACCAGAAGCAGCATTATTTGCTGACTCCGGACCAGCTACACCAGCAATATTTCCCTTTCCGAATGTTTCAGGGTTCTTACTAAATTTTTTCTCTGTCACATAAGAGAAAAAGGATGCAAGAGTCGCTCCTGCTCCTGGTAACACGCCGATAAAAAATCCAAGAAGCGAGCCACGAGTAATCGGTATTGCACTATCTTTCATATCTTGTTTTGTCGGTAATATACGGTGGATTTTCGCAATTGCGCCAGTTTCTTCATCTCGCTCTAAAATGGTTTTAAATACTTCTCCTAATGCAAATAAACCTACTGCAATTGTTAAAAACTCTAGCCCAGAATATAAAATAGGCTGATCATATGTAAAGCGGGCAATGCCAGAAACGGCATCAATTCCAATAGTTCCAAGCATTAGACCAAAAACAGTCATAATTAACGCTTTCGTCATCGATTTTCCAGCAAGGCCACTAACGGCAGCTAGCCCTAGTAACATTAAAGAAAAATATTCGGCTGGTCCAAACTTTATCGCCACATTCGATAGGGGTTCTGCTAAAAGTACAAGACCAATTAATGCTACAATCCCTGCACAAAACGACCCTATCGCCGAAATGGCTAAAGCTACTCCTGCTCGCCCTTGTTGTGCCATTTGATAGCCATCTAATGTAGTTACGACAGAAGATGATTCCCCTGGTGTGTTCAACAAAATAGAAGTAGTAGACCCTCCGTACATCGCTCCATAATAAACTCCTGCTAGTAAAATAATTGAACTTGCTGCAGCCGCACTAGTTGGCATCCCTGAAGTAATCGTTGCTGTAACAGGAATAAGAAGTGCAACACCACTCATCGGACCGATACCTGGTAATACACCTACTGCTGTCCCAATGATAACTCCGACCAATGCAAACAATAAATTATGCCATTGAAACGCTATAGCAAAACCGTCTGCTAAAAATTGTAATGTGTCCATATCTTAACTCCTCCCTTACAACAACGGAAACCCTGGCAATGAACCGCCGAGTAGCTCCGAAAAGAAATAATAAACACCAAACGAGAAAAAAGCAGAAATGATAACAGAATAGATAATTTTTCCTCGCTCCATCGTTTGAAAAGCAATAAGTAAAAATAGAAAAGTAGATACGACATATCCAATCTTCTCTAGGAAAAAAGCATAAAGCACTGCACTTACGAAAATGATAAGAAACTTTTTATATTGCAGTTGCTCTTTCTTGGATTCTTCCGATTTATATTTAAAAGTTTCATATATAAGACGGATACTTAAAGCGATTAATAGAATACCAAGCCACATCGGAAATATTTTCGGACCGACAGATGAACCATAAGCACTCTCGGAAATTTTTTGACTTTCTACAAGAAATAAAATCCCTACTAACAAAAAGGCAATCCCGGCAATCCGATCGAATTTTTTATTCATCTATTATTCTCTCCTAACTTAAAAAGGCGACTCTGCAGCCGCCTACATAATGTTATTTTTGCATGCCAAGTGCTGTTAATAGTTCAACGATTACTTTATCTTGTTCTTCTAAATAAGAAGTAAAGTCTTCTGAGTTTCGATATTCACTTGCCCAACCATTTCTTTCTAACTCTGCTTTCCACTCATCTTTTTCTACCATTTGTGCGATTTTGTCAGACCAATAGTTTACAGCGCCTTCAGACATTTCTTTTGGTCCAAAAATACCACGCCAAATCGTAAACTCTGCATCAATACCAGACTCTTTAAAAGTTGGTACATCTGCTAATTCCCCTTCCAAACGTTCAGAAGAACTGACTGCTAAGACACGTACATCTCCAGATTTTGCATAAGTAGCAATTGTAGATGCATCTGTTGCGATAACGTCGGCATTACCACCTAGTAAAGCAGCAACTGCCTCTCCTCCACCATCATATGACACATACTTCACTGATTTCGGATCGATTCCTGCTTCAAATGCTGGCAAAATTCCTACTAGATGATCCATTGAACCAGGTGCAGATCCACCTGCAAGTGTAACTGCTTTTGCATCGGCTTTTATCGCATCTAGAACATCTTGTAATGTTTTAAAAGGTGAATCACTTTTAACAACAATTGCTCCATAATCACGAGTTAGTTGTGCTAGTGGTGTTGTATCTTTATAACCGTAAGGGCTATTTCCTTCCGCTTTATCATTGTTTATAAGAATTGGTGGAGATTTTACCATCAATACATAGTCATTTTTCGCTTCTTTCGTCGCAAACTCTGCCATGTAAACAGCTCCCCCACCTCCTGGTTTGTTTTCAACAACGATAGATTTATCGATTAATTTCGTATCATTCATTGTTTTAGCGATTGACCGTGCTGTTAAATCCCATCCTCCACCGGCACCTGATGGAGCGACAATCGTAATATTATTTTTCGGGTAATCCGATGCACTAGCTCCTTCAACTTTACTTTCGCTCCCTTTTTCACTTGACGAACAAGCCGCTAACCCTAATACTAAGGCAGCCGTAAAAGCAATGGATGTAACCTTCTTCCAAGTCTTCATAAAATCCCCCTCATCCCAAATGTAATGATAGCGTTTTCATACGCTTGTAAATAATTTATCAGAACATTCTAGTAAAACAATGCTTATGGTGATAAGTTGGATAATGAATATTAAGCTCATTTTGTTCATATTGTTCACGAAGTTTCGATAAAGTATCTCCGTTCTGGTCTACCAACTGATCCATAAATCAGCTCCGCATAGACAAGCTTTTCAGAAGCAAGATATTCCAAATAACGCCTTGCAGTGGAACGACTTACACCAACCTCTAATCCAAGTGCTTCTGCCGTAATGCCATCGTTTACTTTCTTCATATGATTGACCACTTTTTCTTTCGTAATTGGATCAATTCCTTTTGGAGGAACCTCTTCCGAATTAGGAACGGAAGAAGTATTGTTCCAAAGAGACTTTATTAAGTCCTCTTGTACTCTCCCGCTCCCTGTAAGAATATCTCTTTTCGTTTTATATAAGAGTAAGCTTTCTTTAAACTTCTCAAATGTTAATGGTTTTAAAATATAGTCTGCCACACCGCCCCGAAACGCTTTTTTCACTATTTCTGACTCCGCTGCTGCAGTGATAAAAATGATATCTGTATCCGGACTATGTTCTTGAATAATGGTTAATAAATTCGTTCCAAGTATATCGGGAAGATAAACATCTAGCAGTATTAAATCTGGCCTATACGATATTATCCAATCCTTCGCCTCGTCTCCTGTATATGCCGCCCCAATCACCTTGAACCCGTCCAACTTTTCGATAAATCGTCTGTGAATATCTGAAATTCTCTTATCATCTTCCACGATTAGTATCTCTATTTTCTTTGTCATGTAAATAGCCCCCTTTTGGAATAGAAACGATAAACAAAGCGCCACCTAGATCCCCTTTTTCTAGGGCAATTGTACCGCCTAAATCATTCACATTTTCCTTCACCTTCGCCAAACCAAATCCCCGATTCTCATCATTTTTAGTAGATACTTTCTTTTGCCAAACTACATCTAGCACTTCCACAGGAATACCTGCCCCTGAGTCTTCTACTTCTATTATTATTTCTCCTCCGTTATCCACGATTAGGATACGGACAATACGCCTCTCTTCCACCAATTTTTCAACAGCTTCAAATGCATTCGTCACTAAGTTACCAATTATTGAAACAAGAAGATGTTTTTGAAGATGCTTGGGTAGTTTTTCTAAATAACTATCATCATCTAAAATAAATCGTACTTTTAATTCTTTTGCACGATTAAGTAATCCAATAACTATTCCTCCAAGAAAAGGATCTTGTAAACGTTTCGTCATAAATTGAATAAGTGATTGGTGCTCTGCTGTCTCCACATGGATCAATTCAATCGCTTCGTCGTAAGAGTTCAATTGAATAAGACCTGATATAGTATATAAAAAATTGTTGTATTCATGTGTTTGAGCGCGTAAAGCCTCTGTATATTGCTTTACTTGAGATAATTCTTCCGCTAAACGGTCAATGTCTGATTGGGAGCGGAAACTAGACACGGCACCGATAATCTTTTCTCCGACACGTATCGGTATTCGATTGACGATTACCTTTTTCCCTCGTATTTCCATCGATCGATCCAAATGTTCTTCGCCAGACTCCAGTACTTGCGGAAGATATGTATTCGGTATAACTTCCCATATATTGCGACCAACTAATTCTGTTTCAGCAGGTAATGATAAAATTTCATGGGCAGCTAAATTCGCCATTGTAATCGCACCTTTTGCATCCACCATAATAATTCCTTCGCGAACAGATTCTATTAAAGCGTTGCGCTCTGTAAATAAGTTGGCAATTTCTGCTGGTTCTAGATTAAACAGTTCTTTCTTTATATTTCGTGCCAATATACTAGAGCCAAGAATTCCTAGTAATATAGCAATCACTACGATATAAGCAATATTATCCACATACCGAATGAATATCGTGGTCATATCCTCTTTTAAAAAACCGACTGATATGATACCAATAATATCTCCGTTTTCATCCACTACAGGCGCCTTTCCTCTAAGCGCTGTACCAAGTGTACCGGTGGCTTCCGAAATATAAGACTTCCCGTATAGTAAGGCTTGTTCGTTGTCATCACCGACCATTTTTTTCCCGATTCTTTCTACTACTGGATGTGCGTAGCGAATGCCTTCTTTATCCCCAATAACTACATACTCTGCTCCCGTTCTTGATTGTATGGACATCGCAATCGACTGCAGTACATCTGATGGATTCTCGGACCCAAAACCTGCGATAATATCAGGGCGTTCCGCTGTTGTTACGGCAATGCTAAGCGCTCTTTCTCCAATTTGCCCTTCAATGGCATGCGAAATGATAAAATAAAAAGATATCCCGGTCATAATCGCTACAAGCGATACAAAAATTGCTCCGAACCCAAAAATACGAGCTTGTAATGACTTCTTTTCCATTTGATTCACTCACTACCCCCACAAAATATTCGAAAGATAAATAACAATTGTTACCGTAATACAGCTAACAACCGTCGAAAATAACACAATTTGTGCAGCTAGATTCGCCTCTACATCATACTCAAGCGCAAGGGTTGAACTATTTCTAGACGTTGGAAAAGCACTTGCGATAAATAATGATTGCGCAACCACCCCGTCGAACCCCATTAACAGAATTAATCCAAATGCCAGCATTGGTCCTAGAACTAGCCGACCTATTGTACTGGTCACAATAACTTTGTTCAAAATAGTTTTAATATCTAACTGCGCTAATTGCGCACCTAAAGTAATTAAAGCAATCGAAATAAAAGCATTCGCTAAATAATCTACTGGAATTCGCAGAAATACCGGAATACCAATATCAAATATATTCATCAAAGCACCGAGAATAAGTGCGTGAACAATCGGTAAACGAAGCAAACTGCGCAATATATCTAAGCCAGATTTTGTAGAAGAAATTAAATTATAAAGACCGTATGTATAGGTAATAACGTTTTGGAATATGACAATAATAATTTGAATCGACGTTCCAAGAGGATTCGCTGCAAACAGCATCTGACTAACGGGAATCCCATAATTTCCTGAATTGATAAGCACGACACTATTTTTATAAATGGCTGCTTGGTTTCTATTAAGTTTTAATAATTTACTAACGATAGATCCGAGCACCATCAAACAAACACTGAATATCAATAAGTAAACAATGATTTGTCCTAATACTCCCGCGTTCACCTTTGTTTCATATATATTGATAAAAACGGCTGCCGGCATTAAGCAATACGTGATTAAGTTCGATAGCGCTTTTAAATTAAATTGAAACTTTAGCTGTAGTGATGCTCCAATTCCTAGCATAATTAGAATCGGGGCAACTACTTGAAAAAATACCATACTTAAATAAACCATTCACAACATCCTTCCCCAATAAAATACATTTCCCTAAAATATTATCCCACTGTTCGCAATTTTCTGCTATACCATATATTAGCTTGGTTGCCCCCAAATATATACTTACCACAGGATTCTCCTGCAAGTGACCCTATCTTTTACGCAAGTTACTCTCCAAATCACACCACTCACCGAAAACTAGCTTACATACAAGAAGATTCACCATACACTGGCATTACAAAGAAAACTTGTGGAGGGATTGCAATGAAGATAATCGATGTGAGCAATTTGAAAAAAGCTTATGGAACAAACTATGTATTACAAGGTATAAATTTTCAAGCCCAATCAGGAGAAATCATTGGAGTCATCGGAAAAAATGGCGCAGGAAAGTCCACCTTTCTCGAAATTTTAATGACGATTAAACAGTACGATGCCGGGACAGTAATTGTGTTGGACGAAAATATTGAATCACTGTCTATGAACAGACTCGAACATGTTCGCAAACAAATTTCGGTTGTCCTTCAGCCAACACAATTTTATAAAACATTGAAAGTAGAAGAATTACTTAAATTATTCAAGGCATATTACAAATCATCTATCGACATAAACAAAATCATTACTGATTTCAAATTAGATCCGCACCGAAAAAAGTATTTTGACAAACTTTCTGGTGGTTGGAAACAAATTGTGAGCTTAGCAATCGCTTTTTTATCCGAACCAAAACTACTCATTTTGGATGAACCGACAACTGGACTGGATCCGCATATGCGCAATATGCTTTGGTCCTACATTATAGATTACAACAAACAGACAGGTGGAACAGTCATATTAACAACTCATAATATGGATGAGATTGAACTGTACTGCGACAAAGTAATGCTCATCAATAATGGCGTGAATGAAGTATTTGATACTACAGAAAACATTTTGGCATCTGGCTACAAATCCATCCATGAGTTTTATCTTTCGAAAGTATCTATTTAAGGGGGAAAAATTATGTTGGCGACACAGTTAAAGTACGATTTGATCATGTTTTCAAGGGAGTTATTTTACTTAGTTTTTACGATTTTTGTACCACCTGCTACTTATATCTTCATGGGACAATTATTTGGAGAGCATACGTACGCTGGTAATTTAAGCTATGCTCAAACTTATACACCATCTTTCATCTTACTCATCACATTCACCGTTATATTTTTCGCTTTCGGATTCGACCAAGTGACACAACGGACAACCGGTGTAGAAAAACGAATTTCTCTCTCTCCAGTTTCTAAAAGTACGCTTTTACTTTCTAGCATCATCCGCTCCACTATTATTACAAGCTTCGGATATGGATTCATTTTGATCATTGGAATGTTGATGTATGATTTGGAGTTTCAGTTGCTTAGCTTTTTAACTGCCTATGGATTTTTCATCTTATTGAATGCAGTATTACTTACCATTGCATCTGCTATTTACTCTTTCTTCCAAAATATGAATAGTGCGCTAGTATTCTCTATCGTTATTTTTCAAGTAGTAATCTTCACTGGCGGTTTTGCAATGCCGATTAGTATGATGCCAAAATTCATCCAAGTGATTGCAGATTTCAATCCAATGTATCATATGAATAATTTGTTTATCGCTGTTTGGAACGGACAACTTACTTTTGATAATACTGTTTTACTGTCAATTGGATACATGGTGGTACTAGTCATTGTTGCGCTCATTATCCTCCTAGTTCAGAATAAACGAAAAATAGGATAGCCCACTTACTTCGAAACGTTTACACTTAAGTGGAGAGGAGTGTAAAAATTGAAAGTATCCTTGAATATAGATAGTGATTTTAATGAAACAAAAGTAATCATTGAAACACCGGAACTAGACGATTCCGTTCAAGACATCCTGGATTTTATTAAAGGTCGTGAATCAGAATTCCTCGTAGGAAAAAATGGAGAAATGCAGCATATTTTAAAACCGACTGACATTCACTATTTCCACACCGAGAAAGAGGCAGTTTTCGGGGTAACGTCAACCGGTTCTTACAAATTAAAAGAAAAACTATATGAATTGGAAGAAATCCTTCCTTCCAATAAATTTATCCGTCTCTCCAAATCAGTTATAGCAAATCTACATGAATTGAGTCGTTTTGAAGCTTCATTTAATGGCACTCTATGTGTGTATTTTAAATCAGGTGCAAAAGAATATGTTTCTCGAACTTATGTGAATGCTATAAAAGAAGCTTTAAAAATGAATAGGAGGAAAAGCGAATGAAAACATTCTTATTTCGAAGTATGATTGGAATTTTCTTCGGAGCGTTTCTTGCAGTTATATTTACAAACCTTTATGTGCTTTCGAATGATCATATTACACTAGACGGAACTTTGTTTCTAAAAAATTCGCTTGGTTCTATCTTTTCCGGTTGGTTTTTCACGGTCAGCTCGCTGTATTTTGAAAATCCGAATTTACGATTATCACAACAAACTGCTTTGCATTTTGCTACCGTAATAGTTTTGTATTTCGTTTTAGCATTTGGTATCGGTTGGGTACCATTTAACTTAACTAGCTTTTTCATCGCGATGGCTTCTTTCCTCGGATTCTACGTAATTTTTTGGACATCATTTTATCTTTATTTTAAACGACAAATGAAGAAATTGAATGAGGAACTCAATATGCTTTAATGGAAAAAGAAGAGCCCTTCAAGCTCTTCTTTTTATTGGTCCAACGATACATATCCCGTTTTTTCAATAAGTTCCTGGCCTTGTGGAGATAAGATCCATGCAATGAATTTCTCTACATTTGGGTTATCTGTACCTGCTGTCACAACGTAAAACTCTGATGCAATTGGATATTCTCCAGATCTTATCGTCTCCTTCGTTGGCGCAACACCGTCTATTTCTAACAGTTTAATTTCCTTATTTTTTACCATTTCAGTGGAATAAAAACGAAATGTATAGCCAATGGCATTTTTGTAGTTTTTATATTGAGAGACTTCATTAATAATCCCCCCCATTCCTGAAGCGATATTCTCTGTTGGTGCCTCCATAATTGGAATATCTCCCATTAAATGCTCTAGTGCAGACTGGCTTCCGCTGTCTGCTGGCCGTTGGAATGCTCGAATACTATCCTTTGCTCCACCAAGCGCTTCCCAATTCGTTATTTTTCCAGCGTAAATTTCTTTTATTTGCTCCATTGAAAGTCCGGAAACAGCATTTTTCTGATGGACAAAAAAGACAAATGCTTCCCGACCAATAGGCGTCATTTTAAGTTCTTTTCCAGATTTCTCTGCAGTTGTCATTTGAGATTTAGAAGGTGCCGCCGCAAAAATTAAATCCACATTCCCTTCGATTAAATTGCTATATGCATCTGGTGTTGTATTAATCATCACTTCACTATTGAATGGAGAATATTCTTTTTCAGGATATGTCGCCTGCACAAATGCTGAATAAAGCGGGTAAAGTGCCGTTGCACCATCCATTTTAGGTAAATCTTCTGTCAACTTCAAAGTAGAATCATAATCTAATGTTGCTAATTTTCTAGTCTCAGAAAAAGGCATATAATCATATACATTCACTTCGGCATCCACTGAAGGAAGCGAGTTTGTATAAGCATGTTGAATCGGAGAAATGGCACTAACTATAATAGCTACTCCCGCTAAACTTCCAAAGACTATCTTTCGCTTCTTCGTTTGGAAAAAATGAAAAAGAAAAAGCACATAAAACACATACAAAATAACTGCAACCGTAATAATTAGAGCAACATAATAAATATTCCCAGTTAATAACACAAAAAATAAAATTATTAACGTAAGAAAAAACATTCCTACGAGCACAAGAAGTGCATATAAAATCAGTTCCACAAGTGACTTTTTCTTCAAAAGTTATCGCCCCCCTTTGTCTATTCTACAAATTATGTCGAAATTCCTTTCCCCTCTAATTTCTTTATTTCCTTGATAAAATAACTCAGTAAAAATTTTAATTTTCTAATCTATTGAAATTATTAGAATTCGATGTTAAATTATATTAAATTAAAGTATTTCCTTCAAAAATATTTTTTATGAAGTTTATACTTTTTTATTCTTGAAAATGGGGGATAAATTTATGAAAAGGAACAAATTTAGTTTTTTTGTTTTATTACTTGCATTTGTATTAACTTTAGCGGCATGTTCTTCAAATGATGAATCTGGAGGGAGCAATTCGGACGAAAAGAAAGAATTACAAGTAGCTTACAACGCTCAGCCTCCAACTTTGGATCCATTAATTACAACAGCAGTAGCTACGCGTGATGTAATGAGAAATGTATATGAATCATTATTAACTTTAAACAAGAACTTCGAAGTTACACCACTACTTGCAGAATCATATGAGCAAAGTGAAGATGGTAAAACAATTACCTTTAAATTACGAAAAGAGATTAAATTTCATAATGGAGATGTTATGACTGCCGATGATGTTGTAGCTTCTATGACACGTTGGGCTGAAACAACATCAATAGGTAAAGCTTCATTTGCTGATGCTACTTTTTCTAAAGTAGATGAAGAGACTGTAATACTAGAAATGAAAGAACCGCAATTTACGGTGTTGCACATGCTCGCCGATCCTGGACAAGCAGCTGTTATTGCTCCTAAATCAACTATTGAGTCAGCCACTGCAGAAGGATTAACTGAATTTATTGGTACTGGTCCTTATAAACTTGTTGAATGGAAAGCTGATCAATATGTACATTTAGCAAAATTTGATGATTACCAATCAATCGATGAGCCAGCAAGTGGATTAGCTGGCAAAAAAGAAGCCTTCATTGATGATATTTACTTTCAATTTGTAACAGATGCATCTACAAGGTTAGCTGGTATTCAATCTGGTGAATACGACATTGCAAACGCAATTTCTTTTGACAATGCAGAACAACTTGCATCCAACAGTGATGTCAAAAATTCCATAGATCATAACGGATTTAATGGAGTTGTATTTAACAAGAAAGCTGGTTTATTCGAAAATGTTATTGCAAGACAAGCTGTTAATGCAGCATTAAATGAAGAAGCAATATTAACAGCGGCTTTTACAAGTCCAGACTTTTATGAA
This sequence comes from Psychrobacillus sp. NPDC096389, assembly GCF_044762855.1. Classification (NCBI taxonomy): domain Bacteria; kingdom Bacillati; phylum Bacillota; class Bacilli; order Caryophanales; family Bacillaceae; genus Psychrobacillus; species Psychrobacillus sp. NPDC096389. Next base: position 19,971 of record NZ_JBIWFB010000008.1, on the reverse strand, counting down.
TTAGAACATGGATTAATGATTAAAGAGCAAACAGAATGGTATAGCGAGGCTGGTAAAGATCAATACAATCAAAATAACCCAGAGAAAGCAAAAGAGTTACTTAAAGAAGCTGGGTATAACGGGGAAGAAATTGTAATACTTTCAACTCGTGATTACGAAGATCACTATAACGCGGCAGTAGTAGTACAACAACAACTAGAAAGTATCGGAATGAAAGTAAAGCTAGATATTTATGACTGGGCTACTGTATTACAAAAGCGTGCAGATGAAACTGCTTACGATATTTTCGTAACTGGTTTCCCTACAGAGCCAATTCCTACTAAATATGTATTCCTAGCCTCTTCTAATGAATGGCCAGGTTGGACTAACGATCCTATAATGGACGATTTGTTAAACAAAATTAATACTGCAACTTCCCAAGAGGAAGCAAAACAACATTTTGATGCTTTACAAGAAGAATTCTACGAATATTTACCAATGATTAAATTCGGTAACAAAACAACAATTACAACTCTACGTTCTAATGTAGAAGGAATGGATTTCTTACAAGGAATTATCTTATGGAATGTAGATAAGAAGTAAAATGAGAAATAAATCATCGGGGAGATGATCACTTGAAAGGCTATATTTTAAAGCGTCTATTATCTTTAATCCCAGTTTTACTAGTGGTAGCTGTGGTTGTGTTTCTATTAATGCATATAACACCAGGTGATCCTGCTGCTGTAATTTTAGGACCCGAAGCATCCCCTGCGGAAGTTACCGAGCTTAGAGAAGAGCTCGGCTTAAACAAACCGCCAATCGAACAATTTGTTTCTTGGTTTGGCAACGTACTTCAAGGTGATTTCGGTACTTCCATTTTTATGAAACAGCCAGTTTCACAAGCTTTTTTTGAACATCTAGGACCTACCCTTTCCCTAGCCATCATGGCTCAAGTACTCGCAATCGTTGTAGCTATACCACTTGGGGTTCTAGCTGCAAAGTTTCGAGGGTCTATTTTAGATCAAACTTTTATGGGAATCTCTTTACTAGGCATTTCAGTTCCAAGTTTTTTACTAGGTTTATTCTTAATTTTATTGGTTGGTGTTGAACTTAAATGGCTTCCCGTTGCTGGTTACAAGCCAATTGATGCCGGACTACTCAACCATATAAAATACTTAATTCTTCCTGCAATTGCACTTGGCTCCATGCAGGCTGCACTGATTGCAAGAATGACACGCTCTTCTATGCTAGATGTATTAAATGCAAATTATATTAAAACAGCACGTTCTAAAGGGGTAAAAGAAACTATTATTGTAATTAAACATACGTTAAGAAATGCTTTTATTCCTATTCTTACAATTATCGGCCAAACATTTGGGACACTTGTTGCCGGGGCTGCTGTTGTGGAAACGGTTTTCAACATTCCAGGTATTGGACAACTAATTATTAACTCCGTTGAACGACGTGACTTTGCTGTCATACAAGGTTCTGTTTTGTTAATAGCTGTGAGTTATGTGCTGATAAATTTAGTCATCGACTTACTATATGGCGTTATAGATCCACGTGTTCGATTAGGAAGAAAATAGAAAGGAGTTGATATAAAGTGCAAAACATAATGACTGAAGAACAACTTAATGCATTGAAAAGTGACATGAAAAGAAAGCATAGAAATCTTTTAGTAAAGCGATTTCTTTCTAATAAACTTGCACTATCTGGCTCAATCATAATGATTGTCATTATATTACTAGCGATTATTGCTCCTTTCTTTACTTCTTTTACTCCATATGAATTAGATGCCATGAAAAGACTTAAAGCACCAGGTGGGGAGCATTTCTTTGGAACAGACAATTATGGTAGAGATCTATTTAGTAGAGTAGTACATGGTGCAAGAGTTTCCTTAATGATTGGCTTTTCAGTTGCTATTATTACCTCTATTTTTGGAATGATTATTGGTCTTTACTCCGCATATTTTAAAAAATTAGATGGAGTATTAATGCGAATTTCAGACGGTCTAATGGCTTTTCCAGCAATTTTATTGGCAATTGCAATTATGGCTTCACTGGGACCTAGAGTGGAAAATGTAATAATTGCACTTACCATTGTTTTCACTCCTTCCGTAGCTAGAACAGTTCGTTCTGCTGCATTAGTAGTAAAGGAACAAACTTATGTGGAGGCTTTAAGAGCACAAGGGGCGAGCTCCTCCCGTATTATTTGGTTAAACATTGCACCAAACGTTTTATCCCCCCTTATCGTCCAAGCAACTTTTATTTTTGCTGATTCAATTATCATCGAAGCTGCATTAAGTTTCTTAGGAGCAGGGATTCCAGCGCCTGATCCAAGCTGGGGGAACCTATTATATGACGGAAAAACTGTCATATTTAATGCTTGGTGGATGACTCTTTTCCCTGGTATCGCAATTATGCTTACCGTTTTTGGGCTCAATCTATTTGGTGATGGACTTAGGGATTTATTAGACCCACATAATAATAAGGCAAAAAAATAAAAACTGCGTGGTGATACAATGACCGAATTACTTTTAGAAGTAAAAAATTTAAAAGTCCATTTTGAAACAGAGAATGGGACTGTCACAGCCGTTGATGATGTTTCTTTTTCAGTGAAGCGAGGGGAAACTGTGGGGGTTGTGGGGGAATCTGGATGTGGGAAAAGTGTAACTGCAGAATCCATCCTTCGACTCTTAAATGAAAAGCATACAAATTACGAAGGTAATATTCTTTTTGAAGAAAACGACATACTTAAGTTTAGTTATAGCGAATTACAAAAAGTTCGTGGCAATGATATATCTATGATTTTCCAAGATCCAATGAGTTCCTTGAATCCGGTCTATACAGTAGGAAATCAAATAGTTGAAGCACTACTGCTTCATCAAAATTTAACGAAGAAAGAAGCCGAGGCAAAAGCAGTTGAAATGCTTAAGTTAACTGGTATTCCACTCCCTGAAAAAAGAGTGAATGAATACCCCCATGAACTTTCCGGAGGAATGAGACAGCGTGTAATGATTGCAATGGCTCTTTCCTGTAAGCCGAAGTTGTTAATCGCAGACGAACCGACCACTGCACTAGACGTGACGACCCAATCTCAAATATTAGATTTAATTAATGAGCTAAAAGATGAATTTAATATGGGCACCATTATGATTACCCATGATTTAGGTGTAGTTGCTGAAGTTTGTACCAAAGTGGTAGTTATGTATTTGGGGCAAGTTATTGAAGAAGCTTCTGTGGAGTCTATTTTTTCCTCACCTCTTCACCCTTACACCCAAGGACTTTTAAAATCTATCCCACAGATTGAAGGACCTCGAGACGAAAAACTATATGTAATAGAAGGAAAAGTTCCAACGCTGACACAAATCCCAAAAGGGTGTCGTTTTGCACCTCGTTGTGAGTTTGCAACAGAGATATGTAGAGACAAGATGCCTTCATTAGAGTCTTATAAGAACGATCTAAAAGTACGCTGTTGGCATTTCAAAGATATTCAAGAAAAAAGGGGTGGAATGAATGGTAGCAGAAATGAGCATCAAACAGTCAACTCCTAATACAGAAGCATCAAATGACGTCATTTTAGAAGTGAAAAATCTCAAAAAATATTTTCCTATTACTGGATCTTTAAATAATACAGTTTCCCAAGTGAAAGCTGTAAACGATGTCTCTTTTAGCCTTATTAGAGGGGAAACTTACGGCCTAGTTGGCGAATCTGGTTGTGGAAAAAGTACAACTGGACTTACAATTTTGAGACTTCTTGAACCTACTGAAGGGGAAGTAATTTATGATGGACAAAATATCAACAAGTTAAAAGGAAACGATTTGAGAAATATTCGACGAGAGTTACAAATGGTTTTCCAAGATCCTTATTCATCATTAAACCCCCGAAAACGTATTGGAACTATTTTAGAAGAAACATTAAAAATCCATAAAATAGGAAACAAAAAAGAACGAACAGAACAAGTAATGAATATCTTAAATAAAGTTGGTTTTCAAAGAGAGCATTATTACCGTTTTCCTCATGAATTTTCAGGAGGACAACGACAACGTATAGGACTAGCAAGAGCATTAATCATAAATCCAAGCATCATTATATGCGATGAACCAGTATCCGCTCTAGATGTATCTATCCAATCTCAAGTACTAAATTTGTTGGAAGATGTTCAACAAGAGTTTAATTTAACTTATTTGTTTATCTCACATGACCTTGGGGTTGTCAGACATATATCTGACCGAATCGGAGTTATGTATCTTGGAAAATTGGTAGAAGAATCTCCAACAGATGAATTATATTCTAATCCATTACATCCTTATACCAAAGCTTTACTATCTGCAATCCCTGTTCCAAATCCATTTGTAAAAAGAGAAAAGATCAAATTAATTGGTGAGATACCTTCTCCGGTAAACCCACCTAGTGGTTGTGTATTCCACACTAGATGCCCTTTTGCAATGGATGTTTGTAAACAAGAAGAACCAGCGTTAAAAACAATAGTTCAGGAACACAAAGTGGCTTGCCACCTTTATTAAAAAATGTGGAGGTAATTAAATGCTAATTGAAAAAGTTGTTATTCGAAAAATGAAAATGGATTTAAAATTCCCTTTCCAAACTAGTTTCGGAACACAGCAAGAACGGTTATTTCTGATCACTGAAATACACAGCGGAAACCATGTTGGATACGGCGAATGTGTAGTTAGCTCCAACCCTTATTACAGTGAAGAAACAGTTTCCACTGCTTTTTCTATTATACAAGAATTTCTATTACCACTTATCCTTGGAAAAGATGTTCAACATCCCGATGATGTAAATAAGTTATTCAGTCGTATCCGCAGAAATAACATGGCTAAATCGGCAATCGAGGGGGCACTTTGGGATCTTTATGCAAAAACACTAAATAAGCCCCTTGCTGAAGTTATTGGCGGTAAAAAATCAGAAATCACGGTTGGGGTAAGTATAGGAATCCAAGAAACAAAAGAAGAACTTCTAAATAAAGTAGAAGAATCATTAAAACAAGGTTTCAACAAAATTAAAATTAAGATTATGCCTGGAAAAGACATCGAATACTTGCGAAGTGTACGTGAAAAATTTGGTGATATCCCTGTAATGGCCGATGCAAACTCAGCTTACACATTAAATGATATAGAATTATTTAAAGAAATGGATAGCTTGAATTTAATCATGATTGAACAGCCTTTAGCACACGACGATATTATAGATCATGCAGTTTTACAAAACGCAATTCAAACCCCCATCTGTTTAGATGAAAGTATTCATTCTGTAGAAGATGCACGAAAAGCAATTGAGCTCGGTAGCTGTAAAATTATTAACATTAAAATTGGTCGTGTAGGTGGTATCTCAGAGTCTATTAAAATTCATAACCTGTGCCTTCAAAATAATATACCAGTATGGTGTGGAGGTATGTTAGAATCTGGAATAGGAAGAGCGCATAATATTGCAATTACTTCCCTTTCAAACTTTACTATCCCAGGAGACACTGCTCCTTCCGCACGTTATTGGGCAAAAGATATTATTAATCCCGAAATTACGATGAACGAAACAGGACATATTCAAGTTCCTACTACTCCTGGTATAGGCTATGAAGTAGACCTAGAGGCATTAGATAAATTCACCATTGAAACAAACGAATATACGATTGATTCAATACTTCTTTCAAATTAAATCACAAAAAACTACCTAAATTGTTTTAGGTAGTTTTTTGTGTAAGATAATTCCTTTATTAAGGTTATAATTTAATCTTCTAGGTTGGTTCATTATTTACTTAGTGCAATAAGTGCAGCTTCTTTTAAAATTTCTGAACCTGTCAAGAGCATTTCGTGGTCAAATGTCATTTTAGGATGATGAAGTCCAGGCTTTAAATCGCAGCCCAATCCAACCATAGTGGCTTTCAGCTCAGGCTTCTTAATCGTGTAGAAATGAAAGTCATCTCCCCCTGAAGTGACAAGTGGTTGTGCGCACTTTTCCTCTCCTAATACTTTGCTAATAGCTAATCCCATTATTTCTTGTGCTTCTTCATTAACAATAGCAGCAGGCAACTCCGATTCAATATAGTATTCAATCTCCGTATTGTATAAGTGTCGGACATCTTGAAATATCTTAAGCACTTTTTCTTTCAAAAGAGCCATCGTTTCATTATCTTGCGCACGCATATCTAAACTAAAACTTCCATTCCCAGGAATAATATTTTTATTGCCCCCTCCTGCCTGCACTGAAGTGATTTTAACAGATGACGGTACTTGTGGATCTACATTGATGAATTTAATAAGATGATTGATAGAAGTAATAATATCAACCGCATTCGAAGTTAGATGGGGTCTAGCACCATGACTATCATCTCCATTAATAACTACATGCATAAAACATCCTGCTCCATGGACGATTGTTGGAGACGCCTTTCCTGTTGGTAACTCTTGAATTGGCCTTAAATGTATACCAAAGAGATAATTCACATTATCAACAGCACCTTTTTCAACCATTTTTAATGCGCCGTTTCCTTTTTCTTCAGCAGGTTGAAATATAAACCGTATTGTACCTTCAAATTTAGTAGTCAAAAGTAAACGAATTGCTCCAATAACCATTGTCATATGTGCATCATGGCCACAAGAATGGTTGGCTCTAAAAACACCATCCACTTCTTGCCAAAGTGCATCCATATCAGCGCGAATAGCAACTACAGGATGACCAGTTCCAATTTCCGCTATCAAACCAGTGCAGTCATTAAAACACGTCACTCTACATCCTTCTTTTTCAAGTAATTCTTTAATGTACATTGTAGTATGTACTTCATTCCAACTCGTTTCAGGATGTTCATGTAAATAAGAAAAAATTTCTTTAATCTCTCTCTCTACTTCCAAAATGCTAACCACTAATTATTCACTCCTCTATTTAATTGAAAAATAGTTTACTATATGTTTTTTCATAAGTCGCCTTTTGTTTTTTATATTTGTCTGCATCTTTTAAGATAATCCCGGCCAGTAGAGCATTCAATAATGAAGTAACAACTGGTGCGGAATCTAGTGTAGACATATATGTAAGTTTTGTTGAAAACAACAAATTTGCATGCTCTGCAATTGGAGAGATTTCAGAATCTGTAATTCCTATCACAAAAACTTTTTTTCTTTTTAGCTCTTCTGCGACATGTAAAGTTTGTACCATATATCGACTAAATGAAAAAGCGATAAGTACACATTCCTCATCTAATTGTTGTAAGGAGAAGTAGTCATCCATATTTAAATTAATTAATTTGCTATTTCCCCTTATTGTATTCAAGGTAAAACAAAACCAATGAGCTAGTCCAAAAGAAGCCCCGTTTCCAACGACTACCACTTGTTTCGCGTTATATATCTTATTTACTGCTTCGTTAAAATTAGATTCATTTAATGATTGAGTTGTCCTTCTAATATTTACTTGATCTCTAAGCATAACTTGTTCGAATACCGAAGACTCTTGCTGTAAAGGATCTACATTTGAATCAAAATCTAATATCGTTGATTTCATTTCAAATACAGAAGCTTTCACTTCTTTTTGTAATTCTAAAAAACTCTTGTAACCGAGTGAGTATGCAAGACGAATTACAGTAGTTTCACTTACCCCTATAATCTTCCCGATTTTTTCTGCTGAATTAGAAGCAAAAACAAAAGGATGCTCTTTTAGTAGTTCTGCAACTTTCTTTAGACTATTAGATAGAGCATTAAAATTTTCTTTTATTCTAGTTTCATACGCATACATAAAGTTTGTTCTCCTTTTTGAAGGATTTACTTTTTTTTCTCTAATAAATAAGTATTTCCTTTATATTTTACCATTTTTTCTGAACATTCACAACATCCTGATAAGTTTTATATTATGTTCATTTTATACTTCATAAGTAAGTGCAAAATTCCGGTACATTAGTTTTCTGTATTTTATTTACCGTTTAATTTTTCTTCGTAAGGGTATTATAAAGTACGGTTTGCAACATTTTGTCAAAATTAGTATTGCTAATATTTTATTATTGTCGTTTAATTATCTAGTTATTAAAAAAAGTAAAGGAATGTGATAAATGAAAAAGCTTGTTAGCTACCTGACTTTGTCGATGTTAGTCGGAATGTTATTAGTAGCGTGTACCCCAAAAGAAGAAAAGACCAATGTGAAAGAAAAAACAGTCCAAGATGGAAAATCTGTTAGTCGCGAAGATGCAAATAGCAATTATCTTTCTGCAGTCGATGTAGACTACGCTTTCCAATTTGCAAAAAGTCTGGAAGAATACAAAACCAATGAAAAGCTAGGATATCGCACTGCTGGATCTGAAGCAGAGTTGAAAACTGGGGAAAAAATTGGCGATGAAATGAAGAAAATCGGACTTTCCGAAGTGACAAAAGATGAATTTAAAGTGGACACTTGGGAGTTTGAAAAAGCTGATTTAACTTTTACTGACGCAGATGGGAAAGAACATCTTGCTGTTTTAGGTGGCTATCAAGTAAATTTTGACACAAATGGCGAGAAAGAACTTGATATTATTTACGCTGGTAAAGGGACTGCAGAAGATCTTGAAGGACTAGATATCAAAGGTAAACTTGTATTAATAGATATTAACCAACGCGAAGAATGGTGGATTAATTACTCTGCTTATCAAGCGCACTTAAAAGGTGCAGCAGCAGTTATTGCGGTACAAGAAGCTGGTTATGGTGAAGTTGATCCGGATGCACTTAATGCACAAGATATTTGTGGACCAGATGATGCTCCTGCATTTTCCATGTCTCAAACAGATGCAAATAGTTTAAAGAAAGCACTAGAAGCTAGTGAAAACGGAGTAATGACCGTAAAGTTTGATGCAAAATCCACTGTGAAATTTGATGGAAAGACGTATAACTACTACGGTAAAATCATCGGTAAAGACCCAGAATCGTATATCATCTTATCTGCGCATTATGATTCGTATTTTGCAGGATTCCAAGATGATAATGCAGCGATTGGCCTTATGTTGGGTATCGCAAAAGGCTTAATCGATAGTGGCTACCAACCAGAAAAAACGATTATTTTCAATGCACTTGCTGCAGAAGAGTGGGGAGTTTCAAACACTCGCTACGACTGGTCTACAGGAGCGTACAATCAAATCTTCAACATTCACCCTGAATGGGTTGGAAAAGCATTTGCTAATTTGAACTTTGAGCTTCCTGCTTATGAACATACAACACAAGATGAAATTCGTTCAGTCTATGAATTGAATAACTATTTAACGAAGTTTGTAGAGGAAGTACCGAGTGTAGATGGCGTTTATAAAGACGGTATTTCAGTTGTTTCACCTCTACGTACTTGGTCTGATGATTTCTCTTTTGGAATTGCTGGTGTTCCTGCACTTCGCAATGATTTCCAAGATAGCGAATTTATGCATTCGCATTATCACTCCCAATTCGATAGTGAAGATGTATATAATGCAGATGCACTAAAATTCCACTTAAATCTTTATGGTTTACTTACAATGCATTACGATGAAACTGCTGTAGTTCCATTAGATTTCACGACTCGTCTACAAGCGTTAAAAGAAAAGATTGATACGGATGCATTTGAAAAAGCTAATGTTGCCTCTGATGATCTATCGACTGAAATCGATAACGTGATTTCAGTTGCAGAAGAGCTAAATAAAAAAGTCTCAAAAGTAAATGCAGATTATTTAGCTGCTCTAACTAAAGGTGATTCAAATACAGCTAAGAAGCTGTATGAAGAAAGCCGTGAGCTTAACAGTGGATTACTTGCTGCATTTAAATATGCCGAGGATCGATTTGTCCGCTTAACATGGGAAGACGAGCCAATATTTCCACATGTGCATGCCCAAAATAATATCAATAATTTAGCATTATCTATTGATGCATTAAATGAAGGCGATATTGCTACTGCTTTAGATGAACACTTGTGGGCAATCGATAATAACTGGTACGCATATGATTTCGATAAAGAAGTATTTGATTATTTCACGGACTATGTATTAGAAGCTCCGAAAGAAAAACTTATGTGGGGTGCTGGAAGAATCGTTGGTCACGAAGATTTATTCGATACAATCAGTTCTTTGAAAGAAAAAAGAGAACAAACAGAAGCGGATGTAACTGTAGAACTTGAAACATTAAATACTATGTTAGAAAGACAAAAAGAATTATTAAAAACAACTGTTGCAGATGAGGTATCAAGCGTAAAAGAGCTTGGTTCAATGTTGAATGAGTTGAAATAATAAAAGTGGGGCTCCTAACTAGTTGGTTAGGAGCTCTTTTTCAAATTTAGTTTAATTGTCTCAGCACAGACCCATCTAGAAATGCTAGAATATCTTCTACTGTTTCACGGTAATACGTACTGTAATTACGCTCACTTACATAGCCCAGATGTGGAGTAGCAAGCACATTGGGAAGCTCACGATATGGATGATTATCCAGAAGTGGTTCGATTTCAAATACATCTATCCCTGCTCCAGCTATCCAGTTTTCACGTAACGCTTCTATTAATGCATCTTGATCAACAATGGCTGCACGGGACGTATTGATAAGATAAGCGGAAGTTTTCATAAGCTGTAATTCTTTCCTACCTACCAGACCTTGTGTACGCTCACTTAGCACGAGGTGAATCGATATAAAATCACTTGTTTCTAGCAGTTCTTCTTTGGATTTTGCTAATTGTACACCATATTTGTCTGCCTGTTCTTTCGTTAAATTTTGACTCCAAGCGATTACTTCCATACCAAATGCTTGCGCTATAACTGCCATACGACTTCCGATTTTACCAAGTCCAAGTAACCCAAGACGCTTTCCATATAAATCAGATCCTACAGTACTTTGCCAAAGTCCATTGGTACGAAACTCATTGTTTTCTTTAGTAATCTTCCGAGCGAGGTTAAGTAGAAGAGCCCAAGTTAACTCTGTTGGGGCTTCGGACGTGCTTGCAGTCCCACAAACAACTATTCCATGTTTTGTAGCCGCATTTAGATCAACAGAGGCATTTCTCATACCCGATGTTACAAGTAATTTCAGGTTAGGAAGTTTTTCGAAGATAGCCTCTGTAAAAGGTGTTCGCTCTCGCATAATAACGACAATTTCAAAATCACTAATAGCTTTTACTAGTTGATCTTCATTATTAAAATGATGTTGAAAAGATTTCACCTCCACCTTATCTAAAATACTGGACCAATCAGCCATCTTAAGTGCTACGGCCTGATAATCATCTAATATTGCACAACGAAGTTTCATCTAATATCCCCCTCTTATTATTTCAAATAGTCCACCATTATTTGCACGATCAGTAGCACTGTCACCACTCTAAGTAATGGTTTTACATGCTGTGCTTTTAATTTGCGTGCTAATCGCACTCCTAACTGTGCACCTACTATCGCTCCAATCATCAACGCAATGGTCAGTGGCCAAATGATTTTACCTGTTGATATATACGTAATAGATGCCCCAAAGCAACTTGCGAAAACACCGATTCTTGCTAAGCCTACTGCCCGGATATACGCGATTTTTTGACTAGCATACAAATACATTGCAAGCGTGCTGCTCCCAGGTCCAAACATCCCGTCATACATTCCAATCCCCAGTAATGCTGGACCAATCTTTTTATTGACCCGAAATGATTCTGTCCCATCAAAATTACCACTACCCATGAAAGAGGTAACGAATGCAAAGCTGAGTAATAAAATGGCAATAATCGTCAGCACTTGCCCACTTAAAAAGGAGGCAATCAGTCCCCCTAAAACACCGCCCCCTAAGCAAAAGGTGATAACAGCCAACGCTTCTTTTCCTGTAACTTCTTTCTGCTTGAAAATAACGAAAAAACTAGTTAACGAACTTACTGTATTGGATACTTTGTTTGCACCAATTGCTGAATGCACTGGCAAACCCATGAGTAGCATGGTAGGTAAACTAATAAGTCCCCCGCCTCCTACTAATGTACCAACAACATTACCAACAACCCCAATCATAAAAAAGAGGATAAATTCCATCTTAAAGCCTTCTTTCCATTCGTACAATTTGTAAATTCAGCATAACCCTCTTCACTTAATAAGTAAATTCGATAGTAATTATCGTTTCCTATTTGAAAAACTTATCGTTATTAGAAGGGGAATTTACTAGAAAACGGGAAGTACTAATATAGGAGGGATTATATGAAAAGACTTTTACTTTTATCTTTGATTTTATTTGGCTGCTCGGATGAAATTGCATCAACGGAAGAGGGAATTACAGAAACAGTGGCAACCAATTTAAATACCCCTTGGTCGATTAATCAACACGAAGATACCTTCTACATATCTGAGCGAGTAGGAACAATTGCAAAAATAAACGATGGAAAAGTAGAACATGAAAACGTCCAGTTTTCGAATAACTTATCACATGCATCAGAAGCAGGATTACTTGGATTCGTGTTAAAGAAAGATTTTGGGGATTCACATGAAGCATTTGCATACTACACGTATGAACAAAACGGGGAATCCTTCAATAGAGTAGTAACGATTAAAAAGGAAAACGATGCTTGGTATGAAACGACCATTCACCTTGACGCCATACCTACAGGTAACATCCATCATGGTGGTCGTCTAGAAATAGGTCCAGATGGGTTGCTTTATGTAACAATTGGTGATGCGGGAAATCCTGATAATGCACAAGTTTCTAATTCGTTTAACGGAAAAATCTTGCGCATGAAGGAAGACGGTTCATTCGAGATTTTCTCAATCGGCCATCGCAACCCTCAAGGACTCGCATGGGACAAAGATGGAACACTTTATGAAGCAGAACATGGTCAATCTGCCAATGATGAAATTAACCTAATGGAACAAGGAAAAAACTATGGATACCCCATCATACAAGGAAAAGAAATGCATGAAGGTTTAGAACCACCTATTATAACTTCTGGTGATAATGAAACATGGGCTCCATCAGGAATCACGTTTCATAAAGGAAAATTGTATGTTGCTACACTACGTGGGGAAGCAGTAAAAGTGATGGATTTATCTTCTGGTGAAGTGGAGCGTTCAATTACTGGCTTTGGACGGGTTCGAGATGTCTATTCAGACGGGGAATCGTTATATTTTATTACAAATAATACCGATGGACGTGGAAAGCCTGACGCAGATGACGATGTGCTTTATCGCTTAATTGAATGATGAGTTTGCCCTTTTAAGGGAAGACTCATCACTCATTTCCCAACTTTAAACACATTGCGATTTGTATACCTGATCTTCCGTCGAACCGTTTCCCTTCATCCTTGAATCCTGCTTTTGTATAGAGAGATTGTGCTACTGAGTTATCTTCATCTACTCCTAGTACTACTTGACTAACATGTGGAAAATATTTTTGTATGTATAATGGAATAAGAGTCATCGATGTTTTTGCAATACCTCGACCTTGATACGCTGAATGAATCGAATATCCCCTTAGTAAAATGCTATCTTGCTGATCGGTGTAATGAAATTTATCATCCCCCGTATCTAGCACAAAAAATCCTGCTATTTTCCCTTCTTCTAATATAACTATTGGTGTGTAAGTCGAAGTGTTGGCACTTCTGTCGAGTAATTCAATTGGATGTGCTGTGAACATAAGATGAGCTTCTGTCAGTGGATATTCTTCCAATAATGTTCGATACTTCTCTTCATAAGCAATAAGCTCAATCATCCTTAATTCCCCCATTAATTATTATAAATTAGCATAACACAAAGTTTTATTTTAAATCTGTTAAACTAATATGAAGAAGGAGCTGAGGATATGGAAATTGCCATTATTGGCGGTGGTATTGGAGGTCTTTGTGCCGCTGTAACTTTACAAAAACAAGGGTTTTCCGTAAATGTATACGAGACAGCGCCAACCTTTCAACCTGTAGGGGCAGGTATTGGAATTGGCTCGAATGCCATGCAAGCCCTTATGGATATTGGTATTGGTGAAAAAGTTTTTGTAAATGGAAACGTTTTGCACACGCAAGTTTTCCTAAATGACAAAGGGCGAATACTTAATTCCATTGACTTCTCAGTACTTAAAGAAAGATTTGGACAAGAGAACATAACGATTCATCGTGCTGACCTGCATGGTACTTTTTTAGATGCATTAAATCCAAATACCATTCATTACAATAAAAGATGTGTGAATGTAGACCAAAATGGAGATAAAGTTACCGCTTATTTTGAAGATAACACCGTAGTAACTGCAGACTTGCTAATCGCTGCAGATGGTATTCACTCGCCTATTCGTAAAAAACTTGTACCTAATTCTGAGCCGCGCTATTCCGGCTATACATGCTGGCGTGGTATCACGGAAAATAAAGGAAAAGTAGACGAGTTTACATCAACCGAAATTTGGTCCACTACCGGTCGGTTTGGTATGGCACCGATGAAAAATGGGCAAGTCTACTGGTTTGCATGTATCAATGCGCAAGAGAAAGACCTTTTTTATCAAAATATCGAAAGGACCGAAATTGCCAATCTGTTTAAAGATTTTCCAAAAGTAGTTCCAGAACTAATCAGAGAAACACAACCTGAGTATATTCTTCACCATGATATTTTAGATATAAAACCACTACAACAATTTGCTTTTAACCGTATTGTTCTACTTGGTGATGCCGCTCACGCAACTACTCCAAATATGGGACAAGGTGCTGGTCAAGCTATCGAAGATGCGATTGTACTCGGACATGCATTTCAGCAGTTCCCAGGCGTGAAGAAAGCACTTGCCTTTTACGAAGAAAAACGGGTAGCACGCACTGCAAAAGTCATTAACTTATCCCGACAAATAGGTGCAGCAGCACAACTACGTTCCCGCCCACTCGCGCGTAGCCGTGATTTGTTATTTCCATTGATCCCCTCTAAATTACTATTACGTCGTTTAAAGTTTTTGTTTGATGTGAAGTTAAAGTAAAAGTGCCTCTCTTCAGAAGGCACTTTTGTTCAATAAAATTGTAATCCATCTTTATCTATTACATTTATATGTTTTGGAACTTTTAGGTAGATATACATATTTCCCGCTCCCAGTGTATATTCCCTTTCAGGTGAATCTTCCAAAAAGGAAAGCCAAACTAATCCATCGGTAAACTGATAATATTCCAGTTCTTGTTGTGCAGGCCCCTTTATTATTAATTGATTTCCTTTCCAATCAATCGTTGATAAAGGAATTTCCCCTTTCAAGTTTATTCCATACACAGATACATTCGTATGATATACTTCTACTTCCACTGCTTGCTCTTTTGAGTCAGTCCACTCTATATTTAATTTTGGTCGGGCTGAGCCTTGTAGCCCTACCTCCAACGTATCGCCATCTAATTCTTGGATCGAACTTTCCAGTAAAAACTTTTGATCTAACTTGCTTCCTTCTGTATTGCTAAAAGCCGATTCAAACGTTTCATTTTCTTTTTTAAAAACTTCGTATTCTGTTTTGGTCATCAGCTCATTGCCGCTTCTTGGTAAAAATAAATACACAATTACCGCCAAAAAGAGAATACCTACGTAGGAACAAATAATCCATTTATACAATCGTCGATTCAAATTTATACGGCTCGTTACACCTCTTGAAGCTCGAAAGATTATCCATAAAAGAAAGAGAACGCCGATAATAGGAAGGAAAGTAAGTAAATTGACAACAGACCAGTTACTCATGATCTAACCCCCAATCGATTCGAGCACAAAATAGCAAATATAAAAACAACGCCAGATAGACAAATCAACTTCACCACTAAGACGACCATAGACGTATTTTCGATAAAAATGTATTGAATAACTGATTGACCAGATTTTGTCACTAGTAATACAAAGATTAAAAATGGCAATAGGATTGAAAATATTTTATTATGCTGAACAAGTATTCCTCTTAAATAGCCAACAGCTGAAACAATTAAAATAAGGATAATCATGATTACCATGCTAATAATTGAATTAAGTGAAGCATCAAAAATACTTGGATTTTCCATATAATTTTGATCACCAAATAGTAGAAGTATAATACGCAATAAATAATTTGATAAAACAATCGTTACTCCCGCAAATACACTTATTAAGCATAGAAAGATGATGTTCGCTAAGTTACTGCTTAGTCGTGTTGTTACAAACGAAAAATCATCGTTTGCTTTAGTCGTTATCGAATTTCCAATAACAAACGCCCAAAGTGCTACAAATATAAAAATAATATCGTAAGAAACCACAGATACATAAACAGTGCTCATATCTATATTAACTCCACGAGTTCCTGTTCCATTCATTGAGAATAGTAGCCCTAATAGCTGTACAAATATTAGTGTTACTATTGTGCCCATATATGCATTCAGCTTGAACTTCACTTGCGACTTGACCACTTCTCCCAGTTTACTATTACTTAAAAACATCATCAATTCCCCCTTTCCCTTCACTCGTCACATACATACAAACATCACTAGCAGACACTGATTGGGTCGTAACTCCCTCTATAACAGGTATGTCTTCCTTTTTTATCACTACATATTTCCGCTGACTGTCCAATCGCTTTGTATGCAGAATTTCCTTCCCGGCAGACAACTTTTCTACTACATCAGTTGGTCCTTGTAGCGCAACTGCATACTCCTTTATTGCTTCTAGTGATTGATGGAAAACAACTTTCCCTTTATGAATAAGTAAAATATCTTCCAACAAATGCTCCATTTCGGCTAAATGATGGCTAGAAATCAGAATAGAGCGAGGATGAGCTATATAATCTTTCAGTAATGCTCGGTAGAAATCTGATCTAACAGCTTCATCCATCCCATTTGTAGGCTCATCAAACATCGTCAGCTCACACCTAGTAGCTAATCCAAAAATCATATTAAACGTTGCTTTATTACCTTTAGATAATCTGGAATGCAATTGTTTTGGGTTCAATCTAAAGTACTTAAATAGATTATTCCCAAGCTCCGTGTCCCATCTCTTATAAAAATCTGGTGCCACTTCTAATATATCTGCTAGTGTTAACGAATCAGGAAAGCTCATTTGATCATCTACTAAAATACTGTTCGCTGATACACGCAAATTATTAAATGGGTTGTTTGAAAACACTTGAACATCCCCAGAACTTTTACTTATAAAACCCGCTAAAACTTTTAGCAACGTCGTTTTTCCAGCGCCATTTCTTCCTATCAAACCGGTGATTTTTTGATCTTTTAATTGAAATGTAATGCCGTCAAGTGCCGCCATACGCTTATATTTTTTTCGAAGATCCTGGCAATCAATAACTGTCACTTTTGTTCCCCCCTACATTTCTTAATCAGCTGAATCAATTCCTCTTCTGTTACAGAAAGCCTTCTTGCCTCTAAAACGAGCTCCATAGCCATGCGTGTTAATGTTTCGTTACGTCTCTTCTCAAGAATCATATTTTTCGCTTCTAACGCTACGAACATGCCCAATCCTCTTTTCTTGTAAAGAATTTGCTCTTCCACAAGTATCGTTAATCCCTTCGCAGCTGTTGCAGGGTTAATATTAAATAGGTCGGCTAATTGATATTGAGAATGTACTTTTTGGTCACTCTGAAATCGATCGGCAATTATTTCATTTTCAATCCATTCCGCAATTTGAATATAGATGGGCTTTGTGCTTTCTGAATTTAAATTCAATTTAGCTGTCCTCCTTTCACTATACCTAGTACATTAGTGTTGTAATGTAGTATATATCAAATTTTCTAAAATGTCTACAAGACCACTAAAAAACCACATTCACAGGAATGCGGTTTTTGATTTAATTTATTTAAATATTTTTGATTGACCAGACAAAGAATTATAGAATGCTTTTAATCCAATCATAAATGGTATTTCCCAAGTAAAATTTCAAAACTACTATCAGAATAAAAATCATTGCAGTAACTGCTATTCCGATATTATTTTTAGTTCTGTTACTCATTTATCTTTAAACTCCAGCTCAAAATTCAAATTAACTGGCTTGCTAGGCATATTTTCAGGCATCATCATATTCGTTGACGCTGTTTTTTCATCAGCCTGGGCGAATGTAAATTCATCCATCCATATTTCTCCAACACCTTGCAACAGAACTCCGAAATAGATAGCACCTGCATTTTCAGGAACATCCAATACAACCGAGTAATGATTCCAAGCAGTTGTGCCGGTAATCGGTCGATTTTGCATATTATCAAATTGCAATGTATCTCCGTCTTTCCCGTCTATTCTCATCCACAACCCAGCAGAACTTTGTACATCTTTCGTTTGAATAAAACAGGACAATTTTACCCGCTTTCCAAGCCATTCCTTCGCTTGAAACTGTTGCATGACAGTGCCAAAACCTTCTTTTGCCTCTTGTCCTATAGATCGCAATTGACCAGATACATTTCCTTTCAGCACATTTTCGAAATCTCTTCGCATCTCATAATGCTCACTATTCGTACCGCTTAAAAACCAACCTTCCATCTTTTCTACCTCCTGCTTATTTTCTTCTTCCAATAAGGTCCGCATGAGCGTTCGATATTTTCCCGGGGGCAATCCATATACTTTTCGAAACGCTCTTGTAAAAGATTCCTGTGATTCAAACTGATAGTTAAATGCAATGTCCAATATTCGTGTGTCCGTGTATATCAGTTTATTTGCCGCGCTTGTTATCCTTCTTTGCCGCACATATTCATGGAGTGATATGCCCACATGTTCTTGAAATAAACGATGAAAATGATAAAAAGAATATCCAGTGAATTGAACAATTTCTTCATTTTTTATAGAGTCTTCAATCTTAGTTTCTAGCCAACTTACCGTCCTTTGAATGATATTCACTAGCTCATGCACCTCCTCTATTACTTATCTTACTAGTTCTATTTATTTTCATTTTGATATATTTTGCGAAATTCTTACTAAATATAATAAGTATAAAGGATTTTTCTGATTTTTATTGAAATGGTATTAGAGAGATGGAGGTATTAAAATGAAAATTGGGCAAATCGCTGTAAATGTAGTAAATGTGGAACGTGCTGTCGAGTTTTATCGAGATGTATTGGGACTGCCTTTGCTTTTCGAAACGAATGGATTAGCTTTTTTTCAAAGTGAGGAAACAAGGCTACTACTGAGCCGTCCAGAAACAGAAGAGTTTGATCATCCGAGTTCTGTGTTGTATTTTAAAGTAGATGATTTACAGGCAGAGGTAATTCGAATGAGAGACGCTGGGGCAAATTTTATAGACGAAGCCCATATGGTAGCTAAAATGGGGAATACTGAAACTTGGATGGCATTTTTCAAAGATACAGAAGGTAATACCCACGCATTAATGAGTGAAGTTTAGTGAAGTAATCCCTCTTGTGAGGGATTTTTTCAGTTTCCAATAGAATCGAATTTTGTTGCATAATATAAAATTATAATTGAGTTTTGTTTATTTTTATTGATGAATAGTGTCATTATTTCCTGGGAAATGTCGTTTCTGAGTAAGTGTTTCTTTCTAAGAACAGAATAAACCGCCCGTGGTTGGCTGTGCATCAATCCATTTAAAAAATGGGATTTTGAAAGAAAATGAAATACATATTTAAATTATCTGGTGAGATTTTTACTGCCTTTAGACGCTTTCAGCTGGGTGAGAAATGAACCATCGACCCGCCTAGAGCCAGAAACAATGAAAGCTGCTCAAAACTACCTGGTAGACTAGCTAGAAAATAATTTTTTTTCCAGTTTCTGATTGCATATATCCAATAAATGGCGTAGGGCAATCACTAGGTCATTGAAAGCAACCAGTTGTAGTCTGAAAGCAACTATTTCTTAAAACACCAAGTTTACTTAGAGTGAAATAACGACGATTGTCACTAGTTTTCGTCAACATTGCGCAAATGTCCCTTAATGTTGCGTGTTTCAAATAGAATGTTGCGCATATGCACTTCAATGTTGCGAGTAACGGCTGCTACGTTGCGCATTTTATTAATGGTCGTTATTCTTCCGACTAAAATCTCATAATTTCCTAATACGCAAAAAAGTCGCTACCGATTACTCGGTAACGACTTTTTTATTGGTGCCCAGCGACGTCCTACTCTCACAGGGGGAAACCCCCAACTACCATCGGCG